>NZ_JAFFQC010000001.1 GCF_016918545.1 Desulfobulbus alkaliphilus | reverse complement strand
TCGGTGCGGTAGACTGCTGTCTACTTCCCTACAGCCGGCTGGATCAATCCAGCCGGCTGCTTCTCTTACTCGTATCGGTGGTACTCGTAGTTGAGATTATTGTCGGCTTTGGGGATGCGAATCAACACCGTGGCTGCATGACGGGGCAGGTAGATATTGAAAGTCGTGCCCTGGTCCGGTTCGCTGTAGACGTTGATGAAGCCATTGTTTTGTGTGACGAGGCCGTGCACGATCGCCAATCCTAAGCCTGCGCTCTGGCCCTTTTTTTTGGTGGTGAAAAATGGTTCGAACATCTTGTCAATGACATTCCCCCCCATGCCGTACCCATTGTCACTGACAGTGATCATTACATATTCGCTCAGGGGGAAGCCTGCTTGATTGACGTTGTCTTCGGCTTTCCATTGGGTATTTTTTACCTCGATGGTTATTTGCCCACGGCCCGTGATCGCATCCCGGGCGTTGCTGCACAGGTTGACCAGGATCTGTTCGATCTGGGGTACATTCATCGTGACCGGCCACAGCCCTGGCTCGGGTATCCAGACGAGATCGATTTCCGAGCCGGCGACCCGCCGCAGCATCGCCATCATGACTGCCACGGTTTCATTAAGATCGAGCCCTTCGGTGGCCACGGTCTGCATGCGGGCAAACGAGAGCAGTTGCCAGGTCAGGTTGGCGGAGCGATCAACCGCTTTGCCGATTTCCTGCAGATTGGCAAAAAACGGCTGCTCCGGGTCGACATGGTCCAAGGCCATTTCGGCATTGCCAAGAATGATGCCCAGCATATTGTTGAAATCGTTGGCAACGCCTCCGGCCAGCCGTTCAATTGATTCCATTTTCTCTATTTGAGCGAGTTGCTTTTTCAGCCGTTCCCGTCCTTCCTCAGCCTTTTTGTAAGCGGTGACATCGCTCAGGATGACCCGGTAGAGGGGCATGCCCGCATGGTCACGTGCGGCAATCGCTTCCAGTCGTGCCCAGAACGGAGAAATTGAGGACCGCAGCATCCGCAACTCGCACACCTGGGGCGCCCTGGTTTCCTGCAGTTGTTTGCGGTGACGATAATAAATATCCTGGTCCTCGGGCAGAATGAAGCGGCTCAACGGTATCCTGATCAGCTCACTCCAGGGAATATTGAGCAGGGTGGTGACGGTAAGATTCGCCTCCACAATGACTCCCGCCTGGTTCTCGGTTATATACCCCACCGGGGCGTAATCATAGAGATCGGCGAGAAGCGCCCGCGATGCTTCGAGCTCCATCTGGGTCTGGCGCAGTTCCTCGTTCTGTATTTCAAGCTCGATCTGATACACCCGCAGCTCATGAAACATTTCTTCAATTTCCTGGGATGATCGCAACGCCAGGTTTCCCGGTTTGGCTACCGTTTTCCTGCGGGCGATTTCTTCCGCCCATTTACGAAGTGCGGAAAGGTCGCCGGGTTGGTGCTTCTTATTCTCCATAGTCTTATCCTTGCCTGGTTAGTGCTCGTCAGAAACGCTTCTATTTCCCTGAATATTTGTTGCGCCGTCAAATCGAAATCGAATCCTCGTGACACTCACACATGCCTGCAGTTTAATTCGCCGGCGCGCCTCGATTCAGAACAAAACATATCGTTTCCGGATGGGTACTGGTCAGTTGACGGTATTGTTTTCGATCAGTGAGTTTGCTGCAAAAGGCCCCGGTGCCTGTTCGTCACTCTCTATGGTTTGTATTTGCAAATTCAATACCGGTATACCAGTCAGGTTCATTATTTGATTAAAAGGCAGTATATTGATAAGTTATCTAGATTAAGCGTTTGGGCGCGAGGCATTTTTGGTAAGAGCGAAAGTGTTGCGCGTTGCATAAAAGTGTTGCTATTTGACTGGAAAGCGCTACGCTTTAAGCGTTGATGTTAAATAAACGACAAGAGACAATATGGGTTTTTGGGGGGACATATTCGAGCCAGGCATACCGGCCTGCCCGTTGGCCTGCCGGAACAATCATAAGGACAGGGAGCCAAGCGATCTATGACTGACCAGCAATCAGGTGATAAACGTCTCGAAAAGTTGCGCCGCCTGGCTGAGCAACAGAACAAGGAGCGAACGTCCTCGAACGTTTCGGCAGCGGGCAAGCAAGATTACCAGCAGCTTGTGCATGAATTGCAAGTGCACCAGATCGAGCTGGAGATGCAGAACGAGGAACTCCGCATGACCCAGGAGCAACTGAGCGAATCGCTGGAAAAATACTCCGATCTCTTTGATTTCGCGCCGGTCGGCTACGTCACGACTAACATCAAGGGGCGCATCCTGGAGGCAAACCTCACCTTTGCCGATCAACTGGGCATGGACCGGGGCCGCCTGATCAACACCGCCCTGTCGCTGTACGCCGCGGCACCCGACAGGGCGGCCTTTAGCGCGCACCTTGCGCAGGTTTTCCGCAGCGGCGAACGGCACACCTGCGAAGTGCGGCTGGAACAACGAAACGGATCAGGCCTGTATGTGCAGGCAGACAGCATTCGGGCATTGCATGATGACGGCAGCCCGTCCTGCCGGACTTCGATCACCGACATATCCATCCGGAAAGCGGCCGAAGAGGCGCTGATCAGGCTGCATGGCGAGTTGGAAAACAAGGTGTTCGAGCGGACGATCGCACTCAGTGCGAGCGAAAAGGAGTTCAGGAAGCTCTCCCAGGAGTTCCGTACGCTGCTGGATGCGATCAGCGATACCTTGATTCTGTTTTCCCCAGAGATTGAAATATTGTGGATCAACGGCGATAATAGGCTGAAATTCAACGGGGAGATACTCGACCCGGCCGGGGAATACTGCTACAAACTCTTCCATGATCGGCAGGCACTCCTGGAAGAGTGCCCGGTCAGGCGTTGTTTCGAAACAGGACGCAAGGAAGTCGCCATGGTCACCTACAACGGGGCCGTGCTCGACATCCGGGCTTTTCCTGTGCATGATACGGACAGGGTCAGCAACGTGCTCCTGCTGGTAGGCGATATCACCGAGAAGATGGCAATGCAGGCAGAGGCGATCCAGGCGGTCCATCTGGCCTCGCTGGGGGAATTGGCGGCCGGTGTGGCCCACGAGATCAACAACCCCATCACCGGCATTATCAACTACGGCCAGATCCTGATCAATGAATGCAGTCCCGACAGTCTGGGAGTGGACATCGGCGCCCGCGTTGTCAAGGAGGGGGAGCGGGTCGCCTGTATCGTCAAGAATCTTCTTTCGTACGCTCAGCATGATCGGCGAAAAGATAAACGGTCTTCGAGCATCGCCGCTATTCTGGCGGAATCCATCGTGCTCACCCAGGCGCAGATGCGCAAAGAGGGCATTACCCTCACGGTCGACCTTCCCGACGATCTGCCGCGGGTCGATGCCAATTTTCAGCAGATCCAGCAGTGCATGATCAACATCATCAATAATGCCCGCTATGCCTTGAATGAGAAGTATGCGGGACGGCATGCGGACAAACGCCTCGATATTACCGGCGAGAGTGTCATGATCGATGGCTGCCCCTGGGTGCGCATCGTCTTTGACGATCACGGGGTGGGGATAGCACCGCAAGCGTTGACCATGCTGACCAAGCCCTTCTTTTCGACCAAGCCGTTTGGCAAAGGGACCGGCCTTGGGTTGAACATAACCCAGAAGATTATTACGGACCATGGCGGCACGCTTCGCTTCGAAAGCATCGAAGGCGCGGGGGCCAGAGTTATAATGGAGTTACCGGTGCATCAAAACGATGTCGAGGCGGGGGTATGAGTGCGCGGATTCTGGTTATCGACGATGAGGAATCGATCAGGTTCACTTTTGAGCGATTTCTCCGGGCGGCGGGGCACATCGTGGCCACTGCGGCAAGCTGCGGCGAGGCCATGGCCTGTTTAAGCGAGACCAGCTTTGACCTGGTCTTTGCCGACATCATTCTTGAGGATGGAACGGGGATCGATCTCCTCCGCGAGATCAAGGCGCGGGGACTGAGCTGCCCGGTCATCATGATCACCGGCGACCCCGGAGTCAAGACCGCGACCGATTCCATCCGGCTGGGTGCCTTCGACTATATCCCCAAACCCGTCAACCAGGAATCCTTGCTGGGCGTCACCAGAACGGCGCTCAAATTCAAGGCGCTTCATGAAGAAAACGAGCGTTACCGCAACAACTTGGAGGCGATCTTCCGCAGCGTCAGGGATGCGATCATCACCGTCGACCAGGAGGCGGTGCTGAGTGCACTCAACGAGGCTGCCATGTCCCTGTGCACCTTTTCCCCGGACGATATCGGTAAACCCTTCGCCGCGCTCTCGGCAGGATGCGGGGGTAGATGCGGAGAAATTATCGAGGCGGCGATCAGGAGCGGCGAACCGGTCGAGATGGACCGGGTCGAATGTCAACAAAAGAACCGGGACTCCCGCGTGGTCAGTGTGCGGACCTATCCCCTTCTGGATAGCCGGAAAAAGACCACCGGGGTCGTGATGGTAATCCATGACGACACCCAAGTGATCGGCCTGGAAAAAAAGCTGACCGAACACCGGCAGTTCCATCGTATCATCGGTAAAAGCGAGCCGATGCAGCAGGTCTATTCCCTGATCAAAGCCCTGGCCGGCGTACAGACCACGGTGCTGATTACCGGGGAAAGCGGGACGGGCAAAGAACTGGTGGCCGAGGCCTTGCACCTTGCCGGCGACCGCAGCCACAAGCAGCTGGTCAAGGTCAACTGTTCGGCGCTGCCCGAACACCTCCTGGAAGCGGAACTCTTCGGCCACGCCAAAGGGTCGTTCACCGGTGCCATCCGCGACAACGAGGGCCGGTTCCACAGGGCGGACGGCGGCACCATCTTTTTCGATGAAATCGGCGACATCTCCCCCAAGATCCAGGTGAAGCTTCTGCGTGTCCTCGAAGAGAGCGAATTCGAGCGGGTCGGCAGCTCGGCCTCCACCAAGGTGAACGTGCGTTTGATTGCGGCCACCAACAGAAATCTCCAGGAGAAAGTCGGGTCGGGCGAAATGCGGGAAGACTTCTACTATCGGCTCAAGGTGGTGGAAATCAGGCTGCCCCCTTTACGGGACAGGCGCGAAGACATCCCCCTGCTGCTTGAACACTTTCGCGCCAAGTTCAATGCCAAATTCAAGAAAAACATTGCCGGCGTCTCCGCCGACGTCCTCAAGGCCTTTTCCAGGTACCCCTGGCCGGGCAATGTCCGCGAACTCGAACATACCATGGAACATGCCTTTGTCCTGTGCAATCAGAACATCATCACCTATGACCATTTGCCGCCGGACTTCATGAGGGTTCCAGGAATGCGGCGTTCTTCCACAAAGGGCAAGGAGGTTGATCCCGGCGAAACGTTGGCGGCTCTGAACAAAACCGCCTGGAACAAAGCCAAGGCCGCCCGTTTATTGGGGATTGATCGCGTCACCCTCTACCGGCGAATCAAAAAATTCAACCTGATCGAGACACCCTCGCAATCCTGAGACCCTGCCGCGGCTACCGTGCACCGCGCATGTTAATAGCCCCCCCAGCCCTTGAAACGATCAGCGTGACCTTGCCAGGCCGCACTGATCTTTTTTTTTTGTGGGAACCGGTTCTTTTTTGTCCGTGATGTCGTAGTCCTCGTCGCGGAATAGTCCGTCAACTGTTGCGTAATCAGCCTGGATCTGTGCAACGTTTTTGCTGATTGCAACATCTTTTTTGCCCGCCGGCGATAAGCCAAACACTCTGCCTGAAGTCGTATCGTTTGAATAAACGGTTAGTATTCTAACGTGCCACCATTTATCCCCATTCTGGAGCACTTCTTGAAAGCTTGTAGTACCAAGTACCCCGGAAGCGAGATCTTTTCCTCGGAATCGAGGTGCGCAGGCGTAAGTGTTCTCAGGTGTCTCAAATTTGCACAGGCGTGGCTGTCCGCTCTAGCCTCTCTATGCGGGCAGTCGCGACCGTGCAAAGATGGAGTGCCTGTGATCGCCAACCTTTCCATTCCATCACCCGGGCACTGCTGGGGATCTCCTGGCCCGAGGTGCCCTCGCAAGGATCATGCATAATGGCGCATATACTCGTGATCGATGACGAAGAGTCCATTTTGTTCACCCTCGACAGGTTTCTCTCCGCCGAAAAACACAAGGTGAGCACTGCCGATAGTTATTGTGCGGCTTTGTCACGAATAGACGAGGAGTACT
The DNA here is from genome assembly GCF_016918545.1 of Desulfobulbus alkaliphilus. Lineage (GTDB taxonomy): Bacteria > Desulfobacterota > Desulfobulbia > Desulfobulbales > Desulfobulbaceae > Desulfobulbus > Desulfobulbus alkaliphilus. The sequence continues at coordinate 224,120 of NZ_JAFFQC010000001.1, read as the reverse complement.
TTGACCTGATCCTGGCGGATATCAACCTGGGTGACGGATGGGGCATCGACATCCTGCACGTGGTGGTGCGGAGAGATCTCAACACTCGCGTCATCATCATGACGGCCTACCCAACCAGTGAGACGCGTGCAGAGAGTTTACGCCGGCATGCAAAGGATTACCTGGTCAAGCCGCTGCGACAAAAAAACCTTGTCCGCAGCGTCGAGAATGTATTGCAATGAAGGAACGAATCGGCGTGCTCAGGAGCTTCAGCCATGAACAGAGGTATCACCCCCATCCACCGTTTTGCGCTGCGGTTGCGGGCGCTCCTCGGAGGCAACCGGCCGGCACGGCACTATGCCGCCGGCGAACCGCCGTTACGTTCGGGATTGTTCAGCGCCGAGCAGATGGAGCATCATGGCAAGGCCCTGGCGGCTTCGCATACCTTGATCTCGGAACGAACCCAGGATCGTCTGCTCAAGCGATTGGCTGAAAACGAAGAGATACTGAAAGGTGTGCGTGACCTTTTGGCCGAGTCAGTCCAGGCAAACCTCCGTATTGCCCCGGCAGGGGAATGGCTGCTCGACAACTTCTATCTGATCGAGGAACAGATTCGAACAGCCAAACGGCACCTGCCCAGGGGGTATAGCCAGGAACTGCCTCGCTTGCGGGACGGTCAATCGGCCGGGCATCCCCGGGTTTATGACATTGCCCTGGAGACGATTACCCATGGCGATGGCCTGGTCGATCCGGAGAGTCTCGGCAGTTTCGTTACCGCTTATCAGACCGTGAGCAGCCTCACCCTTGGCGAATTGTGGGCCATCCCCATCATGCTGCGCCTGGCACTGGTGGAGAATCTTCGTCGGGTCGCCGCTCTGGTGGCTGCGGACAGGGTCAACCGTAACCTTGCCAACTCCTGGGCAGACCAGATGATCGAAGTCGCCCAGAAGGATCCCAAGAGTCTGATTCTGGTGATCGCCGATATGGCGAGGTCCCAGCCGGATCTGGTGAGTTCCTTTGTTGCCGAATTTGCCCGCCGTCTCCAGGGGCAAAGCCAGGATCTGGGCTTGCCGCTCACCTGGATCGAACAGCGTCTGTTCGAATCGGGCCGGAATATTGAGCAACTGGTGCGGGCCGACAATCAGCAACAGGCCGCTGACCGGGTCTCGATCAGCAATACCATCAGCAGTCTGCGTTTTTTGACGGCCATGGACTGGCGTGTCTTTGTCGAGACGATGAGCATTGTCGAACAGACCCTGCGTGAGGATCCAGGCGACGTGTATGACAAGATGGATTTTGCTACCCGTGATAACTATCGTCATGCGGTGGAAAAAATTGCCCGCAAGAGCCACCGCTCGGAAAATGAGGTTGCTCGTGCCGCAATCGAGCTGGCGCAAGAGGGAGCGACGCGGAATGGTTGCGACGACCCCGCCTCCCATGTGGGATTTTACCTGATCGACAAAGGACGGGTGCAGCTCGAGCAACGGACCCAGGTTCGACACTCCACGCTGGAAACGGTGGCCGTTACCGGCCGCCGTTTTCCTTTCCTCCTCTATAGCGGCTCCATCCTGCTGCTGACCGTGGTCCTTGCCTGGTTTTTGACGGCCAAGGCGCAGGAAGGCGGCCTGTACGGAGGGCTGCTCGGCCTGGTTGGCCTGCTGACATTGCTGAGCGCCAGCCATCCGGCGGTTGCCCTGATCAACTGGCTGGCCACCCTGCTGGCAACGCCCCGGTCTTTACCGCGCATGGATTTTTCCAAGGGCATCCCCCAGGAATTGCGTACACTGGTGATCGTGCCGACCATGCTCACCTGCAAGGAGAGTGTCGGTGAACTGGTCGAGGCCCTGGAAGTCCGCTTCCTGGCCAATCGGGACGAGCATCTCCATTTTGGCCTGCTCACCGATTTTTGTGATTCCGCTACGGAAACCGTGCCGGAAGACGAACCAATCCTGCGCTTGGCCCAACAGCACATCGAAGCGCTCAATGCCAAGTATCAGGATTCGGCTGGCGACACCTTTTTCCTCTTTCATCGCCCGCGCCGCTGGAATGTCCAGGACCGGATGTGGATGGGCTACGAGCGTAAACGCGGCAAGCTGGCCGACCTGAACTGGCTGTTGCGCGCCGGCCCGGATACCGACTTCGGAGAACGCTTCTCGCTGATTGTCGGGGCAACGGCCATTCTCGCCAAGGTCAAGTACGTCATCACCCTGGACACGGATACCCAACTGGCGCGGGATTCAGCCTGGCAGTTTGTCGGCGCCATGGCCCATCCTCTCAATCGCGCCTGCTATGACCAGGACAGACAGCGGGTTGTCTCCGGCTACGGCATCCTTCAGCCCCGGGTAGCGATCAGTCTGTCCGGTACCAACCGCTCCCTGTATAGCCGCCTGTGCGGCAGCGAACCCGGCATCGATCCCTACACCCGAGCCGTTTCCGATGTGTATCAGGATCTGTTCAACGAAGGTTCGTTCATCGGCAAGGGAATCTATGAGGTCGATATCTTCGAAAGCGCCCTGGGCCATCGCTTCCCGGATAACCGTATTCTCAGCCATGATCTTCTCGAGGGGTGTTATGCCCGCTCCGGGTTGTTGAGCGATGTCCAGCTTTACGAAGAATACCCGTCGCGCTACAGCGAGGATGTGAGCCGCCGGCATCGGTGGATTCGGGGCGACTGGCAGATCGCCTGGTGGATGACACCCGCTGTTCCCGGCCTGGACGGACGTCTGCGGAAAAACCCGCTGACCCTGCTGTCGCGCTGGAAGATTGGCGACAACCTGCGGCGCAGTCTGGTGCCGACCGCTTTGACCCTGCTGCTGCTGGTGGGCTGGACCATATTGCCGTCGCCCTGGTTCTGGACCGTGGCCGTGCTGGGTATCATCGTGATCCCTTCCCTGATCGCCTCAACCCTGAATGTACTGCGCAAGCCGGTTGACGTCCCCTTGGCTCAGCATCTTGCCGCGGCGGGACGCTCGACCGGCCAAAGCCTGGCGCTGGCCGCCTTTACTCTTGCCTCTCTCCCCTACGAAGCGTTTTTCTGTGTGGATGCGATTGCGCGTACCGCCTGGCGCCTGCTGGTCACCCGTCGGAGACTGCTCGAATGGAACCCCTCGAGCAGATCGAAGAGCAACACAAATCCCAGCCTTGCCGACTCGTGCCGGATCATGTGGTTCGCCCCGGTCCTTGCCATCGCCGCGGTGATGACTCTTGCCTTGTTGCGGCCCATCTCGCTGTTGGTGGCGATGCCTATTCTGGCCTTATGGTTTATTTCCCCTGGTATCGCCTGGTGGATCAGCCGGCCGCTTGCCCGCCGTCGACCGAGGCTTTCAATCGGACAGACCCGCTTTCTTCGCACCATGGCGCGGAAAACCTGGGTGTTTTTCGAGACCTTCGTTGGTCCGGATGATCATTGGCTGCCGCCCGACAATTTTCAGGAGCATCCCAAACCGGTAGTTGCACATCGCACCTCGCCCACCAACATGGGACTGTCCCTGCTGGCCAACCTCAGTGCCTATGATTTCGGGTATATTGGCCCTGGAAGGCTGATCGAACGCACCGCAAACGCCCTCCGCACCATGGACACCCTGGAGCGATACCGGGGGCATTTCTACAACTGGTACGACACTCAATCTCTTAAACCCCTGCTGCCTCACTATATTTCGTCGGTCGACAGCGGCAATCTTGCCGGCCATCTGCTGATTCTGCGCCAGGGCCTGCTTGCGCTGGCGGACGACCCCATTTTGGGAAGACGGTTTTTTGAGGGTTTAGGGGACACCCTCGCATGTGCCATGGAGGCGACAGACGCCAACCCGGAAGAAGGCCTGCGATTCACCCAACTGTACCAGAAGCTTGCAGCGGTCGTCGATGCCCACCCCACCCAGCTCTCGAGCATGCAACGGCACCTGACGTACTGGGCCACGGAGGCAGAAGCGGTCGTCGATACGCAGGCGGAGGGCACCGAGATTGAGAACCCCGTACACTCGTGGACCATGGCCCTTGTCCGCCAGTGCCGGGACGGCCTCGAGGAGTTGCTGTTCCTTGCTCCGTGGCTGGAGACCGCAACGGTTCGTCCTGGTTCCGGAACAATGCCCGATCTCGAGCGGATTCCCACCCTGCGGGAATTGGCTACCTTGGAGGTCAACCTTGGGCCTGCGCTTGAAGAGCGTCTTGCCGGGCAGACTAGCCCCGAGCAGCAGGCATGGCTTGAGGCGCTCCCGCCCTTGCTCAGGGAGGCGGGTTGCCGCGCCGAAGCCCGGATTGCGACCCTTGAAGGCCTTGCCCAGCTGGCAAACAGGCTGGCACAGGTGGACTATGCTTTTCTCTTTGACACGGCAAGCCGGCTCCTGGCCATCGGGTACAACGTCACCGACCACCGCCGGGACCCAAGCTATTATGATTTGCTCGCTTCCGAGGCACGGCTTGCCAGTTTCGTGGGCATTGCCCAAGGGGTATTGCCGCAGGAAACCTGGTTTGCCCTGGGCCGCCTGCTGACCACCACCGGTTGCGGACCGGTACTTCTTTCGTGGAGCGGGTCCATGTTCGAATACCTGATGCCGCTCCTGGTGATGCCGTCCTACGAGGATACCCTGCTCGAGCAGACCTGCAAGGCGGCTGTCGCCAGCCAGATCGATTACGGTCGCAAATCCGGGGTCCCCTGGGGTGTTTCGGAAAGTGGCTATAACGCCATCGACGCCCAACTCAATTATCAATATCGGGCCTTCGGTGTACCCGGTCTGGGGCTCAAGCGCGGGTTGGCCGAAGACCTGGTGATTGCTCCTTATGCCTCAGCAATGGCGCTGATGGTCGATCCCGAAAAGGCCTGTCTCAATCTCGAACGGATGGCGACGGAAGGGTTTGCGGGAAAATTCGGCTTTTACGAAGCGATCGACTACACGCCCTCCCGTCTGCCGCGTGGGCTCTCCAACGTGGTGGTGCGTTCCTTCATGGCCCATCATCAGGGTATGAGCCTGCTCTCTTTCGCTTTCCTGCTGCTGGACCGTCCCATGCAGAAACGATTTGCCATGGAGCCCTTGTTTCAGGCCACCATGCTGTTGTTGCAGGAACGGATTCCCAAGGCCGCCCCCTTCTTTACCCACGCCACCGAACTTGCTGAACTGCAGGAGACCTCCAGTGATTTCCAGACCCCGGTGCGCATCTTCACCAGCCCGGATACGCCGAATCCCGAAGTGCAGCTGCTGTCCAACGGCAGCTACCATGTGATGATCACCAACGCCGGCGGCGGGTACAGCCGCTGGCGGAACCTGGCCGTGACCCGATGGCGTGAAGACAGCACCCGCGACAACTGGGGTACATTTTGTTACGTCCGGGATGTCGCCAGCGGCACATTCTGGTCAACGACCCATCAGCCGGTGGCGCGGCCATCGTCCCATTTTGAAACGGTTTTTTCGGAAGAACGCGCCGAGTTCCGTTGTCGCCACGACCAAATAGACGCCTATACCGAAGTGGTGGTTTCATCCGAGGATGATATCGAGATACGCCGGATCACGCTCACCAACCGTTCCCGCAAACGCAAAGATCTCGATGTCACCAGTTACGCGGAAGTGGTTCTGGCCCCGCCCGCCGGGGACGCGCTCCATCCGGCCTTCAGCAACCTCTTTGTCCAGACCGAAATCGTCCGACATCAGCGGGCGATTCTCTGCACCCGGAGGCCCCGTTCCATCGACGAGCCGACACCCTGGATGTTTCATCTGATGGCGGTGCACGGCGCCGAGGTCGGCGATATTTCCTACGAAACCGACCGAATGCGATTCATCGGCCGCGGCAACACCGTGGCCGCTCCCGAGGCAATGAGCGGTAGCGGCGATTTCTTCACCGGGGCGCTCTCGGGCAGCGAAGGCTCGGTGCTCGATCCGATCGTGGCCATCCGCTACAGGATCACGCTCGAACCGGAGGAATCGGTCTCCGCCAACATAGTCTCCGGCATCGGCGCCACCCACGACGACGCCTTGCGCCTGGTGGGGAAATATCAGGACCGGCGTCTGGCTGATCGTGTGTACGATCTGGCCTGGACGCATGGTCAGGTGCTGCTCCTTCAGTTCAATGCCTCGGAGGCTGACGCCCAACTCTACCGCCGTCTTGCCAGCTCGATTATCTATGCCAATGCGGCCTTGCGGGCGGAGTCGAATATCCTGATCAGGAATCAGCGCGGACAAACCGGTCTCTGGGGCTATGCCATCTCCGGCGACCTGCCGATTGTGCTGCTGCAGATCGAAGATCCGACCAATATCGAACTGGTGCGGCAACTGGTGCAGGCCCACGCCTACTGGCGCCTCAAGGGGTTGGCCGTGGATCTGGTTATCTGGAACGAAGACCGCACTGGCTACCGGCAACTGCTCCACGATCAGATTATGGGGCTGATTGCCGCTGGCATCGAGGCCAGCCTGATAGACCGGCCTGGCGGCATTTTCGTGCGGCCTGGTGATCAGATCGCCGAAGAGGACCGTATCCTGATCCAAACCGTTGCCCGCGCCATCATCTCCGACAGGCGCGGGTCGCTGGCGGACCAGATCAAAGGGCGCAGTTTGGCTGAAGTCACTGTCCCTGTCCTCACCCCGACCCGAACCCATCGTTCCGAACCCCTGGCAGTCCCCCCTGCACCACGTCACGACCTGTCGTTCTACAACGGTCTGGGCGGGTTTACCCCGGACGGCCGCGAATATGTCATCACCACCGCCCAGGGGCAGCTGACACCGGCTCCCTGGGTCAACGTGCTGGCCAATCCGCGGTTCGGAACCGTCATTTCCGAAAGCGGCCTTGCTTATACCTGGGCCGAAAATGCGCATGAGTTCCGCCTCACCCCTTGGGCCAACGATCCGGTGAGCGATTCGAGCGGCGAGGCCCTGTACCTTCGCGATGAAGAACGCGGCCACTTCTGGTCGCCGACGCCGCTCCCCTGCCGCGGGGCAACACCCTACGCCACCCGGCACGGATTCGGGTACAGCATTTTCGAGCATACCGAGCGCGGCATCCGCTCCGAGTTGACGGTGTATGTGGCCCTGGACGCGGCGATCAAGTTCATGGTGCTCAATGTACGCAACGAGTCGGACCGGTTCCGCCGCCTCTCGGCCACCGGCTATGTTGAATGGGTGCTGGGCGACCTGCGGCCCAAATCGACCATGCACGTGGTGACCGAGGTCGACCCTGCAAGCGGCGCGCTTCTGGCGCGCAACCCGTACAACACGGAATTTTCTGGCCGGACCGCGTTTTTTGACGTTGACGCCACCGAGCGCACCGTCACCGGCGACCGAACCGAATTCCTGGGCCGCAACGGTTCGCTGCGGACGCCCGCTGCCCAAATGCGCACCCGCCTTTCGGGTAAGGTCGGCGCCGCCCTCGACCCCTGCGGGGCGATCCGGGTAAGCTTTGATCTGGCCGCCGGGCAGGAGCACGAGATCATCTTCAAACTCGGGGTGGGCCAAAACCTCGAAGACGCCAGGAACCTGATCCAACGTTTTCGCGGGACAACTGCGGCCCGCGGCGCCCTTGATCTGGTCTGGCAGTACTGGAAGCACACCTTGGGAGCGGTGCAGGTGGAAACCCCGGATCAATCGGTCAATGTGCTGGTCAATGGGTGGCTGCTCTATCAAACCCTGGCCTGCCGTATGTGGGCGCGAAGCGCAACCTACCAGTCGGGCGGCGCCTTTGGGTTCCGCGATCAGTTGCAGGACGTGATGGCGCTGGTCTACTCCCGACCGCATCTGGTCCGCGAGCACCTGCTCCTGTGCGCGGCCCATCAATTTCCTGAGGGTGACGTCCAGCACTGGTGGCATCCCCCCACGGGTCGCGGCGTGCGCACCCTCTGCTCGGATGATTACCTCTGGCTGCCGCTGACTGTCTGCCGCTATATTCAGGCCACTGGGGACAGCAGCGTGCTCGACGAAGCGGTTCATTTTATTCTGGGTCGCCCGGTCAAGGCTGATGAAGACTCCTATTATGATCTTCCCGGACGCTCGGAAGAGACGGCCAGCCTCTATGAGCATTGTGTTCGCGCCCTTCTCCGCAGTCTCAACTTCGGTGAACATGGCCTGCCGCTCATCGGCTCCGGCGACTGGAACGACGGCATGGATCTGGTCGGCCGGCATGGCAAAGGGGAAAGCGTATGGCTGGGATTTTTCCTCTATGATGTGCTGATGCGGTTCTCCAAACTTGCCCAGGAACGAGGTGATATACCGTTTTTCAAGCGGTCCCAGGAAGAGGCGGTGCTGCTGCGCCGCAATATTGAACAGCATGGTTGGGATGGGGAGTGGTACCGCCGCGCTTTTTTTGACGACGGCACGCCATTGGGATCCGCAGAGAACCCGGAATGCCGGATCGATTCGATTGCGCAGAGCTGGTCAGTGCTTTCCGGGGCCGGCGATCCCGAACGTTCGCGCCTGGCCATGGAAGCGTTGAACGAGCGCCTGGTGCGCCGCGAGGACCGGCTGATCCAACTTCTCGACCCGCCCTTCGACACCTCCGCGCTTGAACCAGGCTACATCAAAGGCTATGTCCCGGGTGTGCGGGAGAATGGAGGCCAGTACACCCATGCGGCCATCTGGGCGACCATGGCCTTTGCCCGCCTGGGCGATAACCGGAGAGCATGGGAGTTGTTTGACCTGATCAACCCGGTGCACCATGCCCGCACACCCGAGGAGACCGACATCTACAAGGTGGAACCGTACGTTGTCGCCGCCGACGTCTATGCGGTCGCACCCCATACCGGCCGCGGTGGGTGGACCTGGTACACGGGTTCGGCCGCCTGGATGTATCGCCTGATCGTGGAATCTCTCCTCGGACTCAACCTGGAGGGGGATACCCTGCGTTTTACCCCCTGCCTTCCGGCAGATTGGCAGGAATTTGTGCTGCACTATCGGTATCGGGAAACCACTTACCATATCAAGGTCCTGCAAACAGAGACTGGCTCGGGTGCAATGCAGGTGACATTGGACGGGAGCGAACGGGAGGACCGGGTTGTTCCTCTGATCGACGATCATCAGGAGCACGCGGTCGAGGTGAAAATACCGGGGCCGGTCAGCAATGAGCACAGCGGATGACCGGGATGACAGATATGACCAACACGTGGACGTTCAACGAATGTAAGAAGGTTTCGGCAACTAATAAGTGTCCATCCGGAAACGAGATATATTGTGCTGAATAGGGACGCAGCGGCGAATTTAACCGCAGGCATCTATCTAATATTCCCTGGATTAATTTTTACGGCGCAACAAAAGGTCAGAAGAATAGATCCGTTTACGGATGGGCACTAACAAGGGGTGTTGAGAATGGTCTCACAACCCTCACCCCCCCGCTGTACTCAGCATCGGGGATCGCAGTTTTATTCATCATTTGGAGGAACAGAATCATGACACGAACAAATTTTTTCACCGCATTTTTTTTAATTACCCTGATGGCACTTTTCCTGGGATGCGCATCGACAGAAAAGCAAGCGGGATTTGGTGAGTCTATTGATGACACGGTTATCACCACCAAAGTCAAGGCGGCAATCTTCGGAGATGATTCCCTGAAATCTAGAGAGATCAAGGTTGAAACCTTCAAGGGTATTGTGCAACTGAGCGGTTTTGTCAATTCCCAGGCCGAAATCAATAAAGCGGTAGAGCTTGCACGTGGTGTTGAGGGGGTTAAATCGGTTGAAAACAGCATACAACTAAAATGACAATAAACGTTTACCGGACGCAAGAAAAAGGCCGCATTACCTGAAAACTGAACCGTTTACCAGCATTTCAAATGTGGATAAGCATGCTGTTGGGCTATAATGATCCTTTGCGCGGCAGCCTGATCTTCCGCAGATGGTGTGTTTATGAACGGTTACCAGCTTTCAGGAGACTTCCTGCTATCTTGCATGCTGCGGCCCCGCCAAAGGCAACCCTCTCGCTTTCACGTCACCAAGGAAAAAAAGGAGAAGCCATGAGTAAAGATACAATTATAAGCAACTTTCCGCATAAGCTGCCCCCTCTGCCTTACGCTGAAAACGCGCTGGAACCAATAATCTCGGCAAAGACGCTGAGCTTCCACTACGGTAAACATCACCAGAGCTATGTCGACAACCTGAACAAGGAGATATCGGATACGGAGTTCGCGGACATGCGGCTGGAGAAAATTATTACCAAGGCAGTCGGCAAGGCCGAGCACACCAAGATTTTCAACAATGCCGCCCAAACGTGGAACCACACGTTTTTCTGGCAAAGTCTCAGGCCGGAGGGTGGCGGTGCACCACCGGAAGCGTTGAAACGCAACATTGAGGCGTCCTTCGGTTCTCTGGATGCCTGCAAGGAAGAGTTGGCGACGATGGCAATGGCCCAGTTCGGTAGCGGATGGGCGTGGCTTGTGCTGAATGGCGACAAACTCCAGGTGATCAGGACCGGTAATGCGGATGTACCGATAACCAGCGGTATGAAACCCTTATTGACCATCGACGTGTGGGAACACGCCTATTACCTGGATTATCAGAACCGGCGGCTGGATTATGTCAAGGCAGTACTGAACTCACTGATTAATTGGGATTTTGCTGCAGAGAACCTGGGATGATGGCAACTTGCCTACTATCACCCAGCCACCGGATATAAAGGTGTTCCGTGGCAATGTTGATTCTCATCCCCAAAACCAATAATAATCTCAAATACCAGTACCCCCGATACGAGTAAAAGAAACAGGCGGCTGGATGTAACCGATCACAGGGTTTGCAACTGTCTGGTTTCTTACGCTCCTGTCCTGTGACCGCTTAAGGCTGGAGCAATCCAGCCGCCTGTAGAGAAGTAGACAGCAGTCTACCGCACCGAGTTGTCCCGTGGCGGTGGAGTCCCCCCAACAACCGCCGCTGTTTCACTCGGATTTGTTGAACTATTCCGAGCTGTAGAGGGTCTCGGCGGTGATGGTTTTCTGGTCGTGGTAATAGGCTTCCTCGAGTGCCATGGTGGCTATGTTCACCAGGGGCCGCCTGTTGCCCCTGATCGAGACGGCGATAATATCGATGGCGTCATTTTCGAAGAGATTTGTCGGGGTAGCGGCTTTATTCAACCGATGTTCGATGAACAACCGGTTTTGTCACCGTTTTAAACGTTTCGCGTACCCGCGCCAGTTCGCGCTCAAATCTTTTCCGGTCGTACGGGGATCCAAGAGTACGTTCAGCCAACTCAGCGACCCACAGCATTCGATCACCTACTGCCCGCCGTCGGCCTGGATCGACTGTCTGACCGGCGATGGTATGCAGGGCGCCGAGCAAACGCATCATAATGGCAACGTTACCTACACCATTCTGCCGGATCTGGTCAAAGGCGTCGGCCAACAGACTTTCGAAACTCGGGCCACGGGTAATTATGCGCAGTTTTCCCTGCTCCAGACAGTGAGAAGGGGCAAACCTACGGGTCGCAAGTCGGACCAGGATTGCTGTCAGGTAATCGATGCACATCACTGCTGTCGTGGTGTCGTTGATGCCGGGTGACAGCGCTTTCAAGGCGATGTCCACGATTTGCCGGATGCCGAACGCGGCATCGGTTGCCACCGTGCGTTGTTGGCTGACGCTATAAGCCGCGTTCAACCCGGCCGTCGTTTCATCGTCCATGCTCCTCGTGTCCGCCACCGAGAGCAGCGGTGCGCTCTCAATGATAAACTCTCCGATGCCGTGTTCCATCCGCAGGATTATCCCGTGTCCTCGGGCTACACTCAGGAGAACTTCCATGTCGATAGCCTCGATGTAACCGGTTTTGTGGGCTGGGATCGCCGACCAGAACTGATCGGCAAGAGATGTCCAGATGATGCCATCCCGGTCGTTATCGCCTAGTTCTTTGGCAAAACGGTTATCCACGGCCGCAATGGTCTCGTTTGCGGTTGCGGCAATAACGCTTGACGCCTGAATGGCCACCGAGATGTGATGAATGAAATAGATCAGATAGGCGATGCCGACAAAGGCAAGAATTAACCCGGCCAGCATGGCCAGCTCTGGAACGAACGCCCCTTCGTCTCCTTCGCGAATGGTTCGCAGTACCACCAGGCAGTAGGCGAAGATACCGACAAACACGCCGAGTACTGTCTGGGTGACGCGGTCGTTCATAAAGGTACGGATGACCCGTGACGTGTACTGACTGGAGGCCAGAGAGAGGGCTACAAGGGTGATGGAGAATACCACCCCGGCCACAGTTATCATCGAGCCGGCAACGGCCGTGAGCAGGCTGCGGGCACCGTCCGTACTGGCTCCGAGGAGGAGCGGCCATCGCTCGACGACAGGCAGATCGACGGTCGCATCCACGGTGATCAAAACGATAGCGAGCGCCACGGCGTCCAGGACCATCACGGCGGGGAGGAACCAGAAACTGGAACGATTGTCCTGCCACCAAAGGTGGAGTTTTCTGTGCATGATCGTTAACCTCTTTTTTAGAACATCGGTTCCTCCGGATGTTTTTTGAGAGAGGTGCCGCGGAAGCAACCGGCAGGAAATTCTTCCCGTTCTTTAATGGCTGTGCCTGCCGTGCCTGTTTCTCGATGGTCACGGCTTCGTGTTGGTAACCGATCACAGAGTTTATACCTGTCTGATTACCACGCTCCTGTATGGTAAGGGGTCAAAGGTGTCCCGGATTTGTGCGGACGCGGTTGCCCGCATAGTGGAATTATAGCGGGCAACCGCGTCCGCACAAATCCGGGGTGACTGTGACGTTTGCGTGATCGCCTACACGGCTGACGGGGTAGTGGTCCTCTGTACGGCAGCCTGATCGACCGCAGATGGAGTGAAAAAAACGGTTGCGAAAGGTTTCGCGAGAAAAAGTAGGGATTCCCCAGGGAATCCCTACAATCAAACAATGACTATATGTTTTATTAATTAATATCCGCTACCTACAACAAGGTTGTTATCTGTCCTCTTGATGTAGGTATTTTTCTCACTTCCTTTCCAATCGTATTTTACCCATTCTCCTTGTTCAGTTGCAGCCATTATTGCCTCATAGATTGGCATACCTTCGACTTTCAGATCCTTCTCGGCCAATGTTGGATGCACTATGAGGAGCCCATCTGCTTCCATGATAAACACATAGGGAGTGTACGCATCGGGGGCAAAGCTTGCAGCTCCCTTGCCACCATTAATAGCAGCAACAACTTCATCTACATTTTTAGTAATAGCCTCTTTGTCTTTTTCCGCGGTAAAAGCCTGAGTGGCAAAGAGAACAACCGCGACCATGGACAGCATTACCATTAATCTTTTCATTTTTTTCCTCCACGTTTGTTGAATATCGAACCTTGCCCCATGCAAGTTCCGAAAGTTCTAAAAGCTGATAGATTGATCACATTACTATTTCCGAATATTGAGTTTCTTCATTCGGCCACGTAGGGTGCTGCGGTCAAGACCGAGGATTTCAGCCGCGCTGTTTTTTCCGCTGATTTTCCATTTGGTCTGCTCAAGCACTTGAAAAATATAGTCTCGCTCAACCGCGGCCAAAGTTTTGGGAATTGTGCATAAACCCTTTGATGGTTTTTTGAGGTCATCCGCAAGGCGCAGTTTTGGACCTGATGAGTTGATCACCGCACGTTCCAAAACGTTTTCCAGTTCCCGAATATTGCCGGGCCAATGATACTGCTGCAATTCATTCATGACCCCGGCTGGGATGATATCAATAATTTTTCCAGTTCTTTTGGCAATATTTCTCACATAATACTCAACCAGAATCGGTATGTCGTCCTGACGATCTCGGAGCGGCGGTACAGTGATCGGGAAAATGTTTAACCGGTACCAGAGATCTTCCCGAAAATTTCCCTTCCGCACTTCCTCTTCCAGGTTACGGTTTGTAGCGGCAATAATTCGTGTATCGACTTTGGTTGTTATCGAGGGTAATCTCTTCCGGGAGATATGCTCTTTCCACTTCCAACTGTTCCTTGATGAGCTGTATCTCTGCAAGAGAGTCTTCAGCTGCCTGTCGCCTCTTATCCGCCTCTTCCTGTGCGGTAAAACACTCAACTGTTCGTTTTTTAACGATGTCTTCAAGATTTCTTTTATGCAATTCCCTGTCCGTAACATCTTCAATGGACAAAAGGATAAGTTGCGATACTGACGATTTTCTATGTAAAATCCGGCTGGCATTGAGATGCATAACTCTTCGTCCCATAAACTCGAAGTCCTGTTCGACGACAAAGTCATTAATCACCGTATTTTCAAGAAGGACATCTTTGAGCATTTTTTTCAATTTCTGAATATTTCATGAGCGATCTCCAAGATCAAAAAGTGATCTCCCCTCGGTCTGAGCTGGTTCACTAAAAAAATGCATATAATAGTGTCGATTGGCTTTAACGACATCCAATTCATAATCAAGAACTAAAAGAGGGTGACGAATCGAGCCAAGGATGTTGAAAGAAACTTCAGCAAAGTCGGGTCGCCTTTGCCTGAAGCCTATGGATTGATGCTCGCTCCTCTCGTAATAGTTTAAATTATTCACGTCTCGCCTATGTGGTTGTTTTTATAACCTCGCCCCGTAGTGGTTGTCGGAAAAATTCTCACGGAGCGGTTCATACGTCTGTTCAACCTCGTGTCCATCCAGAAACAAGATTTTTCTGCCTGTTGATTTAATAATTAGCAATTTTTGAGCCTGAATAACTGGTGACCCGTAAAATAATTTTTTTAAAAAAACCAGATATTTAAATAAATTTTTATAATAAATCAGCATTCGAAGCCTGTAGCAACACAACGATATCGTTGCGCTGTTACAGTCTTAGTTTTGTTTGTTAGTGTCCACCCAGAGCAGGCATTCATCGAGCTGCATGACCCGGCACCTGAAACCGTTATTAAAGAGTGCGTTAATTGCCGAACATTGTTCCCGCCATTTCCTGGGTCAATTAGCACTATGGTCGGAAATTCAGCATTTTCTTTGAACTAGGGTCAAAAACGTGTTTGATGATTAACGACCTTGTTAATATGTGGTTTTTTGGTAAACGTTCACCAGGTGCAAGTGAGGGTTGCGTGACCTGGAAACTGAACCGGTTACCAGCATTTCATGGGTGGATCAGCATGCTGTCGGTAACCAATCACGGGGTTTGAGCCTGTGCGGTTTATAACGGGCCTGAATATTGTAAGCGATTACACGTGACCCAGATTTATGCAGACGTGGCTGCCCCATATAGCCCTTCTACGCGGGCAGTCGCGGCCTCGCCAAAGGCAACCCCCTTCACTTTCACGTCACCAAGGAAAAAAAGGAGAAGCCATGAGTAAAGATACAATTATAAGCAACTTTCCGCATAAGCTGCCCCCTCTGCCTTACGCTGAAAACGCGCTGGAACCAATAATCTCGGCAAAGACGCTGAGCTTCCACTACGGTAAACATCACCAGAGCTATGTCGACAACCTGAACAAGGAGATATCGGATACGGAGTTCGCGGACATGCGGCTGGAGAAAATTATTACCAAGGCAGTCGGCAAGGCCGAGCACACCAAGATTTTCAACAATGCCGCCCAAACGTGGAACCACACGTTTTTCTGGCAAAGTCTCAGGCCGGAGGGTGGCGGTGCACCACCGGAAGCGTTGAAACGCAACATTGAGGCGTCCTTCGGTTCTCTGGATGCCTGCAAGGAAGAGTTGGCGACGATGGCAATGGCCCAGTTCGGTAGCGGATGGGCGTGGCTTGTGCTGAATGGCGACAAACTCCAGGTGATCAGGACCGGTAATGCGGATGTACCGATAACCAGCGGTATGAAACCCTTATTGACCATCGACGTGTGGGAACACGCCTATTACCTGGATTATCAGAACCGGCGGCTGGATTATGTCAAGGCAGTACTGAACTCACTGATTAATTGGGATTTTGCTGCAGAGAACCTGGGATGACTGGCTATATAATTGGGTGGCGATTTGGCCGGCAAATTCGGCCTCAAATCCCCGCGCCACATATGATGGATTCGTAAAAAGTATTTTTATTTAAATGGTTAACTTTCCAAGATTGTCGCACATTTTTCTCTTGTCAAATTTCTCGCATCTGGTTAATATATTTGCGTAAAATCAGATAAATGCGAGGCGAAATAATGTTTCACGTGAAAAATCACAAACAGCTCAACATCCTCGATCCATGGGGCCATTTAGGACCCAAGCGCCGCGCCCTCCTGGACAACTCCTGGGCAGGTCTTTTTCAGCAGCACATCTTGCCAGAACTCCCGGTGGAGTCCCTGCGCCAACATTATCATGACTACAATGGCCGGCCTACCAAGGAACTGCATGCCATGATGGGGTTGATGATCCTCCAGCAAATGCATGATTGTACCGACCAGGAGGCCGTTGAGCAGTTCTGCTTCAATATCCAATGGCACTATGCCCTCAACATCACATCGGGCTCCGACACAGCCGCGTACATCAGCCACAAGACGCTCTGGACCATGCGCGACCACCTGGCATCCGACGTAAGCTATGCCGAGATATTTGACACATCTTTGAGCATCCTGGCCAAGTTACTCAAAGCCGATATGAGCAAGCAGCGCATGGATTCCGTGCATGTCAAATCCAATATGCGCAATCTGGGCCGCATCGGATTGTTCACCAAAACGATCAAGAAGTTCCTGGTCAACCTGAAACGACACCACCGGGAGCTTTTTGATCAACTCGACACGGAATTGATCCAACGGTATCTGAGTACATCGCAGGCGTCTGTGTTTGCCATGGTCAAGCCCACCGAGTCCAGCCGCACCCTTGATCAGTTGGCTGCCGATGTCCTGCTCCTGATCGAGCGTTTCGCAACCGTGGACGAGGTCCGCGCCATGCAGAGCTTCAAGCTGCTCAGCCGGTTATTCAGCGAGCAATGCGTCATCGAGGAAGACGCCACCGCCGATTCCGGTACGAAAGCCGTGGCCCGGCCGAACAAGGACGTGCCCTCCGATTCACTGCAAAACCCGTCCGATCCAGATGCCGGCTACAGCAGTCATAAAGGCCAAGGGTATCAGGTGCAGGTGGTGGAAAACTACACCACCACCGATGAGCGAGGCCCCTCCCTGATCACGCATGTCGAGGTGGAATCAGCGGATCAGCATGATGCCAACGCCCTCCTGCCCACCCTGAACCAACTCGAGCAGAAGGAGATGCTGCCCCAGCAACTGCTGGTCGATTCCATCTACGGCAGCGACAGCAATTGTGAAACGGCCCGGCAAGAGTATCAAGTGGCGGTCATCTCCCCGGTGATGCCGGGCAATCAGAAGAAATTCCATCTGGCCGAATTCACCCTGGACGATCAGGGCAAGGTTCTCGCCTGCCCGCAAGGCACGACACCAGACACGGTCAAGAAAGCAAAATCCGGCTACAGTGTAGTCTTCCCCATCGCTGCCTGCCAGGACTGTCCCTCGGTTGATCAGTGCCCCGTCTCCACGGGAAAAAAGGGCTGGTACTACCGGTACACCGACAAGGATATCCGCCTGGCCCGCCGACGCCAGGAAGAAGCAAGCCCGACGTTCAGGGAGAAGTACCGGTACCGGGCCGGAGTCGAGGCGACCATGTCGGAATTCGATCGGCGCACTGGTGTCAAACATCTCCGAGTCCGAGGCATCAAAGCAGTGCGGTTTGCCGCCTTCATGAAAGCCATCGGTTTGAACATATTGCGGGCCGGTAGGCACTGGGGCGAGAAAAACAGCCCCATGACACCCTGTTTCAGCCTTGTTTTCCTTCTTTTAGTGCTCCAGGCACATTTCAAAGAGCTCATTCGAGAATGGCTCTCAACAAGAGCTCGCCTGAGCAAAAACTATCAACCGACATCTTCCCTTCGAAGGGATTTGGCGGTTTGACTTTTTACGAGTCCATCACATATTACATTCGATTAAAAGCAGATCGTTAATCACCACCATGTCGAACGGCATCGCGGTGGACTCTTCCTCTTTGAAGCCGGGCACGTGCAGGTTTTTATGGTTGGTGCGGCCATAGGTGAGCCCTATGCGGGCAGCCGAGTCCGTGCAAAAATGTGGTGTCTGGGATCGCTTACGCGAAGACAGATCTGGTTTTCAGTGCATACGTTGCAGGCGTGCTGATTGACTCTCCGACCGGTCTATGGGTATGATGCCGGGAAGGTAGAGATAACAGCTGGTACTGTTCATCGGATGTACAGCAACGAATGACAATAGTATTTTGGCAAGGGAGGAACACATGAAAGAAATTCAGGCGCAGGCGCGCACATTGATGAAAGGTTTCTGCCGGGTTTGCCCGGTTTGTGATGGTCGGGCCTGTGCCGGCGAGGTGCCGGGCATGGGCGGGCTGGGGACCGCGTCGGCTTTCCAGGATAATGTAAGGGCCCTTGGAGAACTGCAAATGAACATGCGTTGTCTTCATGATGTGGTCGAGCCACGCCTGGATGTCAGTATCCTCGGGTTTGATCTGTCCATGCCCGTACTGGCGGCGCCCATTGGTGGCGTTTCCTTCAATATGGGCGGTGGAATGCCTGAAGAAGAGTACATTGCCGCCAAACTCTCTGCCTGTGTTGCCGCCGGGACCATCGGCTGCACCGGTGACGGTGTTCCGGACTTCATCCATGAAAGTGCTTTTGCCGCCATCAAGGCTGTGCAGGGACGGGCGATCCCGTTCATTAAACCCTGGGAGGACAAGGAACTCCTCACTAAACTGGACAAGGCACTGGCTGCCGGTACGTCGGTGGTGGGCATGGATGTCGATGCCGCCGGTCTGATTACCCTGCGCAAGATGGGACGTCCGGTTACGCCAAAACCGGCAGCCCGGTTAGCCGAAGTGATCCGTCAGACCCCGGCCCGTTTTGTGGTCAAGGGCGTCATGACCGTTGATGAGGCCAAAATCTGCGTCGATGCCGGCGCCGCCGGCATCGTGGTCTCCAATCATGGCGGCCGGGTGCTGGATGGAACCCCGGGAACAGCCAGGGTCCTGCGCGAGATCGTCGCCGCGGTCCGGGGCCAGGTGTGTGTTCTGGTGGATGGCGGCGTGCGTTCCGGGCTGGACGTCTTGCGCATGCTGGCCCTGGGGGCGGATGCCGTGCTCATTGGCCGCCCCTTTTCCGTGGCTGTTCTTGGCGGCGGCAAGGACGGCACCGTCCAATACCTGGAAAAAATCCGTCAGGAGCTGACCCAGTGCATGGTCCTCACCGGCACGGCCGCGGTGGACAAGGTAGCCCCGGAAATTCTCAGGCACTGACAAATGCTCACGGATCCAGGCAAGCTCCAATCACTGACGACACGGGTGAAAACTTTGAACAGGACAAAAGGGCAGATCGAGGCGCAGATCTGCGAAGCGGTGACCAAATTTGAAAAAGAGTACATGGGTCGAGGACCCCTGGAAATCAAAGCGTATATCCTTGACAACATCGTCCTGGTTCGCTTGAAAAATGTTCTCACCCAGGCGGAAATGAGTCTGGCCAAAGCTTCCGGGCACAGTGAAGGACGAGAATTGGTCAAGCGCACCCGGATTGCACTGCTTGAACAAGGGCGGCCTTTGCTGGAGTCCGTTGTCGAAGATATTCTTGATGTCAAGATCGTCAGTTTTCATTCGGACATCAGCACGGTCACCGGTGAGAAGGTTATTCTTTTTTCGTTGGCAGACCCTGTCATTCATGCTCAATCTTCATGACTGTATAGGAGCATGACAACTGATTCTTCCAATTTTTGCGACGAGGGTTAATGAGAGGAAATATTGTTGACAGGTTCACCTGTGAAAAGTATATAGATCGGACCAATCCGGGAAACGGCAGGCGACTGCATTTTCCTGGAAGGGTATTATAACAGCACGTCTGAGAGTTTGCGCGGGCTCTGCGTCGAGAGGCGAGGGCGCGCAAGAAATAACAGGCCGTCATTGGTTCAGAAGACCGATGGCGGCCTTTTTTTTTCTTTCAAGGAGTCTATTGAGATGAGTGAGACAGCAGCACAAAAACCACCTGTAGTGGCCATTGTCATGGGCAGTAAGTCCGATTTCGAAGTCATGAAGGAGTGCAGCAAGGTGCTTGCCGACTTCCGTGTGCCGCATGAGGTGCGGGTTATTTCCGCCCACCGGACCCCGGATCGGGCCTATGCCTTTGCCACCGAAGCCGAAAAGCAGGGGCTTCAGGTTATTATCGCCGCGGCGGGCAAGGCCGCCCATCTGGCCGGTGTTCTCGCCGCCATGACGACCCTGCCGGTCCTGGGCGTTCCCATGACCACATCGGATCTCGGCGGGCTTGACTCCCTGCTGTCCATGGTTCAGATGCCCGCGGGTATCCCGGTGGGTACCACGGCCATCGGCAAGGCAGGCGCAAAGAACGCGGCCCTGCTGGCGGTGGCTGTCCTGGCCTTGTCGGATCCCGCGCTGCGCGATGCGCTCAAGGCATACAGAACAAACATGCGCGCCGAAGTTGAGGCCGCGGACGCCGAGGTGCGGGCCAGCACCGTTGTTTGAAAAGTGGCGGCAGGTGGACAGCATCCGTCCATCTGTTGCCTTGCTCTCAGGCCGCCAGCGACGAAATGGGAGAATGCTCCTGTCGCCGTCAAGGCGCGGACCTGCAAGGTATTTAACTGATTTGCAAGGAGATGAGAATGCATCCATTGCTCGTTGATCGCCCTGGCGATCAGATGCTCATGCTGGGGAACGAAGCCATAGCTCGAGGAGCACTCGAGGCGGGGGTTGCCTTTGCCGCTGCCTACCCCGGGACGCCGTCGTCTGAAATCGCGCTGCAATTTTTTCAGTGTTCCATGGAAACTGACCTGTATTTTGAATACAGCGCCAATGAAAAGGTTGCCCTTGAAGTTGCCGCCGGAGCAGCCATGTGCGGTCTGAAGACCATGGTCACCATGAAGCATGTGGGGGTCAATGTCGCGGCCGACGCCTTGATGACCCTGGCCTATACGGGCATTGTCGGGTCAATGGTCCTGGTGGTTGCCGACGATCCTTTCATGTTCTCGAGCCAGAACGAACAGGATTCGCGGTATTATGGAAAACTCAGCTGTCTGCCCATACTTGAGCCCTCGACCGTGGCCGAGGCAAAGGAAATGACGATCCATGCCTTCGAGTTATCGGCGGAACTTCGTTTGCCCGTCATTTTGCGTACGACAACACGGATCAATCATTCCAGCGGCGAGGTGATTCTGGGGCCCCTGCAGCAAAGAGAAACCAAGGGCGTGTTCGAGAAAAACCCCTTTGCCTATGTCTGCATACCGGCTGTATCCCGCAATCTCCACCCGAAACTTCTCGACAAATACAACAGGGCCAATGATCGTGCCAACCGCAGCCCGTGGAACCGGATTGAAGGCGAAGGAAAATGGGGCATTGTCTGTAATGGCGTCAGTTACGGCTACGTCAGTGATGCCCTGCGGGAACTCGGGGCTGCCGATGCTTTTCGGATTCTGCGCGTCGGTTTTTCCCACCCCTTCCCGGACAGGATGACCCAGGCGTTTCTTGAGGGCTGTGAAAAGGTCCTGGTGGTTGAAGAAGGGGAACCATACATGGAAGAGGCGGTGCGCAACAGCGCCCAGAAAGCCGGCCTTGCCCTGCGGGTGGAGGGAAAAGGCGAGGGGCTTTTTTCCCGTCTGTATGAATTGAATCCTGCCCTGGTGAAGCAGGTCATTGGCGATTTTTTCACGTTACCGTTTCAGGCGTATCAACCCATCGAGACCGACGACCTGCCGGAAGCGCCTCCGCGGCCGCCTAATCTGTGCGCCGGCTGCCCACACCGGGCAACCTTTGTGGCCGTGCGGGAAGTGTTCGGTGATCTGGCCATCTATCCCACGGATATCGGCTGTTACACCCTGGGGGTGCTGCCGCCGCTCAATATGGGCGATTTTCTTATTGCCATGGGGGCCGGCATCGGCACAGCAGGCGGGTTTGCCCGAGCCACCGGTCGCAAGGTCGTGGCCTTTATCGGTGACTCGACCTTCTTCCACAGCGGGTTGTCTCCCCTGGCAAATGCCATTCATAATAATCACGATTTCACCCTGGTCGTGCTGGATAACGGCACCACCGCCATGACCGGTCATCAGCCGCACCCGGGTGTTGACCTCAGCCACCTCAATCTTGCCCGCAACACAGTGTCCATCGAGGCCGCGGTCAAGGGACTGGGGGTCGAGCAGGTGATCACGGTGAATCCTTTTGCCTACCGCAAGACTCTGGAGGCAATCCAGTCCCTTGCCCTGCATCGTGGTGTCTCGGTCCTTATCGCCCGTGCCCCCTGTCCGCTGCATGTTCGGACCTTGCCTTCCTACAGGAAAAAAAGAGCCTTTTACGTCAACAAGGAAAAATGCCGCAACCATCGACACTGTGTGACCAAAGTGGCCTGTCCGGCCTTTTATCTCCAGGACCAGGAGGTTCGTATTGACGCCAACCGGTGCGAAGGTTGCGCGTTCTGTGTGCAGTTCTGCCCTGAGAACGCCATTGTGCCAGTAAAAATGGAGGAGAAATGAACACAAGCAAGCTGATCATCGTCGCTGTTGGCGGCCAGGGCAATATCTCGGCGGCCCGGGTTCTGGGTGAGGCGGCCCTGGCTTCGCACCTTCCGGTCCGGATGTCGGAGTTTCATGGCATGGCGCAGCGGGGTGGGGTGGTGGAGTCCATGGTCTTGTTCGGTGAGGGGAAAAGCTATTGCATCGCCGATGGCGATGCCGATGTCCTGCTGGGCTTTGAACCCTCGGAAACCCTGCGGGCCGCAAAAAAATGCAGCGCCGATACCATTGTGATCACCAATACCACGCCGGTACCGCCCTACACGGTGGCGCTGGGAAAAGCCCATTATCCGGATATGGACCAGGCCCTGGCCCTGATGGCCGGCCGAGTGAAAAAACTGGTGGCCTTTGATGCCACTTCCCTTGCCCTGCGGGCCGGTTCAGCGCTGGCGTTGAATATGGTCATGCTGGGAGCATTGGCAAAAAGCGGGGCCGTGCCTTTGTCCCCCGATCTGCTCCAGCAAACCATTGAGCAGAAAACCAGGAAGCAACAGGTCGAGGTCAATCTGAGGGCCTTCAGAATGGGCTTGGAGGCCGTGTAGAAGAGAGTTGTCACCGCATTCCGATGACAAAAAAACAGTCTGAATAAACCCCGGTAAGACACCCGATGGAGAGATTTAAATGGACGTAATCATACTGTTTTTCTTATTCGGATTGGCGGCTGGGTTGCTGCGCTCGGAGTTGCGTTTGCCAGCCGCTCTTTATGATTTTCTCAGTATTGTCCTTTTGCTGGCTATCGGGCTCAAGGGGGGGGTCGAACTGGCCAAGCAACCGTTCGTCGACTTGCTGCCGCAGATACTGGCCGTGATCGCTATGGGTATCGTCCTCCCCTTGACGGCCTACCCTGCTTTACGTCACCTCGGCAAATTCAAACGGGCCGATGCCGCGTCGATAGCTGCCCACTACGGTTCTGTGAGTGTCGGCACGTATGCCGTGGCGATAGCATATCTGGGGAGCCGTCACATCGGGTTTGAACCGCATATGCCGCTGCTGCTGGTGGTGCTGGAAGTGCCCGCCATCCTCATCGGTATCATTCTTGCCCGCGGCATTGACCGGCAAACCCAGTGGGGAGATGTCGCCCACGAAGTTTTATTAGGAAAAGGGGTCGTCCTCCTGCTTGGCGGCCTGTTGATTGGGTGGCTTGCCGGTCCCGAGGGCTTGGTTTCAATTGAACCGTTTTTTTTCGATCTTTTCCAGGGAGTGCTGGCATTATTTCTTCTTGAAATGGGACTGTTAACAGCCTCTCAATTTGGTAGCCTGCGGAGGCATGGTTTGTTTATACTTGGTTTTGGCGTGATCATGCCGCTGTATTCGGGACTGGTGGGTACATTGCTGGGTTGTCTGCTTGGGTTATCGGTAGGGGGTACCACCATTTTGGCTATTCTTGCGGCCAGCGCTTCCTATATCGCCGTTCCGGCAGCGATGCGGATCTCGGTCCCCGAAGCCAATCCCACCCTTTCCCTGTCTGCTTCGTTGGGGGTAACATTCCCTTTCAACGTTCTTTTCGGCATACCAATCTGCCATATGCTGGCCGTCTATGCGCATAACCTGCTGGGAGGATAAGATGACATTCCGTACATGCAAACTTTTGACTATTTTCACCGAAGCCGCGTTGGAAAAAACACTCATACGCGACATCGAACGACTTGGGGCTACGGGCTATACGATATCCGACGTCCGCGGTAAAGGGTCTCGGGGGCTTCGGAATTCCAGCTGGGAGCCAAACAGCAGCATCCGCGTGGAGGTCATCTGCGATCAGGAATTGGCTGAAATCATAGTCGCCTATTTTCAGGAGCATTACTACGCCAACTTTGCCATGACGATCTTTACGGTGGATGTCACCTTTTACCCCTCTGTATCCTTGCAGATTTTATAATCCAACCATATCATGATAATTTATATGGTTGATTCCATTGTCAAGGCATAGCTCTCGCCTGGATCCGCGAGCTTCCGTGCGTCGACTCCAGATGATCAGGTCGTTTTGCTGAATTCAGCGGCCAGAAGATACTGGAGAACAGGAATATCCGCCGGAGCCCAGGTCAGCTCTGTCCAGGCGCTTGGATGGATCCAGAGGGCAGCGGTATGTTCCAGCAGGGTCAGGGCTGGTCGTGTTGCGCACTGGTGCAGAAAAGGGATCATGCGGATCGCTCCGAAATCGTAGGTATGTTCGACATCCGGCAGCCTGACCAGGGTGCCGATGCGCAGGGAAAGCTCCTCGCTGATTTCCCGGCGCAGGGCTTCTTCCGGATCCTCGATTTCCTCCACCTTGCCGCCCGGAAATTCCCAGTGCAGTGCCAGCCGTTTCCCCAGGGGGCGCTGGGTGGCCAATATGTACCCGCTCTGGTCCCGTAGAACAAGGCAGACCACCTCGATCTTTTTTTTCATCTTTTCTTCCTCTTTTCTTTTTATTGCTTCGTGTTTGTATATGCAGCACTGACGAGCAGTTTTTTCCTTGCCTCTGTTTGGTTGAAAAATTTTATGTGATCCTAGATAAGGGAAGTTGTTAGGAATAGGTATTGCTTTGT
The DNA here is from genome assembly GCF_016918545.1 of Desulfobulbus alkaliphilus. Lineage (GTDB taxonomy): Bacteria > Desulfobacterota > Desulfobulbia > Desulfobulbales > Desulfobulbaceae > Desulfobulbus > Desulfobulbus alkaliphilus. Next base: position 199,235 of record NZ_JAFFQC010000001.1, on the reverse strand, counting down.
CGGGAGATTTGTTTTAGGTTCAGATTCGATTGAAGTCAAGACCAGGCACATTGAAAAGGGGGACAGTTTGCAGCTAGGGCCATGGATTTGTGGTACTCGATCAAGTTTATTTCAGGGCAAGGAGAATCTTTATGATGAACAAACCGTCTGAGAACACCAGCACGATTTTCAGGTGTGTGCCTTTTCATGGGATGTTGATGCTCTGTGTCATCCTGGGTGCTGCTTTGCTCATGAACCTGCTCACCGGTGATGTCGGCCACAGTACCGGCGATACCGCCAACAACACGGCTAAGAAGATTGATCTGGCGGAAGTCAATCGATTTGAAGCCGGGGCCTTTGAGAATCCCCGCAACTGTATCGGCTGCCACCGGGATATTTATACCGCCTGGTCGCAAAGCATGCATCGTTTTGCCTGGGCCAATGAATTTTATCATCCGGATTATCTGCAGGCCAGTAAGGAAACAGGGGGCTTTACCGATATTTTCTGCGGAGAGTGTCATACCCCCACCGGCGTGCGGACCGGACAGCTGCCACCGCCGGACGGAAGCCTGATGGACGATACATCTTTGCAGGGTGTCTCCTGTGACTACTGCCACACGGTGCACGAGGTGGTGGAGACGGTCAATGTGCGGACGGTCTCCGATCCCGGAAAAGTAAAAAGAGGCCCCAGGGGAGACGGTCGTTCTCCATACCACGAGGTACAGTATTCGGAGATCCATACCAGCGCGGCTTTTTGCGGTGCCTGTCACAACGTTGTCCACCCGACCTCGGGAACATTTGTCATCGATACCTTCAACGATTGGCAGCAGGGCCCGTATGCGGCCCAGGGCATCCGCTGCCAGGACTGCCATATGACCCCTGGACCCGGGGTGGAAAAAAATCCAGGGAAATCGAGCCCGATGGGAAGGACAAGGGAGCATGTTGCCACCCATTCCTTCTCAGGAGGCAGCGTCTTCTTTCATGAGCGTGCCGGCAACGACAAGGGAGCCGAGCTTGCCAGGCAGATGCTGAAAGCGGCGGCTGAACTGGAAACCGAGGTCACCCGCTCGGAAAACGGCATCGAGCTGCTCGCCCGGATAAAAAATGTCGGTGCCGGGCATAAAATACCCACCGGCGTGACCTATATCCGCAAGATGTGGCTGGAGGTCATTGCGGTCAATGCCGCAGGGGACGTTCTCTATCGATCCGGTCACATAGTGGAGGGCAATCATGTCGATCCTGAGGCGGTGCTGTATCAGATAATTTTCAGGGATGCCGAGGGGAACCTGACCCCAAAGAGTTGGCTGGCGGAAGAGATTGCCTATGATCGCCGTATCCCGGCGCAAGGATATGACGAGCAGGTCTTTCACATTCCTGCCGCCCCCGGTGACGGTGAGGTCCAGGTGAGCGTTCGTTTCCTTTATCGCAACATGAGCCAGGAAGTCGCCAACGGCCTCGGTATTGAGGGTATAGAAGTCCCGGCCATTGAAATGGCCCGGGCGGATGTGACCATCTGACCATCAACTGATGCGGTGCAAGCGTCTCGACACGGGCAAAATTTCTTCCTGGATCCGTGAGCTTTCGTCCGTGCGTCAGCTTTATTGTTCGTGACCGTTCGATTAAAGTAGACTTTATCGGACGGTTACGGGCAATGAAGATGGCGCGCAAACGGATGTCCCGAAGGGCGGCTGGTTAAAGTTATCGCCAAGGGTCCCGTTACAATTATAACATTATTACAGTAAGATGTATTAAAAATATGAGTCCAGCCGCCACGGATTCAGGTTCTTGCTGCTGTTGCGGACGTATTTTAAGTAATCAAACAAAGGAGGTCATTCGATGAAAAAAACTTTATTGGCACTAGGTGCGCTCTGTTTTGGTGTCTCCCTGGCCTATGCCGCTTCCCATGGAGGAGGAGTCACATTCCAGAATGATATCAGACCTTTGATGGAACAGCACTGTTTTGCCTGTCACGGGGAGCATGCTCCGCTGCTGGAAGCATTTGATGCCGACAAAGAAAAGTATGAGGCCCTTTCCCAGGGGCCGCGCATGACCACCTTAGAGATGGTCAAGGAATTCGTGAGCGGTGATGATGCCGGCGCGTTGATGCGGCGCCTCGATGACGGCACCAATACCCAGGACGGCTCCCCGGGCAACATGTTCATGTACCTGGGCGCAACCGATGAAGAACGTCAGGAAAATCTGGCTGTGTTCAAGCAATGGGTCGGCCACTGGACCCTGAAGCGATCCCATGAGTTGACCGAGGAGGACCTGGCACAGTTCAAAATGCACGAGTAATGGCTGCACACCTTAAGACCTGGGAGGTCTGATTGTTCAACTCTGCCCCCAGGTCTTTTCTTAAGCCTTGGGCAAGGCGCTCAGTCCCAAAAAACCGTCCTGACTGTCAGGAGCTTGCCCCATTGACCTGATTTACTGAACAGGAACCGCAATCTGTTCCCAAGTGTTGTTAAATCGAATGTAATTCTTCGCGTAATATCTGACGCAACGTTTCCACAGTCAACGGTTCTCCCTGTGTACTCTTGTTCTCTTTGACGACAGCTTCCCGTAGAGCACTGTTGATCAGCGTTTGATAACCGGCCCCGGCTGTGGCTGCTTTGGCTCGGAAGAACTCCAGGATATCATCATCAAGCATGATGGTGATTCGAGTTTTTCCAGATGCAGGCAGAACCGATCCCCGCTTTGCTTGACTGAAATCATATTCTTTACGCATAATACATCTCCATTTCTGCCTTACTTGCCTTACGCGCCGAGATAAGACGAATATTTTCTCCCCGAAAAGTATACACAACCATGAGAAGGATCCCTGTTGCGTCCATCCCCAAAGTTATGAAGCGTTGCTCCCCCTTTGCTTTCCGGATCTTCGATTGTCAATGCCATCGGATCATGGAGCACTTGTTCAGCGTCAGCAAGATTGACACGATGTTTTCGTAAGTTTTCCCTCGATTTTCCAGGGTCAAATTCAATATCCATGTGTTAATTTATGCATATTCAATACATATTGTCAAGGTTGGATAGTGTGCATATCGGTCCGGCAACTAGACATACCTCGCCGCGGTATTATTATCCTTCGTCCTCTCTGTCATCTTTACCTGCTGTTTACCCATCGATCTGGGCAACATCAATCCGATACAGCCCCTGCCACGGTTGCACCGTGAACCGGACCGGCAGAAATTTCTCGATAATCCACATCGCTGTCTGAGCGTGTTGACTCACCCCGCGCACGAAGAGTTGTGATCGGCCCTTTGCCATAGCCAGATAGATGAGTAACTGGTCCGCGGCATGCACATCCACCGCTGCCCCGCAGTCCAGTTCCATCCACAGGGCGTGACCGGCCTCGCTGCCGATTTGCTCAGCGGGAACCCCTTTCCGAGCCACCGCGGCCGCACCCAGGATGCTGGTGGTTGTCCGGGCGGCCAGAACGATCGCACCGCCCGGGCCGGAAGCCAGGGTACCGTCCAGGACATGGGCAGCAATTTGCATCGGCTGATTTTCAGCCAACGTTTCCCGGGCCGCCTGGGCCATTCGTTCGGCAATATGACCGGGCAGGTGGGCGACGTGGGCCGTTCCTGCAATGGTGTGCAGGGTGCCTGCTTCGAAACGCTGCAGCGGCTTAAGGTCTGGGCAGTGATCAAGACCAAACCGTACCTCGCCGCCGCCCCGTGGATAATACCCGCGGCGGATACATTCGATCTCGACCTTGACGCCCATCTGCTCCAGCAAGGGCAGAAACACCAGGCGGAGATAATCCAGGGGTGGTGCCATGGGCACATCGGTGCCGCCGGTGATGGTGAGCCGGCAAGGTTTACCGGCCCGCAGGGCCACCGGCAGGACCGCCTGGAGAACCAGGGTGATGCTGCCCGCCGTTCCCACTTCGAACCGGAAATCCCCGGCCGCAATCCGGCCGGGGCGAAAATACAGTTCGCAACTGTCAACCCTGTCGCCTTGCAGTTCACCCCCGCACAGGGCTGCCACCGCCCGTGCCGCGGCAAGATGCTGTGCCCGCAGCCCGGGCCGGGCCCTCCCTGCCCGGATGCGCGAGAGATGGACGGATCTGCCGGTGAGGGCGGCTAATGCCAGCGTCAGACGGGTAAGTTGCCCGCCCCCCTCACCATAACTGCCATCGATGCTCATTGGCTTCATAACCATCATCTCCAGTGCACATTATCTGTTAACCCTTTGTTTATACGCGATTAGAGCGGTAGGGTGGGCACAGCAGTATCGTGCCCACGCGGTGCCTTACGTTGTTGCTGTTGTTGTCGTTGTCTTACTCGAATAAACTAATTCGGGAATCGCTCCCCCGACAACCAGCACCTATGTTTTCTGCACATCAATCTCTTCTGTCAACCGGGTGGACAAACGGCCGTATCGTCTGCCCACGCGGCTGTTTGCCGGTGTCACAAAATCCTCATGTCCTTACTCCAGGAAGGTCAATATCCATCGCATGGTCACCCCACCCTTGGGGATACATACCGGCCTTCGCATACCGGTGAAATGTTGAAAAAGGCCAATCCACAACCTTGTCAACCCACCCATGCTTGACGGGGTTGTAATGGGTGTAATCTACATATATTCGGAATTCCCTCTCATTTCTGATCCTGTGTTCCCAGAATCGTCGTTGCCATATGGTCGATTCTCTATGCTTCCGTTTTGATGCATTCATCCAGACATCGACATGAAAAAATGATTTGGCCCGTCTGGAAAAACCGGCCTTGATCAGGTTCCAGCGCAGGGAAAAATCGGCACAATCTTCGGGCAATGTCCAGAGGCAATGCATGTGGTCGGGGAGCATAACCCAGGCATCAATGGTGAATGGGTGCTTTGCCCGCACCTCCTGAACAATTTCCCGTAAAATTTGTCTGCTCTTTGCGTGGTCAAACAGGAATCGACGACGATAGGTGACCACGGTAAAAAAATACGTCCCTCCGGCGATGCTGGAGCGGCGATATCGTGCCATACATTCGATCCTCTTTGGTGTATGAAAATCTGCGTGGGCACGAAACTGCCGTGCCCATCCTTGCCGAACTCGTCAATCGACACCGATGCCGTGGTTGGTTGGGCAAAAGGTCGTAGAATTTATCGGCGTGGGCAGGCAAACAGACGCCTACCCACCCTACAAAGCCCACGATATTATTGACCAAACAGCAATCAACACCGATGCTCCGTAGGGTGGGCAAACGGTCGTATCGTTTGCCCACGCGGAACAAGTCACTTTCGTCGTCCTCATCGTACCCGAGAAAATGCTTTGCGAATAGCTCACCCGCCAAGCAGCACCACTATTTTAACACGTCAACCGTCCTGGATCAGCACAAGCCCTTGCCGCATTTGAAATAAAGATGGTCATTTTTTGTCCGTTTCAAGCGTAATATTGACAAATCCCATCAATATGTTATATATACATTTAATTCATATATATTTAATGCATGAATATTTAAAATTGCATATAAAATGCAGTGAACTGATCATATCCGTTGACATACTGCTGCCGACACAGCCGCAGCTGTCTTGCTGTCGCAACATTGCCTGCCTTCCCGGCGGATCACCTGGTCAAGGCAGGTTGGTCAGCCGACGCCCCCTGACATGATCGTCTTCATCCTGCCAACCCGTCAAAACAGACCGTCGCGTCGGCACGACCGGCAGCAGCTGCGATTGTTGACGCAGTTCCTGTTCAGAAACGGCTCTCTTCCCTGACTCTTTGTTGCGCTGGCCAATGGACCCCGCGGAAGAGTACCTCCCATGCCTTGGTTCCATTCGCCGGCGCGCTTGGCCGTTTATCCCCCATCAACACGGCGCCTCGTCTGCATGCAGGTGGATCCTGATCCTGTTCTCGTTGATTTCAATACCGGAGGGCCCAGACACATGTGTGGTATATGTGGTGATATTTCTTTTAAGAGAGTTCCCGCGTCCCTGACCGTTGTCCAGAAAATGATGGCACAAATGATTCCTCGAGGTCCCGATGCGGTGGGGAGTTATATGCAGGGGCCCGTTGCCCTGGGGCATCGACGCCTGAAAATCATTGACCTCAGTGAGCGGGCGCAACAGCCCATGATCGATTCCGAACTGGGTCTGGCCATTGTCTTTAATGGCTGCATCTATAATTATCCTGAATTACGGGCCATGCTCAAGGGGATGGGATACCGGTTTTTTTCCCACGGTGATACCGAGGTCATCCTCAAGGCCTGGCACGCCTGGGGGCCGGATTGCGTCCAGCGCTTCAATGGCATGTTTGCCTTTGCCCTCTTTGAACGCGACAGCGGCCGGCTCATCCTGGCCCGGGATCGGCTCGGCATCAAGCCGCTTTATCTCTGCGAAAAACCCGATGGGCTGCGCTTTGCCTCCAGCCTGCCGGCGCTTCTGGCCACGGGTGATGTGGATACCAGCATCGACCCCGTGGCCCTGCACCACTACCTGCACTGGCATGCCGTGGTGCCGCCACCCCATACCATGCTCCGGGGGATTCGCAAATTGCCGCCGGCCACCATGCGCATCTATGAGGCTGGTGGTTCTTTCCAGGACCATATCTATTGGCGGATGGCGGTGGAACAGAATGAGGAGGACCGGGCGATCCCCGCGGAGGTCTGGCGGGATCAGGTCCTGGGGACCCTGAAAACAGCGGTGCGTCGGCGCATGGTTGCCGATGTACCGGTGGGGGTGCTGCTCTCGGGTGGGCTGGATTCCAGTCTGCTGGTCGGTCTGCTGGCCGAGGAAGGGCAGCGGGGCCTCAACACCTTTTCCGTCGGCTTTGAAGAGGCCGGCGGCGAGAAAGGGGATGAGTTTCAGTACTCGGACCTCATTGCCGAGCACTACGGGACCCGGCACCATAAAATTTTTGTCCCCTCGGCCCGCTTGATCGAGACCCTGCCCCAGACCTTTGCCGCCATGTCCGAGCCCATGGTCAGTTATGATAATGTCGGCTTTTTCCTCCTCTCCCAGGAGGTCAGCAAGCATGTCAAGGTGGTGCAGAGCGGTCAGGGGGCGGACGAGGTGTTTGCCGGGTATCACTGGTATCCGCCTCTGGCCGAGAGTACCGATCCGGTGGCCGATTACTGCCGGGTCTTTTTTGACCGCGATCAGGAGGAGTACAGCCGGGTGGTGCATCCCGACTTTTTCGGCGCGGATTACAGCCGCGAGTTCGTGGCCGCCTGTTTCGAGCATCCCGGCGCACCGCTGGCCATTGACAAGGCCCTGCGCCTGGACACCACCATCATGCTGGCCGACGATCCGGTCAAACGGGTGGACAATATGACCATGGCCTGGGGTCTGGAGGCCCGGGTGCCCTTTCTTGACCATGAGCTGGTGGAACTGGCCGGGCGTATCCCGGCGGAGTTGAAGATCAGGGAAGGGGGCAAGTGGATTCTCAAGGAGGCCGGCCGGCAGGTCATCCCCCACGCGGTGATTGACCGGCCCAAGGGATATTTTCCGGTTCCGGCCCTCAAATATATCCAGGGACCGTATCTTGAGTTTGTCCGTGCAACCTTGACCAATGAGACTGCCCGCCAGCGAAATTTATTCAACAAGGACTATGTCGACCTGCTGCTCGAGGAACCGGATGCGCACATCACCCCGTTGCGCGGTTCCAAGCTCTGGCAGGTGGCGCTTCTGGAAATGTGGCTGCAGACCCACAATATCTGAGGATTCGACATGACGAGCAACGACACAGGTGATTGCGGCAACCCCATGGACCCCTCCTGCATGGCTTCCCTCAAGCATTGGGGCAAGCCGCTCTTTAAAAACACCTCAACCCGGATGGAAAAAGAAGTGAGCGTCGACTGCGGTTGGGGCCGGTTGATTTTTGGTCAGACCTTTACCAGCCCCGAGCAGTTGGCACGAATGATTCGCCGTGAACAGCGCGGCCGACGGGATATCGCCATCTACATGCGCGATCCCCATGTGGTGATCTCCTACGCTCCGCAGGAACTTTTTCTCGATCCCTCCCTGGCTTATCGGCTCGATTTCCAGAATTACCGGTTGCCGCCAGGCGTACCCGGCGGACCGCTTGTCCGGCCCCTGGGGGCCGGCGACGATGCGGCGGCTTTAAACCGGATTTATCTGGCCCGGGGCATGGTGCCCTGCTATGACGGCTTCTATACCAAAACCCTGGAGGATCCCGCGCTGATCGTGCTGGTGGCGCTGGATCCCGATTCCGGGGCCATTGTCGGCGCGGTCACCGGCGTGGACCATCACCAGGCCTTCCGCGATCCGGATAACGGGTCGAGTCTGTGGGCCCTGGCCGTGGATCAGCAAAGTCAGATTCCCGGTATCGGTGAGGCCCTGGTCCGCGAACTGATCATGTATTTCATGGAAAAAGGGCGCAGTTTCCTGGATCTTTCGGTGATGCACACCAACAAGGAAGCCATCGCGCTCTATGACAAGCTTGGTTTCGAGCAGGTCCCGGTGTACTCGATCAAAAAGAAGAACCTCATCAACGAAGCACTGTTCATCGGTCCGGACCCGGAAGAGGAACTCAATATTTATGCCAGGATCATAACCGGTGAAGCCAGGCGTCGGGGCATCGGGGTCGAGGTGCTCGATGCCGAACACGGCTACTTTGAACTGTCCCTGGGCGGGAGAAGCATTGCCTGCCGGGAGTCGCTCTGCGAACTGACCACCGCCATCGCCATGAGCCGCTGCGACGACAAGGTGGTGACCAGGAAAATCCTGGAACAGGCCGGCATGCGGGTCCCAGCCCAGGCGGTGGCCCAATCCAACGAACAGGTCAACGCCTTTCTCGACCGCCATCAGCGGGTGGTGGTCAAGCCGGCCCGCGGCGAGCAGGGGGCAGGCGTCTTTGTTGATCTCGACCAGATCGACGAGGTGCTGGCAGCGGTGGACAAGGCCTCGACATTCTGTGAAAAGGTGATTCTCGAGGAATTTGTCCAGGGCGAGGATCTGCGCATCATTGTCATCGATTACAAGGTGGTGGCTGCGGCGGTACGCAAACCGGCGTGCATCCGGGGCAACGGCACCATGACGGTGCGCGAGTTGATCGAACGGCAGAGCCGGCGCCGGGCAGCAGCCACCCACGGGGAAAGCGTTATCCCTGTAGATGAGGAAACCGTCCGCACCATCGAACGGCAAGGCTTCGCTCTTGATGATCGCCTGCCGGCGGGCCGGGGGCTGCGGGTGCGGAAAACCGCCAACCTCCATACCGGCGGCACCATTCATGATGTCACCGCCGATGTGCACCCGGATCTCAATCAGGCGGCGGAGGCCGCGGCGGTGGCCCTGCGTATTCCCGTGGTGGGCTTTGATTTTCTTGCTCCGGACATCGGTCGGCCCGAGTATGTGATCATCGAGGCCAACGAACGGCCCGGGCTGGCCAACCACGAGCCACAGCCCACCGCGGAACGGTTCATCGACCTGCTCTTTCCGCAGACCAGATATCTGGCGGAGATCGTTTGAATGCTGAACCGCATCGACTCCGCCTATATGGAGCAGATTCTCGAACGACTGCTCCATATCCCCAGTCCTTCCGGCATGACCGACGATGTCGTCCGCGCCGTCTGCTCCGAGTTGGAACAGCTGGCCATCCCCTATGAACTGACCCGGCGCGGCGCTATCCGGGCCCGAATCAAGGGACAACGGGAACATCCCCGCCGGGCGGTTGTCGCCCACCTGGACACCCTGGGTGCCATGGTCAAGGGGCTGAAAAAAAATGGCCGTCTGAGCCTGGTCCCCATCGGCACCTGGTCCGCCCGCTTTGCCGAAGGGGCCCGGGTCACCGTGCATTCCGACAGCCGCCGGTTCCGGGGCGCCATCCTGCCCCTCAAGGCTTCGGGGCACCGCTATAACGAAGAGGTGGACGCCCAGCCGGCGGCCTGGTCCAACCTGGAGATCCGTCTGGATGAGATCTGTTCTTCCCTGGATGTCCTCTGGGATCTGGGACTGCGGGTCGGCGATTATGTCTCCATCGATCCCGGTTATGAGTCCAGTGCCAGCGGCCATATCAATGCCCGCCATCTGGATGACAAGGCCGGGGTGGCGGCAATTCTCGCCGCGGCCAAAGCCCTCAAGGAACAGGACGAGGCGCTCCCGCTGGACTGTTATCTGCTCTTCACCATTTCCGAGGAAGTGGGTGTGGGGGCCTCCCATATCCTCCACGGGGACGTGGCCGAGATGGTTTCCGTGGACAACGGAACCATTGCCCCTGATCAGAACACCATAGAAACCGGGGTCACCCTGGCGATGAAAGATTCAAGCGGGCCTTTTGACATGCACCTGACCCGGCACCTGATCAATCTCTGCATGCAGCACGAAATTGAATTCAGCCGGGATGTTTTTCTCTTTTACCGCAGTGATTCGGCCGCGGCCCTGGAAGCAGGCAATGATATCCGCACCGCGTTGATCTGCTTCGGGCTCGATGCCTCCCATGGCTATGAACGGCTGCATATTCAATCCCTGCGGGCGGTGGCTGCCCTGGTCATGGCCTATCTGCAGTCGCCACCGCTTTTTGCCCAGGATGAAAATGTCATCGGCCCGGAACAGGCCTACCCGCTCATCAACCCGTCATCGGAACAGAGACCGCGGGAGTCCTGACTGCCTGGATCCGTGAATTTTCGTTGACGGATTCAGGTGTCAGCAAAGATTTCGCTGTAATTATACCCTGAGTACAGTAAAATAAAACCCACCCAGAATCCAGCCGTCAGGGATTCAGGAAAGAAAGAGCATTCTATACCACTTCAACAGCGACTCCTGTACTCACCGGCAGATGGATGGTGTGACCTCGGAGGGTCTTCGGTTTTTGCTTGTTTGGACTGCTGGTGAAGGGGGACATCCCTTATTGCTCGGAGGGGGGCATATGGACGAGACGATAAAAGAAGTTCCCGCGGACAGTGAAGCACAGGTTCAACAAACGCAACAGGTTCAACAGCCAGCTCGGCTGGACCTGGCAGAGCAACTGGCCTCACGCCGAGGCGAAAAACATGTTGTCGTGCTCCAGGATTTTCCGGATCCGGATGCCATTGCCTGTGGTTTTGCCCATCAGATCATCAGTCGGGCCTTTGAAATTCAAACCACCCTGGTCCATGGCGGCCGCATCAGTCATCAGCAGAATATCGCCCTGGTGAAATTGTTGGGCATTGAACTGATGCAATATGATACATCCCTGGATTTAACCCAATTCGCCGGGGCTGTTTTCCTCGACAACCAGGGGACCACCGTCGGGACAATCATTGATGACCTGGAAAAAAGCAAGGTGCCGTCGCTCATTGTCATCGACCATCATGAACCGCAGGGTCGACTTGAACCACTCTTCAAGGATATCCGTCCCAAAATCGGCTCGACCTCCTCCATTTATGCGCAGTATCTGCAAAATGGTATCATTGAAATGAAACCAAGCGATAAGACTCATACCCTGATGGCCACCGCGCTGACCCATGGCATCATCACCGATACCAACGGCTTTGTCTATGCCCGGGATGAGGATTTCCAGGCGGCTGCCTTTCTCTCCCGCTACCGGGATGCCGATATCCTGGCCCAGATAATGAATCAGGCCAGATCCAAGCAAACCATGAAGGTGATCCACAAGGCCCTTGGCAGCCGCAAGATTATTGAGAGTTTTTCCTTATCCGGCGTCGGCTATCTGCGCGCCGATGACCGTGATGCGATCCCCCAGGCTGCCGACTTCCTGCTCACCGAGGAAAATGTCCACACCGCCATTGTCTTTGGCATCGTCACCGGCGAAAATTGGGAGGAAGCGATTGTCGGTTCCATGCGCACCAACCGGATCACCATCGATCCTGATCAGTTCATCAAGGAAGTGTTCGGCAAGGATGCCAGTGGGCACTATTTTGGTGGCGGGAAAATGTCAGCCGGCGGCTTTCACGTCCCCATGGGTTTCCTTGCGGGTGGGGAAGGGGGCGATTATCAGGAGCGGAAGTGGAATCTGTTTGACGAGAAGATCACCCAGAAGGTGTGCGCGAAGATTGGCGCCAAACATGGCAAGGATGACAGTAAAACCTGAACAGGACCACGGCGTCACCACCTAACCCATCCATCATACCTGTTGCGATGCCCGCAACCCCGTGCCGTCAGTTCCGGTGCTTTTACGCTGGGCGGACGGAGAGCCTGCCGGCCAGCAGCACTGCCGGATACCGGCCGCGGACCGAATTGATGAGGGCAAATCTCTCGGCACCGCTGAGATCCTCCAGGGTCAGCACCCGTTCTTCCAGGCGGCCGCCATCGAGCAGGTGCTGGCGATGCGTCCCCGCCAGCAGACCGCAATGGACCGGCGGGGTATAGTCCCGGCCGTCGATGGTGACCACGATGTTGGCGATGGTGGTCTCGGTGATTTCCCCCCGGCGGTTATACAGGAGCACATCATCCGCCTCCGGGGGCAGGGCAGCGCGCATTCGTTCATACACCTCCCGCCGGGTGGTTTTGTGATAGAGGAAGACATCGGTGTCGTCAATGGGGCAGGGTGCCGGCACGAGCCGGACAGGTCGCCCGTGGTCGTGGGGTGTGCTCGGGGTTGCCTCGATCTCCAGGCCACCGTCCCGGTCCAGCAGGACCCGGACCCGCTGCGGCACCCGGGCAAATTCCCTGGCCTCAGTCGTCAGTCGTGCCCGCAGCAGATCCGGATCAAAGGGACGGCTGAAGTATTCCGCTGAGGCCTGCATCCGGCGCACATGTTCGGCTAAAAACAGGTATCCCTGTTGCGGAGTCCACAGCAGGGTCTCGAGGAGGGAAAATTGCGGCGGCCGGGTGCGGCAGACCAGGCTTTTCAATCGAGTTTCCTCCCATTCACCCTCCGCGGTGGAATCAGCAGTGATGCCGCCGCCCACGCCGTATTCGAACCTCCCGCCGCGGTGGTCCAGCAGCAGGGTGCGGATGGCGACATTGAACTGCGCCCGCCGGTCGGGGAGGAAAAAGCCGATGGCACCGGTGTAGATGCGCCGTGGCCCGGCTTCCAGCTCGCTGATAATGGCCATGGTCCGGGCTTTGGGGGCCCCGGTGATCGAAGCGGCGGGGAAAAGGGCGGTGCAGATCTCCTGGAAAGAGGTGTGGGTGTGGGTGCGGGCCTGCACCGGCGACACCATCTGCCAGAGGGTGGGGTGGCGTTCCACCGCAAACAGCTCCCTGACCCGCACCGAGCCCGGCTCGGCGATACGGCTGAGGTCATTGCGGACCATATCGACGATCATCACATTTTCCGCCCGATCCTTGCCGCTGTCGCGCAGATGTTGCCCCTGTTCGCGGTCGTCGGCCGTTATCGGGGCCCGGCCAATGGTGCCCTTCATGGGGATGGATTCTATCCGCTCACCGTGCAGGCGGAAAAAAAGCTCCGGCGACAGGGAAAGAATAGTCCAGTCAGGGATTTCCAGATAGCCGCCGTAGGCGGGGGCATGATCCCGGGCCAGTTGGGTGAACAGCGGCCACGTTGCGCCGATTTCCTTGTACGGGGCGTGCAGGCGGTAGGTGTAGTTGACCTGATAGGTGTCCCCGGCGGCGATCAGGGCCTGAATGCGGGCGATGGCCCCGGTGTATTGCTCCTTGCTGACCGTGGCCGTCCAGGCCAGCTCGGGCAGCGGCATGCCTGACTTTTCAAGGTCCACGGGCTCAGGCGGGGGATAAAGGCCGAACCAGAGCAACGGGAAGTGGTCCTGATCACTGAACACCTCCAGGGCCGGATCAAGGGCCGGGGCCGCCTCATAGGCGAGAAAACCGGCGGCGGCCCAGCCCCGGTTTCTCACCAGCAGATCGATTTCCTCCAGACAGGCCGCGACCTCCTCGGTCCTGTGGGCAACAACCACATGCCGTGGTCGGGAAAAATGCAGCCATCGGCCGCTATCTTGATCCCTGAGAACAATCATGCCGGTGCCGATCGCCAGGCGGTGCCGTCTGTGCCGTCTGCACCGCCTGGCGATAGATTTTTCGATGGAGTTTTCGGGAGAGGGGTTGCTGCTTTCAGCGTTCTACAACCGCGGCAATGCCCATGCCGCCCCCGATACAGAGCGTTGCCAAGCCGCTGCGGGCATCACGTTTGCCCATTTCATGCAAAAGGGTCACGAGAATACGCGTTCCGGAAGCACCGATGGGATGGCCCAGGGCAATGGCGCCGCCGTTGACATTGACCTTGGCCATGTCAAACCCTGTATCCCTGGCAACCGCGATACTCTGCGAGGCAAATGCCTCGTTGGCCTCGATCAGCTCGATCTCCTCCAGGGTTTTGCCGGCTTTAGTCAAAGCCTTGGGCGTGGCCGCGGAAGGACCGATACCCATGATGAGCGGATCGACACCGGCGGAGGCATAACCCGTCAGTCTGGCCATGGGGGTGATCCCCAGTTCCCTGGCCTTATCCGCGGACATGACCACAACCGCGCCAGCGCCGTCATTGATGCCGGAGGCGTTAGCCGCGGTCACCATGCCGTCCTTCTTGAAGGCGGGCCGAAGTTTTGCCAGTTTTTCCACGGTTGAGCCCGGGGTCAGGTGTTCGTCGGTGTCAAAACAGATCGGCTCGCCCTTCCTTTGCGGAATCATTACGGGAACGATTTCATCCTTGAAGCGCCCGGCGGCAATGGCTTCTTCCGCCTTGTTCTGCGAGGCCACCGCAAAGGCATCCAGTTCTTCCCGGTTGAGATTCCAACGTTCGCAGATATTTTCCGCGGTCTTGCCCATGTGGCACTTGTTCATGGCGCAGAACAGGCCGTCATGGATCATCATGTCGACCATACCGTTGGCGGGCGCATTCATCCGGTAGCCGAAGCGGGCCTGGGGCAGGGCGTAGGCGGTGGCGCTCATGTTTTCAAAGCCGCCGGCAACGATGATGTCGGCATCTCCGGCCTTGATCGCCTGGGCGGCGAGGATAACGGACTTGAGGCCGCTGCCACAGACCTTGTTGATGGTGATTGACGGCACTTCCTGGGGAATGCCGGCGGCAAGCATGGCCTGTCGAGCCGGATTCTGGCCCAGGGCACCGGAGAGCACGCAACCGAAAATGCCTTCATCGACCATTTCCGGCTGGACACCGGCCCGGGAAAGGGCTTCTTTAATGACCAGGGCGCCGAGTTCCACGGCTGGGACATCTTTGAGGGTGCCGCCGAATCTGCCGACTGCTGTCCGGCAGGCACCAACGAGAACTACTTCACGCATCGCAACTCCTCCTGCAAAGAGGTTCATGAAAAGGAACCGGTCGTGCAAGGCAGGACCGGTGTAATGGATTGTGGGGCAAAAAGGGTGAACGCGGGTCATATCCGTGAGCGGTCAGCCATCTCCCTGAATCCGTGAGCGTTCGTCCGTGCGTCAGCTTCGTTGTTCGTGACCGTTCGATTAAAGTGTACTTTATCGGACGGTTACGGGCAATGAAGATGGCGTGCGGACGGATGCCCCGAAGGGCGGCTGGTGAAAGGTATTGTCAAGGGTTTCTCTGCAATTATAAAATGATTACAACAAGATATAACCGAAACAAGAGTCCAGCCGTCACGGATTCAGGATCACGGATTCAGGAACCGATTCCCGACGAATCCTAACAAGTCTGTCGTTATAAAACAAGAGATGCAACAGCGGAAGAGGAAAGGCGACAATATCATTGTCCTGGATCCGTGAGCGTCCGTTCGCACGCCCCCCGATGCCTGGTCATCCGGAAGGTTCAGCCGAGCGGCTTGACCGCTGTGATGGTGGCGGAAACAATATAGTCGGTGATGGCGACCTCCGTCGGGGCCAAGGTACGGATGAATGCGGCGCTTTCTTCCTGGGGTGTGATTTCGATCCGGGTGAAACCGACGGCCTCCAGTATGGCCCGCAGGTCACCGATCAATGACGCCCCGGCAACGCAACAGGTATAGAGGGTCATGTCGGCTTTGAGATGGGCGGGCATTTCGGCACGGGCGACAATATCGGAGATCGCCAGCCGACCACCGGGTTTGAGTACGCGGAAAGCCTCGGCAAAAACCCTGGGTTTGTCCGGGGAAAGATTGATAACACAGTTGGAGAGCAGCACATCAGCAGTCGAGTCGGCCACCGGCAGGTTTTCGATCTCACCAAGACGAAACTCCACGCTGGTGTACCCATGCTGCTGGGCATTGGCGCGGGCTTTGGTGATCATGGCCGGGGTCATGTCCACCCCGATGACATGGCCTTCCGGTCCGACCTGGCCCGCGGCCAGAAAACAATCGAAACCGGCGCCGCTGCCAAGATCAACCACCACCTCCCCCGTTCTCAGAGAGGCAATGGCCCGCGGGTTGCCGCATCCCAGGCCAAGGTTCGCTCCCTCTGGCGCCGCCCGCATTTCATCGGGAGAATAGCCCATCTCCAGAGAACGGTCCGCCTCCGGAGCACTGCAGCAACCGGGGCCCCGGCAGCTGTTTTCCACGGCCTGGGTGTATCGCTCCCGAACCGCTATCCTGATGGCATCTTTTTCGACTTGGTACATAATGACTCCTGTTTATGTTTTTCATGGCCTTGGTTCAATCCAGGGCAGTAAAGGATCCTCGTCGCAATCGGTGGCTATCGAACAGGCGCCATCAATCGGAGCCGCCGGGGGAATCAGGGGGTCGGTGTCGGAGGTGAAGGAGGAGGTGCCAATCGCCGGGAATACGGTTTCGTGTTGTGCAACGCGCAGACTGGCCAGGTGCTGGAGAATAGCTTGTTCGCCCCTGATGAGCAGATATCCGCCGGTATCCGTATGGATCAGAAGAACCGGAATTTCCTCGATGCCCACGGAGCGGAGAAACGCCCTGTTGGCGGCGGCGGAATAGTCCGGATTCAGGGTCACGCCGGCCACCTCGAGGGAGGATATCGAGTCGGTCGGATTGAAGTGGATGGTCAGGCCGGGGTCGTCGACCATGGCATCGAGGACGGTCTTGCAATGGGGACAGGTGGAGGAAAAGAAAAAATGCGCCGTGGTGGTCGCCGTCGGGCTTGGTCTGCTGGCAAAAACACCGTTGTCAACGGTTTGTGATCCGTCGACGGTCTGGCTGAATTCAAGGCTGAACATAGTCAGGAGCACGGTTGCGAACACAAAGAGACCGGCCAGCAGCTGCCTGATCCCGGCCAGCAGGTTCAGCAGCAGAATAAAGGTGAAAACAATGAGGCAATAGAGGCAGAAAGTGTCGACAACCAACAGCTGAAAACCGATGAGCACTCCCTCGGCGGCCAGGCCGCCGAGGAGCAGCAGCCGGAACAGTTGCGCCCGGATATCGCTTTGACTGCCGGCATAACGCCAGCCCGGTAGAAGGAGGAGAAAAAAGAACAGGCCAACGAGATTGAACAGCAGGGGAGAAACAGTGGTCAGTTGATCGACCACCAGGCACCCTTCGCTTGCGCACAGGCCTTTGCCGCCCAGCAGCAGCATGCCGATTTCGACCGTAATCATCAGAACTGCCAACAGGGTCAGCAACTGACCCAGGCGGAAAGACAGCGCTCTTTTTTTTCGCGGGTATTGTAATTGTGAAGCCATGGTATTGTATCTGAATCCGTAACGGCTGGATTCTTGTTGTGAATATATTTTGCTGTACTCAGATTCTCGGTTCGGCGGCATTTTTTACAATATGCCTTGACCCACCACCCTTCGGGGCCTCCGACCTCTCGCCATCTTCATTGCCCGTAACCGTCCGATAAAGTGTACTTTAATCGAACGGCCACGAGCAACCAGGCTGATGCGGGAACCGACGCTCACAGACCCGGGAACATGATAATTCCCCTTGACTTTAAAGAATGGTTGTTTTACCAAATGACACATGAAAAGGCAACCACCGAACAGCAGGGAAAAAGCCCTGATCGAGGCCAAGGCCAATGTGCTTAAAGCCCTGGGGCATCCGACCCGCTTGTGGATGGCCGAGCAGCTGGCTGATGGGGAAAAGTGCGTCTGCGAGCTGGCCGAATTTATTGACGCCGATTTTTCCACCATATCCAAACATCTGGCCGTGCTCAAACAGGCCGGGGTGGTCGAGGATGAAAAACGGGGGAAACAGGTCTATTATCGCCTTAAAGTTCCTTGCATCATCAAATATCTGCCATGTGTCGAGGCGGTGATCGAAACGAGCGTCAGGGAGCGGGTAGCGCTGCTGGCGTAGGTTTTTTTGTTGAAAAATATATGGTTATTTTGCCAAATAACCAGGTTGGGTTGTGGTATGAGCTGGAAAAATGAGTGGCAATATCTGGCACTGATTGCAGGCGTGTTTCTGGCCTGTTTTTATCTGCCGGTGGGGTATGACCGTTTTGACAACGCCATGCTCGAGGCTTTTCACCTGGTCCGCTGGTATGCCCGGGAGCATGTTCTTCTCTGCCTGATCCCCGCCTTTTTCATTGCCGGCGCCATCGGTGTCTTTGTCAGCCAGAATGCGGTGATGCGATACCTCGGGGCCAGAGCCAATAAAATTCTCGCCTATGGGGTGGCTTCGGTTTCCGGGACGATTCTCGCCGTCTGCTCCTGCACCATCCTGCCCATGTTCGCCGGTATTTACCGCATGGGTGCCGGGCTTGGTCCGGCCTGCGCTTTTCTCTATTCCGGGCCGGCCATCAATGTGTTGGCCATTGTGCTCACCGCCAGGGTGCTGGGCCTGGAGATGGGCATTGCCAGGGCCGTGGGCGCCATTTTCTTCAGTGTTGTCATCGGTCTGGCCATGGCTTTTATTTTCCGTGGCGAAGAGCAACAACAGCAAGCCCTGCAGATGGCCATGCCCGAGGAGGAAGCGAAACGGACGCTGGGGCAGAATAGCCTGTATTTTGCCGCCATGATCGGTATTCTGGTTTTTGCCAACTGGGGACAGCCGCAAGAGACAAGCGGGATCTGGGCCGCTGTCTACGATGCGAAATGGTTTCTGACCGCGGCTTTTGCCGCGGCTCTCGGCCTGATGCTGGTGCGCTGGTTTCAGATGCGGGCCTGGCAAATCGCCGCCATTGCCGCTGTGGTCGCCATCCTGGCCCTGCTGCTCCCGGAGCATCCGGTAGTTGCCTTTACCGCCGGTTTTATCGGCCTTTCCATTTTTATCAGCACGGATAAAGGGGAATTGGGGGACTGGTTTACCACCTCCTGGGGATTTGCCAAGCAAATCCTGCCCTTGCTGCTTTTTGGCGTCTTTATCGCCGGTGCCCTGCTCGGCCGGGTCGGTCAGGAGGGGTTGATCCCTTCCGAGTGGGTGGTCTGGGCTGTGGGCGGCAATTCGCTCCAGGCCAATTTTTTCGCTTCATTTGCCGGCGCCTTGATGTATTTTGCCACCCTGACCGAGGTGCCGATCCTCCAAGGCCTTATCGGCAACGGTATGGGCAAGGGCCCGGCCCTGGCCCTGCTGCTGGCCGGCCCGGCTCTGAGCCTGCCCAATATGCTGGTGATCAACAGTGTGCTCGGCATCCGCAAAACCGCCACCTTTATCGTCCTGGTGGTTGTCATGGCCACCTTCAGCGGCTATTTCTACGGAACATTTTTTTAACTTCCGCCAGGAGCTTTCCTTCCGGTTGACATCGGTTTAAGGGACAGTTCCACGGCACCCTGAAAACACAAGGAGCAAACAATGAAAATTGAAATTCTCGGACCCGGATGCGCCAAGTGCAACAAACTGGCGGAAACCGCAAAAGCCGCCGCCGATGAACTCGGGGTGAAGTATGAGCTGGAAAAAGTATCCGACGTCAATCTGATCATGGGCTATGGCGTGATGATGACCCCCGGTCTGGTCATCGATGGTGCAGTGAAAAGTGTTGGTAAAGTGCCAAGCATCGAAGAAATCAAAAAAATGATGCAGTAACAATCTTGCGTCTCGGCGAGTTTTGTCGTCCTCCGCACTCCCCCGCAGGAACCCACCCCGGGGCGATAGAGCCAGCACAACAAGGGAATCTGCTTTCGCCCACGGGGTTGGTCTGTGATCGCTCATGGTGGGTTTCTATAAAGGATTGCTCCCCGTCCACCATCCGCGGGCAAATGCTTGCTCCCCGCTGTACCTGCCACTCTCCCATGATTTTCACCAGACGTCCTTCGGGGCGGATCCAGGATGATTGCATCACCAGGACTTGCGGAGCGCAGAGTAATGGTTGAGATTTGCGGTCTGAGTTTGTATATGATATGGCCTTGAATTCTGCCGAACAAGGATCGTTCCATGAAAACAGACAATACTTCCTCTGAGCATTCCGCTTTTGAGCTGAAAGGCAGTGTGCTCACAGTCATGGTGTTGCATGTCAGAGAGGTCGACCCGGACCTGCTCTCCTCGCAGCTGCGCAAAAAAATAAACCAGGCCCGGGCCTTTTTTAAAAATGCGCCGGTCATCATCGACCTCAAGGGGCTTGACGAAGAGCGGCAGGCCGCGGTAGATATCCTCTCCCTTGCTTACACAATCCGCGGGCTGGGGCTGGTTCCCGTCGGGGTCCGCGGGGATGAAGCCGACATCGAGATGCGGGCCCATCAGGCAGGGCTGGGCGTGCTGCCCGCGGCAAGGGCGGAGAAAGCCGTCGCCATACCGGAAGAAAAGAAGCCCGTCGAGCAGGAGCCGCCACAAAAGTCACCAAAAAAGCCACCACAAAAGGAAGAAGCGCCACCAGCACCATCGCCCCCGCCGGGACCCGGAATCTCTCCAGCGGTTGAAACGGCGGCGGACCAGGAAGCTCCCGTCGTCGCAACCCGGGTGATCACCCATCCCATTCGCTCCGGTCAGCAGATCGTGGCGCCCCACGGAGATCTGGTCATTCTCTCTTCGGTCAACGCCGGGGCGGAGGTTCTTGCCGCCGGCAATATTCATGTCTATGGCACCCTGCGCGGCCGGGCCCTGGCAGGCACCGGCGGGAATACCAGCGCGCGAATTTTCAGTCTGCAGTGCAACCCCGAACTCGTTGCCGTTGCGGGGGAATATGTGGTCAACGAAATGCTGGATAAACGATTTCTCAATCAGAGCGTGATAATTTCCCTCGAGGAAAATGGCCTGCGCTTCAAAGCCATAGGGACCTTTACCCCCTATGCGTGAACCTGGACCCGTGAGCGTTCCTCCGTAAATGAGGTGTTGGTGAATGGTTATTATCAAGGATTCCGCTGCAATTATAAAATGATTACAGCAGTATATATTCAAAAAAAGCGTCCAGCCGTCACGGATTCAGGAATACTGCAGTGCGGGATAATCCCGCCCATGGTATAATCAAACCTTTTTTCAAGGTACTCGTCCTGTACCTGTTCCCCGGCAGGCAGTCTGGGCCTGCATGGAGAGGGGGAGCTTGAATAATCGTGACCGTTCACCGGGTCGCAGGGGAACGACTGCAAGACCTGAACAATCCCTGAGGAGCCGTACTCGATGAATGAGGATAGATTCCACCAAAAGGAGGAACCGAAGTTGGGAAAAGTGGTAGTAGTGACATCCGGCAAAGGTGGAGTGGGCAAGACGACCACCAGTGCTGCTTTTGCAGCGGGACTGGCGCTGCGCGGGTATAAAACGGTTGTTATTGATTTTGATGTCGGTTTGCGCAACCTTGATCTGATCATGGGCTGCGAACGTAGGGTGGTGTACGATCTGCTCAATGTCATCCACGGGGAAGGTTCGCTCAATCAGGCCTTGATCAAGGATAAACGGGTTGGCAACCTGTTCATTCTGCCCGCCTCCCAGACCCGCGACAAGGAGGCCTTGACCCTGGAAGGGGTCGGGGAGGTTATAGCCTCCCTGCAGCAGAATTTTGAATTTATCATCTGTGACTCCCCCGCCGGCATCGAAAAGGGTGCGATCACCGCCATGTATTATGCCGATGAAGCACTGGTGGTCACCAACCCCGAGATTTCCTCGGTGCGTGATTCGGATCGGATTATCGGTATGCTGGCCAGCAAAACCCGCAGAGCTGTCCAGGATATGGAGCCGGTCAAGGAGTACCTGGTGGTGACCCGCTACGATCCGATCCGGGTCGATCGGGGCGATATGCTCAGTGCCGATGATGTGCGGGAGATCCTGGCCATTCCTTTTCTTGGCGTGGTGCCTGAGTCCAAAGCGGTTCTTGCCGCCTCCAACTCGGGAGTTCCGGTGACCCTGACCGCCGAGTGCGATGCGGGGGAGGCCTACCTTGACATGGTGGATCGGTTTTTGGGCAAGGATCGGCCTCTTCGCTTTATGGAAGCTCCCAAAAGAAGCTTTATATCCCGCATATTTGGAAACTGATGGTATGAAATTCCTAGATTTTTTTCGATCGAGGCGTCCCAGTTCCGCTTCTCTGGCCAAAGAGCGACTCCAGATTATCGTTGCCCATGAGCGGCGGCATGCATCGACACCGGATTTTCTGCCGCGACTGCAGAAAGATATTGTTGAGGTCGTGCGGAAATATATCCAGATCAACGAAGATCAGATCAAATTATCCTTGGATCGGAAAGGGGATTGTGAGGTGCTTGAACTCAACATTTCCCTGGCGGAGCCGAGCAGGAAATAGCCGCATCCATCCAGGTCCTGTCTGCACCGGCGGTGGCCCACCCGGCACTGCACCCGTCTGTCGGGACAACTGCCCTCGGCGCGGACATTGATCGCCTGCTGATCACTCTGCCACCGTTTTCTGTTGTATGAGCTTCCGGTTGCGGCCGGTATGTTGGGGGTGTTGTTTTGTTTACTGCGTTGTTTCCGTAGGAGCTCACCATGTGGGCGATAAAGCTGCGTACGGATCAGCGGCTATCCGCGGCGAGGAAAAAGAGCAGCAGGCTGCGGACCAGTTCCGCCATGAAGTCGATGTCCAGGGTCTCCATGGTGTCCGAGGAGAGATGATAGTGGGGGTTGCGGTAAAACGCGGTGTCGGTGATCATCACCGCCTTGAAACCCTGATCCCAGAAGGGGGCATGATCACTGAGGCGAATGGCCGGCATGAGCCAGCCATTGAAGGGCACTGAGAGGGTAATTGCCGGCAGCGCCGGGTTGTTGCTGAACGCGTCCATCAGGGCGGCAGTGAATTTTCTCGAGCGAAAGTTGCCGACAATACCGATAAAATCCCCTTTTTTCGGATACTTCATAAACTGCAGAGGGAAGGGGTAGGACTGGCACCCTTCCCGGTGGCAGGTGTAGCCCACCATTTCCAAGCAGATCATGCCTGTCAACTGTTCCTGGTTTGCTTTCATGGCGCTGGCATGGACCTTGCTGCCCATATACGAGGTGGAAAACACCGGTGGTTCCTCCAGGGCAAAGGCAACCAGGCGGATGGACAGGGACGGATCCAGCAGGTTGCGGTTTTCCTGAAGAACTTCGGCCAATTCAAGGAGAACGGCGACCCCGCTGGCATTATCATCGGCACCCACGGTACCGGCAACCGAGTCGTAATGGGCTCCGACCAGATAGCGTTGGGTCGAATGTTTGCCCGGATTGATTTCGCCAATCACGTTGGCAACAGGGGTGCCCTTGTAGTCGTAGGTCTCGAGGGTTGTCCGCAGGCCGATGCGCTGGAAAATCTCCTCGAGAGCGTCCCGGGTCTGGGCATGGTTTTCCCAGCGGCGGACACTGCGCTCGCCGATCTCCTTGGTGAGAAGATACAGGTGCTGCTCGATACGCTGCTTGCTGATGTCTTTGTCAAACCGAAGATCGGTCATGGCGGCCTCGCTGACAGAGAAAGTGCCCGCAAAAGCGAGGCACAGGGTCCAGATCCGGATCCGGGATAAGAGGGTTTTTTCCAGCATGCTGCTACGTTTATCAAGCTTTTGAATGGTAAGCGGTCACAGGGTTCCTCGGGCCGCTTACCCTAATCCGTCACCGGCCGACGGGGATGAGATATAAAGGCGTTGAGCCGGATTCCAGTTCAATCACCTGGCGGACAAGATCGTCCTGGAAGGCGCCGATAACCACGGAGCCAAGGCCCAGGGCGACGGCCTGCAGGGTGATGTTCTGGGCTGTATGGCCGGCTTCGATGTGCGCGTACTGCTCTCCGCGCGGGCCGTATCTCCCGGTAATGCGATCATAGACGGCGGTGAAGAGGATGGTGGCCGGGGCGTCACGCACCGGGAGCTGTCCCAGAGCGGCTCGACTGAGCTGGGGGCGTATGTCTCCGGAAGCTTTCTCGATCAGGGCATGACTCTGGGGGACATACAGATACACCCCTGGCTCCAGGTCCGTCACTTTGCCGGCAATCAGATAGGTGTCCAGGGGGTACAGCGCACCGGCCGAGGGCGCGGTTCTGAATCCCCTGGTATGGGTGACGCCCTGCGCGGCCCAGAGCAGCTGGGCCACCTGGCTCAGGGTCAGGGGTTCATCGTCGAAATCACGCAGGGAACGTCTCTGCAGCAGGGTTTGTTCAAGGGAAACGCTGCCATCAACCACCGGGGCCGGCAGGGGGATGAGCGGTTGTTGCTGATCGAGGGACATAGCCTTGCCTCCTGAAGCAAAAAGAAGGATGGCGAACACAAGCAATCCGCTTGATTGCCGCCATGGAATCGTGCTGACCAGTTGAGAAAAAAATCGGTGCATGTAACCCTCCTTGATAACGAAGTATCCCGCCACTATAAACCCCAAACAAGCCTCCATCCGTCACCGATCCAGGGTTTCATGAAAGATACCATAAAACTACTGATTCTGCCCGGCGTACTCCTTGCCGGCATCGTTGCCCAGCAGGCCGGCTATATCGATCTGACAGGCCAGCTGGAAAAATTTGAGGCAGTGGCGCAACTCTGGTGGATGATGTTGCTGGTGGTCCTTATCCAGGCGGTGTTGTACGCCTTTGCGCTTCCCGGCTCCCTGCTTGTAATCAGTCTGGCGGCCGTCTATCCGCCCTGGGTGGGGACAATGCTGGTGGTTGCCGGCGGCCTGCTCGGCGCTCTGGCGGCCTATTATTTTTCCGCCTGGCTGTCCCCGGTGTGGACCGCCAGAATCGCCCGATTCAAGGGGTATCAGCTGCTCAAACAGAATTCAGGATTTTTCCAGCTTTTTGCGCTGCGCTGTTTTCCCGGGTTTCCCCATTCCATCATCAATTACAGCTCAGGGATTCTCAAGGTCAAGCTCGGTCCCTTCGTGTTGAGTACTGCGCTGGGATATGCCTTCAAAGGCTATATTTATTGCTCCGCCGTGTATCACGCCACCCATATTCAGGAGAGCAGCCAGGCCATTTCTTTCGCCACCCTTCTGCCGCTGTTTTTTCTTGTTGCCTTCTCGATGATGGGGATCTGGGGCAAAAAGGCGCTGAAATTATAGCAATGGTCCCCCGGTCGGCGATCCATGGCACCGTACATATCCACCGACTGCCTTGCGTGTTCCAGTGTTCCAGGGAAGGCAAGACCACCTGCCGCGGGAACCCGGTCAACCATTCATGGACCCCGCAGCAGATCCCGCTTCAGTTTATTGTCAAGGGGCTCCCGCCCCAGCCAGACACCGAAATAGGCGGCAGCGAAATCAGCGCCCTCGATGGTAACTAGGGGTTCGTCGTTCAAGGTCAGTACCGTTCCCTCGCCGGGGGCATAGGTGAGCGCATACCGGTCACCGGCTTGGACATCCCGATACGCGGCATTGAGGCGGTCGATGCGTTCCTGCACTGCTGCAAGCTCCGCCGCGGTCAGATTACGTTCCAGAACCGGAGCCGCGCCTTTGGCGAAATCATCCTTAGCAAACGACATCAGGTAGGCAATCTCCAGGCGCTTGGGCACATCGGTCAGCACATCTGCCCCGGGGGCCGAGGCAGGCAGATACAGGGCCGCGACATAGACCTTGATGAATCGCAGATAACGAAGCAAGGCCGCATTGCGCAGGGGCACGGACTCGCCGCCAATGGTGACCCGGTCGGCAAAGACGACGTTTTCAATGGTCACTGTCTGAGCCGCTGCCCGGGTGATCAAAAGCGGGAATACCAGAAGCAGGCAGAAAAAGGGCAGGGCGCAAACGGTGCGACGAGACGTCATGGTCTTCTCCCGGAAGTGGATGCATCAAATTGTACCTCTCTGCCTGGACTTCCTCCCCGGCGAGAGGCGATGAGCCAAAGACTGCCTGACTTGGAAAATCGGACTCGTTATCACAATAGCACACTCTGCTATGGTTGCAAGCAGGATCCATGGGATATCTGGAGAGGTGGGTGAGGATGCGTTTAGGACTGTGCTGTCTGTTCAAAGAGGAACCAATATCGTTTCGGACCACCACGGCCAGGGCGCTGTCGACCCTGCCGCGCGGGGAGCAGTTGCGCAAGCTCTCCCATATCTGTCGCAACAATGCGGAAAACCTGCTCCGTGCCGTGGACACCGTTGCCCGGCTCGGCATCGGTGCTTTTCGCATCATGTCGCCCTTGTTCCCCCGTATGACCCACCCCGAGGTCGGTTATTCGCTGGACCAGCTCCCCGATGGACAAGGCATTGCCCAAGTGCTGACCACAGTCCGTGATACCGCCCAAAAAAAGAACATCCGTCTCAGTTTTCATCCGGATCAGTTTGTGGTGCTTCCCTCACCGCATCCGGCGGTGGTCGCCAGCTCCATCCAGGAGTTGGAGTATCAGGGCCGGCTGGCGGCAGCGGTGGGCGCTGATGTCATCAATATTCATGTGGGTGGGGTGTATGGGGATAAAGGGCAGGCCCTGGAGCGTTTTGCCCGGGTCTTTGCCCAGCTGTCGGACAATGTCCGCAGCCGCCTGACCCTGGAAAATGATGATGTCAGCTATACGGTGACCGACCTGCTGCCGCTGTGCCGGCAACTCTCCATTCCCCTGGTCTACGATGTGCATCACCACCGCTGCAAACCCGACGGCTTATCTGTTGAAGAAGCGACCCGGCTGGCGGAATCGACCTGGCAGGGGTCAGGCCGGGAGCAGTACTGTCACCTCTCATCCCCCAAATTCGGCTGGAAGGGAACATATCCCAAGGCCCATGCCGATTATATCGATCCGGCCGATATCCCCTCCTGCTGGCTAGGGCGAGCCATGACCGTTGATGTCGAAGCCAAGGCAAAGGAACTGGCCGTGCTGCGACTGATGGCTGATCTGCAGCAAAAGCGGCTCGATAAAATCGTACCGGGGAGCAGCGAGGTTGGTGACGCGGGGGGAGGGGTAACCTTGAATCGGTGAGCGTGTGGATGGATGCCTCGAAGGGCGGCTGGTGGAAGGTATTGTTAAGAATTCCGATGCGATCATAAGATGATGCCAACAAGATCTACCCAAAACAAAAGCCCAGCCGTCACGGATTCTGGGGAAAGATAACCGGGGATCCAGCGGATCGTCCGCTGTATCCCCGGGAACTGCTCTAGTCTGGGCTATTTCTTCACCATATCCTGGCCGCAGCACTGCAAGGGCACACTGCAGCTGTCCGCACTGCCTGACCCACAAGTGCACACCTTGACAACGCTCAATTCAAGACCGCATTTCGTGCACATGTAAATGTCACCCTGTTTCATGTTCGCACAATTTGCCATGTTGTTACCTCCTTGATCAAAATAATGTGGGCATGGAATTTCTTCCTGCTTCGGTTCAGCCTATAGGATAATGCAGGATATATCGAAAAAAAAGCTCTTTTCGTCTTCATTCGGGGCAGTTTCTGCCTATTGCTGCTGCATGGGCTGCTGCATGGGTTGTTGCATGGCGTCCTTTATCCTCGCCCACAACGGCCGCATCCCGCGACCGACTCTTCAGGGAAAAATGCCGAAATCCAGGCCTGCTGCCAAGGTATGGCCCAGTTCTTCCAGGTCAATCAGCTCGGCTTCTGTCGGCTCGCCCACGACCCGGAAATGTTCCAGTACTTTTTGCCATTTGTACCCCTGCGCTATTCTTTCAATCTGGGTAAGGGCCCCCCGCCCATCGTTGCCGGCACAGACAAAAACCACAAAGGGCAGACCAATGGTCCGCTCCTGAGCCGCTGTATAGGTTCGGTCAAAAAAGTCCTTGATCATGCCGGCCATGGTGCCGAAATATTCCGGGGAGCCAATGGCAACAGCATGACACTGCAGCAGGTCCTCCACCTCGGCAAGCTCTGCTTTTTTGAGCACAACACGGATGTTTTCTTCCCGGGCCGCCCCCTGGGCGAAACGATGGGCCATCCGTTCCATGGTGCCGCTTTGCGAATGGTAGATCACCAGAATGCTCTTTTGCTCTTCTTTCAACCAGACCTCCAGTTTTATATTTCCGCCGAGAAAAAATGGGGTCAGACCTCCAAGTCGACAAGATTTGAGGCCTGCCTGGCGATACAACGAGTGGCTGGAGTCACTGCAGGGGGCTCTGCATGGATGAAGAGCCTGACCTTGACAGTGAGCATGCATTCCTTCTCTATCTGACCCCAGTGGACAAACTCCAGAGGCCGGCAGCAGACAGTTACTCTCTCGATCGCCACCACTGGTGCATCCTGTACAGCCAGCCTTCTGGTGTACGTTCCCAGCTCGTCTCCTGGCAGGGTAAAAAAGGAGTGGCGCCCCATTTCTTTTTAAAGAAAGCGATGGAAGGGTTGATGCCAAGACCAAGATTGACCCTGAGCTGGCCGCGCTGTTCGCCTTCCCGCTGCACGGCAAGGAGCAGCAGGTCTGCCGTGCCGGGCGGAGCAACATCCGGGTCTCTGAAGGTAAACATGTAGAAAGCGGTGGTCAGGGAGGAAAAATCACCAATCGTATATCCGGCAAGTCGTCCGTCCTTCATTCGGGCCGAGATGAGTACTACACTGGGACAAGTCGCTAAATAAGTGGAGACCTGGGCAAAGATGTGGCGTGTGCCCGGAGCAAGGATGCGATCCTGAAGGTAACGGGAGATCAGAATAGTGTGATCCTGGTTCATTGTGCGTTCCTGCTCAAGATGGAGTTCCCGCTGGGCGCGGCGCAAAATGTTGCGCAGCTTCTGGCCTGGAGCTGGGTTGGGAATGGGCAGGCTCAGGTAAGCGTCTGTCGGCGCGGGTATCTCGTCTGCTGCAACCCCGGCCTGAGGGGGGCGAGAGGCGGCCAGCACCGTGATCCGCCGGGCCGTGCTGACCGTAAGGGCCGTGTCCACACTGTTACGGAGGGCCTGTTCATCCCAGGGATCGTGCACAGGATAGCCAATGAGCACAAGGCTGTCACTGTATTCGTAGCCCAGGCAGGAGTCGAACAGCCGCGGTTGTCCACCGCCCACGACCCGGCCATAGCAAACAAGCTGTTCCGGCACCACAGCCTGAGCGGCGACACGATCCAGGCGATCCGGGCCGATCATGGTACTTTCTCAACCCTGAACCCGGCGTCGGTCAGCATATCTCGGAGATTGAAGATATGGGCCGAGCCGACAAAAACAGCGCATCGCCCGGCCTCGACCATGGGCAGCATACGTTCCAGGAAGACAGCGTCCCGACGACCGATAACCATATCCGTACGGGAGGGGAACTCGGCGCTGGTCCCCATCATCTGATCCAGATCGCCTTTGAGGTAGGCCTTCATATTCTGGCGGGTATAGCGTTTCCAGTGTCCGCAAGCGCGGAAAAAACGGACGATGCGTTCCAGCGGGATGCTTTCCAGGGTTTCGATCTGCTCCGGGATGCTCTCCAGGGCCAGAACATTCTTGCCCATTTCGTGCGCCAGGTGCCAGGCTTCCAGGTCCACGGATTGATTCCAGTCCAGGCGGCGCAGAAAGTGGGTCCAGAGGGAAAAAAACGCCATCCAGTGGCGGGCGTTGGTCAGGAATTCCACGACATCCAGCGGGTTGGGGTCCGCCAGACCAAAGAGTCTTGCCCAAGGGCCCCGTGGGCCACAGACGCTATGGTCCAGGGCGCGGATTTCCTGCTCGGTCATAGCAGTAATCAGTCTGGGTGCTTCCGGTTCCGGGCGCCTGCCAATCTCGGCAACCTGGTCTAGACTCTCCTTATCCAGCGGCCCTTCGAAGACGACAGTGTCCACCTGGTCGAACAATCTGCGCAGGGAATGCTCGAAACTATAGCAGAAGAAGTGGGCCGTACCCCCGATCCAGGAGGTCCGACCGTTCTTCTCGATCTTCCACAGCATCTTGAAGGTCCGCTGGGGAGGCAGACTGGCCCAGTATTCCTGTTTGCTCATGGGCCTTGATGAGGGGCTGACCAGGGCCTGCATCAGATCACCAACATCCCGGCGCAGGCTGCCTGTTTCCCGCCATTGCGCCATCTCATAGGTAAGCGTGGGCACGGCGCTCCATTTTTCCTTGAATCGCCGAATGCCGGAGTTCACCCCCAGGCCCAGGTGCAGATATGTCTTGTTGCGAGTCCTGGCCAGATGAATCATTTCCAGAAACAGCAGATCCGAAGCATAGGGAGTGGGGTGAGTGCGGGAGTGGGCACCGAGGATGTAACTCAAGAAGGATCGAGGGGCGCTGTCCAGCAGCAGACAGGCGGCGAGATGGCCATTCTGATCCCAGGCATTGAGCAGAGAGAGGCCGGGACAAGTGGTGATGACGCTTTCGGTCCGAGCATAGAGTTCCAGGATATGGTCCGGCATAGGGCCCCGGCTTGTGCATTCAGCCCAGAGACGGCGATGGGCTGCAGTAAACCTGGTGCTCTCTTCGACCTGCAGGATGCGTGCAGCTCGTTGGGCAAGACGAGTCGGGCGGGAAGGGAGTGGACTGTCCGTGGTCAGAATGAAGAACTGGTCCTGTGAGCGACGGTGTGGACCAAGGCGCTCGGGCAAGGATGGGCTGATGGCCCAGCATTGCTCTGCCCTGGTCATCTTCTGGGCATCCCTGAGGGCCTGATCGAATTCCCGGGTGGCATGTTCATCGGAAACGCCGGTAATCGGGTAGCCAACAGCCAGCAACCAATTTTCGGCATGAAGAAACAGAAAAGACCCCACCAAAAAAGGCAAACCACCGGACATGGCCTGCATGAAATGCACTGAATGCTCCGGAATATCGGCCTGCGCCAAAATCAGGTCATACTGGGCAGAGGTCATCTTCTGCAGGATGGGGTCAGGCCTCCAAGTCGACAAGTTTTCAGACCATTTTCATTAGTGTATCGAGTTTGGCGGAGAGCGCGGCGTCAGACTTTGCGCGGTCAGATAAGCGCCGAACCGCTGAACTGAGTGATCCTGGATCACGATTGACTCGGATGGAGACCTGCTCCAGATTGCCGGCACCGGCTTCACGGGCCAGCCATGCGAGGGCGGCACGGGCCTCGCTCAAATAGCGTTGTTGCGATGGGCTTTGCAGCTCCGCACGGTCGATGCCGTAGACCTTGAGAACTGTTGCCTCGACGTGCTGCAGAGAAACGTCCCGAGGCGGCATGTACTCCGCCGCCAGCGCAGTAGCCGCGAAATCGTCGCTGCCAAGAATGCGGGGATCGGTACCACCGCAATGAAACTCTTTGCGATATGCTTCGTCTAAACCATCCTGGAGGAAGCGAGCATAAGCCTTGCGTGCTTTTCCTGCCTGTCTGCCGAACTGTCCGAGGAGTTCATCGGTTGTCAACCATGGCAGGTTGTCCAGGCCGAGATAGGCAAGGTGGCTGGTCCAGGGATACTGGTCCGGGCTTCGCACCATTCCAGCGCGTAGCGGATTGAGATGAATGTACCGGACGAGTTCGAGCAAATAGCTCTCACCGTCAACAAGCACGGCTTTGTAGCGGCCCTGGAAGAGGTGGCCGGTCCGTTTTTCACGTTGGTTGACCCAGCGGGTGTAGCGAAACGAGAGATTCTGTAACCCGCGTGATAACGGCATGTTGCCGGCCTGAAGGACAAGGTGGAGATGGTTGGTCATGAGGCAGAAGGCGTGCACCCGGTAGTCGAACCGGCAGGTGCCTTCCTGCAGGAGCAGTAACAACCGGCAGCGATCGGCGTCGGCAAGAAAAATGTCCTGCCCACCATTGCCGCGCAGGATGATGTGATAAAAGCCACCGGATAGATGGATGCGAGGTTTGCGTGCCATGAGGTGTTTATACCTGCAATGTGTAATCTTGTCAACTTGTAGGCCTGACCCCCTTGGTCGCTCTACCATCCTGGATGCAACAAGCGTTTCCCAGTCGAGCTTTCCTGCCTGTCCGCCCAATTGCCTGCAAAGATCTTCAGTTGTCAACCATGTCAGGGCATCCATGCTGAGATAGTGCCCGACCGGAAACGGCCATTTCTCCCCTGGCCCTTTGTTGCGCTGTCAAATGTACTCCTTATCCTGGCCACCGTTGCCGCGCGGGACGATGTGATGCAAGCATAAGCCAAGCATAAGCAGCCGGGAAGATGCTTGCGGGATTGCTGCCATGAGGCGTGTGCATCATCAAGGGTTGATCTTAATAACTTCTAGGCCTGACCCCCTTGGTGAGCGTCCGATGAAAGATCTCGATGCCCCACCGTTTGGTGTACCAGGCAATGCGCTCGCAGGCATCGGCAAAGGTCCGCGCCGGGACGGTGGTGAGCAGCATCCATTCCAGGGGTTTGACACCGGCAGGCGGATTCTTTTCACTGGCCAGAACCGCCCACAATTGGATCGGCGGCAGATCCCGGCGCTTGATGACCGTCTGATTCAACAAGCTATAGCCCAGGTGCTGGTGCAGATCTTTGCGGCCCACGATGCCGTGTACCAGGTCCGTCAGTACATCCGCGAGGGATACCTCGTGGCTGTCGATACCGACCTGGCGAAGTTTTTCGACACGGTGGAGCACGATGTCCCCGATGCCAAGTCAGAAATGGCTGATGCTCTTGTGCAATCCAGCGCAACCCCAAATCACTCGTTAACTGCAGTGCGGTTAATTGCCCGTGGGAAAGCAAAGAAGAACATCTCAACACTTCGTTGGCACCAAAGGTAATCAACCCTCGATCAAAAAGAGCGTCGAGATTGGCGGTGAGGAGGAGGCCGTTGAATACATTCAACCGTTCCTTATCGTTTTCGCAGGCCGACCATGGCTTGGCTTGGCTAGCAACTAATACCGCAGGCTGGTCAATGCCGGCGACGGCACAGGCACCGACCCATGGCCCTCATCATAAACCCCAATATTGCACTGATGGGGGCAAGCATGCCATACACACGCCTATGCACATGTGTATAGCTTCTTAAGCACATGTGCATAAAATTAGGTTGGACGTGTATAGTACGAATACCGTTTTGCGCCATGCTGCTCAACCTTTTTTTCTTTTTCTAGTCGCTTCAGAAGATGGCATATAAACCCTAAAAGAAATTGGGGATTGTCTCGGTATTCATTATACAACAGTCAGCAAGGTGGTGAGAGGAAAGGTAAAAAAGTGATATTTCAAGACCTGACCCTTGCTGTGCACGTTGGGCGAAGGAAACTTGCCCTGTGTCGGTCTGATTAGCCGCCATTTCCTACCTTGACCATTGTTATCATATTTGCTAACTTTTAGCCATTCCCTACTCGATGGAATACTTCCACCCCAAGGTCAGAGATGAGATTGAAAACTGGCCTGTTGGCATTCTGGCAGACTACGCGCGACTGGTTGAACTTTTGATCGAGTTTGGGCCGAGCCTGCGCATGCCGCACTCGCGCGCCATGGGAGGCGGAATTTTCGAATTGCGGCTGCGGGGTCGCGAAGGAATCGGACGTGCACTTTATTGCTTTGTCGTCGGGCAGAAAGTGATCATTCTTCACGCTTTCGTGAAAAAGACTCATCAGGCCCCCGAGCATGAGCTGAAGATTGCCCGGAAAAGAATGAAAGAGGTGCAAAATGGCTGAACCTACATATCAACCAGTTCTCCACGACCAGAAGGCGTTTCTCGAAAAAGCTTTGAAACGTAAGGGGTTCAAGGAGGCTTATGAAGAACTCGAGGAGGAGTATGTCTTGGTTCGCGAATTGCTGGCAGCGCGCGCCAGGGCCGGCTTGACCCAGGAGGAGGTTGCGGAGTTGATGGGGACGACGAAAAGTGCTGTGTCCCGCCTGGAAGCAGCAGGGAAACACGCCCCTTCCGTGACAACTCTGAAAAAGTACGCACATGCTGTCGGATGCCACCTCGAAATCAAACTGGTGCCGGATACTCGCCCAAAAGAACGCTCAACTCGGACCGCTCGCAAGCGGTCGGCCGGGTAGCTGTCCGGCGTTAGCAAATATTTGGGGTCAGGCCTAGAAGATGGCAAGATCGTGCATTGAAGGTATGCTTGCCCCCGCACGTAAACCCTTTGAAAATAGGGGAAGTGACCCTAATTTTTGATGACAATAGGCACACAACGCGTTATTTTTAAAAAATGAAACAGATCAATTGGAATGCAGAAAAGAACCAACTCTTGATGACTGAGCGGGGCATATCTTTCGAAGACGTGTTATTTGCACTGCAATCCGGAAAATTACTCGATGATCTTGTTCATCCAAATGCTAATACATATCCAAATCAACGCATGTTCGTGGTCGAAGTTGATGAATATGCCTGGCTCGTTGCTTACGTTGAAAATGGAAGCGAAATTTTTTTAAAAAGCGTTATCCCCAGCCGAAAGGCTACAAAACATTATTTGAGGGGGCCAAATGAGTAACACATTAAACCGAGAAGACCAGGAATTGCTGGAAGCATTTGAAGCGGGTGCTTTTACATCAGAATTAAAAGACGAGCGACGTGCTCAACTTGCCCGGTTAGCAGGGGAAACGATCAGAAAAGATAAACGCATCAATATCCGGATTTCGAGTCGTGACCTTGAAGCGCTGCAACGTCGCGCTTTGGAAGAGGGGTTGCCCTACCAGTCACTCATCTCCAGTGTGTTGCATAAATATGTCTCTGGTGGTCTTAAGGATGTTACAGCCAGCAAAGCAGTTCGGCGAAAAAACCATGGAACTCCACGTTAGAGATGGAAGATTAACAAGCCATTATTGCCGATTATCGATTATATTATATGCCCATTCAACACAGCAAGGGACATAGTATGCAGATCGTCAAAGCCTCTGTGTTTAAAGCAAAGTGTTTACAGTATATGGATGAGGTCAACAAAACCGGTGAATCCATAGTGATTACCAAAAATGGGGTGCCTGTGTCCATTTTGCAACCGTATCGTACTGTTCCCGGGTCCCTTTTTTGCCTGCACCAAGGGAAGGTGGAAAGTACGGACGACCTGGTTGCACCACTCAATATGAGCTGGGGTGCAGAGTGATGGAAAATTAGGGACACTTCCCCAATTTTCATGAAGCAGTACGTGCCAATCTGCCACAGTTCACAAAAATAGGGGAAGTGTCCCTAATTTTTTACTGACCGGACACTACTGGGAAGTGTCCCTGGTTTTTAAAATCTTGCCCACATCCCGCCAGCTGAGCAACCGCGCTGTTGAACGTTGCTGGGATGACTCGCCGCCATAAACTACCACGTTGTCGAGATGAAGGGACAGGTCGGCTGCCTTGATTCTTTCTGCAATCTGTGCAAATCCCCTGAAAAAATCAGAGGCAACCGTCGCCGCGGACTTGACCTCAACGGCATGGAGACAGTCGCCTCGCTGCACCAGCACATCCATTTCCAATCCACGGCTTTCACGATAGTGGTGCAGATTTGGCTGTTCCCCTTGGTGGACCAGTGATTTATAGAGTTCCGATACCACCCAGCTTTCAAAAATAGCCCCTCGCAAAGGATGCAACCGGAGTTGGCTCGGTTCTCTGATTTGCAGCAGATAACAGGCCAATCCCGTATCCAGGAAATGAAGCTTGGGTGCCTTCACTATTTGTTTGCGGATGTTGACATGCCATGCCGGTACCCGGTGAATAATATAACTTGCCTCCAGGATCGATAACCAGGCTTTGGCCGTATTATGCGAAACTCCGGCATCGCTCCCCAGTGACGATAAATTTACCTCCTGCGCCGTTCGCCCGGCACAAAGCTTGAGAAAGGTAGAAAAAGTCAGCAAGTCGCCAACATTCATGACCTGGCGGACATCACGTTGTACATAGGTGGCAACATAATCGGCCAGCCATTGATGGGCCGGGATATTGTGATCATAGATCCTTGGGTAAGCCCCTTGCCAAATGAGGGTAAAAAGTTCATCCGGAACCCCGGAAAAGCCCTGCAGTTCGTCAAAATCAGGGGGCAACAGGTTCAGTACGCCACAACGCCCGGCAAGGGATTGAGAAATAACTTGAGATACACCGAAATGCTGTGAACCGGTGAGAATAAAGCGGCCAGGCTCCTTGTTTTCGTCGACTTCGGATTGTACATAGCTGACCAGCTCTGGTACCTGCTGGATTTCGTCAAGGACGGCCCCCTGTCGGTATTCGGCCAGAAATCCCCGTGGGTCGCTACGGGCAAAATCACGGAAGTCCAGAGATTCGAGCGAGACATAGGGTTTATCCGGAAAGGTGGCTCGACACAAGGTAGTTTTGCCTGCCTGCCTGGGGCCGGTCACTGCGACAACTGGATAATAGGTGGCTAATTCCAGTAACTTTTCTTTGAGTTTTCGAGTAATCATCCGCTGAAAATAACGATTTTTTCATTGATTGTCAATTGTAGTTACATTTCATGCGTTTGTTTATTTTGTGGGGTCAGGCCTAGAAGATGCCAAGATTATACGTTAAATTATTCACGCCCTGGCACGCAGGAAAAACACCGGATATTGATGAAGATCTCAGTACCGAAAGATTATTGCGAGGGGCTCCGGCACCAGGACAACAACAGAAAGTTGTAATGAGTTAATGCAGCAGACATGCAAATAGGGGAATATGGTAAGAAACTGTTTGAAGTAGGGCGGTAGAAATTACACTTCAAAATCGCCCTTGCTCAATCCAGACTGCCTTATTTTTGATGCAAGTGTTCCTTGTGGGATTTCCTTTTTCGGGTCAGGAACAATAGAAAATCAGGGACACTTCCCCTATTTTCATAGAGAGAAATGGCCAATCTCCCAAAGCACACAAAATAGGGAAGCGTCCCTGGTTTTTTCCGTGCCGTTGATCCGAAATTTACGCTGACGTATTCCTATATTTACGACTATAGCCTCCGGCATTTACGTTGTCATCTTCCATGATTTACGTTACCATGTGCCCATGGACACGACATTCCTTTTCCCGCGTTGGATCGAACCGCTCATTGCTGAAGCCCTTCTGGATACGCCTGTCGTGTTGTTGTCAGGTCCTCGTCAGGCCGGTAAGACAACGCTGGTACGGCAGATCGCGGAGCAACAGGGATTGCGCTACCTGACCATGGATGATGAGCTGATATTGCTGTCGGCACGGGAAGACCCTGTTGGGATGATTCGCAGCCTGGATCGGGCCGTGATCGATGAAATACAGCGTGCACCTCAGCTACTACTGGCCATCAAGAAGAGTGTGGACGAGGACCGGCGGCCTGGCCGTTTTCTGCTCACCGGATCGGCGAACTTGATGGCATTGCCAACCGTGGCCGACTCACTCGCTGGCCGGATGGAAACACTGTCGTTGTTGCCTTTGTCGCAGAGCGAAATCGAGTCGCGCTCAGTAAATTGGATCGATAGTGCCTTTGCCGGTCGGATACTCAAGGTGGATCAGCCCGCACTGGGAAGCGATCTGATTGAGCGTGTACTTCGTGGCGGCTATCCCGAAGTGATTTTACGTGCGTCGGCCAGGCGCCGTGTAGCTTGGGCGCGTCAATACATAGACGCGATGATCCAGCGTGACGTCCGCGATGTGGCAGGTATCGAGAAGCTCGATCAGTTACCGCGATTCCTACGTGCCCTGGCACAGACGGCAGGACAAATGTGCAATTACACCCAACTCGGCGGCCAGGTTGGATTGGACGGCAAAACCGCCTCGCGTTACGTCGGTGTATTCGAAAAGATGTACCTGCTCAAGCGCATTGAGGTCTGGGCACGTAATCGCCTGAACCGTGTGGTGAAGACATCAAAACTGCAGTTCGTCGATTCTGGATTGCTGGCTTCCTTGCTTGACCTGAACGCTGAGGAAGCGCATAAAGATCGCACTCGATTTGGTAACGTGCTGGAGAGCTTTGTTTATGGTGAACTGCTCAAACACACGACCACGGCAGATGGCGACTATCACGTAATGTACTACCGAGATGCGGACAAGTTCGAGGTCGATGTCGTGATTGAGAGTGCCGCGGGACAGCTGGTGGGAATCAAGGTGAAAGCTGCCGCCACCGTCAAGGAAAACGATCTTCGTGGGCTCAAGAAGCTGGCCGGTCTTGCGAAAAGCCAATTCAAGATGGGCGTTTTGCTGTACGACGGCTCCGAGACGATGCCCTTGGGGGGCGGGATCTGGGCTGCGCCGTTGTCGAGCTTATGGGGGGGCGCTCTTAAATAACGCGGGCATTCTTCGGGGTCAGTCTTCGGGGTCATCTTCGGGGTCAGGCTTGGAAGATGTCAAGATCGTGCTTTGAAAATATACACTCAACTGGTACTTGCAACCTGCGGAGAAAACCATCGCCCGGTCTGCGGCGTCACCATGGCGGATCCGTTGGAAGGCAGCATGCAGTCAGATGTGGTGGTATGAGGCCAAGGCTCGATAAGGGGTTCGTTGGATACCCGCGTGGGCAGGCAAAAAGACGCCTGCCCACCCTACTGCTCGCACGATTTTATTGAACAAACATGGTGAGATATCCTTGGTTTGGTGGGCAAAAGGTTGTATCGTTTGGCCACGCGGACCCATGCGGTTGCCCTCTCTCAATCGAACGGTCGCAGACAATACAGCTGAGCTGCGGACGTGCCCTCATGGATCCGGGGCTATCAGAGTGTGCGGGTGGGGGGCCGGTCTGCCCAGCGTGCAGATCTTTTATTAATTTTATCGCGAAATCCTTTAATTTTAGGCATAAATATCCTGCTGAAGGAAGGAGAAATGTATGCGTAGGAACGATTGATTTTCGTACATTGAGGGTTGGTGAATACCGGGTAGTGGACCGCGCGTTGCCTTGTCCAGGGTCGATGTCTCTGTGCTTGCGGTTGGTCCTCGTCGTGGCAAGGAGATATTTCCCGAGACGTTCAGGCGAGGGGAGTGAAAGGGGAGTGCGTTGGTGCAGCATGGATTGAAGGTTCATATCACCACCACCCTGCTGGCTGTGCTGATCGCGGCTACGGGGCTGAGCTTTTTTGTCATCGCCTCCTTCTGGCTGCGGGATGGGGCCCTGTCGCTGGCCAGGGAAAAAGAGCTGCAACTGGCTCTGCTGGCCGCAGTTGCCGGGCAACAGGCGGGGAAATCGGCGGATCAGCCACCCCATGGGGACGCTTTTTTTTCCGTACTGGCCGTGGAGAGTCTGCGGGACTCCGGGGCGGTGGCAGTCTGTCTGCGGGTCGGAGCAGAGCTGGCCTGCTACGGTGACGAGGACGTGCATCATGCCGATCTGAGCCGGATGTTGACGGAACCGCCGACGGCGCCCGCCCGCTCCCTGCACGGTCTGGCCCGGGCCGGAATGGTGCCGGGCAGGCGCTATCTCGATCTGACCCTGTCCCTGGACAGTCC
The DNA here is from genome assembly GCF_016918545.1 of Desulfobulbus alkaliphilus. Lineage (GTDB taxonomy): Bacteria > Desulfobacterota > Desulfobulbia > Desulfobulbales > Desulfobulbaceae > Desulfobulbus > Desulfobulbus alkaliphilus. The sequence goes on along the minus strand of NZ_JAFFQC010000001.1, from coordinate 160,155 downwards.
CGATCAGGTCAGGGGTGCCCTGGCCCTGCGCTATCCTCTTGCCCCCCTGAATCAACGCATTCATGGCCTGCAGCGCTATATCATCGTCTATCTGGGGGTCAATCTCATCATTCTCCTGGTCATCGGTTTTTTCCGCCTCCATCGGGGCGTGATTCGGCCGGTGGAGAGCCTCATCCGCCGTACTGATTCCTACACCGACGAGGGGGGAATGCCCTTTCTCGCCCTGGAGGGCGGCAACCAACTGGGGCAGCTGGCCGGTTCCATGGAACGGATGCTGGGCCGGATCAAGGCGGACCGGGAACAGCTGCAGCGCCATCTTGTCTCGCTGCAAGAGGCCAACCAGGAATTGATCGCCACCCGGGAAGAGATGGTGCGGACGGAAAAGCTCTCTTCCGTTGGCCGTCTGGCCGCCGGTCTGGCCCATGAAATCGGCAATCCCCTGGGCATTGTCCAAGGGTATCTGGGGCTGATCAAACAAAAGGATTTGAGTGAACAGGAACGGCAGGAATTCTCCACCCGGGCTGAACAGGAAGTGCAGCGGATCAGCCGGCTGGTGCATCGGCTTCTTGATCTGTCCCGGCCGGTGGCCACTACCAGCGGCGATGTCGATGTCCATCGGGTGCTGGGCGAAGTGATCGACCTGCTCCGCCCCCAGCCGCTACTGGACGGCATTGATCTGACCAGCCGACTGGAGGCGGCGGAGTCCGTGGTCCACGGCAATGCGGCGCAGTTGCTGCAGGTCTTTCTCAACTGCTTGATCAATGCCGCTGATGCCGTCCATGCCGCCGGTGAGCGCGGGACCATCGAAGTACGCAGCGAAAATATAGATCATGCCGGCAAGCCGGCCCTGCGGGTTACTATCGCCGACAGTGGTATTGGTCTGGCGGAAGGGGAACGCGCCAATGTGTTTGACCCTTTTTTCACCACCAAGGAACCGGGCAAGGGCACGGGGCTCGGCCTTTCGGTCTCCTACGCCCTGCTCAAGGCCATGGGTGGCGACATCAGCCTCGCCAACCGGGTGGAGGGCGGTGCCCTGGCCACCATTGTCCTGCCCTTGCTGCTTTATGAAGACGAAAAGGGGGACGAAATGGGCGATGGAATGGGGGATGAACGGGCCTCCATCTCGACCGCAGCGGGTGAGCAAGGGGAGGAAGCAGCCTGACCTCCGGCGAGCATGGCCCTTCCCGGGCCACGACAGAGGCTGCTGTCGGCAGCAGGCTCCCGTCCCCGGCAACCCCGAGCCTGCAGCCGGAGGGGGAGGTAGCTGAGTTTCTCGCCCGCTGCTGTCTGCTGGATATCGAGACCAACGAGCAGGACGCCATATACGCCCTGGGCGCGGTCCATGGATGAAGGATCAGGTCGACGGCTTCAGTCGTCTAACCGGCACCGATATCGCCGCGGTCCTGTCCGGTCTGCTCACCCTGCCGGAGCGGGGTGCGGTCCAGGAACGGGTCCGTCTCGGTGATCTCGAGGATGCGACCTTCCGCGATCGCTGCCATGGGGAGCATTGGCCGGTCCCCATAGTGGAGGTGTATTGGTGCCCGCCGTCTGCCAGGGGCTATGATCAGGCCCGGGTAGGGTTTGAAGATCGCCTGTATCCGTGACGGATTGCGACGGATTTTGACGGATGCAGGGGAGTGTCAAGCGCCCCTGAGGACGGCTTCTGTCCCGGAGCGTTGGCAGGCTCTGTGGCCTCGGAGATCATCTGTCCTGAAAACCCGCCTGCCCACGGGTATTTGTTGACTTGATGAAGAGGATTTGTCATAACAACGCCATTCATTGTTCCAAAAAGGATGCTATGTCCATAACCGAGGAGGAAAGGATGAAAAAAGGACGTATTGCACTCCGGGCGCTGCTTGCCGGGTGCCTGTTTGTGCTGGGTTGTTTGATGATGACATCTCTTGCCCATGCGGCCTCTATCAAGATCGGCGCCATCTTGGCGGAAACGGGTCCGGCGGCCTTTCTCGGCGGTCCGGCATCCCGATCGCTGCATATGCTGGTTGAAGAGATCAATGCCGAAGGCGGCATCAACGGCAAACCCATCGAATTGATTGTCAAGGATTCCGGCGGCAGCCCGGAACGGGCGATCTCCTTTGCCAGGCAGCTGATCGAAGAGGATAATGTCTTTGCCATTATCGGTCCTTCCACCAGTGGTGAGAGTCTCGCCATCAAAAGGATTGCCGAGGACGGCAGGACCATCATGATCTCCTGCTCCGCCGCCGAGTCCATCGTGACCCCGGTGTCCCCGCATGTCTTCAAGACCGCGCCCAGCGACAGTTATGCGACTCAGCAGATTTTCATGACCATGGAGGAAATGGGGATCAGCAAGATCGCGGTGCTCGCCGCCAACGACGGGTTCGGCAAGGCCGGCAAGGAACAGTTGGCTAAAAATGCCCCGGATTTCGGTATCACCATCGTTGCTGATGAAGTCTATGATAAAAGCGCCACCGACCTGTCGGCTATTGTCGCCAAACTCAGGGCCAATCAGGACATTGAGGCGGTGGTGAACTGGTCGATAGTTCCCGCCCAATCCATTCTCGTGAAAAATATCCGCCAGGCCGGCTGGGATGTGCCCATTTTTCAGAGCCATGGTTTTGCCAATATCAAGTATGCCGAAGCCGCGGGTGTCGCCGCCGAGGGGATCATCTTTCCGGCCAGTCGTCTCCTGGTGGCCGATTCTCTGCCGGAAGGCCCGCAAAAGGATTTTCTGCTCCACTACATCAATTCCTATGAATCCCGCTTCAACGAAAAAGTCTCCACCTTCGGTGGACATACCTATGATGCCATGCTCATCCTCAAGCAGGCGATCGAGGTTGGCGGTGATGATCGGGAGAAGGTTCGTGCCGCCATCGAGAACATCACCGGTTTGATCGGTACCGCCGGGATCTTCAATTTTTCCGAGACCGATCACGGCGGCCTGGGCCTGGATGCCTTTGCCATGCTCACGGTTCGCGACGGGCAGTTTGTCCTGCTCGAGGAAGAATGATCTGACCAGTTGCCGGGGCTTCCTGTAACTGACATAGATCGGCGCCTGAGAAAGAAGACGGGGGATGGACCGCAGCGTTCGGTTCATCCCCCGATTTGTTCATTGATCCGAAAAAAAGATCCAGCCGTTACGGATTCAGCACTTTTATCCATTTTCTCAACAAGGAGACTTTCACTCATGGAACGAACATTTGCCATAATCAAACCCAATGCCTTTGTTGCCGGCAACGCGGGAAAAATAATCAGCCGGATCTATGCCGAAGGGTTTACCATTGTCGGCATGAAGAAACTGCTGCTCAGCAAACGCGAGGCTGAAGGCTTTTATTATGTCCACAAGGAGCGGCCTTTTTTCGGCGAATTGACCGATTTCATGTCCAGCGGCCCCTGCATCGTCATGGTGCTCGAAGCCGAAGGAGCAATCCAGAAGTGGCGCGATCTGATGGGGGCCACCAACCCGGCCAATGCCGCTGAGGGCACTCTTCGCCGCGAGTTCGGTGCATCTCTGGAAGCCAACGCCACCCACGGCTCCGATGCCCCGGAAACCGCTGCCTTTGAAATCGGCTATTTCTTTTCCGGATTGGAGTTGCTGGTCTGATTCGGTGGCCCCGGTGCGGGGCAGGGGGTGGGGGAGTTTGATGTTCGTTGTTGTACTGCCCTCTCCGGCTTGTATGGTGGACACGGCTGGTTGGTGTCCACCATTGTTTTTTGCGCTGCCACGCACCATCCTTTGCTTGTAAATGCTCACGGATCCAGGCTCTTTTCATGGGAGTACCCGGCCTATGCGCCACCTTCTCCGCGACAGCCTGCAATCGGCGGTGCGCAGCGCGCTGCTCATCCTCAAGTTTATCGTACCGCTGTATATCCTTGCCGATATACTGCTCTATTTTGACCTGCTCCGCTATGCCGGTGTTCTTTTTGCCCCTCTGACCTCCCTGCTCGACCTGCCCCCGGAGGCCGCCATTGCCCTGGCCGCCGGAGTGCTGATCAATATCTACGCGGCCATCGCCTTGGCCGCGCCCCTTGACCTCTCACCCTATCAGTGGACCATATTGGGGGTGTTCCTCGGCGTCTGCCATTCGATCATCGTCGAGAGCGCCATCATGGCCAGGCTGGGCATCTCCTACCTGTATTCCGTCCTGCTGCGCGGCATCGGTGCTTTTCTCGCCGTCCTGCCGGTGCTGTTCATGCCGGCCTGGTTTTTCAAGGGAACCGCCGCCAGAGGCGAGGTCGCCGAGGTCGCTGCCCACCACCATCCCGACTTTCTGATGATGCTGGCCCATTCCCTGAAAAAAGCGCTGGTGCTGTCGGTGGAGATTATTGTCCTCATCAGCCTGATCATTGTGGTCATGGACCTGCTGAAATCCTCCACCCTGGTGCGGAGGCATCTGGACCGCTTCAATACCTCGTTTTCGATTATCGCCGGCCAGTTGCTTGGCATCACCTACGGTGCAGGTATCCTCATCCGCGAGGCATCCAGGGGGACGCTGAGCCGTCGGGATATCCTCTTCATCGGCACCTTTCTGATGATCTGTCATTCCCTGGTGGAGGATGTCCTGCTTTTTGTCCTTTTCGGGGCCAATTATTGGATTATAATAGGCGTCCGCCTGACAGCGGCTCTGGTCATCAGCTTTGTGCTGATGCGGGTGTTCCGGGTTGTACCCATGCGCCTGGTGATGCGTTCCTGAGCGCGCAAGCGATCACAAGCCCCCATTTTTGCACGGACGCAGCTGACCACATGGAAAAGGGGACATCCGTCAGACCGGCGAGCGTCCCTCGCGCGAGGAGATTCAACCGTGTCGCTTCTCACCCGTTTCTGTTCACCCGGGCCCTTGGCCAAAATTTATTTCTGCACCATAATTACCTTCTGCAGCCTGTACGCAGCCCAGCCCATCCAGCCGGTCTTTCAGCAGGAATTCGCCTTAAGTCCCCTCCAGGCCATCTTGTTCACCACCCTGATGATGCTGCCCCTGGGGTTCGCGCCGATGTTCTACGGGATCCTGCTGGAATCGCTGTCCGCCCGGCTCATTGTCCGCACGGCCATCCTCCTGCTCGGCATCCTGGAGTTGCTGTTCAGCCTCACCAGCAGCTATCTGCTGCTCCTGGTGATACGCGGTCTGCAGGGGATGGTGATCCCGGCCATTCTCACCTCGCTGGTCAGTTATATTTCCTTTACCGCCCCTCGGGAGGACGTGCAGGCGGCTGTGGCCCGCTACATTGCCGCCACCATTGTCGGCGGTTTTCTCGGCAGGTTTCTTTCCGGCCTGTTCACGGACCTGTTTGGTTGGCGGTTTTTCTTTTTTCTCCTTGGGGTGCTGCTGCTCTGGGGGTTTTTTCTCCTGCGTAACCTGGAGAAGGACGCCAATCTGCAGTACAGTCGACCCCGCTTTGGCGAGGTGGTGGCACTGGTGCGCCAGCCGGTCTTTTTCTGGCTTTATCTCTCCATTTTTTCTGTTTTTTTTGTTTTTGCCGGCTTGCTCAACTTCCTGCCTTTTCAGTTGAAGGTCATCAATCCCGATTTCGGTGAGACCGGAATTGGCTTCATGTATTTCGGCTATGTCATGGGGGTGGTGGTTTCCTTGAATGTCCGTCGGATGATTGATTGCTTTGGTTCCGAGACCAGGGTGGCTCTGGTCGGGCTTTTTCTGTACCTGGTCGGTATCCTTGGCTTCATGGTGCCGGATCATCGGGCCATGTTCATGGCCATGTTCGTTTTCTGCACCGGCATGTTCATGGCCCATTCCCTGCTGTCCGGATATGTCAACACCCTGGCGAAAAGCAAGAAAGGCATTGCCAACGGCGTCTACATCTCCTTCTATTATCTCGGCGGCGCCATCGGTTCCTTCGCGCCCGGAGTTCTCTATGAGCAGTTCGGTTGGAACATATTTTTAACCGCTCTGATGGTGATGGTGGGTGGGGCGCTCTATTTTCTGGTCCGTCTGCAGCGGACAGTTGCCGCGGTGCAGGCGGACCAGCATTGAGACAGATGCCCGGCTTGCCTGAAAAACCTCTATTGACCGGTCTTCAGGTTCACCCAATGCTGCTCATAGAGTTGCAGGGTCGCATCGTCAAGACTGTCAAGAAATTCACCGCGAGCCACGTCTTCGGGATCCGGATTGACGATCCTGTTGTCTTTTATCTCCGGGGCAAGATAGGCAAAGGCAGCCTTGTTGGGGGTGGAGTAGCCCATGGTCGAGCTGATTTCGGCTGAGATCTCCGGCCTGAGGACGTAGTCGATGAAAAGGTGGGCCGCCTCGATATTCTCCGCTCCCCTGGGAATGCAGAAACTATCGAGCCAGAGGCTGAAACCTTCCGGCGGGTAGATGTACTCAATGGCCGGGTTTTCGCTGTTGGCGATAAAGGCCTCGCCGTTCCAGACCACCCCGACGGCGACTTCCCTGGAAAGGAGGGCCTGTTTGGGAGAATCAGAATCAAAAACCCGCACCAAAGGCATCAGGGTCCGCAGTTTTTCAAAGGCCTGCTGCAGGTGCTCGGGATTGGTCTCGTTGACCGAATACCCCAAAACCTTGAGGCCGATGGCCATGACCTCGCGGGGATCGTTGGGCAGCAGCAGGCGGCCCCTGAGTTCCGGTTGCCACAGGTCGGCCATGCTTTGCACCGATTCCGCCGCAATCATGCCGGTATGAACCGCAATCGAAGTGGAGCCCCACATGTAGGGGATTGAATACTGATTGCCCGGATCAAAGGATTGATTGGTAAAGCGGGAGGCAATGTGAGCGAAATTGGGGATTTTGCTGGTGTCGACCGGCAGGAGCAGGTCTTCCCGCTGCATCAGGCCGACAAAGTCGGAGGAGGGGACCACCAGATCATAGCCGCTGCCGATCAGGTTTATTTTTGCATACATGGCCTCGTTGCTGTCATAGGTGGAGACATTGACCCTGATGCCGGTTTCCCTGGTAAACGCGGCGACTATCTCATCAGGGATATATTCGGACCAGATATACAGGTTGAGGACTCTGCTGGAACTGTGCGCGGAAGCAGCAAGGCATAACAGCAGCAGGGCGGTGGAGAGGACGGACACGAGTGTTTTCATTTTTTCTCCTTGAGTAGAATTTTTGTGAGAATGAGGGCAATGATGGTGAACACGATCATTGCCACGCAAAGGGCATTGACGTCCGGTCGGATGCCGAGGCGGACCATGGAATAGATCCGCAGCGGCAGAACCTCGAAGCCCGGTCCGGTGTTGAAAAAACTGATAATGACGTCGTCCAGGGAAAGAGTGAAGCTGAGCAGCCAGCCCGCGGCAACGGCAGGCGCGGCCAGGGGCAGGACAATGTGGCGGAAGACCTGATATTCACTGGCCCCCAGATCCCTGGCCGCGTCGATGACATCGTGCTGGAAGCGGTGAAAACGGGAAAATACCGTAATGGCCACAAAGGGGACACAGAGCACGATGTGGGCCAGCAGCAGGGTATGGAAACCCAGGTTGAGGGGCAGGGCGAGAAAAAGCAGCAACAGGGAAATGGCGATGACAATGTCCGGCGACATCATCATGACAAAAAAAGTGCCGAACAGGAGACGACGACCGGCAAAACGGTATTGATGGAGGACAAAGGCGGCAATGGTGCCGAGGAAGGTGGCCAGGGTGGCGGCAGAGGCGGCGATGATCAGCGAATTGACCGCGGCGGTCATCAGGCCGGTGTTGTGCCACAGGCGGACATACCAGTCGAGGGTGAAACCGTGCCAGGCCAGGGAAAAGCGTGAATCATTGAAGGAAAAGACCGCCACCACCACCAGGGGCAGATAGAGAAAGAGAAAGATCGAGGCGGCATAGCCGCCCTTCAGCCATCGGCTCATTTGAGATGTCCTCCACCGGACCGGCGACTGGCCAGATAATAGAGGAGGAGTAGGATCCCCATGGCCACGGTCATGGCGACACTGGCGGCCGCGCCCATGGGCAGGTCACGAAAGACAAGGAACTGGTCGCGAATGTAGTTGCCCAGCAGCATGGAACGGGCGCCACCCAGGATGTCGGCAATATAGAACATGCCCAGCGCGGGCAGAAAGACCAGCATGGTGCCGGCGATGATGCCGGGCATGGTCAACGGCACGATGATGCGCAGGAGGGTCTGCAGGGGGCCCGCGCCCAGATCGCGACCCGCCTCGATCAGTTGCAGGTCCATCGCTTTGAAAGCAGCGAAAAGGGGGAGGATCATGAAGGGCAGCAGGGTGTACACCAGACCGATGAAAACAGCCACCGAGGTATACATCAGTTGCAGGGGCTGGTCGATGAGACCGAGACGCAGCAGCAGGGAATTGATGATGCCGTCGGCTTTGAGCATGATCACCAGGGCATAGGTGCGGATGAGGGAATTGGTCCAGAAAGGGATCATCACCAGCAGCAGCAGCAGCGGCTGGGCCTTTTCTCCGCTGCGGACCAGGATATAGGCAAAAGGATACCCCACCAGTAGGCAGAGCAGCGCCGTGCCCGCGGCCAGCAGGGCTGAATCCACGGCCATGCTGAAAACGGCGGGGGAGAACAGGCGGGTATAATTGGCCAGGGACCAGCCCGCGGCCTGGAGGATTTCGCCACCCCGTTCAAGAAAACTGGTCCGCAGGAGGATCAGATACGGGACAACAGCAAGCAGGCCAACCCAGATCAGGGTGCCGCTGATCAGCAGCTTGCGGAAGAGGATATTATCCTTCATGGGGCAGCACGACCTCCCAGCCCTGGAGCCAGCCCAGGGCAACCTGATCACCGGGCCGGAAGGAGAGATTGGCACTGTCTTCGTCAAAAAATTCGGTGACCTGTACCTGGTTGCCATTATCCAGCATCACCTCGACATCGTAGGTGGCACCATGATAAAAAATGCGTTGGACGGTTCCCGGCAGTCGGGCCTGGGCGAACTTAGCCGACAGGCTCCGGGATTCGGCAATGTCGCGTTCCTGTTCCAGGCGGACATCCTCCGGGCGTAAGAGAACATGGAGCTGTTGTCCGGGAAGAAAATCGCGCCGGCTGTGCAGGGTTACGGCAACCCCTTCGACCAGGGCATGGTACGTGTCCGCTCCGGACCGTGAGACGACCACCCCGTCGAGGATATTGATGTCGCCGACGAAACGGGCCACAAACAGATTGACCGGGTTTTCGTAGATCTCCATGGGGGTGCCGATCTGCTCGATGCGGCCTGCCTGCATCACTACCACTCTGTCGGACATGGCAAAGGCCTCGTCCTGGTCGTGGGTTACCAGGATGAAGGTGATGCCCAGCGCGCGTTGCAACTGCTTGAGTTCCTTCTGCATCTGTTTGCGGAGACGATGATCCAGGGCGGAGAGGGGTTCATCCAGGAGCAGGACCCGGGGTTTGTTGATCAGGGCACGGGCGATGGCAACCCGCTGCTGCTGGCCGCCGGAAAGGGCCGCCGGCCGTCGCTGCTCCAGGCCTGAAAGCTGCACCATGTCCAGGGCTTGGGTCACGGCGAGACGGATTTCCCGGGACGAACGCTTGGCCATGCGCAGACCAAAGGCAACATTGTCATAGACCGTCATGTGGGGGAAGAGGGCGTAGTTCTGGAAAACGGTATTGACCGCCCGTTTTTCCGGGGGGATCCGGTCCATGTCCTGGCCGTCGATGCGCAGGAGGCCGCTGGTGCAATGCTCAAATCCGCCGATCAGGCGCAGCAGGGTGGTCTTGCCGCATCCGGAGGGGCCGAGGAGGGAGAGAAATTCGCCGTCGGTCACTGTCAGGGAAATGTCGGCAAGTGCTCGCTGACCGTCGAAATCCTTGGCGACCTCAATCAGTTCAACAACCGTCTTTTTCAATCAGTTCTTCTCTCGTTGCTGGCCGTTCATCGGAAACAAGTGAACCTGTACATTTCCAACTCTTGCGGGTTGCGGCGGGCAGGGTGCCAAGGGTCAGTAAATTTTCCGTTTGCCGAAACTGGAACCGATGACGTTGAAGCTGTTTTCGACAATGAACAGGGCATGTTCATCAACGGTAAAGACGATGCTTTCTAGCTTTTTCAGTACCAGGTTATTGGTGATGGTCATGAGGATCAGTTTGTCTTGACCGCTGTAGGCCCCTCTTCCCTGGATGTATGTCGCTCCCAGTTGCAGTTTTTGATTGAGCTGCCGGGAAATTTCCTGGTTGTGATCGCTGATGACATAGACGATTTTCCGTTGATTGAACATCGACAGCACGTATTCCACCACCACCGAACTGATAAAGACCAGGATGATGGAAGCAATGAAAATGTCGGGAGTATCATACAGGGAGGCGGCAAAGCCGAACAGGACGACGTTGAACAGGAAATAGACCTTGCCGACCCCGATGTTGTAGCGGGTGTTGAGAATGACGGCAAGGATGTCGAGGCCGCCGGCGGATCCGAGGGAGCGCAGGGTGATACCGGCTCCGGCACCGCAGATGATGCCGCCGGCCACGGCGGCGTAGATCTGCTCTTCTATGTGGAAGTCAAGGATGATCAGCCTGGTGCAGATACTGACCACGATGACGCCGTAGAGGCTGTAGAAGAAAAAACGTCTGCTGACGAAAAACCAGCCGATGGCAAACAGAGGAATGTTGATGAGCAGGTACCAGATAGGTGGAGACAGCAAGCTGGTCTGGTAATAGATAAGCAAGGCACTGCCGTATGCGCCACCGGTGATAAACGTTTCATGGATGACAATACCGTTGATGCCCAGGGAAAAAAGAATCGAACCCAGGGTGATCAGAAGGATGTTCCAGGCAACGGTGTTGGCAAGAAAGGCACGGGTCATCGGGTGGTCTCATACGGCTGAATCCGTGACGGCTGGACGCTCATGGATCCAGGATAGGTTCACTGTTTTTCGCCCCAGCCGCTTTCAGAGAGTGGGCTGGAGAACACAAATCAGGATCTTGGCGATCAATTTGGCTGCCAGCAGTTGCGCATGGGGGTCGTTTGGGCGGGGAACGAGTCCGGTGATATCAAAACCGACAATGGATTTTTCCCTGGCGGCTATCCGGATCAGCCCGTTGAGGGTATACCAATCCAGTCCTCCCGGTTCCGGTCGGATAACCGCGGGCATGCAGGCCGGGTCCAGTACGTCGAGATTGATGGCGACATAGAGTTTTTCCGGGAGCAGGTCAATGGCGTCGACCACCGCGTTGAGTCCGTTGGTGTGGATGTCCCGGGCAAAAACCAGGTTGTCGAGATGGATCGCCTTCCGTTCGCTTTTGGTCATGCTGCGGATGCCGACGTGAGAAACGGGGCATTTTTCACGTATCCGGGCCATGACCCCGTTTTCCTGCACGCTGTCGTGACTGCCGGTGATCAGGTGTGGGTGGGCACCGAGATGAAGGACGCCCAGACCGTTATATTTTTCCGCGGCTGCCCGGACCATGCCGAGGCTGACCAGGTGACTGCCACCGATGCCGACGACCAGTTTGTTTTTCTTGAAATGCTGAGTGGCCTGAGCAATCAGCTCCTCCATCGCCTCCTGGGGGGAGGCAGGGCAGGAAAGGGGGGGCAGGGTGTGAATACCCAGTTCGGTGATGTCGGTGTTGGTTTCAGCGTCATAGGATGACAGCATATGGGAGGCTAGCAGAATCGCCTCCGGCCCTTTGTCCAGAGCCAGGGCTGCCGGGGTCAAGCCACCGCAGGGAATGGGGAGAATGACCGCTTTTGCTTGCGCGTAGGCAGGCTTCTTTGCCGACAGATTGAGAAAATTCATGGGTAGCACCTCGAAGGGCAAAGATGGCGCTGGGCCTCCGGAAGGCGACAGCAGCGCCTCCCGGCCGGCATGGATCAGTCATAGTCTTCGTCATCGGCGTCATCGGGATCCGTATCGATTTCGTCATCGAACAATTTCAGCCGAATCGGGTCAAGGGAACGGATCAGATATTCTGCTTCACAATCATTGCAGTATACGATGTCGTCCTCTTCGCAAAAACTGTCGATGATGATGTCGCCACCACAGACAGCGCACTCTTCCAGGATATCTTCTTCGTCGTTGTCCGTATCAATCATTGTTCTGCCTTTTCAGAGAAGTCCTTGCAGTGTCATCTCCCATGCTTCCATTGCCAAGGAATTCCGGCAAGGAATCCCGGCTGGAGGTCAGGGATGGTTGGTTCCGTTGGCGATTGATGAGAATACACCAGAACCTCTCTGTCAATAAAAAAGGATAATCGGACGGAATTCCCTGGTCGAGATTTATTGAGGAGGATCTGATATGCCGGGTGCTGATGCAGGGGGATCGACGAATTATCCGGGGGGCTGCTGGTGGCCCAGGACCTCACGCACCTTGGCTGCCAGGGTCGTTATGGAGAAGGGCTTTTGGATGAATTGCACACCTGGTTCAAGCACACCCTGCTTACCGATGACATCGGCGGTGTACCCGGACATGAACAGACAGCGCATGGTTGGTTGGAGGTTCAGGGCCTGCCGGGCCAATTCCTTGCCATTCATTCCCGGCATGATCACATCAGTGATGAGCAGATCGATATTGTCGTGGTCGCGGGTCAGGCCAAGGGCCACATCCGGCCCGGAGGCGCTGAGCACGGTGTAGCCGAGGGACTGGAGCATGACAGTGCTCAGGTCGAGCAGGGTAGGTTCATCTTCGACCAGGAGGATGGTTTCCTTGCCGGTAAGGGGTGCGATGTCAGCCGGCTCATTTTTGCATTGCTGGTCGTCGTCACGATGGCGGGGAAGATAGATTGTAAATTCGGTGCCTTGCCCAGGTGTGCTGGTGCAATGGATGCAGCCCTTGTTCTGGGTGATGATACCATTGACCATGGCTAAACCCAGGCCGGTGCCCTGGCCATGGTCTTTGGTGGTGAAGAAGGGGTCAAAAATTTGTTCCTGGATCTCCAGGTTCATGCCGCAACCATTATCGCTGACCGTGATCAGGACGTAGGCACCCGGGGTCAAGCCTGGGCAGGCGGCACAGGAGATCGCATCGACAACCCGGTTGGCAGTGGTAATGGTAATCCTTCCTTTACCGGTAATGGCATCCTTGGCATTGATGCAGAGGTTGGTCAGGATCTGATCGACCTGGGCCGGGTCCATCAGCACCGGCCACAAACCCGGGGCCGGCTGCCAGGTGAGTTCGATATCCTCACCAATGAGTCGGCGAAGCATATTGAGGGTTTTTTCCACAGCCTTGTTGAGATCGAGTGTCCGCGGCGCAATGGGTTGTTTGCGGGCAAAGGCGAGCAGTTGCCGGGTTAATTCCGCGGAACGCTCGGCGGCATTGAGGATTTGGAGTAATTTTCTGCGCAGGGGATCAGTCGGAGCGATGTTTTCCAGTGCCAGCTCGGTGTAACCGATGATCACCCCGAGCATGTTGTTGAAATCATGGGCCACCCCTCCCGCCAGGCGGCCGACGGATTCCATTTTCTGCGCCTGCAGCAGCTGCCTGCGCAGCTTCTCCTGTTCCTCCTCGGCCTGTTTACGTTTGGTTATGTCGCTGCCAAAGGAGGAAATTTCCAGAATGTGCCCTTCTTTATCCCTTGTGACCCGATTGTTCCAGTGGATCCAGATCCGGCGGCCGTCCCGGGTCTTGTTTTCGTTGATATTGTCGCGCAGGGTCTCATCGTCCTGGCAGATGGCGGCGATCATCCGCACCAGGTCCCTGCCGGAGGACTCCATCTCCGGTACGATGGTACCGACAACATTTTTACCGATCAGCTCTGCCTCGGAGTAGCCGAAGAAGTGGAGGGCGTATTCGTTGGCAAAGGTAACCACCCCGGAGGTGTCAAATTTTATAATGATGATATTAGCCCCTTCCACCAGATCACGATAGCGTTCCTCGCTCTGCCGCAGGGCCTGTTCGGTTTCCAGGATCCGGGTAATATCGGCGGTGGCGGTGAGCAGGGCCTTGCCGCCGTTCCAGTCGATGAATTTGCAGGCGTGCAGGGTGTGAAGGATTTTATGCTCCCGGATGGTCAGGGTTGCCTCCAGGCCGGAAGCTATGCCATGGCGCTCCAGTTCTTCGTTGATGGTGCGGACGGAATCCCGGTCAAAAATAATCCCCAGTTCGAGGCTGGTGCGCCCCAGCGCTTCCGCGGCAGGGACCCCGGTACTTTGACTGAAAGCCTGGTTGACCATCAGATAGCGACCCTCGAGGTCATTGACCGTGCAGGCAAAGGGCGCCAGGTCGAAGAGATTTTTAAACCGTTCGCTTCCCTGACGGGCTTCCCGGCGCAGGTGCCGCTGGCGGAGGAGCAGCCTGATCAGCCAGATGATCAACACACCCTCAAGGAACATGAAAGTCAGAGCAGCGATGACCAAGGTACGGCGCTCATACCAGTAAGGCTCGGTCTGGCTGGAAAGGGAGACCGTGGAGAGCAGGTCCAAATCTGTTTCCAGGGCAGAGATGGTCGGCGATACAGGTTCGGTAGCGATGGTTTCAGCTGTGGCCGGGTTCCACCATGTGGTCAGGATCAAGGCAGTGAGCAGGGCAAACAGCAGCACCCAGCCTGGTGCGTTGTGTCGGGCTGGTTGCAGAGAGAAAAAATCGTGAATGGAAAAACGGTTGGACATTGCAGACAGGGACGGCGGTCGGAGGAACGGTATTGTTATGTGGATACAAAAGGACTTCTTCAAACATACCTGGATGATCTCCCGGTTGAGAATGATTGGGTCGCAAGTGAATTGTACAGGAAAAGAGAAACCGGAGATAGTTTTTTTGTAACCGTCCAGGCGATGGTCTTGAGGATGATGAACAGATACTCATCATGCTCTTCGAATTTTGGATGCTGGTGGGTATTGAGAATGTCTTCAAAAACCAGGGGTGCACCCCGAAATTGAGGGATGTGGACGTGGCTGGCTCCTCTGGTGGTCTCACTCGACGCGCTTCAGGGGATCCGTTTATCTTGCGGGGCAGAACGTAGGGTGAGTTCCAGGGTGGCTGTCTCTCCGGTTGGCGCTAGTGAATCGAGACAGGGTCGCAAAAGAGCGGTCAACTGCTCCTGAAGCGTCTTGGGCAGGGGGATGGGGCGACCATTGGCGACTGCGTGGACCCATTGCGCTCCCGATTCCGGACCAGCGAGAAAACGCGCGACAAGGAAATCGGTGATCGCCGTCACCTGATCAAGACGGAAGACGAGGCCATCGGTCAGGGCGTGGTTGGCGGCCACGGCCACGATGCCGGGGACCTGGCCGCGCAGCAGCGGTGCATCTTCGTTGTGCCGGACCTCTATCTTGTCCACACCGTCGGCCTGTTTGAATCCTTCCGCGATCACCAGGTCCATGTCACGAAAATAGCGATACGCCAGGGAGGGGAGATCGCTGCCCCGCGGACCGCTGCGCAGAATGAGCTGGTCCGGAGCCAGAAGAGCGACGCTGTCGGCGCCGGCCCGTGCATACCTGGCGGTGTCAGTGGCCGGGGGGTCGGGGGTCAGTCCGGTTTCCTTGGTCGATTTGATCACCGCTACCCTGTAGCCCCTGGAGGTGAGGGCTGTGACCACTTGACTGGCCAGGGTGGTTTTGCCGGAATTGTGCCAGCCGGTGAAACAGACCACCGGCGGAATGGAAAATTGGGTTTTCGGCGCCATGGAATGTACTCGAGTGCATGTGCCTGAAGTGAAAGCTACCGTCGACAGAGGAAAATCCCGCGTCGACGCGCCGACGATCAGGTCTGATTGCCAGAACTTGTCTATACCATGAAATTCCCCTGTCCGCCGTTGTTTCTTCCAGGTGGGGCAGCGTGGCAAATGGTCTGGTTGCTGCTCCTGAATTAGTGACGGTTGGACGCTTGTTTGGGGTCTATCTTGTTATACCCTGCACCGGCCTTCCTTCGGGAGGAATGTGCACGGATTCAGGCT
Organism: Desulfobulbus alkaliphilus; assembly: GCF_016918545.1. Classification (GTDB taxonomy): domain Bacteria; phylum Desulfobacterota; class Desulfobulbia; order Desulfobulbales; family Desulfobulbaceae; genus Desulfobulbus; species Desulfobulbus alkaliphilus. The sequence goes on along the minus strand of NZ_JAFFQC010000001.1, from coordinate 144,413 downwards.
GCTGTTTTTCCTTGCGCAGACGTGGTATACCATGTCACAGTGTTGATATTATGCACACCTTGCACAAAAGCCGGTCGGCTGCGGTCCCGAAAGTCGCTGTTTTCGGCTGTGGCAATACGCTTCTTGGCGACGATGGTTTCGGTCCAGCGGTGATCGAGGCCCTCAGCGATGCCGACCTGCGGGCAACGGTCTGTCTTGTCGATGCCGGGACCTCCATCCGCGATTACCTGCTCGAGTATCTGATGCTGCCTGCTCTGCGCCCCGAAATGCTCATTGTTGCTGATGCAGGTGAACCATGTGCCGATGCGTCCGGAGATGGGCTGGTGAGGCGGATACGGCCGGCAGCTCTCTCTCCTCGTAAGAGCCATGATTATTCCCTGCACCAGTTCCCCACGGTCAACCTGCTTGCGGAGCTGGAACAGGAAACCGGGATCAGAGTGGAATTGTTTGTCGCTTCTCTTGCCGTGGTTCCCGAGCGCATCGCTCCGGGGTTGTCACCCCGCATGCAGGCAGCGGTGGCCGAGGCCCGAGACCGTATTCTCGAGTGTATCCACACCTATTATCCAGGCGAGACAGCCGGGACGGGGCTGACGTGATCTACGAAGTCAAGGTCAATGAATTGGCTGAGGAGTTCGGGGTGCACCGCAACACCATCCGCAACTGGATCAACTCCGGACTGTTGCCCGCTCAGGAGGGGCCGGGGCGCCGTTATCTGATCCATTGGGAAGACTACAAACAGCTCTGTGAGAAATACGGTCGGGAACCGCGGTTGATTCCGGAATCGGCCGCCGAGGAACCGGTTGTCTCGAGAACGGCTGTCCCTGTCCCCGCGGTCCGGCTCGGGGCGACAGCCGGTTTGCTGGCCACGCTTCCCTCCCAGATTGATATCTGTCAGACTTGCGGCTCCTGTGCCGGTGCCTGTCCCATAGCCGGTGTTGATGCACTCGATCCCCGCAAAATCGTCCGTATGGCCTTTCTGGGCATGGATGAGGAACTTCTGGCCAGCGATTGGCCCTGGAAGTGCACGCTGTGCGGCAAATGTGAAATCGTCTGCCCGATGCATGTCGAGATTGTCCAACTGATGCACCGCATCCGTGCTCGCCGTGACCGGGCCACGGTTCCCCTGCCCCTGCAGAAAGGGATATCCACCTGTCTGCAGACCGGTAATAATCTGGGTATCCCCAGGGAGGATTTCGTTGCTCTCCTGCAACAACTCGGCAAAGATCTTGCCCGATCCGTCTGCCCGGGATTTGTGACCCCCATCGATAAAACCGGTGCTCGGCTGTTGGTGACCGTCAATTCCAAGGAACCCTTTGCCGAACCCGACAACCTGACCTGGTGGTGGCGGATTTTTCATGCTGCCGGCGAATCATGGACCATTTCCTCGGAAAACTGGGAAGGCGTCAACTGGGGGCTGCACGCCGGCGACGACAGTGTCATGCAGACCCTGGCCAGACGGATGGTGGACAATGTCGAACGGCTCAACTGCACGGCTCTGCTCCTGCCCGAATGCGGTCATGCCTACTACGCCACCCGTTATGCCCTGGAACGCTGGTTTCCCGCAATCCTGCAGCGCCTGAAGATCTATTCGGTCTTTGACCTGCTGCTCGAGTATTTCAACCAGGGGCGAATCAGGGTCCGGCCCGTCTCCGACAAAACCGTGGTCACTTTGCACGATTCGTGCAATTATGGCCGCAAATCATTGAAAACCTTTGGTCACGGTTTTTTTGCGGAGGCCCGGACCCTGGTGCATTCGTGTTGTACGAAATATGTCGAACTGGTGCCGGATCGGGAAGAAAATTATTGCTGCGGTGCCGGCGGCGGCGGCTGGACCAGCCCCTTTACCGCGGAACGGGTCTATCATGGCCGCATCAAGGCTCGTCAGATTCGTGAATCCGGAGCCAGACTGGTGGTGACCTCCTGCCAGACCTGCAGGGATCAACTGGCCCAATCCCTGTGTCGGGAGTTCAACCTTAACATTACAGTCTGTTATCTCTGGGAACTGGTCGCTGATTGTCTGGTGCCGACCGAGCAGGAGCAGCCATGATCGGTCATAATGGTAGCGTTGACATGACCGCCTCGGAGCCGGTTGGCGCGGTTATGGTCATCGGCGGCGGTATCTCCGGGATGCGGGCAGCTTTGGATCTGGCCGACTCGGGGTATTATGTCTACCTGGTGGAGAAAACCGGGGCCATCGGTGGCGCCATGCCGCAGTACAACAAGGTCTTTCCCACCAACGACTGCTCCATGTGCATCATCGCCCCCAAGCTGGTGGAGTGCGGCCGGCATGCCAATATCCGCATCCTTACCTTGGGCAGCGTCCTCGACATCGCCGGTCGGCCCGGAGATTTCGTGGTGCGGGTGCGACAGAAACCCCGCTATGTCGACACCGAAAAATGTATTGCCTGCGGGCAGTGCAGCGCCCACTGCCCCCAAAGCGTCGACGACCCTTTCAGCGGTCATATCGCCGGGCGCAAGGCGATCTATATCAAATATCCCCAGGCTGTGCCCTTCAAGTACCAGATCGATGCCGAGGCCTGTCTGTATCTCAGCCAGGAGGGCAAGTGTGGTGTGTGTGCTGAAATCTGCCCGCCCGAAGCCATCAGGTTCGACGACCGTGCCCTGGAAGAGGAAATCCGGGTCGGAGCGGTGGTCATGGCCCTGGGGTTTCAGACCTTTAATCCCGCCGTGATCAAGGCCTGGGGGTATGGGGTGTATCCCAATGTCATCACCTCGCTGCAGTTTGAACGCTACCTGGCTCCGGACGGACCCACCAGCGGCGTGCTCCACCGACCCTCTGACGGCAAACCGGTGCGCAGGATCGCCTTTCTCCAATGCATCGGCAGTCGAGACAAACACCATTGCGGTAATGAATACTGCTCCTCGGTCTGCTGCATGTATGCGATCAAGGAGGCGGTCATGGTCAAGGAGGCCAATCCTGAGTTGGAGGTGACCATTTTCTATACCGATATACGGACCCACGGCAAGGAATTCGACCGTTATTTCGAGCGGGCCCGCAGCGAGACGGGGATCCGCTTTGTCCGCTCCCGGATCCATGGGGTCGAACCCAGGGGGACCAGGGGCGATCTCCGTCTGCATTATATCAGTGTTCAGGGCAGGCAGGTCGAGGAGATCGTCGACCTGGTGGTCCTCTCGGTGGGCCTGGAAACAGCGGATGACATGGTCAGCCTGGCGGATAGAATCGGTATCCAGATGACCCCGGACCGATTTGCCGCCATTTCGGCCTTTATGCCGGTACACACGTCCAGGGAGGGTATTTTCACCTGCGGCGCCTTCAACGGTCCCCGGGATATTCCCCAGTCGGTGATCGGCGGCTCGGCAGCAGCAGCCTCCGTTGCCGTCCTGTTGAGCGGGGCGCGTCATTCCCTGACCAGAACAGCGTCGTTTCCCCTGGAACAGGATGTGCGCCTGCGGGAGCCGCGGATCGGGGTATTTATCTGTCATTGCGGGACCAATATCGCCGGAGTGGTCGATATCGAGGAGGTGGCCGCCTATGCCGCTACCCTGGCGAATGTGGTTTCCGTGGAACGTAACCTCTTTACCTGCGCCCAGGATACCCAGGATATCATGGGGCAGCAGATCAGGGATCGGGAACTCAATCGGATCGTGGTGGCAGCCTGTACCCCCAGGACCCATGAACCGCTGTTTCGCGCTACCCTCAGATCCGCCGGTATCAATGAGTATCTGCTGGAGATGGCCAATATCCGCAATCAGAATGCCTGGGTGCATGGTTTTGACCAGCAGACCGCCACCGCCAAAGCCAAGGATCTGATCCGAATGGCGGTGGCCAAGGTCAGTGGTCTCCGTGCCCTGCATCCCCTGCGTATTCCCATCACCCCCTCGGCTCTGGTTATCGGCGGCGGGGTGGCGGGCATGACCGCGGCCCTCAATCTGGCGCTGCAGGGCTTTGATGTCCATCTGGTGGAAAAGACCGGTCAGCTAGGAGGCAATGCCCTCCATCTGTTCCAGACCTGGAGCGGTGAGCATGTACCCCGCTACCTCGATGGACTGCGCAGCGAGGTGGTTAATCATCCTCGAATTGCCGTGTTCTATCACAGCACAGTGGTGGAGGTGGCCGGCCACGTCGGCAATTTCACCACAACCCTCAGGGGCGACTCCGGACGAAGGAAAACCGTCCGCCATGGTGTTGTTCTCATCACCACCGGGGCCAAACGCTACATTCCCGAAGAATTCGAATACGGCAAAATTCCCAAGGTGGTGGCCTCCATTGAATTCGACAAACTCCACATGCACAATGAAGCCAGGGTGGCCCGGGGTACCTCCTTTGTTTTTATCCAGTGCGTCGGCAGCCGCAATCAGGAGCGGCCGTATTGCTCGAAATCCTGCTGTACCCACTCGATTCAAAGTGCCATCAAGTTGAAAAAAGAGGCCCCGTCCCGCCGGATCTACATCCTTTATCGGGAAATCCGCACTTACGGCCAGCGCGAGCGCCTCTATAACAAGGCCCGGGAACTGGGCATTGTCTTTATCAACTACGAACTCCACGGTCCGCCAAAACTCTCTCGGGAAAGGGACGGGGTCCTGGTCGAGGTCTGGGATCATGTCCTGCATCGACCGCTGCAGATCCAGGCAGATGTGGTGATCCTTGCCAGCGCTACCCTGGCCAGTCCGGACGCATCGGATCTGGCCAATCTGTTCAAGCTGCCTCTCAATGCCGATGGGTTTTTTCAGGAGGCCCATGCCAAGCTGCGACCGGTGGAGTTTCACGTTGACGGTGTGTTCGTCGCCGGTCTGGCCCACTATCCCAAGCCTCTGGAAGAATCCATTTCCCAGGCTCTGGCCGCCGCCGGCAAGGCCGGTTGCCTCCTGGCCCGCAAGGAAATTGCCTTGGAGGCCTACGTTGCCCAGGTCGACCCGGGGCGCTGCGACGGCTGCGGTCTGTGTATCGAGGTCTGCCCGTACCGGGCCATTACCCTGGTGGAATATGAAGATGAAAAAGGCGTGGTTTTGAAATCAGTGGTCATTGATCAGGTGCTGTGCAAGGGCTGCGGCATCTGTCAGGGGACCTGCCCGAAACAGGGCGTTGATGTTGCCGGCTTTACCTGCGCGCAGATCGAGGCCCAGGTGGACGCCGCCCTGGATGATACGGTAGCGGAGGGGACATGAACTGGGACGCGAAAATCATCGCTTTCTGCTGCAACTGGTGCTCCTATGCCGCGGCTGACCTGGCCGGCATCTCCCGTCTGCAGTACTCCGGATCGATCAGGATTATCCGGGTGCTGTGCTCAGGCATGGTCCATCCGCAACAGGTTTTGCATGCCCTTGATAAAGGAGCCGCCGGAGTTATGCTCATCGGCTGCCATCTCGGGGAATGCCATTATCTCAAAGGCAATGAGGTGGCTCTGGCCCGGGCCGAGGTGATTGTCGATACCCTGGAAGATCTGGGGTATGCGAGCGAGCGCTTCGAGCTGACCTGGGTGTCCTCGGCGGAACCGGAGCGGCTGGTGAAAGCTTTTCATCACATGATTGCCAGGCTGGCGGACCTGGACCGAGGTTCGCCGGTGTTCACCGCCGGCGGCGCAGGAAGGCTCATCAATGAAACCTAGACTCAATTTTGAGTGGCTCCATGGTTGTTCGGGTTGTGAAATCGCTCTGTTGAACAGCGGCGAGCTGCTGTTCTCGCTTTTTCAGCTGGTTGATATTGTCCACTTCCCTCTGCTCATGGACCATAAGTACATTGCGGATCCAGGTGAGGAAGGCGATCTCTCCCTGCCCGAGGCCGATATCGGCCTGGTGACCGGAGGGGTCGGTCTGGCGAGTCATCTCAAGATCCTCACGGCCATGCGGCGGCAATGCCGGGTCCTTATCGCTGTTGGTACCTGCGCCGGTCACGGCGGTATACCGGCGATGCGCAATCAATGGACCGCCGGCCAGACCATGGAGACCGTGTTCAGCACCGCAACCACCGATACCGCTCCTGTCCCCGATGGTGTGCCGGCCCTGTTGGACCGGGTGTCCAGCATTGACGAGCAGGTGCGGGTGGATGTCTGTCTGCCCGGCTGCCCGCCGCGTCCTGAGATGATCATCGCGGTTCTGGAGGCCTTGATACAACGGGAAGAGCAGCGTCTGCCGCATAAGAGCGTCTGTGAAACCTGTCCCACCGTACGGACAGGAAAAGGGCAGGCCACGATCCATCGGGGTACGGTCAGGGCCGCGTATACTCCAGGGGAACCTTTGGACCGGATGCGCTGTCTCCTGGAGCAGGGGTTGCTCTGCATGGGGCCGGTGACCGCCGGAGGCTGCGGCGGCAGGGATGTGCCGCTTTGCCTGCGCAGCCGTGTCTCCTGTCGCGGCTGCTATGGCCCTGTTCGTAAGTACGGCAACCAGCTTCTCGACATGATGAACGCCCTGGCCAGCAATGGCATCGATTATCGCACCATTATCGATCGCACATCACTGTTGCGCTTCAGCGGGGCCCACGGCCGACTCAGGCCAAAAGGGGAAAGGAAATGAGGGAGGCTGGCATGAAGCGGGCAATAACCATTGAACCGATAACCAGAATCGAGGGCCACGCCCGGATCAGGATTGATCTTGACGAGAGCGGGCGGGTCAGTGATGCCCGGGTGGAGATCACCGCTTTGCGCGGATTCGAGCAATTTGTCATCGGTCGGCCGGCGGAAGAGATTCCCCGGATCGTCACCAGGATCTGCGGTATCTGTCCCTGGATGCATCACCTGGCGGCGGTCAAGGCCATTGATGGCTGTTTCGGGGTCAGTCCCCCTCCAGCCGGGAATCTGTTGCGGGAACTGGCCCAGGTGCTGGCTCATATCCATGACAAGATTCTCCATTTTTTCTTTCTTGCCGCCCCGGACTTTGTTCTTGGCCCGGAAAGCGATTATTCGGTCCGCAATGTCATGGGTCTGGTCCGCAGTGAGCCCGAGCTGGCCGCCCGGGTGGTGCGCATGCGACAGTTAGCCCTGGCCATGCTGGAGCGCTTTGCCGGCAAGGCCATCCATCCGGTGGCCGGCGTGGTTGGCGGCTTTGCCAGGCCCATGGACGCCGGGGAGCAGCGGGATCTGCTTGCCGACGGTCAGGTGCTGCTTGATTTTGCCTGTCAATCGCTTGCCTTTGCCAAGGAACGGATCTTTTCCCGTTTTGTCGAGGAAATGCTCTCGCTGGGATCGGTGACCACAGGGTTTCTCGGCACGGTTGACGCCCAGGGATCTCTGCGCCTGTACGACGGTCTGCTGCGGCTGATGGACCCCGGCGGTGGTCTGGTCGAATTTCCGGTCGAGGAATATGATCAGTTTCTGGCCGAGCATGTCGAACCCTGGTCGTATGCCAAGATGGTGTATGCCAGATCCTGGGGCGAGGGAATTTCCCTGGATTCATCGCAGCCCAGGGGGATATACCGGGCCAATACCCTGGCCCGGATCAATGTCTGTGACCACATCGCCACCCCCAGGGCTCAGGAAGAACTGGAGGCTTTTCGGGAACTGTTCGGGCGCCCGGCCCAGGGTACCCTGCTGTACCACTGGGCCAGATTGATCGAGCTGGTGTATGCCTGTGAACGAACCCTGGAGCTGCTTGCCGACGAACGGATTGTCGAGCCGTTGGTTCATCATGTGGTCGAACCCGGCGCCGGCAGAGGCATAGGTCACGTCGAGGCACCGCGGGGCACCCTGCTCCATGAGTATGCAACCGACGGGAACGGGTGTATTACCCGGGCCAATCTGATTGTCGGCACCACCCATAATGTGGCCCCTATGCAGCTCTGTGTCCGCCAGGCCGCGGATCGCCTGATCGGCAACGGGGCCGCTGATGAAGAGATCCTCAACCGGATCGAGATGGCGGTCCGGGCCTATGACCCCTGAATTTCCTGCGCAACTCACCGCCTGGATGGCGGTCCGACAGTTGTGGTCACTCTTTTTGATCATCATGGTACACCGGTGCGCAGTCTGCACCGTTGAACCTCCACCCGCGGGTCAGGTCTTCCTCCTCCCGTACACCTGCTCGGGTATGCGTATGCAAGCAAAAACCAGAAAAACAGACCGGGTTATCGTGCGGGTTGAATCGCCTGACTGTGCCTGTGGCTCCGTCGGCCATATGACCGTGGACGAACTCAAGCAGCGGGCTGCCCATGACGATATGGATCTCTCCTGTCCTGTCTGTGGACTCATTCATCTCAGTCGGGAAGAGATCGAGGATCTGGAGAAGCAGAAGGTGGTCCATTCCAAACGATACCGGGAGATTCAGCGTCAGGCCGAAGGGGATGGGTAGATAAGGAAATTAGAGGAAATTAGGGGAAATTAGGGGAAATTAGGGACACTTCCCTATTTAATTTTTTAACAAAAATTAAATAGGGAAGTGTCCCTAATTTCCTGCTGATTTATGCCAATTGGGCTGAATGGTCGTGTGGAAAAAAAGCATGGTGCAAAGATGGTCTTGCTGCTAGAGTATACCTGCTAGGAAATAATGCGGCCCGGTTCGGTCGTTACAGCGGAACCGGGACCAAGGGACCTGTGACAATGACCACACCCATGAGTGAAATCGAGACAACCGCCCGGCGACTCACGGTCCATGGGGTAGTGCAGGGCGTGGGGTTCCGGCCCTTTGTCTATCGGCTGGCGCATCGATTTGCCTTGAGCGGAACGGTGGTCAATGATGGACAGGGTGTTCATATTCATGTTGATGGTCCGGCGGCAGTCCTGGATGGCTTCATTGCCGCGTTGCGCAATGAAGCGCCTCCGGTGGCCCGCATCGCTGATATTGATGTGTGTGCCGCGCAGGCTCTGGACAGTAGAGAGACTGGTTTTCGCATTCTTCCCAGCCGCTCCGAAGGACAGGCTCTTGTGCCGATTGCTCCGGACTTAGCCACCTGCACCGACTGTCTGGCTGAAATCCTCGATCCCGACAACCGTCGCTTTCGCTATCCCTTTACCAACTGCACCAATTGCGGTCCCCGTTTCTCCATTGTCGAACGGATTCCGTATGACCGGCCCAACACATCGATGCGGGTCTTCCCCATGTGCGAGGGGTGCAGCCGCGAATATCACGATCCGTTTGATCGCCGTTTTCACGCGCAACCCAACGCCTGCCCGGCCTGCGGCCCGCGTCTGAGCTGGCATGACCACGATGGTATTCCCCTTGATGGCGATGCCTTGAGCCAGGCCGCCGCAGCCCTGGCTGAAGGGGCCGTGGTGGCGATCAAGGGGCTGGGCGGTTTTCACCTTGCCGTGGACGCGGGTTCACAGGCAGCGGTAACCGCGCTACGGACCCGCAAGCATCGCCAGGGTAAGCCTCTGGCGGTCATGGTCCGGGATCTGGAGGCTGCCAGGGCGTTCTGTTACCTGTCCGATGAAGCAGCAGCCTTGCTCACCTCACCGGAGCATCCCATTGTCCTTGGAGAACAGCGGCCCACCGCCGGCCTGGCGGCGGCGGTGGCTCCCGGACTGGATGTTCTCGGGGTGATGCTGCCCGCCACGCCCTTGCACCACCTTCTTTTCCACCAGGATCGCGTACCGGCTGCACTGGTGATGACCAGCGGTAATCGCAGTGACGAACCGATCTGCACCGGCAATGACGAGGCCCTGCGGCGGCTCCAGGGGTTGGCGGATTTTTTCCTTCTCCACAATCGCGAGATCGTTACCCGGGTTGATGATTCAGTGGCGCGAATCATGGCCGGAAAAGTCCGCCTGCTGCGCCGGGCGCGCGGGTATGCCCCGGTACCGCTGCCACTCCGACATCCGACCACGGATATTCTTGCCTGTGGAGCGGAGATGAAAAACAGCTTCTGTTTTGTTCGCGATCAGCAGGCTTATCTCAGCCAGCACATTGGAGAATTGACCGGGGCGGAGAATTTCGCTTTTTACCGGGAAAGCATCGAGCATTTCAGCTCAATTCTGGCTACGACTCCGAGATTGAGTGCCTGTGACCTGCATCCCGATTATCTCTCCACCCGTTTTGCCCGCGGCCGCAAGCAGCCCTGCCGGGCCGTCCAGCATCACCATGCCCATATCGGCGCCGTGCTGGCGGAGCATGGGGTGGATGGGCCAGTGCTCGGGGTTGTCCTTGATGGCGCTGGCTACGGTGCCGACGGTACGGTCTTCGGCGGGGAGATCTATCGCGCCGACCGCGGCGGCTTTGTGCGTCTTGGGCGATTGTCGCACCTGCCCCTTCCCGGCGGTGACCGGGCGGCCCGTGAACCCTGGCGCATGGCCCTGGCGCTCTTGTATCAGGGCCTGGGTCCGGCGGCATTTGCCCAGGCCGCCCGGTTGCCAGCCCTGGCAGCCATTCCTGGAGAGAAACAACGGGTGCTGGCCCAGATGCTGGTGAAACAACTCAATTGTCCCCGCTCCTCCAGCTGCGGCCGTCTTTTTGATGCTGTTGCCGCCCTGACCGGGCTGTGCCTGGACAATGCGTATGAAGGGCAGGCAGCGATGCTGCTCGAGGCCGCTGCTGTCCGGGCGCCATTGTCTGCAGTCCATTCCGCTTATCCGCTCGGCTGCCGTGAGCAGGAAGGGCTGTGGATCATCGATTCGGCTCCCCTGGCCGCGTGCATAGTCCGCGATCTTGCCGCGGACATTGATGCCGCGGTCATTGCCCGCCGTTTTCACCTGTGGCTGGTGGAGTCCCTGGTGACGGTGCTTCTTGTACTGCAGCAGCGGACAGGTCTGCATGAAATCGTGCTGTCCGGTGGTTGTATGCAGAATAAACTGCTTTTTGAAACCCTGGTCCAACGGCTGGAAGAGCATGATTGTTCCGTCCTGGCTGGTGAACTGGTGCCTATGAATGACGGCGGCATCGCCCTTGGTCAGGCGTATACAGGAGGAAGAACCCCATGTGTTTAGCTGTCCCTCTGCAGGTGGTGGAGGTCATAACCGGGTCCGATGAACTGCTTGATCCCGGGGTTGCCCTGGTGGCCGGTGATGGTATCCGTCGGGAGGTGCGGCTGGAAATGGTGGACAGGATTCCGGCGGTGGGCGAGTATGTCATTATTCACGCCGGGTTTGCGATCCGTACCCTGACCGAAGAGGAGGCCGAATACAACCTGAGCCTCATGCGGCGGATGGCCGAGGTCCTGGAGGAGGAGGGGCGTCTGCCCGGGGAACCGGAATGCAGTTGAATGAGGCGTTCCGCAGCCGGGAGGTCACAGCGCCTCTGGTAGCGGAGATCTCCCGCGGTCTGCGGCAGCCGGTGCGGATCATGGAGGTCTGCGGCACCCATACCATGGCCATTTTTCGCCATGGTATCCGTTCGCTGCTTCCCGAACAGATGACCTTGCTGTCCGGTCCCGGCTGTCCGGTCTGTGTCACTCCGGCTGGGTACATCGATGCCCTGCTCGCCGCCGCCCGATTGCCGCGGGTTGTCCTTGCCACCTTTGGTGATCTGATCAGGGTGCCGGGCAGCGAAGAAGCTTCTCTGGCCACGGCCCGCTCCGCCGGTGCGCGAGTGGAGATTGTCTACTCACCCATGGATGCCCTGGCCCTGGCGCAAAGAGAACCGGAGTGCACGGTGGTGTTTGCGGCTGTCGGTTTCGAAACCACGGCCCCCACCATCGCCGCCACCCTGGTGCAGGCCAGGCGTCTTGGGGTGGATAATTTTCTGATCATAGCTGCGATTAAAACCATGCCCGCCGCTCTTGACGCCCTCATGGATGATCCTGACCTGCCGGTCGATGGACTGCTCTGCCCCGGGCATGTCAGCGCGGTCATCGGCAGCGGCGCGTATCGCCCGCTGGTGGAGAAACATCAGTTGGCCTGTGCCGTGGCCGGATTCGAACCCGCCGACATTCTCACCGGCCTGCTCAGCCTGATCCGCCAGATCCAGTCAGGCCGCCCTAGGGTAACCAACTGCTATACCCGGGCAGTGAGCGAGGAGGGCAATGTCAGGGCCAGGATGCTGATGGAGGAAGTGTTTACGCCGGCGGACAGCGAATGGCGGGGGTTGGGCATGATCCCGGCCAGCGGTCTGGTTCTGCGCACGGAATACCAGGATTTTGACGGCCTGCGGCAATTGGGTATTGCCTTGCAGGCGACCCGGGAACCCGGGGGGTGCCGTTGCGGTCAGGTTCTCAAGGGCTGCCTGCTGCCACCGGATTGCCCCCTCTATGGGGCACGTTGCACACCGTTACGTCCGGTGGGGCCCTGTATGGTCTCCAGCGAAGGGGCCTGTGCCGCTTTTTTTCGCTACTCCGGTGAGAAGAAGAGTCGCAAAGGGGGCGGGGAAACTTATGAAGCATAACAGACCAAGGGCATGAAAGCAGATTCGATCATCAGTCTTGACCACGGAAGCGGTGGGCTGGCCAGCCAGAACCTCATCAGCGACCTGTTCCTCAAATATCTCACCAGTCCTCAGTTGCGCGACCTGGAAGACTGCGCCGTCCTGGGTGAATATGCCGGTCGTCTTGCCTTTTCCACCGACTCTTTTGTCGTGGACCCCCTGTTTTTCCCGGGCGGTGATATCGGCGAGCTGGCGGTGCATGGGACCATCAATGATCTGGCCATGCGCGGCGCCCGTCCCATCGCCCTCAGTCTGGCGCTGATTATTGAAGAAGGGTTTCCGCTGGCGGATCTTGAGCGGATCATTGCCTCGGTGGCCCGCTGTTGCGAAGCGGCCGGGGTGGCTGTTGTCACTGGTGATACCAAGGTGGTGCCCCGGGGCAAGGCCGATGGAATGTTCATTAATACCTCCGGCATTGGCATTGTCTCTCATCGTCTTGATGTATCCGTGAAAATGGCTGTGCCGGGGGATACGGTTCTGCTTTCCGGTACCCTTGCCGATCATGGCATTACCATCATGAGCCGTCAGGCGGGCATCGACCTGGATGGTGATATCTTCAGTGATACCCAACCACTGCACCGCCTGGTCGGCGCCCTGCTGGAGTCCGATGCCTGTAGGGTGCATGTGCTCCGTGACCCCACCCGGGGCGGAGTGGCGACAGCACTTTGTGAAATTGCCCGGGCGTCAAAGGTTGATATTACCATTGAGGAAGAGCGGCTGCCGATCATGGCCCCGGTTGCGACGGCCTGCGAACTGATAGGGCTCGACCCGCTGTATCTGGCCAATGAGGGCAAATGCCTCATCGTTTGTGCCCGGGAAGCGGCGGAAGACCTTCTGCAATTGCTTCGACAGGTGCCGGAGGGCAGGGGGGCGGCTCGTATCGGCAGGATCAGCGGACCCGGAGCGGGGCAGGTCACTCTCACCACCAGAATTGGTGGATCCCGGCTGCTTGAGCCATTGACCGGGCAGTCGTTGCCGAGAATCTGCTGAAATCCGGTTTTTTCTCTCACGGGAGCATCTCCTCCAATGCATGAACTTTCCCTGGCGCAGAGCCTGCTCGAACAATTGCTTGAATTAGCCGGAAAGCATCAGGCTGCCCGGGTCACCCGGGTCGTGGTCACGCTCGGTCCTTTTTCCGGTATCGTCCAGGACAGTTTTGCCTTTGGCTTCAATATTCTCAAGGCGGAGCGGCCGGCTACCCGGGATGCGGTTCTTGACATGGAGACTCCGGACCCGGAATACATCTGTCTGGAGTGCAACAAAGTGGCGCTTATCCCTTTCCCCAGGCAGAGTGAACGGCTGGACCTGGCCCGTCATGGTCTGGCGGCCAGAAAATGTCCCTGGTGCGGGTCGAATCGTCTCTCCCCTCAAGGCGGCACCGAACTGATTCTCAATCAAGTAGAAATGGAGTAGTCCCATGTGTGATACCTGCGGCTGTCAACTGCACGAGCACCATCATCACGACCCCAAAGTGGTCGAAGTCAACCAGAGTCTGTTGGCGGCCAACGTCCAACAGGCAATGTCCAACCGGCAGCATATTGAGAAGATGGGGGCCGTGGCCATCAACCTCATTTCCAGTCCCGGTTCCGGTAAAACCACCTTGCTTGAGCGAACCATCGAGGCCATGCGCGATACAGTGCGGATTGGCGTGATCGAGGGTGACATCGAGACCGAGCGCGATGCTGAACGTATCCGCGCCAAGGGAGTGCCGGCGGTGCAGCTCACCACCGGCGGGGCCTGCCATCTGGACGCACCCCTGGTCCATGGCGGCCTGCATGTGCTGGAGCATTTTGCCAAGGGTGCCGGTTACGACCTGATTTTCATCGAAAATGTCGGGAATCTGGTCTGTCCGGCCACCTTTGATCTGGGTGAACATATCCGAGTGGTCCTGCTGTCGGTGCCGGAGGGTTCGGATAAACCGGCTAAATATCCGGCCACCTTCAAAGGAGCTGATTTGGTTCTCCTTACCAAGGTGGACCTGCTCCCTTATTTCGATTTTTCCATGGAAGAGGTTCGCAAAGAGGCAGGTCTTCTCAAGCCCGACCTGGAGTTGATGGCGCTCTCAGCCACCAGCGGCGAGGGATTTGATGCCTGGCTGTCGTTTCTTGACAGGCGGTTGAATCGCTGACAGGGCCGACGAGGTCCGTGCCCTGCACGGGACTGAGGGGCTCAGCACAGCGGCACTTGAACGGTTGCAGGTAGGTGGGCACTTCTTTTTCCTCCCCACACCGGTGGGTGGTTGCGGCTGGAGCGAGGAGACTGGTTTTGGAATCGAACCAAACGGCTTCCCTTTCACAGGCAGCCCAACGGGGTTGAAGCCCGCGGCCGGCACCAGCCAGCTCAACCAGTCGGATCGGTTTTTTATATACTATTGATAGAATATATCAATGGTAAACCGATTCGATGGCAGGGGGCAGTACTTTTTTAGGGACCGAAGGTGGCCGTTTTTCAGTTGTTCAGATTTTTTCGAGATGACGGCGGTGGGTTTGCCGAGGACGCAGGGCATGGAATTTATCCAGCATCCTGAAGTAGACAGATTCAGGCACATACTCCCTGACCACCTGTTCCCAGTCATCCGAGCCGACCAGGCCTTTGACCAGACTGGAGCTGACCTCAACCAGTTCGCGGGGCGACATCATGAACAGCGTCTGAATCCTTTTGTTCATGTTGCAGTTGACGTAGCGCATGCCTCGTTCATAGGTGTAATCTTTTTCGTTTCTGATGCCGCGGAGAATGTAATCCACACCAATGGATTCAGCATATTTGACCAGGAATTTATTCTCAAAGTGCACTACCCTGACATTGGGGAGACGTGCGCACATCTCTTCCAGCATGTCCATCCGTTCTTCCAGGCTGAAGGTGTATTCTTTCTGCGAATTTTCGCCGACAGCGACATAAAATTCGTTGAAAAGTCGCGATCCCTGCTCGATCATCCATAAATGACCATTGGTTGGCGGGTCGTAGCTTCCAGCGTAGATTCCTTTCATAGAAGATCCTGCAGCATGCGTTTGAGCTGAACTCTTGCCGCTTTGCCGGAGAGGCGGCAGAGCGACCGGTGGCCGATCATGAATCGAATGATAGGTGGAGTATCGCCTCTTTTGTTCCATAAGGTTCATCTCGCTCTGGTGGCAGGATGCCTTGCCGCGCGGTGCATCCTCTCCCTGCGGTTGCGGTGCGAAGCAAGTACCTGTGACATGGGGTGGAATCAGTCTGGCAAACTATGGTTACGCTATAGCAAATCAGGTAGTTGCCAGTCAACAGGATATTCCGGTAAGACATCCGTGCAATGTACCTGTGTACAGCCGATGCCCGGACAAATGCTCACGGATCCGGGTTATTTTTTTAACAAGCTGCTGGCAGGGCTGTCGCCCCGCCGATCTCTTCTCCCGCTGTTCTCGGCAGGTCTTATTTCAATCCGCCCAGCCGCAGCCCTACATAGGCCAGTGTCAGCCCGCCCAGATTGTTAGCAAGAATGTTGGTCAGCGGCTGAAGAACCAGGCCGGCACGACCGGCATTGACGGTTTCCAGGGAAAAGGTGGAAAAAGTGGTCAGTGCCCCCAGGTAACCGGTGATAAGCAAAAGTCGAATATCCGGCGACAGCAAGCGGCTGCGGTCCGCCAGAGCAAAAAGCAGACCGACAAGAAAGCAGCCCACAAGATTGACGATGAGGGTGCCCCAGGGGAAACTTGCCCCCCAGAGCCTGGCACTCAGCAGACCGATTCCGTACCGACTCGCCGCACCCAGACTACCCCCCACCATGACCAGCAGCAATTTGTATCCCATTGTTATGGAGCCGTTTCTTTATCCTGAATCCTTGACGGCTGGACCTCACTTCGGTTTTTGCTTGATTATGGCGACCGAACAGGGAGCATAAATGACGATGCGCCTGGAGACCGAACCCATCAGCCAGCTTTGCACTTCTGATTTACCGGTTTGACCGGCAAAAATCATGTCAATGTCATGATCAACAGCATAACGGATGACCTGATCAGCAGGGTTACCGACGAGCACCTCGGTGGTGATCTGAACCTGCCGTGCTGCGGCTTGGTCATGTAACTCCTTGAAAATATCATGGTATTGCCGGGTGGTGTTCGCGATGATTTCATCCATGTCACCATCCAGAACCAGTTCCGGCAATTGCACTACGGCAACCACATTGATTTCCTGGACAGCAGACGAGCAATTTCCTGCCAGATCCAGAGCATAGGCAAAAGAATACATCGATTGCTCGGAACCATCAAAGGCAACCAGGATTTTTTTTACCATTTTTTTCTCCGTCGGTAGTCAAGCAAAAAAGTTCGAACAACTGTTCATGTCAGCCTTTTCATTGCGGAACGTTGGCAGCGACTCGTGTGCAGAGGCCGGTCGAGCGATGTGCAGGTCGATGAAACCTGAATCCAGCCGTCACGGATTCAGGTGAAAGAGTTCAACGCCGGATGTGCTTCAGTCTGGTACCGTCCGGTCCGATCAACTGTACGTCCAGGGGCATATGTCCCACCGCGTGGGTGGAACAGGCCAGGCAGGGGTCAAAGGCACGGATGACGGCTTCGATACGGTTGAGCAGTCCTTCGTGGAGTTCACCATGGCCCAGATACCGCTGCGCTGCCTGCAGTATCCCCCGGTGCATGGCCAGATTGTTGTGGCCAGTGGCGATGATCAGGTTGGCCCACTGAATCAGGCCGTCGTTGCTGACCTTGTAATGATGAATGAGTGTGCCCCGGGGGGCTTCCATCATGCCGACGGCCTCGGTGTTGTTGACGCCTGCGGTGGCCCGGACCCGCTGATCGGTTATAGCCGGGTCGCTGAGCAGGTTTTCGATCATCTCGACCGCGTAGAGGATTTCGATCAGACGGGCGTAATGGTAATGAAAGGAACTCTGGATCGGGCCCGCCTGGAGAGCCCGGAAAGCGTCCAGTTCCCGGTCGGCCAGTTCGGTGCCGCAACGGGCGGCGATGTTGAGCCGGGCCAATGGGCCGACCCGGTACATGCCATCGGGATAGCCGTGGGGTACGTAGTAGGGGAATTTGAGATAGCTCCAGGGTTCAATGGCTTCGCCGATCCAGGAAGCATACTCAGTCGGAGAGCTGCTGTCCTTGAGGAGGGTTCCCTGTTGATCGATGATTCGCAGCCGGCCGTCATAGTGTTCCAGGGTATTTGCATCGTTGGTCAGGGCAAGATACAGGCTGGGGAAACAAGCGAAGTGTTCGATGTATTCCTGGTATTGTTCAAGTGATTGTTTAAACCGTTGCAGGTGGCTGAGTGCCAGGTTTTTGACTTCGGGGATATCATTGAGGAGATCGGTCCGGGTCTCTTCCGACAATGGGGTGTTTACTCCGCCGGGCACCACCCAGGAGGGATGGATGCGCCGGCCGGCCAGCCGTTCGATGACCTGCTGGCCGAACTGGCGCAGCCTGATGCCGTCCCGGGCGAACTGCGGGTCCTGGGCGGCGATGCCAAGGAAATGACGTGTTTCCGGCGGGTGGTCCATGCCGAGAAGAAGATCCGGGGCGGAAAGATAAAAGAAACTCAGGGCATGGGATTGAATAAGTTGGCCCCAGTTGAGCAGGCGCCGCAGGTTTTTGGCGGTTTCGGGAATGGTCACCGCCAACAATTGATCGCAGGCCTTGGCTGAGGCCAGTTCGTGGCTGACCGGACAGATGCCGCAGGTCCGTGCGGTCAGGGAAGGCATTTCGAAAAAGGGGCGGCCCTCGACGAATTTTTCGAATCCGCGGATCTGGGTGACCTGGAAGCGGGCATCGGCAACCTGTCCGGAATCATTGAGAAACAGGCTGATTTTGGCGTGGCCTTCGATGCGGGTGACCGGTTCGATGGTGATCTGCTGTTCCATGGCGAACTCCTAGGTGCCGAAACCGGTGTTGAGCCGCAGGTCGGCGCTTCGTCCCTCGATCAGGGCGGTGAGAGCGGAAAAGATTGTGTCAGCAGAGGGCGGGCAGCCCGGAAGGAAAAAGTCCACCTTGACGAAGGTATGCAATGGCAGGGCTTTGTCGCTGAGCAGCGGCAGATCCTCTGTCGGGATCCGCGCCGCGAGGGCTTCACGCTCCAGGTAGACTGAGCGAAGGACCGTATCGGTGCCCCAGGTGTTGCGCATGGCCGGGACATTGCCGGTGACGGCGCAATCGCCCAGGGCGATGAGACATTTGGTTCGCTCCCGTACGCTGCGCAGCCGGCATTCGTCTTCAGCCGTGCTTACCGCACCCTCGATGCAGGCAATATCCACCGCCTCCGGATAGAGCTTGCAGTCAACCAGGGGGCTGTACACCAGATCGACCCTGGCGGCCAGGTCCAGTAACCGTTCGTCGGTATCAAGAAGGGACATGTGGCAGCCGGAGCAGCCGTCGAGCCAGAGGGTTGCCAGTCGAGGTTTGTTCATTGTTGTTCCCTGGTGCGGTTGGAGACGAGGTAGGGCAGGGATGGCCGCTTTTTCAGCATCTCGGCAACCGATCTGCCCTTTTCAAAGAGAGCCCCGGTGGGGCAGACCTGGACGCATTTGCCGCAACTGGTGCAGGTGGTCGATTGTCCCCAGGGGGAGTTGAAATCGGCGGTAATGAGGCTGCGGATGCCGCGGCCCTGAATGTCCCAGGTGTGGGCGCCTTCGATTTCGGCACACACCCGCACGCAACGCGTGCAGAGGATGCAGCGGTTGTGATCGAGGACAAAACGGTCGTGGGAGGCGTCGACCGGCAGAGCCGGATAGCGACCGGGAAAACTGATATGGTCGACACCCAGGTCGCGGGCCAGGGTCTGCAGTTCGCAATGCTCGTTGGCAACGCAGACCGCGCAGATATGGTTCCGTTCCGAAAAGAGCAGTTCAATGATTGTGCGGCGATATGTGCGCAGATTTTCCGATTGGGTAATGACCACCATACCCTCCTGGATGAGGGTGACGCAGGCGGGTTGAGGCTTGGTCGTGCCGGCGATCTCAACCATGCACAATCGGCACGATCCCTGGTTTGACAATCCCTCCAGGCAGCAGAGTGTTGGAATGGCAATATCGTTTTCCAGGGCTACCTGTAAAAGAGTCTCATGGGCCAGGCCGCTGACATGTTTGCCATCGATTGTCAGGGTGAGGATCTGGGCGGCGGTCATTGTTTTTCCTCCTGGCGGCAGGGGTCAACAGGACCGGTGATGCGCTCGAGATACTCCGGGCGAAAATAGTTCAGGGTGCTGAGCACCGGGTTGGGAGCCGATTGTCCCAGACCACAGAGGCTGGTGTTCCGCACCAGGTGACAGAGGCTCTCCAGAGTGGTGAGATCGTCATCGATGGCGGTTCGGGTTTGGAATTTTTTCAGCAGGGTGTGCATCTGTGCTGTGCCTACCCGGCAGGGTACGCATTTGCCGCAGGATTCTTCCATACTGAAGGCCATGAAATAGGTGACGATATCAACCATGGAGGTGGTCTCGTCCATAACGATCATGCCGCCGGATCCCATGATTGAACCGAGGGCGCTTAAATTTTCATAACTCACCGGGGTGTCCAGGTGTTCAGCGGGGATGCAGCCCCCTGAGGGGCCACCGGTCTGAACGGCTTTGAAGGTATGACCACCGGGAATGCCACCGCCGATCTCTTCAACGATCTCACGCAGGGTCATGCCCATGGGCACTTCGATCAGGCCGGCGTTGTTGATAGTCCCGGTGAGGGCGAAGACCTTGGTGCCCTTGCTTTTTTCCGTGCCGAGACCGGCGAACCAGTCCGCGCCCCGCTGGATGATCCCCGGGACATTGGCAAGGGTTTCGACGTTGTTGATCAGGGTGGGGCGCCCCCAGAGACCTTTTTCGGCGGGATAAGGGGGACGTGGCCGAGGCACGCCGCGGCCGCCCTCGACCGAGGCGATCAGGGCTGTTTCTTCACCGCAGACAAAAGCACCGGCGCCCAGACGGATCTGGATGGTGAGACTGAAAGCGCTGCCGCAGATAGCTGTCCCCAGGAGATTGGCGCGAAGCGCTTCGCGGATCGCTCGCTTCAGTCGCCGCACCGCCAGGGGGTACTCGGCGCGCACATAGATGTAGGCGCAGTCGGCTCCTACTGCGTAGGCGGCAATGAGGATGCCTTCCAGGAGGGCGTGGGGTGTGCTCTCAAGAATGGCTCGGTCCATGAAAGCGCCCGGATCGCCTTCGTCGGCATTGCAGACCACGTATTTCTTTTTTCCCTGTGCCTTGGCAACCGTCGACCATTTCAAGCCTGTCGGGTAGCCGGCACCGCCGCGCCCCCGCAGGCCGCTTTTGTCAATAGAACGGATGACCTCCGTCGGCCGCATTCGGGTTATGGTTGTTACCGCAGCCTCATACCCCCCGGCTGCCAGGTAATCTTCCAAGCTTTCGGGATCGATGCGGCCGAAAAGAGCCAATACATTTTTGTACTGTCGGGTAAAAAAAGGCAGATCCGAGGGCAGCAGCAGGCGCTGCACCGGTTCCCGGCCCAAGGCAGAGACAATCTCGGCCGCATCCCCGGGCGCGACCTTTTGGTAATAAATTTCCTCGGGAAGAATGAGAACCACCGGGCCGGCGGCGCATAATCCCATGCACCCCACCTTTCTGACCAGCACTTTTTCCCCGGCTTCGCTGTTGGTGAGCGCCTGACGAAAAGCGGCGATAATTTCTTTGTTTTTCGGACAGCCGAGGCTGGTGCAGACCAGGATGTGGTGGGCGAAGCCCTCCAGTTCACGGCGGCGATCATCGGCCAGTTGGTGCAGTTCTTCAAGGTGCATCGTCATGGAGCCACTCCTCGATAAGATCGGTGGTTTCGGCAATGGTCTTTGCACCGATGAGGGTCCCGTCGGTGATGATGACCGGCGCCAAGGCGCAGGCGCCGACGCAGCGGACCTCCACCATCGACAGCCGATTGTCCGCTGTGGTCTGGCCGGGTTCCAGGCCGTATTTTTCCTGGGCCCAGGCGGCAATGCGATCAGTGCCTTTGACATGACAGGCCGTGCCGGTGCAGATCTCCAGGAAATGTTCTCCCCTGGGGCTGCAATTGAAGTGATTATAAAAGGTTGTCACGCCATAGACTTTGGCGGGAGGAACATCCAGCTGTGTCGCGATGTAGGCAAGGGTCTCCGGATCAAGAAAACCGAAGGCCTCCTGCGCGGCGTGCAGGGTTTCAATGAGGGCCTCAGGCCGGTGGTCATGTCGCTGCATGACCAGGTTGATGGTCTTCCAGCGTTTATCTGTTGCGGATTGGTCTGGCTGGCTGGCGGGCATGCGATGTCTCCTCGGGGTAGGACACTTGGTGTTACCGGAGGCTGGGGAGTCTGGCTTACATCTTTTCCTATTTTCGTCACTGTTGCAATGCTTCTTTTGTCCTTTCCAGGTTTCCGGGCAAGGTTGGCGCTTCTTTTTTGAAATAAACTGCACAAATTTGTAAATTATGAACAGTAAAGTTTACATGGATGATTTGTTTTTGTTACGTGCTTTGGCGGTGCCATGAGGTAAGCTTGTTGCTTAATAGTTGGATATTCATGTTTTTTTAAATAAAAAATAGATGGCATCATCATTGCTAAAACAAAGAAAACAAGGGCAAGGAGGAAGGCAGCAGGCTTTCCAGCCTCAAGCGTCACGCAACATGTTCATCGAGAAATGCAATGTTTTGCGCTGCATCGAGACGCGTGGGCGAATTGAAACACGGACGTAGACTGCATATTCCAGAATTCAATTTGCCGACGGGTCCGAGAATCAGGGACAAGCAACTGTTTTCCGAGGGGCACGTACATCAGGAATAGGGGGGAATACATATGCGGGGAAAGGACACCAGCCTTGTGGGCTGGGCGGCACAAACCTAGCGAGAAAGTGGCCCCATCGCCACTGTCATTGATCACCGGGGTGAACGTTGGGTGATCATTGGCGTCTTTGTCGGGGAACCGGGAAAAAGCGGCATGGGCATTATCGACAGAAAAACAACAACAGATCAATGAGTAGAATCGACGCGTTTGCAATCAGCAGGGCGGTCAGGGTCAGCAAAGTCATGACTGCCGAAAAAAGGAGAAATGTATGAAATTTGTCAGTGCGATCATCAAACCGTTCAAACTGGGTGATGTACGGGAAACTCTCACCGAAATTGGCGTCAAAGGGGTAACAGTCACCGAGGTCAAGGGCTTCGGTCGTCAGAAAGGGCATACCGAAATGTATCGTGGTGCCGAATATGTCATTGAATTTTTACCGAAACTGAAAGTTGAAGTGGCTATTGACGATAATCAGGTCGACCAGGTGGTGGAAGGTATCAAAAAGGCGGCCGGCACCGGCAAGATCGGTGATGGCAAGATTTTCGTCTTTGACCTTGAACATGTCCTGCGCATCAGGACCGGGGAAACCGGTCCGGAAGCACTCTGATCCCGGTTATCCGCGGATTATTCAGACCAAACAAAAACTGTGTGGAGGTAACACATCGTGGAAGCATTGTTTGAAGTACAATATGCCCTGGATACCTTTTATTTGTTGTTGTCCGGGACGCTGGTCATGTGGATGGCTGCCGGGTTCACCATGCTGGAAGCCGGATTGGTCAGGTCGAAAAATACTGTTGAAATCCTTGCCAAGAATATTGGTCTCTATTCCATCGCCTGTGTCATGTATATGCTGGTGGGGTATAATATCATGTATGGAGAATCGGCCAGCTCCATCATCCCCGGCATCGGTTTTCTGATCAGTGGCGACAACACCGTGGCCGATGTCCTTGCCGGTGGTGAGGATGCGCCGGTCTATTCGAACATAGCTGATTTTTTCTTTCAGGTCGTTTTTGTGGCGACCGCTATGTCGATCATCTCCGGTGCAGTGGCTGAACGGATGAAATTATGGTCTTTTTTCCTCTTCGCCGTGGTGCTTACAGGGTTCATATATCCCATCCAGGGATATTGGAGCTGGGGCGAGGGCTTTCTGGATGAGCTGGGATACGCCGATTACGCCGGTTCCGGCATTGTTCACATGGCCGGCGCTTCGGCGGCTCTGGCGGCTGTGCTGCTGCTTGGGCCCAGAAAAGGAAAATACGGGCCTGATGGAAAGGCCAGGGCCATACCCGGTGCGAATCTGCCCCTGGCTACCCTCGGTGTGTTCATTTTGTGGATGGGATGGTTCGGGTTCAATGGCGGCTCGGAACTGAAGGTCTCGGACGTGGAGTCGGCGAACACCGTGGCCCTGGTCTTTGCGAACACCAATCTGGCGGCAGCTGCCGGTGTCATTGCCGCTTTGATCACCGCCCGGCTGATGTTCGGCAAGGCCGACCTGACCATGGGACTCAACGGCGCCCTGGCCGGTCTGGTGGCCATAACCGCGGGACCGGATACCCCGTCTCTGCTTTTGGCCACAGGCATCGGAGCCGTTGGTGGGGTTATTGTCGTTTTCTCCATTGTCCTCCTGGATAAAATGCGGATCGATGATCCGGTGGGCGCCATTTCGGTGCATGGCGTGGTCGGCATCTGGGGTCTGCTGGCGGTCCTTTTCTCCAATGACGAGGCCTCATTGGTCGGTCAGCTGGCCGGCATTGGCGCTATCTTCGGTTTTGTCTTTGTGGCCAGCCTGATTGTCTGGTTCCTTATTAAGGTCACAATGGGCATCCGTGTCGACGAAGAAGTGGAATATCAGGGTATGGATCTGGAAGAGTGCGGCCTGGAAGCCTATCCGGAATTCACCGGAGCCGCGGGGTCCGGAAAATAACAACTGTTCCTTCAACGGTGTTTCACTCCTGCTCACGGCCGGACAGCAAGTGCTGTCCGGCCGTACTTATATCTGTTGATGATCGACCTCCGAAATCGGGGTCCATGGTCTGCAGACAGGTTTTGCAATAACCGGCCAAGTCGGCTATGGTGTCGGTCGTGTTTCAGGGATGGGATGCAAGGTGCGCGGCCATGGCAAAATTATCTATCAGCAGGTGAAAAATGATCAATAAAGTGATTTTAATCGGCAACCTGGGAGCTGATCCGGAGATTCGATATACCCAGGATGGTGCCCAGGTCACCTCCTTCAGGGTGGCGACCACGGACCGATGGAAAGGGCAGGATGGCCAGATCCAGGAACAGACCGAATGGCATCGGATCGTCGCCTGGCGCCGCCTGGCGGAAATCTGCGGCGAGTACCTGTCCAAGGGCTCCAGGGTCTATATTGAGGGCAGGTTGCAGACCAGAAAATGGAAGGATCAGAACGGTGTCGATCGCTACAACACTGAAATCGTCGCCCGGGAGATGAAAATGCTCTCACCCCGTGGGGCGAGCGGAGGGGGCGGCAGTGAGTATGGTGGTTCCGGTCCGGGATATGGTGGTGATCCGTTTGAACCTCCACCCACTGGGGAGGATGTCCCCTTTTAAAAGGGTGCCATTTGCACCCTTCGCCCATGCAGGCCGGATTCACAATCCGGCCTTTTTTTTGCGGAAAAAATAAGAAAATGCCGTTGGCAATGGCAGAGAAGAGGGCCTTGTTGTCACGGGAACTATTTTTCTTGACAGATGCGGGTTGGGTCGGTAATGAATAGCCGTTCATTTTCTTGCTTTTGGTAACCTGTTGTACACAGAAGTTTTACGTTCGTTTTTTATTATGTTAACGGAAGAGGTCTGATTCATGGAAACAGAACTGGTACTGTCAGCAATGGCCCTGATCGGAATAGCCATCATTGTGCCGCTGTTCATGCTGGCAACAATGTTCATTGGTCCCCGAGCCGGCGGAAAGGCGAAAAACGAGCCGTATGAAAGCGGTGTCAAGAGAATGATCGGTCTGGCCGATCAGAAATTCAGTGTGAAGTTTTATCTGGTCGCCATTCTCTTCATTCTCTTTGATATTGAAGCGGTGTTCATGTACCCGTGGGCTGTCAGTGTTCGTGAACTGGGCTGGTACGGATTTTCGGCAATGGCTGTGTTCCTGGTACTGCTGAACACAGGACTGGTTTATGAAATTAAGAAAGGGGTGCTCAATTGGCGTTAGGATTAGAAGCTAGTTTAGGTGATTCGGTACTCACAACCAAACTGGATGCAGTCATAAACTGGGGTCGTGGGTACTCGTTGTGGCCGTTTGTTTTTGGAACTGCCTGCTGTGCAATCGAATTCATGAGCGCTGCGGGGAGCCAGCATGATATTTCCCGGTGGGGAGCGGAGGTTGTTCGGTTCTCCCCCCGCCAGGCGGATCTGTTGCTCGTCTGCGGGACCATCAGTTACAAGCAGGCCCCGATTCTCAAACGAATTTATGATCAGATGCCCGAGCCCAAATGGGTCGTTGCCATGGGTGCCTGCGCCTGTTCCGGCGGCATCTACGATAACTACGCCACTGTGCAGGGCATAGATACCATCATTCCGGTGGATGTCTATATCTCCGGGTGCCCGTCCCGGCCAGAGGCGGTCCTCGATGCATTGATGAAGATTCAGGACAAGATCAAGAGTGAAACCGTGCTCAATGATCGCCAAAAAGACTTTAAAGGGATTCTTGACTGATATGAATACGACGGCGCTAGAATTATTACAGGCCGCGTTTCCGGATGCGGTCTGTACGGCGAATCTGGAGGCTGTGGTGATCTCGGTACAGCCTGAACAACTGACCTCAACGCTTACCCGCCTTAAAAAGGATCCAGCCTTTGACTTTGGCCTGCTGCTCGATGTCACGGCTGTTGATTATCTTCACTATCCGGTTGCCCAGGAGGCCCGGTTTTTTGTGGTTTACACCCTGCGGAACTGGGAAAAGAACCTGCTGGTCCAGGTCAGGACCCCGGTTGCCGACCCGGCCATCGGCGTTCCCACGGCGACCCATCTCTGGGATGCAGCCAATTGGGGCGAGAGAGAAACCTTTGATCAGTACGGCATCAACTTTCAGGGCCATCCGGACCTGCGCAGAATCCTGAACCACTGGCAGTTCCAGGGGTATCCGCTTCGTAAGGATTATGTCATCGATCAAGGGCAGATCTGCTACGAAACCGACAGTCTGGAAACGGAAATCAAAGCCAGGCTGGAAAAAAATGGTGTCGATCAGACCACCATGAGCGACATCAACACCCAGGTGATGTACCTTAACCTGGGCCCCTCCCATCCCGCCACCCACGGTGCCATCCGTATTCTGACCGCCCTTGATGGCGAAACCATCCTGGCCAATGTCAACGAGATCGGCTATCTGCATCGAGGATTCGAAAAGACCGCGGAAAATCGGACCTATAACCAGGTCATTCCGCTGACGGATCGACTCAATTACTGCTCGGCCCTCATGAACAACATCGCCTATGCCAAGGCCGTTGAGTCCTGGCTGGGGGTTGAAATCACTGACCGGGCCAAATTCATGCGCATTATCATGGGTGAGTTTTTCCGGATTCAGGATCACCTGGTCTGTCTGGCGGCTCAATTGGTTGATATGGGTGGTTTGACCAACTACTGGTATCTCTACAACCAGAAAGAGGCCTCCTATGACCTGATCAGCCGCCTGACCGGTGCCCGCCTGACCAGTTCCTTTGCCCGTATCGGCGGGATGTATCGGGACTTCTATGAAGGGTGGGAGTCTGATATGGAACTGCAGCTGCAAGGCATCGAGCAGGGCGTCAATGACTCACTCAAACTGGTCCTGAAAAACAAAATCGTCCACGACCGGACCCAGGGCGTGGCGGTCATGCCCGCGGATCTGGCCCTGTCCTACGGCTTCACCGGTCCCTGCCTGCGGGCAACGGGCATTCCTTTTGATCTCCGTAAAGACAACCCCTACTACTATTACGATACTTTTGATTTCAATATTCCGGTTGGTTCCAAGGGAGATATCTATGACCGGATCATGTGCCGGTATCAGGAAATCTTTGAAAGTATCAGCATTATCCGACAGGCGATGAAAATCGTTCCCAAGGGTCCGATCTTCATTGACGACCGGACCATTGCCCTGCCGCCCAAACATGAGGTGTACAACAATATCGAAGGACTGGCCAGCCACTTCAAGCTGATTTTCGAAGGGGTGCAGGTTCCTGCCGGCGAATGGTACGACTCGTATGAAGCTGCCAACGGCGAACTCGGTTTCCACTTTGTCTCCGATGGTTCCGGTCAACCTTATAAATGCAAAGTGCGCCCCCCCTGTTTCTACATGATGGGTGGCTACCATGAAATGGTTGAGGGAGAAATGATTGCAGATGCCGTCATTAACCTGGGCAGCTTGAATATCATTGGCGGAGAGTTGGACAGATGAGTGATCGATCACAGTTAATAGAAACGGGAGTACCGTTCACTTTTGATGCACAGCGCGACGCGGAATTTGAACGGTTGGTTAAACGCTATCCCACCAGAGAGTCGATGATTCTACCCTCTCTCTGGCTTGTCCAGGAGCAGGAAGGGTGGATCAGCGCCGAGGCCATCGCCTACATAGCGGACCGAATCGGGACCTTTGCCAGCAAGGTGTTTGAAGCCGCCACCTTTTACACCATGTACCACCTTCGGCCGATGGGGAAATACCACATCTGTATCTGCCGGACACTTTCCTGTTACCTGCTCGGGAAACAGGAGATCGTCGACTTCCTCAACAGGGAGATCGGCATCAAGCCGGGTGAGGTCAGCAGTGACAAGATGTTCAGTCTCGAGGAAGTGGAATGTCTGGGGCACTGCGGCTCCGCTCCTGTGGTGCAGGTCAACGGTGAGTTCTACGAAAATATGAACGTAGAAAAACTCAAAGAGCTGTTGGCCACTTTGAATTAAGGAGGGCGAGCGAAAATGGAAGTGAAAATACTCAGTGCAAAGTTTGATATAGAGGGTGCGCATAACCTCGAAGTGGCCAAGCAGCATGGCGCCTACGCCACTCTGGACAAATTGTTCACCATGGATCCCGCCGAGGTGACGACCATCGTCAAGGACAGCGGCCTGCGCGGACGCGGCGGTGCTGGTTTCCCTGCCGGTCTCAAGTGGACCTTTCTGCCCAAGGACGGTGACAAGCCGGTGTATCTCTGTGTCAATTCCGATGAGTCCGAACCGGCCACCTTCAAAGACCGCTACATTCTTGTGCGCGACCCGCACATGCTCATCGAAGGGATCATCATCTGTTCCTACGCCATCAACAGCCACGACACCTATATCTATATCCGAGGGGAATACACCTCTCAGGTGAAGGTGCTGCAGGCAGCCATTGATGAAGCCTATGCCGCGGGTTATCTCGGCGAAAAGGCCTGCGGCCAGGATTTCAGGATTGATGTCACCGTGCATCGCGGAGCCGGAGCCTATGTCTGTGGCGAGGAAACCGCCTTGCTCGAATCCATAGAAGGGAAGAAAGGCCAGCCCCGCAGCAAACCGCCGTTTCCCGCGGTTGAGGGATTGTACGGTTGCCCGACCATTATCAATAACGTCCAGACCATTGCCTCGTTGCCTTTCATCCTGGCCAACGGTGCCGACGCCTATAAGGCTTATGGGACGGAAAAAAGCACCGGAACCCACCTTTTCGGAATTTCCGGACTGGTCCAGAAGCCGGGTATGTATGAATTGCCCCTGGGCCTGCCGCTGCTCGAGGTGCTTGACAAGGTGGCCGGTGGGCTGCGTGAAGGCAGAACCCTGAAGGGGGTCATACCCGGAGGCAGTTCCACCCCGGTGCTGACACCTGAGGAAGCGCAGACCGTGACCCTTGACTATGAGTCCATGGCTGAACACCAGACCATGTTCGGTTCCGGTGGTATTGTTGTCCTTGATGATACTGTTGATATCGTCAAGCTGGTCGAAAATCTGATTTATTTCTACCACCACGAATCCTGCGGTCAATGCACCCCCTGTCGGGAGGGACTGGGCTGGATGTTGAAAATCGTCAAGAAGATCATTCGTGGAGAGGGCAGTACCGAGGATATCGATCTTCTGGTCGAATTATGCGACAACATCGAAATGAAGACCGTATGCGTACTTTCGGCTGCATGTACCATGCCCGTGCGCAGCTATCTGAACAAGTTCCGGCATGAATTCGAAGCCTATGTTAAAGGTGGTGCTTCGACTCAATCCGCGATGTAACGGGGATAAGGATAACCATGGCTGAAAAGATAAAGCTCTTTGTAAACGGGCAGGAAGTCGAGGTCGAATCAGGCAAGAATCTGGTCGATGCCATAGGCGCTGTTGGTATTGAAATCCCGCACCTGTGCTATCATCCCGCACTCGGAGCGGACGGCAATTGTCGCATGTGTCTTGTCGGCATCGAAGACGGCAGACCGCCGCTGGTCCCTGCGTGCAAGACCAGAGCCGTTGAAGGCATGAAAGTGCAGTTGGATACGGAAAAGATCAAAAAAATCCAACACGATGTCATGGAATTCGAGCTGGTCAACCATCCTGTTGACTGCCCGGTCTGTGATCAGGCCGGTGAATGCAAACTGCAGGACTATTACATGCAGTATGACGGTCAGAAAAGCCGTATGACCGTGCCGCAGGTCAGAAAAGCGAAGCATCTCGACTTCGGTTGCGGAGTCGTCCATGACCAGGAACGTTGTATTCTCTGTGCCCGCTGTGTGCGTTTCACCAGAATGATCACCAAAACCGGTGAACTGGGTATCGTCAACCGGACCGATTATGCACGTGTCACCATCTTTCCCGGGCGACCGCTGGCGAACCGCTATGCTTTGAATGTGGTGGACATCTGCCCGGTCGGCGCAATGACCAGCAGCGATTTCCGCTTCAAACAACGCGCCTGGTTCCTGACCAGCAGTAAAGGCATCTGTCATGGTTGCTCCAAAGGGTGCAATATTTTCATCGATCATAACCGGGAAAAATATAAAGACGATGTCATTTACCGGTTCAGGCCGAGATTGAACGAGCAGGTCAACGGATATTTCATCTGCGATGAGGGACGGCTGACCTACAAACTTGAAAACGAGCAGCGTTTGACCCAAGCGATGCTCAACGGCAAGGCCACCGATTTCGGGACAGCCGTTGAGGGTATCCGACGGGCCTTGAGCCAGGCGCGGAAACCGCTGTTTGTTGTCTCGCCCAACTGCAGCCTGGAGGAGATGCGCGCTATCCAGCAATTGGCCGCATCGCAGAATGCCACCCTTTGCGGGTACAGTGACGGATATATCAAACAGGGAGACGGAGACGACTACCTGATCCAGGACGATAAATCCGCCAACCGCGCCGGTTTTGATCTGCTGGGCATCGACAGCAGCCAGAGCGGCTTCGAGGCCGCCGCGGCTGAAGCCGACCTTTTGGTCAGTTTTCAAAACGATCTGACCAGAACCTTGGGAACGGAGGCCTGCGGTCAGCTCAAAGAGCGTATGAATTTGATCAGCATCGGCAGTTATGATGACGCCTTGAGCCAGCTGGCATCGATCAGCCTCCCGGTCGCTTCCTATAGCGAGAAGAGCGGCACCATCGTCAATGCAGACAGAATACTGCAGCGTTTTGCAGTGGCTGTTGTCAAAAATGCACCGCCGGTCAGCTTGATTCAGGCCGTAGCTCAGTTGGGGGGAGAGATCACCAGCCTCGAAAGTGCGTGGGAAGATCTGACCGCTTCTGTGGCCGTTCTGAACAAAGTAGATTTTGCCCAGATCCCTGAACAGGGATTAGCATTAACCGATAGCGAGGTCTCAAATGTCGCAGCTTGATATTTTACTTATAATTCTCAGGGTTGCCTTCGGAGCCTTTGTCCCGCTGTGCTTCATTGCCGTCCTGGTATGGATGGAACGACGCGGGGCCGGCTTTATCCAGGACCGGTCCGGCCCCAACCGCGCAAATATTTTCGGGTTCAGGGCCGGGGGACTGGTCCAGAATCTCGCCGACGCGGTTAAACTCGTTACCAAGGAAGACGTTATTCCCGGACATGTCCGGCATAAATTCTATTTTGTGCTGGCCCCGGTTATCCTTTTTGTGGTTTCCGTTCTGTCCTTTGCCGCGGTGCCTTTTGCCGATATCCTGGTCCTCGACGGCAAGGAATACATGATGCAGGCCATACCGACCGATCTGGGCATTCTCTGGTTCCTGGCCATTGTCGGCTTTGCGGTGTATGGCATCATTCTGGCCGGCTGGTCCTCGCACAATAAGTACAGCATGCTTGGCGGGCTCCGTTCAGCCTCTCAGGTGATCAGTTATGAAATCCCCCTGGCTTTAGCGATTATCTCGGTTCTGATCGTGTACGGTACGGTCAATCTGACCGAAATCGTCCAGTATCAAGGACAGTTGCTCTTCGGTTTCATTCCCATGTGGGGTATCGTCCTCCAACCGCTGGCTGGAGTCATTTTCATAGTCGCTGCCTTTGCCGAGGCCAATCGGACTCCTTTTGACCTGGTCGAAGGCGAGAGCGAGCTGGTCGGCGGCTTTCACACCGAATACAGCTCCATGAAGTTCGGTATGTTCTTCATGGGCGAGTACGTGGCTCTATTCACGTCCAGCGCCATCATTGTCACCCTCTTTTTCGGCGGCTTCCAGATCCCCTGGCTCAGCACTGAAACCCTGGTCAATAATGCACGGCCGATCACTGTGCTGATCATGCTTCTCCTCCCTGCACTGGCCTATTTCTTTGTCAAATGGATCAACAAGAACAATAAAAGCCACTACGCTCGACCCGATGATCCGCGCGTGCGCGAAGCACAGGTCTATACCAAGGTGGTGTGGGGCCTGGTGATCGCGATTGAGATCGTGCTGCTTGTCTATCTGATCGCCGTATCCGGCGGTCCTGCCGATCGTATCCTGGTCACTTTTCTGCAGATTCTCACCTTCCTGGTGAAAACGACCCTCATGTGTTTCGTCTATGTCTGGGTACGTTGGACCTTACCGCGTTTTCGCTATGATAAGCTGCAGAAACTGGGGTGGGAAATTCTCATTCCCCTGGCACTGCTGAACATAATCGTCACAGCCGCAGTTGTCGTTGCCTTGAGTTAAATAGGAGCTGGCATGAGTGCAAAAATAAAAATACTGGAACGAAAAGGCTCCAGCCTTTACGAACGACTCTATCTGTTTGAGGTTTTCAAGGGAATGGCGGTGACCTTCCGCCATTTCATCACCAATTTCCTCGACAATTCGAAACTGCTTGTCCGCCACTACCCGGAGGTCAAACCGGAGATACCCGTCCGCTGGCGAGGGCGTCACCGGTTGACCACCCACGAAGACGGGACCATGAAATGTGTGGCCTGCTATATGTGCCAGACCAACTGTCCCGCCAAATGCATCATGATTGAAGCAGGTGAGCGGACCGATGGCCGATCCGAGAAAATGCCGGTGCGGTTTGATATCGACCTGCTCGAATGCATCTATTGCGGCTATTGCGTTGAAGCCTGTCCAATGGAAGCCATTCGCATGGACACCGGGATATATTCCGTCATAGGTGAAGAGCGGCAACCTTTTGTCAAGGGCCTGGATGAACTGCTGGCCACAAAAGGTGCGTTTACTGAAGAAGAGTACAAAAAAGGGGGCGCTTGATATCATGTTTGCCGATTGGCTGTTTTTTACATTTGCCGTCATCGCGGTGCTGGGGGCAACCGGACTGGTGCTTTTCCGGCATCCTTTGAACGGGGCTATGAGTTTCATAGTGACACTGATTGCCTTGGCCGGATTGTATGCACTACTCTCCGCCAAACTGATATTTGCCCTGCAGTTGATTGTCTATGCCGGGGCTATCATGTCGCTCATTATCATCATTATCATGTTCCTGAACATCCAGCCGGAAGACCTTCCTCACGAAGAGACCAAGTGGATGTATCTCATCGGCGGCGCTATCATCGTCATGCCGATAGGACTGTTCATGGTCAAGATGGTCAGAACCTTACCCAACATTTCCACCGAAATCGTGGGCAACAACTTCGGCGGAGTCAAGGAGGTCGGCATTCAGCTGTACCAGAACTGGCTGATCCCTTTCGAGTTCATTGCCATTCTCCTGCTTGTGCCGCTGGTCGGTGCCGTAGTGCTTGCCGGAAAAAGGGGGAAGAATAAATGATTCACAATTATCTCTTTTTGAGCATTATCCTCTTCTGCCTGGGCATAGTCGGTGTCATAGCCCGGCGGAATGTGTTCACGGTCTTCATGTCCATTGAATTGATGTTGAACGCCGGTATCCTCGCTCTCATCGCCTTTGCCCGCTTGCATGTGCATATGGACGGTCATGTACTGGCGATGATGGTGATGGCTGTTGCCGCCGCGGAAGCGGCCCTGGCTCTGGCCGTGGTGATTCTACTGCACAAACATAAAAGCAAGCTCGATACCAACGTATTCAGCCTGCTGAAAGGGTGATTCCATGGAACTAAGTGTCAACTATCTTGGTCTGATCCCGCTCTTCCCACTGATGGGAGCGGTCATCATCGGACTACTGCATGTCTTTACCTGCAACAGAACCAGGCTGCCGGAAAAAGTGTATGGCATACTGGCCTGCATCGGGCCGATCCTGTCGTTCATTCTCGCCCTCAGGGTGTGGGTCGCTCTCAAGGCTCTGCCACCTGAGTCACGATTCCTGACCCATGACGTCTTCACCTGGATCAGTGTAGGTGAATTCAACGTCTCCATGGGCTTTCTCGCTGACCCTCTGGCCTGCCTGTTCCTGCTGTTCGTTACCTTTATTGGAACCCTCATTCACATTTATTCCATCGGGTATATGAGTGGCGACGTCAATTACGGCAAGTTCTTTGCCTATATGAATCTCTTCCTCGGCAGCATGCTCGTGCTCGTTCTCGGCGACGGTCCGTTGGTCATGTTTGTCGGCTGGGAAGGTGTCGGTCTGTGCTCATATCTGCTCATCAGCTTCTACAGCGAAGACCGGGCCAATGTCGTCGCCGGCAATAAAGCCTTCATCGTCAACCGCATCGGTGACCTCGGCTTTGTTCTCGGTATGGCCTTTCTTTTCTGGGGCATCGGTT
Source organism: Desulfobulbus alkaliphilus (assembly GCF_016918545.1). Classification (GTDB taxonomy): domain Bacteria; phylum Desulfobacterota; class Desulfobulbia; order Desulfobulbales; family Desulfobulbaceae; genus Desulfobulbus; species Desulfobulbus alkaliphilus. Next base: position 110,404 of record NZ_JAFFQC010000001.1, on the reverse strand, counting down.
CCGGTGGCTTCGATTATCTCTCATTGAGTGTCAATGCTGATAATCTGGCTCCGGGTATTGCCCTGGCCGTTTGCCTGCTGTTCTTCATCGGTGCAACCGGAAAATCGGCCCAGATTCCGCTCTATGTCTGGTTACCCGACGCCATGGCCGGCCCCACACCTGTTTCCGCGCTGATCCATGCCGCCACCATGGTTACTGCCGGTGTCTATATGGTTGCTCGCTTCAGCTTCCTCTATGCGGGGGTTGAGCTGGCCGGATCCGTCATTGCCTGGGTCGGTATTCTTACCGCTCTGCTGGCGGCCATTTTTGCCATGTACCAGGACGACATCAAAAAAATCCTCGCGTACTCCACCGTCAGTCAGCTGGGTTATATGTTTGCTGGTGTCGGCGTGGCAGCCTATTCCGCCGGTATCTTCCACGTCTTCACCCACGCCTTTTTCAAAGCTCTGCTCTTTCTTGGCGCCGGCTCCATTATCTATGCCCTGCATCACGAGCAGAACATCTGGAAAATGGGTGGTCTGAAAGCGAAAATGCCCATTACCTATGTCACCATGGTTATCGGTGCGTTGGCCTTGGCGGGCTGTCCGCCCTTCTCCGGGTTTTTCAGCAAGGATGAAATCCTCTACTGTGCTTTCGCCACCGGACATTACGGAATCTGGCTTGTCGGTATTGTCGTCGCGGCCATGACGGCCTTCTATACCTTCCGCATGATCTTCATTGTTTTCCACGGTCAGGCACGTGATCAGGAAAAATTCGACCATGCGCATGAGCCGCCTTCAGTCATGACCATTCCCCTGATCATTCTGGCCGTTGGCGCTATCTTCGCCGGTTTTTTCAACCTTCCTGGCGTGTTCGGCGGCAACCTGATGGTCTCACAATGGCTCGAACCAAGTCTGACCGAAGTCCATCCCTACACCTCTACTTTCGTTGAAATCTTTGTGGTCGTCGCCAGTATAGCCGCCTTTGCGGTTGGTCTGAAACTGGCCTGGTCCAAATATGGCCAGGGAGCAACCAAACCTGAATTTTCCGGCTTCTCCCGGTTCGCCTATAACAAGTTCTATGTTGATGAAGCCTTTGATCGCGTCCTGGTACAGCCCTACCGGGCTCTGGGTGCCACTATCTGGAAGAACATCGAGCCTAATGTGACCGATGCTCCGGTGAAGGGAGCCAGCAGATTGTATATGATGCTTGGTAACGCCTTCAAGGTCTTCCAGGCCGGATACGTCAGAGTCTATGCTATATATATGGTCGTGGGGCTGAGTCTTATGACCCTGTTCCTTTCTCAATCGTTGAACTAGAATAGGTGGACGTATGTTTGAACATATTCTATCAGTCATGATATTTCTGCCCATTCTCACGGGGGTCATTCTGCTGATGACTCCCGCGAGCCAGGGCATCGCCAGAATCACAGGACTGCTTGTCTCCCTGGCGATTCTTATCCTCGGCATTGATCTGTACGTGCACTTCGCTGCCACCGGCTACCTGGAATTTGTCGAGAAGCTGGCCTGGGTGCCGTCCCTGGGGATTTCCTATCACCTTGGCGTTGACGGTATCAACCTTTTCGTGCTCATGGCGGCGTCCCTGCTGCTGCCCATGGTCTATCTGGTGTTCACCACCAGGGAAAAGGGTTTCTACGCCAACCTGCTCATCGCCCAGGGCGCCATGATCGGGGCCATCTGCGCAGCCGATATGGTTCTTTTCTATATTTTCTGGGAGATCATGCTGCTGCCCATCTTCTTCATGATGGGTCTCTATGGAGGTCCAAAGAGGATACCGGCCACGATCAAGATCACCATCTACACCATCGCCGGATCACTGCTGATGCTGGCAGCCATCGTCTATCTTGGCGTCAGCTACCATGCCCAGTTCAATGAGTGGAGTTTCGCCATCAGTGATATGGCCAAGCTGAATCTCTCCGGGCAGACGGCGATTCTGTTCTTCTTCTGCTTCATCATCGCCTTTGCCATCAAGATCCCGCTGTTCCCCTTTCATACCTGGTTGCCGGACGCCTACACCGAAGCTCCGACCGCGGCTACCTTTGTACTTTCCGCCATAATGGCCAAGATCGGTGTCTATGGAGTCATTCGTTTTGTGGTCCCGGTCTTTGACGAGCAACTGGCCCGCTTTGCCATTCTCCTGGCCTGCTCCGGTGTCGTCGGTATGATGTACTGCGGTATTGCCGCCATCGCTCAGAAAGATCTTAAACGGATGCTGGCGTTTTCCTCGGCATCCCACATGGGCATCATTGCCCTCGGGGTCTTCTGTATGAATATGCAGGCCCTGACCGGCAGTATTTATCAGATTGTCGCCCATGCAACCAGCGTCGGCGTTCTCTTTCTCTTTGTCGGTCTGATTGAATCCCGCACCAATTCGCGAAGCATTGAGGATCTCGGTGGTATTGCCGCCAAGGCACCGGTCTTTGCTCTCTTTTTCGCCATCGCTCTGCTGGCTTCCGTCGGCCTGCCGGGGACCAGCGGGTTCATCGGTGAGTTTCTCATCATTCTCGGCGCGATCAAGTTCAATGTCTGGGTCGGTGTTTTTGCCGGGACCACGCTGATCATTGGAGTCTGTTACATGCTGTATATGTTCCAGCGGGTCTTCTTTGAAAAAACCAACCCCAATACGTCAACGTTCAAGGATCTGACCCTGGTGGAAGGACTGACCTTTCTGCCGGTCATTCTCCTCATTATCATCATGGGGATTTATCCGCACCCGTTTCTCAGTAAAATTACGCCGACCACAGCGCTTCAGTTCGCCGGGGACACCCCGGTCGTCGCTCAGACCGTTGCAACCAATGCTCTGTTCCCAGAGCTCACCATTGAAAAGAAATAAGGCCGGATCTCAGTCATGACGAACGATATAATGTTGTTAATGCCCCTGATTATCGTTGGCCTGGGGGGGATCATCGTGATGATCGCCTCAGCCTATGAAAAATTCACCATTGAAGTTGCGGCCCAGAGTACGGCGGCAATCCTTGCCATCGCCTTTCTCACGCAGCTCAGCAACAGTATTTCCGGAAATGTGGCCGTGTTTTCGGAAACCTTCAACAGCATTCTGGTTGTCAGTACCTTTTCCAAGGCAGCCGGCCTGATCATTCTCGCCAGCGGTATTTTCACGGTCCTCAGTTCCGTGGCTTATTTCAAGGAAAACCGGTTCTGTACCTCAGAATATTACTGCCTGGTTCTGTTTGCCGTTACGGGCATGCTGATGCTGACCATGTCCCACGAGCTGATCACCGCCTTTATCGCCCTTGAGATCATGTCCCTTGCTGTCTATGTCCTGGTCGGCTATAACCGGGACAATGTCATCAGCACCGAGGCTGTGCTCAAGTATCTGGTCCTGGGGGCCTTTGCCGGAGCCTTTTTGGTCATGGGCGTTGCCTTCATCTTCGGTGCCACCACCAGCACCAATTTCGCCGTGATCGGTCAGTACATTGCCGCCAATGGCTTCATGCAGACCCCGCTGCTCATCGGCGGTTCATTCTTCGTCCTTGTTGCCCTGTTGTTCAAGGCCGCCGCTTTTCCCTTCCATGCCTGGGTCACCGATGTGTATGACGGAGCACCCATTCCGGTCACCGGTTTCATGGCCACGGCACTGAAAACTGCCATCTTCGCGGTCTTTGCCAACTTCCTGGTTGTCGACGACGGCATGCATGCCGGATGGATCACCTATCTGTTCTACATCTCCATCTTCACCATGTTTGTCGGCAACCTGATCGCCATTGGCCAGCAATCCCTGAAACGGATGCTCGCTGCCTCCGGTATCGTCCACACCGGCTATCTGCTCATCGCTCTGGTTGCTATCAGCAGCCAGGACTTTTCCGGCAGCGTCATTGCCTTTTATCTGGCAGCGTATGCAGCGGCAACCCTGGGCATCTTCGCGGCGCTCTCCTATCTGAGTGGAGCTGATGAGAAGCGCAAGACCTTTGATGATTTCAAAGGCCTTGCTAAGGTCCGCCCCTATTCAGCGGCCGCCATCAGCATCTTTTTGCTGAGCATGGCCGGTATTCCACCGACCGCCGGCTTCATGGGTAAATTCTATATCATTACCAGCGCCATCAGTGCCGGGCATGTGGCTCTGGCGGTTCTTGGTATTGTCAGCAGTATTATTTCCATGTGGTATTACCTCCGTCTCATCATCAGTATGTACTTCCATGAGGCAGAGGAATCATTCAGTGATATCCTTCCCTCCAGACTGGCGCCGACATGCACTTTTGTCCTTGTTTTCTGTGTATTTGCCATTAGTTTATATCCATTGATCGTTTGAGAGCGTCGTCTTTTGAAGAGCATGGACACCTGAACACCAATTTTAACCCAACCCGAATGAGAGCCGTGGGCCTCATTCCAAGGAGTATCGGATATGAAGGTAAAAGATGTTCTGAAAGTCAAAGGCAGCAAGGTGTACACCATCAATGAAAATGCAACCCTGATGGCCGCCACAGCCAAATTTTTCAACTACAAGATCGGCTCCTTGCTGGTCGTCAATGATGCTGAGGTCATTGTCGGCATCATCGCCCCCAATGACATCCTCAAGGCAGTGCATGAAGGCTGTACGGAAAATTGTGCCTTGCAGCGGGTCAATGAGGTGATGACCAAAAATATTATCTGCGCCTCCGAAGAGGATTCCATCGATTACATCCAGGCCATCATGACCGAGAACAGGATTCGTCATATCCCGATCATGGAGCAATCCGAGTTGAAAGGACTTGTCTCCATTGGGGACATCGTCAGTGCCCAGATCAAGGAACGTGATGTGCAGAATCGTTTCCTGACCGATTATATCGAAGGGAAATATCCGGCGTAACTTGTCTCACCAACGCCTTAACACGGTGACCAGACCGGCACCGCACGAAAGTAACAGGGAAGCAGACTCGGCAAGAGAGTCTGCTTCCTTTTTTTATTCATTGAACTCTCTGTTTATCCCCTGATTTGATGTTCCTCCGGCCTTTGTTGTCATTGTCGCGATGATGATGCTCATCGGTCAGCAATAGCATGTAGCATGGTGCGAATCGCCTCGACAATCTGCCTCCCGAATCCGTGACGACTGGGCGCTTGTTTTGGATATATCATGCTTTAATCATATTATATTAGCAGCTGAACCCTTGATAAGACCTTGCACCAGCCATCCTTTGGGGCATTTTCCCCACGCTATCTTCATTGCCCGTAAACGTTCGATGAAATCTACTTTACTCGAACGGCCAGGCACAGCGAAGCTGAGCCACGCTCAAGAGATTTGTTGTTTTGTCCCATCGATGCTATAATCAATCATCTTTTCCATTCCTCCAGTTTTTGCTGGAGAAGAAATGATCGCTCTTGTTCGACCATCTGTACATCCAAGCTCCATTCCGTGGCACCGAAACTTGGTTCGCCACGGAATGCCGGTGTATCACCACCGTAAAAACCATCATTCCACCTCACGCTTCCGCCCATGGAGACAGCCAAACAGATCCTGATTATCGATGACGAAGAGAACATGCGGCACATGCTCGCCTCCCTGCTCAAACGGTTGGGCTACCAGGTCCTCACTGCTGCCGATGGCAGGGCAGGTCTCACTGTTCTCGGCGAACAAGCGGTGGACGTCATTCTCTGCGACATCCGCATGCCGGAAATGGACGGCATGGAATTTCTTCGCCATGTTTCTTCCGCCGGCATTTCCGCCACCATCATCATGATGTCGGCCTTTGGCTCCATTGAGACCGCTCTGGCGGCGATGCGCCTGGGGGCCTATGACTATATCTCCAAACCCTTCAAGCATGATGAAATCGAGTTGACCCTGCGCAAGGCTGAAGAGCGGGAGACCCTGCGTCGGGACAACCAGACCCTGCGGCATCAGTTGGCCTCTCTGACCGGTGAATGTCGTTTCGGAAAGATGGTGGCCCGCAGTAAGGCCATGGAAGATGTCTTTACCCTGGCCACCAAGGTGGCACCGCATCCCACCACCGTTTTGATCACCGGCGAAAGTGGTACCGGCAAGGAACTCGTTGCCCAGGGTATCCATCAGTTGAGTCACCGGGCGCCGCAACAGTTCATGGCCGTCAATTGCGGCGGACTGCCGGACAACCTGATTGAAAGTATTCTCTTTGGCTACAGGAAAGGCGCCTTCACCGGCGCGGATACCAATAAGGAGGGCCTTTTTGTCAAGGCCCACGGCAGCACCCTGTTTCTCGATGAAATAGGCGAATTGCCCCTGTCTCTGCAGGTGAAGTTACTCCGGGTCCTGCAGGAAGGGGAGGTTCAGCCGATCGGTGCCTCCAGGCCGCGGAAAGTCGATGTGCGGATTATTGCCGCCACCGCCCGTAACCTTGAGGAGGAGGTCAATAAGGGACTCTTTCGCAGCGATCTCTACTACCGCCTCAACGTGGTCCACATCCGCCTGCCGCCGCTGCGTCAACGGAGCAGCGATATCCCGCTGCTCAGCACGTATTTCCTCAAACGCCATGCCCAACGGCTGGACTCCGACGTGACCTCCATTGCCTCGGCAGCCATGAACCTGCTGCTGCAACATTCCTGGCCCGGTAATGTTCGGGAGTTGGAAAACGTCATCGAACGAGCCGTGGTGCTTGCCGAGAAGAAGGTTATTCTGCCGGAAAACCTGCCCGCCGAATTCGGCACCCACCGGGGCGATCGGCGCCTGGATGATTTCCTCGGTTCATTTTCCATCAAGCAGGCGCAAAAAATCATGGAAACCTCCCTCATCGGCCGCGCCCTCCAGGCCACCGGCGGCAATAAATCCAAGGCCTCCGAACTGCTGGAAATCAGTTACCCCTCGCTGCTCAGCAAGATCAAGGAGTATGGGTTGGGCACATCGGAAAAATAAAGACCTGGATCCGTGAACAAATGCCCCCCAAGGCGGTTGGTGAAAGTTCTTGTCAGGGGTTCCTCTGCAATGACAAGGTGATTCCAGCAAGATATACCAGCAGTTCTACCGTCACGGATTCAGGGTTCAGCTTAAAAACTCAGTACACTCAGAGTTGGTATTAGTTGTGAATCAGACCACTTAATCATTCAGATCAGGCTAATCCCATCGCTCCTCTTCCCATGAAACAGCGCCACTCTTAGTAAAACCTGGGTTGTCGATATCTACATCAAAAATCCCGCCCGTACTTGTTTGCAAAAATGCCTTACTGCCATCTCTAGCGCCTCTGTGTAAACTCGGTGTAATTGTCATGCCCCGTCCAACTAACATCTGTCTGGCAACTTCATACACTGTTGTTTCTCCCTCGGTAATAGAGTTGCCTGTTAAACCGATGACGGGTCTTTTGAAAGCAGTACCTGTGGTAAAATACAAGGCATAAAAATTACTTTCACCTTCAATTTCACAGACATCTTCCGAGGGGAGGTAGGTTGTGAAGGTCAAAATTTCTCCCAGCAGAGCCGCTTGACCAATATTTCTTTCCGTCGGTCCTGTAAAATTTAATTTCCAACCAGCAAGAAAGTCAGCATTAGAATCATCTTGGATTTGCATTCGCACTACGAGATCATCGAAAGTCGTTTCAGTATTAAAAATATCCTCATAATCCGTGTAAACAGTGGATCCTCCCTCAAAGACGCGGGCGTTCGAGGTGTCGAGTAAATCATCAATGTTGACTTCCATCCAGGTAAAGCTGTTATCAGCGACATCGACTGGTTCTTTGATCCCATAGTAGGTTTGTTGTTCAATAACTTCGACATCTTTTCGATTAAAAAAGCGCCCTGTCCCAAAAAATACCCAACGGTCATCTAGTCCTGTTATAGTATTCATTGATATGGAAATAGTTGGGGCAGCTGTTATCGGCTGGCCGTCGTGGACATTGTCCAGATCGATGAGAACAGAATCATTATCCCAGGTAGAGAAGACAGGGTTATTGCGAAATACTAGTCGGCGTAACTTTCCACCCCAGCCATCCTCGAAGTTACCGGAGACCGTACCAAAATAGATGGCGTCCGCGCGGTAATCGAGATCAAAGTCAACTGCCACCAGATCGGACACAAAAGCATTCGCATCCAACGAGGCAAAAGGGAGGATCGATTCTGCACCTGTTGTTTCGACGGGGTCATATCCCTCACCTGGATCGACGATAGCCCTCAATCCTTCACCACGGGCAAGTCTGACCAGGTCAATCATGTAGACTTTAGCCGGCTGATCGCTGGTCGCATCAAACAATGCTCTCCCCCTGGCGCCGCCTGCATTGCTATCATACGGGCCTGAGCCAATAACCAGATACCAGTCGTTTTTGGGGTCGGATGGTGGCGCTGGTGAAATATCTCCCCGATCTTTGAATATTGCAACAGTTGGGAATGAGGTGGTGAAGCCTAAATCAGGGAAAGCTAACTCTGCCAGAATGGTTGGAGGTTGTTCCGGGTCAGTAATATCCATCACCACAAACGCGGGGCGCATAACCGGTTCTTCGGTTTTACTATTGTCAAAATTTGTGTCAGCATGCAACGTGCCGCCACCTAAACGCATCCCGGCAACCAAGATTGTGCCCCAGCCATTGGGATGAGTAGCACTCGGGGGAAATACTTTGGCATCAAATATTCGTGGCTTGAGATCCATAAAGGCCACATGCTTGTTCAGGTCATAAGATTCTTCCGTGAGCCAATAGAGATGCGGTAAGAGATTGAACGGCACATACGCCCAAAGCTCTGCCCCTAGTTCCGGTTGAGTCGATGAATTCTCATAAACGGCTTCAGAAAAAGGATTATAATTATTGTAAAACCCTTTGGTGTGGCGATCATAAAACCCACCATTAAAAGCATGCAACATTCCGTCATTGGCACCTACGTAAATCACATTGCGTCGATTGCGATACTTACGATAAAAATCGGTGTAACTGCTGTCACGGTACAGCAAATCATAATCTTCCGCAGGGGTGGCAACAACGGTCGGCGTGGAGTAGACAATGTCTCCTAAACGCCATGTTTGCGCGGTACCATCTTGATTATAATCAAACTGACGCGAGCGCATGGCCGGTAGGGTCAATTCATAACCGTTGGATGTTACAGTGTCCTCCTGTTGTTCAATGCCGCGGACATAATCAATAACTCTTTTTCTTTGGGCTCGTAAATAATCTTCCAGGACAACAGGATAGCTTAAGGGGTCATTTATTCGTATACTATTCAGATCGGTGGGTAGGAGCGTATCATCAAAGGGAGAAAGTCCATGGAGATAAGGGATTATATCGTCATCGGTGGAGACGAAAGCCTTCACATCACCAATACCAGGCATCATATCACCATTATTGTCAATAAAGGTAATGATGTATCGCTCACCTGTATTGGAAATATATGGATCGCGATTAATAGTAAGATCGATATCTTGAAGATTATTGAGCCAATCCGAGGAATTCCAAATAAAATTCAGCTCAGAGATATCGATATTGGTGTCGGTTAGGGTTGCCTCCTCTAATATACCGGTACCGTCTGCGTCGAGATATAAATGAGCAACCGCCCGAACGACGCCACCGGAAGAATCCTCACTGAACACCACGATCTTATCGGACTCCATGTCAAGGATACCGTTATTGTTGGTATCTTCCCGCATATTGCCATAAGCGTCGACAAATAAACTGTGCAGCTGGCCAGTCCAATGAACAGTATTGTCGAGGGTATCTGTCTGGGATGTGTAAAATAAGGACTGATAAATCGCCCCTTCACCTGAACGGCTGCTGGAAATAACCGAGGCCGCGGTGCCCGAAGAACTGCGTTTTAAAATATCACGAAAGACCTTGGCAAGACCGGTAGCTAATGCCGCTGGATTGGTAGCAAAAAAGTAATTATCTGGTAATCCGTCCCCAGTACGGTCCCAGGAGAGTGGATCATCAGGGAAGCCGGTATGCTCTTTATCATAGCCGCCCCATTTCGCGGCATAGTAAAGCGGTTCTCGCAACAGCAATGCCACGTCCCCACCAATTGTATATGTCCTCTCTGTCGGGGCGTCGGTGATTCGGCAATTAGAGCAGTGCGAGCCGTTATACCCATTAATTCCTGAATGTGCATGAAAACCATCTTCACCGGTCCCGCTGATAATATATCCAAAGCCGGTTGTACGACTACTTGATTGCGACCATACATCTGTTGTAATGGTTATGTCATCTTCCGTGATCTGGTACGTCAGGGTGCCGTTTATATCCATATCAAAATCACTCCCCCATTCATGCACATCCCACTGAATGAAGAAACGCCCCGTACCATTCTCAATGTCCTGATCGATGATCCGAAAATCAGCAAGCGCTCCCCTCAACCCGCCATCCTCAACATTTTCAAGCGCAGGTAATATCACGACAGAAGGTACTGTCTCACCAGGTCTGGGAATTTCAATTCGAGGCACCGCGGGCGCCAGTGACACCCCATAGGTTTTCACAAACTGCGTGTCTTTGGTCAGATTGTTACGAATGCTGTTCGTGTATGCGTAATGCGCCAAACCAGCGATACTGTAGGTGCCGCGTTGATTGGGGGCCTCCGGACAAATACCTTCAAAATCCGCCAGCCCGGTTAATTCTTCAGCGGTACATAAGCGATTGTCGCCGCCTGCAAAAATCTGTTGACCATCAATATTTTCCCCTGCTCCCACCAGGTTGGTAAAATCATCAACAGTTCCCACATCACCACTCGCAAAGCCCAACCCGGAGACAGCTTGCTCGATATTATTGTCAAAGGAAGTAAAACTGGCATTAAACTGGACAACATTTAAGGGCGCACACCAGTTTTCATCGGAGAGGGGATCTGCCCATACAGCATTCTGTAAACCAGGTAAACGGTCCGTACCGGTCACATTGAAATCCGGGTTGCAAGCAAGACCGGCATAATACCGGAGGGCTTCAGCAAAAAGTTCAGATTGCGGGTTACCCCAATTCATACATCGGCCGTCCGTCATTTGGTCTAATCGGACCCCAACGCCACAGTTATCTCCCGCATTTTCATAAAGTCCGGTTGAATGGTTGTACCCATACAGTCGCAATGCATCAAGCGACCTGACTATAGATTCGCCCGAAGCAGGTTCTATTATCTGTCCGGTTTGTGGATCGATTTCATCTGCAAACGGTTGGATGTTTTTGCGCAGCACTCCTCCCGATAGATTTTTGCTGTAGCTCCCGGTCATCAAGCCAAATTGGATCGCATCACTGGCTTCAGTACCGAATTCTTGGAGCAAACCAACCGGTTTGTAGATGGGATCGTTGCCCTCGTTAGGGTAGGCCTTACAAATTTCGGTGCCTAACTGATCAGCGTTGCAAACTTCGACCATGACCTGATAATCATGAAGCCCCAATCCAACTTGATTACGTACCGGATTTTCCGAATTAGACCACAGTCCAGAAGCACTAATGTCGTTACCATTACTGAAATTAATTCCGCCTACGCGCATGTCATTATGGCCGGTTCTGCTTTCCTCTTCATTCCAGCGGCACTGCCAACGCTCATTGGCGGTCCATAAACTGTAATCTCCCCGTGCTACACGCAATAAGGGTGGATCAGTGACATCCCGTGAGCGGGTTGTCGATGACACGGTTGTATTACAGAAAGAGACCCCGCGACGGGAATTGTTGGATATGAGCCAGTCACTGAAAGTTTCTCCAGCACCTTGAGAGCTTGTTATCTGGACTTCCAAGGTTCCACTGGAAAAATTGGTCGACCTGACAACGCCACGCATCCATGTCTCGGAAGCAGCATCTTGGCTGACAATATGCAGTTGATCTCCCAGTTGCACGTCGTTATGGGTCCAGTCCGGAATACTGAATACTCGTCGATAAATTGTTTGGTTTCGTTCACCAGCGGGCGGATCGGGGACAATTATCGATGATGTACTTGTGGCGAGCGCAGCGGGTTCATTGGTAAAAGGGGAAAGCTGTTCCAGGTCAGCCCCGTCATAGTATCTGACCCAGCTATGGGCATCATTGGGTAGATAGGTTCGTTCCAGCACCGTCAGATCCGGCGTGTCAACTGAGCGATAGCCACCATATAAAATCTTACGAACAGTGTCTATGCGGGCCATTGTCAGCCAGTTAAGAAAGTTTCCGCTCCAAAGGCCACCGCTACAGTATTTATCATTATCCACCGGGCCTGCAGGGGTAAAACGCTCAGCTTCGCTGGAATTATCGTATGCATAACATTTATACGAATCAAAATAGCCATAATAGTCAAAAGCATGCGTATACCCTCTCTCCGGTACTCCGTTACCAGTGAGATCTGCGTATTCGGGGTAGGCGTTGAAGTAGAGCTGGTTATCATTGGAAACATTCAACAGCACCAATGGGGGAATGCCGGCATTGACAAAGGGAGGCAAAAGACTGAAGTCATCTACTGATTCAGCTGTCAACAAAGATGGGTGCACACTAGCCAATGATATACACGTCAATACTGCCATTACTGTTTTCAGTACGAATTTTCTATAAGTCATGGACTCATTCCTCTTAGTAAGTGCTTGCAGCTGTTCTTCCGGAGATCTTAGCGGAATAATCACCACCATAATCCTGGATCCGGGGGCGTTCGTCCGGGCGTCAGCTTGAGTATCCGTGTCCGTTCGATGACAGTCCACTTTATCGGACGGACACGGGCAATGAAGAGGGTGTGTGACGAGCGCCTCAAGGACGCCTTAAGGGCGACTGATAAAGGTTGTTGTTGATAATTCCACTGCAATTATAATCTGTGTACAGTAAGAGATATCCAAAAAAACATTCAGTCATCACGGCTTCACGATAACTTGTAAAACCTCTTGATATCATTACGTTGGATCAATTTACGTGGCGCCACTGTCCGCGGATTTGTTGTTCACTGTTTTTCACACCTTCATGGTGTGATCGAATAGTATAATTAATCAAAGAGCCACCACCGGCCGCACCTTTTCCAACTCCTTCATAACCAGCGGCCATCTGGATGGCACCTCCGTAGGCTAACTCGGGTTGACCGCCAATGCGCAAACGAGTTGTCCCGTTGTTAAAGGGTAATTCGGCATCTTGATTGGCCAAAGTAGGAGAATCAATCTCAGGGTCAGGATCCAAGACGTCGTTTAACCAAAAATCGTTATTGCTTATACTGATAATGCCAACATCGTCCGGCAATCCTCGAGCCTCAATAGCCTGTTCTATCAGTTCTTTAGCTACTTCATTGCCTGCATCCGCGCCATAAAAAGCCATTTGCGTTGCGGTCTCATTGCCGCTGATCTGCAATTCAAATATCGTCGTATTCGTCGCGGCTATGCCGATAATCGTCACCATAACCAATATCATGAGTGCGGTGACTAACACAAAACCCTGTTCATTGTTCAGTATCTTCTTCATCTCTATTCCGTGTATGATTCAGTTCGAGTATCGGGCTTTTACCATATCGAATGAAAAATTCGGCACTCGACCCGGTGGCTCGACAATGACTCGTATTGTTTTGGTGTTCGTCAAAGGGTAATCGATGGCTATGTTCCAGCGAATCGTATACGCCCCTACGGCTACCGGTCCATGATCAGGGGTTCCGAAATCATCGAGACCGAAGTTTTCCCCGGAATCATCAATACCGTCACCGTTAAGATCCTTATTAGTACCGTTACCATTGGTGTCATCCAGTAATGGATCGTTATAATCAAGGGCAAGTAATGCTTCAATGCGATCAGTTATGGCATTCGTTGCCTCACTGATTTGTCTTGCATTACTATTGCCCTGGATAGAAGTAATCTGCAATGTTGCAACACCAAGGATGCCCACGGAAAATATAAAAATTGCTATGAGAACCTCAATAAGGGTAAAACCTTTATTGTCGGTAATTGAATCACCACAAAATACTCGGTCCATTTATAGCCCCATATTGCGGATTTTAACGGTCTTGATTTGAAAACGGCGGTGAAAATTGTCGTTGAATGGCCCCCAGTCGACTCCTGAAGCAGTGGTATAGGTCGTAGTGTCGGTAAAATGCCCATCTTCTCGATAAGCACGAGCCAAGATGGAAATCTGGACCGCACGGATGTCCTCGAGTGTGGTGGTTGCATCCCCATCACTGTCAAGATAATGAAATTCAATAGCTTGTATGTTTTCGGCAATGGGTTGAAAGCCGCCTCCAGTATCACGCCCAAGTGGTGCTGCCCCCGCATCGGCTAGACCATCATTGTCTGTATCATTTGCGTTGGAAAATCCAAACGCAACAATCTCTCCGCCAAAAGGTGCAGCGGTGGGGATAGTGCCATCTCCGTTGATATCTTGCGTAAAAGAAAATCTCCCTGCGGTGGCAAGGGTAATACCCGCGCCTGCATTGCCGGTAGGATCGAATCCGGCCATCCTGATTTCACGAACCATCATGTCCAAACCAGCTCTGATATTCTGTTGCATTTCAGCTACCTGTTCTTGAACGAGGTAGGTTCGCTGCTGTGTGATATAAGCGGTATAAATAGCGCCCATAATTATGCCGGCTATGGTCATCGCTATCATGAGTTCGACCAGCGTGAACCCGTAGGAATTGTTCGATGATGTATTCATTTTTTGGTAATCCATGCCATTATTGCAATCTGATGCCCCCGGCTATGGTCTGGGTGATAGTATATGTAACAGTGCTGCGAGGGTGAGATAAATCTATTCTTCCTGTAGGCACAACCGAGGTACCTTTTGCAGTAAAACCGGCTGGAAAAGCAGTTGCAGTTGAAAGGCAAACATTATTTTTTATCTTGACATCAACTATGGTAACTTCATCGGTACCGACTTCGTAGTAAAATCTGTATTCCCCTCCCGTGCAAGGGGTTCCAGTGCCACTTGTAAAATCAAATCTAACTAGCTTGTTAGTCTTGATAGCTTCAATTCTTGCCTTTTGCATATTGGAATACACATCCCTTGCCGCAGCCTTTAAGTGCATATTCGGCAACCATGAGATAAAATTAGGCACAGCAATAGCAGCCAGAATGCCTACAATGGCGACGGTGGTTATCAGTTCGACCAGTGTAAAACCCCTTTGTCTTTTTTCTGAACTCATAAACCTCACTCACAGGTTGCTGCATCTATTTTTGAGTAACCATTTTTCATTTTTTTATGCATATATCACGCCTGAAGAATAAATCCGGCATGGAAAATCAATAATTGATTTTATTTCAGCGTATTGTCAAAGTGAAGCAACATTTTTCAAGGAAAGTTCTCGGTAAAGACTCCTTTTTGCCGAATCTTTATGTTAAAAAACTTAACACTTGGTGAATTGGTGACAATCGGAAAATATGCGTATGTGCCCATTATGTAGTCGCGCTCATTCCTGCAGGGCTACAATATTTTGGGTATTGATCTTGAAGTCAAATCTTTTTAGTACGTTATCACATGTTAAAACATATAATACACAAAATCTACAAGTGTGGTCCAGTTGAACGGATAATCTGGGTGTACATTTTGGCATGAATCCAAGGCGGCAGGATGCTTTTTGGGGATATATCTTGCTGAAATCATATTATAATTGCAGCGAATTAATTGATACGAATCTTCACCAGCCGTCCTCGGGACGTCCATCCGCACGCTATCTTCATTGTCCGTAACCGTCTGATACTGTCTATTGGAATCAAATGGTCGCGGACAATGAAGCTGACTGAAGCTGACACTCGGATGAACGCTTACGGGTCCAGGCTTGGTTTTGCCAAGTGTTGATATTACTCATGACCTGTATCAATTTCCTTGATGCAAGTCATGAGTTTTTTCTTGACTTCCGCTGGTCTTCTTTATAAATAGCAGGTACGACTGAATGCCGGTTCAGTTTTTTCTGAGTCAGGTCTTTCCGGCGCATCTGATCGGAATATATGTTGGGTAAACGTTCTCACAAGAATACAACCAGAGAGGGAAAAAAGTATGAGTTCAAAATTAGTAGCGCCCCACGGCGGAAAAGGTCTTGTTTGTGCTTTGCTTGAAGGCGCTGAGCGTGAAGCTGAGTTGAAAAAAGCCGCGGGGCTGAAGCAGATCGAAATCTCCTCTCGGACCAGGGGCGACCTGTTCATGATGGGTATCGGCGCGTTTTCCCCCCTGTCCGGTTTCATGACCAAGGCTGACTGGAAGGGCGTGTGCGAGAATTTTCAGATGGCTGACGGCACCTTCTGGCCGGTGCCGATCACCATGGACGTGTCCGCTGCTGATGCCGCCGGCATCAATGTGGGCGATGAGATTGCTCTGGTGAAGGGTGGCGAGACCTATGCCACCATGAAGGTCACCGAGAAGTTCGAAATGACCGACGCCGACAAAAAGTGGGAATGTGAAAAAGTTTTCAAGGGCGAAGGCGAGGAATCCGCTGACGACAAATTCTGGGAAATCGCTCCGAAAGATCATCCCGGCGTGATCATGGTCATGGCTCAGAAAGAAGTGAATCTGGCCGGTCCGGTCAAAGTGCTGTCCGAAGGCGGCTTTGACAAGGACTATCCGGGCATCTACCTGCGCCCCGCCGAAGTCCGCGCCATCCTCGACGAGCGTGGCTGGGCCAATGTTGCCGCTCTGCAGCTGCGTAACCCCATGCATCGCTCCCATGAGTATCTGGCCAAGATCGCCATCGAGGTCTGTGACGGCGTGGTTATCCACAGCCTCATCGGCAGCCTCAAGCCTGGCGATATTCCTGCCGAAACCCGCATCGAAGCCATCAAGATCCTCATCGACCATTACTTTGTCAAAGAGAACATCCTCAATGCCGGGTATCCGATGGACATGCGCTATGCCGGTCCCCGCGAAGGTCTGCTCCACGCCACCTTCCGCCAGAACTACGGCATCAACAACATGCTCATCGGTCGTGACCATGCCGGTGTTGGCGACTTCTACGGTCTGTTCGAGGCCCAGGAAATTTTCGATCGCATCCCCGTAACCGGTGATCCTGGCAAAGACCTGCTCTGCAAGCCGATGAAGATTGACTGGACCTTCTATTGCCACAAGTGCGATGGCATGGCTTCTCTCCGCACCTGCCCGCA
Organism: Desulfobulbus alkaliphilus; assembly: GCF_016918545.1. Lineage (GTDB taxonomy): Bacteria > Desulfobacterota > Desulfobulbia > Desulfobulbales > Desulfobulbaceae > Desulfobulbus > Desulfobulbus alkaliphilus. The sequence goes on along the minus strand of NZ_JAFFQC010000001.1, from coordinate 93,535 downwards.
CACCAAGGACGATCGTGTCATCCTCTCCGGTACCAAGTTGCGCAAAGCCCTGTCCGAAGGACAACCGGTTGTTGACCACTTTGGCCGTGACGAGGTTCTCGATCTGCTGCGGAAATACTACGCCGGGCTGACCGAGAAGGTTGAGGTCAAAATGCAGAGTTTTGCTGCAGGATCAAAAATGTAAGATCCGGCATCGCTGTACAGCCGGCTGCCAAGCTAAGGAGATGTCGCGGAAGCGGCATCTCCTTTTTTTTTTATGGGCATTCTGGATCCGTGAGCGTATATATAAGAGTCCTGGATCCGTGAGCGTTCGTCCGCACGCCAGCTTCAAGGATTCTGCTGCAGTTATAATGTGAGTACAGCAAGATATATCCAAAATATGAGTCCAGCCGTCACGGATTCAGGAGAGTATCACCATGCCTGCGGCTGCATGTACCCGCGCGACTCGATGCCGAAAAATTATTGCGTTTCTCCAAGAAAAATGAACAACAGGGGGCAAGAAATGGATCGTCACACAATTCACGTCGGCCTGGGAGAGAGGAGCTATCCCATTACCATCGGCCAGGGTATTCTTGCCCAGGTGGGTCCTGCGCTGAAGGCGGCCCATGTTGCCAACCGCTATGCAATCATCAGCGATGATCAGGTGGGGACCCTCTATGGTGAGGAGATCCTTGCCAGCCTCGAGGAGAGCGGTCTCCGTGGCGAATTGCTCCTTTTCGCCCATGGGGAGGCGAGCAAACACCTGGACACGGTCGGTCACCTCGCTCGTCAGCTCGCGCAACGGGGATTTGATCGCAGTGACGGCTTGATAGCCCTGGGGGGCGGCGTCTGCGGTGACATCACCGGTTTTCTCGCCGCCATCTACATGCGCGGTATCCCCTTTGTCCAGGTGCCGACCTCTCTTCTTGCCCAGGTCGACAGTTCGGTGGGGGGCAAGACAGGGGTCGATCTTCCGGAGGGGAAAAACCTGATCGGGGCCTTTTATCAACCCAGGGCGGTGTTCATCGACACCAAGGTCCTCTCGACCCTGGCCCCGGAAGAATTCCTCGGCGGCATGGCCGAGGTCATCAAATACGGTGCCGGAATCGATGCTGAATTTTTCCAATGGCTTGCTGACCATCACCGGGCCATTCTCAACTTGACCTCATCGACCCTGGCCACGATGATCCGTCGCTGTTGCGAGTTGAAGGCTTCGGTGGTGGAGCAGGATGAACGGGAAGGGGGGGTGCGCCGCATCCTCAATTTCGGCCACACCGTCGGCCATGCCGTGGAGGCAGCCTCGGGATACAGACTCAACCATGGCTTTGCCGTCGCCATCGGCATGGTCGCCGCCGCTCAACTGGGCGAACGAGGCGGCTATACCGACCCCGGTGTGGTCAAGGCCATCACGGGACTGTTGCAGTTGTATGAGTTGCCTACGGTTCTGCCGGCCGAGTTTACCCCTGATACCATTCGTGGGTATCTGCGCACCGACAAGAAAAATGTCGCCGGTCGGCTGCACTTTGTTCTGCCGGTCGCTGTAGGCAAGGTGGTGGTCACGGATCGGGTTATTGAAGCCGATATTGACGTCGTACTGACTGGTGGGTATCATGAGAATTGAATCCGTGACGGCTGGACGTCTGTTTTGGCTATATCTTGCTGTCCTCATCATATAATTGCAGCGGAATCCTTGACAAGACCTTGTACCAGCCGCCCAGCGGGCAACCGTCCGATACAGTCTCCTTTCATCGCACGGCCACGAGCAACGAAGTTGACGCACGGACGAATGCTCACGGATTCTGGTGTGAGTTGAAACGACAGCAATGGAGAACCGGCAAGTGGTTCCATTTTTCAGGTCATGCGGCCTTTTGCCCGCGTCCGGAGGGCGCTGACAAATGTGCAACGCCCGGATCCTTGAATGCTCTCCGTATCCTTTTATTTTTTTTCGATTGACCATCACATGCCGATTTACGAATTTTTCTGCGACCAGTGTCATACGATTTTCAATTTTTTTTCCAGACGCCCCAACAGCGACAAGCGTCCCGATTGTCCGCAGTGCGGAAAAGTGGAGCTGCACAAGATGATGTCGACCTTTGCCACCATCGGCAAGGCCAAGGAAACAGACGAGGACGATCCTCTTGCCGGTCTGGATGAAAGCAAGATGGAACAGGCTCTGGCCGGGTTGATGCAGGAGGCGGAGCGCATCAATGAAGACGATCCCCGCCAGATGGCCAATCTGATGCGGAAATTCGCCGATAAAACCGGTATGTCATTGGGGGCCCCCATGGAGGAGGCCATTGCCCGCATGGAGGCAGGTGAAGATCCGGAACAGATCGAGCGGGAGATGGGGGATCTGATGGAGGGGGAAGAACCCTTTACCCTGGAGGGGTTGAAAAAAAAGGCCCAGTCGCGGCAACGTTTGCCCCGGCGTGATGACCACCTGTATGAATTGTAAAACTAGACCCTGGGCAAACGATACGGCCCTGTGCCCACCGTTTTGACCTCTCATTGATGTTGGGAAATTAGGGACACTTCCCTATTTTCCCTATTTTCGTAATGCAATTAGGAAAATAGGGAAGTGTCCCTAATTTCCTCTGAGGAAAAGGCATGAAAGGAAAACTGGTTATCGTTATGGTGGGCCTGCCGGCCCGGGGGAAATCCACCATGGGGCGCAAGCTTGGCCGCACCCTGGAACTGGATGGCATCCAGGTCCGTATTTTCAATAATGGTGAGTTGCGGCGTAAGATGGAGGCCGGCGAAAACAGTTCATCGGCTGAATTTTTCTCTCCCACCAATGCTCGCGGCAAGGAAATGCGCGAGTTTATCTCCCGCACCAACATCGAGGCGGCCCGGACTTTTCTGGCTGAGGGCGGGGAGGTTGCCATCCTCGATGCCAGCAATGTCACCCGGCAGCGTCGCCGAACGATTGCCGAGGCTTTTCCCTACCTGCCGCTGTGTTATATCGAGTGTGTCAATGCGGATGAAGAGGCTCTCGAGGCTAACCTGGAGCGCAAAGCCACGCTCAAGGAGTTCTGTCACCTTTCGCCGGAGCAGGCCCTGGAGAGCTTTCTCAAACGCATCAGCTATTACGAGTCCATCTATGAGCCGCTGGATGAAGAAGCCAACCGCATCCTGGTGGATTCTTTTGATAATTGTATTCTCCAGGAACAGATCTCAGAAGTGCTGCCCTATTATGACCGGATCCGGGATATTCTCACCACCCGAGTGGTGCGCAATCTCTTTCTGGTTCGGCATGGTGAGACCTGGTACAATCTCGAGGACCGCATCGGCGGCGACTCGGAACTGACCGAGAAAGGGCGGGAGCAGGCCAATGGACTGGCCGATCATTTTGCCACTATTCGCATCCCCACAATCTTTACCAGCAATTATGTCCGCACCCGGCAGACCGCCGAGCCCATTGCCGAACGTCAGAATCAATGTTCGATCATTGCCCTGCCGGAATTCAACGAGATTCATGCCGGCGTCTGTGAAGGCATGACCTACGAGGAGATCCGCCATACCATGCCCCATGTAGCCAAGGCTCGGGGCCCGAATAAATACCGCTACATCTACCCCGAAGGTGAAGGTTACATAACCATGGAGGAGCGGGTGCATCGGGGGTTGAAAAAAGTGTTCTTCCTCAATAATTATGATGAAAATATCATGATTGTCGGTCACCGGGCTGTCAACAGGATGATCCTGGCCAGTTTTCTCTCTCGTCAGGAAGCGGAGATTCCCTATATTTACATGCCCCAGGACCGCTATTATCACATCCAGATCGACCCGCACAAGCGGATCTTCGAACTGATACCCTACAAAAGTAACCCCGTTGCCACCAAGTGGTGAAAAATGGGGATCACTGAACCCTTGTATCCGTGACGGCGGGGTTCTTGTTTCTGATAGAACAACAAAGCTGACGCACGGATGAACGCTCACGGATCCAGGTGAACAGCAGTACCCCGGTTCCCAGATCAGGCCATTTTTTGTCTGTACCAAGTGGACATTTGCGGCCAACTTCCTGTCATTGCAGACCGGTGGTGTCCTCTTCGCCGTAGCCGTGGCGCATGCCGTGTTTTTCTTCCTTTTCGGCGAGTTGCTGCCTCGCCTCTTCCTCGCTGATGCCCAGCGATCGGGCCAATTCGCCAATGTCATAACAGGGTGAACCGTCCGGGGCATAGCGCCTGGGCTGCAATGCGGGGAAAGACTCCCGGGTGGCATGTCCGGAGGCCTGCTGCAGCAGCTCCCGGGTTTCCGGCGGGCCGTACAATAAGAGCCATTCCACGGCTTCCGCCCAGATGGTACAATCCACGGTGGGGTGCTTGAGAACGGTCATTGCCGTGTCCAGGGTCCATTGCTCTTTGAATTGTTTCATGGGCCTTTTTTCTCCTGATGGTGCGGGCAACGTGGAATCTGTTCAGTCATTCCGGGTTGTTTATTCGTTCCTGGATCCGTGAACGGACGCCCCAGAGGGCGTCGGGTGAAGGTTATGCTCAAGGGCCCAGCTTTAATTATAATGTGCTTACAGCAAGATATATCCCAAAAGAGTCCAGCTGTCACGGTTTAGGTCTTGTACAGAATTCTGGTACCACAGAGTGCGGGTGTTGAACAGTTTTTTCTTGTTTATTCTGTGTATATTTCATATAGTAAATGTTTGTGTCTGTATTGTGGTGGTTGTAAAGTTCAATTGAACTTGGAGGAGAATGAAACTACAGGTCAAAAATTTATACAAGATTTTTGGAGCCAACCCGGAGAAGGGACTCGAAGCTGCCAGGCAGGGGATGAGCAGGGAAGAGATCATGTCCCGTTATAAATTAGCCCTTGGAATCCATGATGTCACTTTTGAAGTCAATGAAAGCGAGATCCTGGTGGTCATGGGACTCTCCGGCAGTGGCAAGTCGACCCTGGTTCGCTGTATCAACAGATTGATCGAGCCGACCGCGGGATCGGTCATGATCGACGAGGTTGATGTCACCAGGCTCAATGGCCGTGAATTGCGCACCTTGCGCTTGAAAAAAATGGGCATGGTGTTCCAGAGCTTCGCCTTGTTTCCCCATCGATCAGTTTTGAAGAATGTCGAGTATGGCCTTGAAATTCGAGGTGTGGCGCCCAAGATTCGTGCCGAGCAGGCCCAGAAAGCTATTGATCTGGTGGGGTTGTCCGGCTGGGAGGAATATCCCCCGGAAAGTCTGAGCGGGGGCATGCGCCAGCGAGTGGGACTGGCTCGGGCCCTGGCTACGGATCCGGATATCCTCTTGATGGACGAAGCCTTCAGCGCCCTGGATCCGCTCATCAAGCGGGAAATGCAGGACGAATTGCTGGCTCTGCAGAGTCGGGTCGGCAAGACCATCATATTCATCACCCACGACCTGGACGAAGCCCTGAAACTGGGAGATCGGATCATCATCATGAAAGATGGCCGGGTGGTGCAGATCGGTACTCCCGAGGAGATTTTGACAGCTCCGGCCGATGACTATGTCGAGCAGTTTGTCCAGAATGTGGACATCACCAAGGTCCTCACGGTGGCCAAGGTGATGCGCAAGGCGATCAGCGTCACGTATCCCAAGGATGGACCCAAGACCGTGATCCACAAAATGAAGGAAGAGGGGTTGTCGCGGGTCATGGTGGTGGATACGGACCGGAAATTACTTGGCCTGGTGGATGTTGAAGATGTCCTTACCGCTTTCAAGCGGGGGGATAAGACCCTGACCCAGATTCTGGACCGTGAGGTAGCCACCGCCCAGCCGGACGATAATGTTGCCTGCCTGTTTCCGGAAAAAAAATATCCGGTCGCCGTGGTGAATACGGAGAACAAACTTCTGGGCATTGTCAAAAGAGGATCACTGCTTGCCGCAATGGCAGACCATGGAGGGAAAGATGGAGATCGGTAAACTGCCCATCGGTGATGGGATCGAGGCGTTCATCGATTTCACCACCACCCATTTCGCCTTCATCACCAGAGCCATGTCCACGGCCATTGGTACCGGTCTGGAAGCCATGGTCGAAGCGATCATGTTTATCCCGATTCCGGTTGTCATCCTCATCTTTGCGGCTGCTGCCTGGCTGATTTCATCCTGGCGGGTCGGCCTGGGAACCTTGCTGGGTTTTGCGCTCATCTGGAATCTTGGCCTGTGGGAAGCGACGATGACGACTTTGGCCCTGGTGCTCATTGCGACCAGTCTGTCGACTATGGTCGGAATCCCGCTGGGAATCATCACCGCGCTGGTCAGTCCGATTCGCCGGGTGGTCATGCCGGTGCTTGATTTCATGCAGACCATGCCGGCCTTTGTCTACCTCATTCCGGCAATTCCCTTTTTCGGGCTCGGGCCTGTGTCGGCGATTTTCACCACCATGGTTTTTGCCATGCCGCCGGCCATTCGCATGACCTGCCTCGGTATCCAGCAGGTCCCAAAGGAGTTGATCGAAGCAGCGGATGCCTTTGGATCAACCGCATCGCAGAAACTGTTCAAGGTCCAGATTCCCCTGGCCGCGCCAACGATTATGGCCGGTATCAACCAGACCATCATGCTGTCGCTTTCCATGGTTGTCATTGCGGCGATGATCGGGGCCGGTGGTTTGGGCGGTGAAGTGTGGCGCGCAATTCAGCGTTTATGGATGGGGCGGGGTTTTGAAGCAGGGATCGCTGTGGTCATCATTGCCATGATCCTTGATCGAACCACGCAGAATATTAAATTTGGTAAATGGAGAAAAGAATGAAACTGCTCAAAATTGTAGCAAGTCTCGCCGTGGCATGCTGTTTGTTCGTCGGAACCGCAGCCGCGCAGAAAACCGCCCGGCTGGCGTATGTTGAATGGGCCTGCTCCGTCGCGACTACCCATATTGCCGGCGCGATTCTGGAAAAAAAAGGGTATGATGTCCGTTTGACATCCGTGGCCATGACCGCGATGTGGGCTTCAGTGGCTGCCGGCGATTCGGATGCCATGCTGTCCGCCTGGCTGCCGGTGACGCACGCCGATGTCTATGCCCAGTATAAGGATCAGGTCGTTGATCTGGGGCCGAATTTTGTCGGCGCCAGACTGGGGCTGGTCGTCCCGGAATACGTGACCATTGATTCCATTACTGAAATGGCCGAGCATGCCGATAAGTTTGACGGCCGGATCGTTGGTATCGATCCCGGTGCCGGCATGTCGCAATCGATCGATGAAGCCATTGCCGATAATACCTCCGGGTTGGGAGTATTCCGGCACCTGACCGGCAGTGATGCCATCATGGTGGCTTCCTTGCAGCAGGCGATCCGGGAGAACAAATGGATCGTGGTGCCTGGTTGGCAGCCGCATTGGAAGTTCGGGGCGTGGGATTTGAAATTCCTGGCCGATCCGGACGGCATCTTTGGCGCGGAGGAAACCATCCATACCATGGTCCGCAAGGATCTGGAAAAGGATAATCCGGAACTGTTTGCCTTTTTCCGCGATTTTGACTGGCTGCAACTTCCGTGGGAGTCGGTCCTGGTGGAAAATAAAGAAGGGGTGGATCCCAGACAGAGTGCGGCGGAATTCGTCGAGGCCAATTGGGAAACCATTGAAAATCTGATGCAAAAATAAGCGAAACCTTACTCCGGGGGGCGGGCTTGTCCGCCCCCGGGATTCACAGTTTCTCGTCAACTCGTGACGAGACCGCACTCCTGTTGTGGATGTATCAGCCCACGGGCTGCCCTCCTTCAGTCATCCAGGCTGATTTTTCTCACTTCCGGGTCAAGGGATAAAGTGATTCGTTCCAGCGATTCGCAAATATCGAACAACTGACGCTCCGAGATCCTGGAGGCGTCGAAAAAGCATTCCGTTTCCAGGACCCGCTGGAGCTGATCCGTATATTCCCCCCCCGCTTCCGTACACTCGATACAGACGGTCCTTCTGTCCCTGTCCTTGCGGATGCGATACAGCAGGCCTTTGGATTCCAGCCGATCGATGATGCCGGTCATGGCACTGTTGTTCATATTCAGCCGGCGGGTCAATTCCGTCAGGGTGATGCTGCCGCTCGCGTACACCTCTGAAAGGCACAGCAGCTGTGGCAGCGTAACATGGTATTTCGTGTCCAGATATTTTGAGTACTTGTCGAGAAATCGAGACATTTTCCTGATCCCGACGATCGTCTTGATACAGATGCTGCTCATCGATGCATCAGGGGGTGTTTTTTCTTGCATTCGCCTGCTCGTGTGCTTTCATACTTTTCAAGAGAGCTCCTGATGGCATGCAAGGCCATGCTGCACGGCCGGACGAAAAAACAAATTCATCCGGGGAGTCATGTCGCTTGTATGCGGCCAGGAGCTTTGCTATACTTTTTTTAGGGGAAAGTCCCTGGATCCGTGAGCGTTCGTCCGTGTGTCAGTTGTATTGTCTGTGACTGTTTGCTTAAAATACACTGCGGACGGACCCCCCCCAAAAAAAAAGGGCGGCTGTTGAAGGGTATTATCAAGGGTTCCGCTTCAAGTCCAGGTTGATTACAGCAGGATATACCAAAAAAAGTCCAGCCGTCACGGATTCACGAGGTTGCCTGGGCAAGATACAATACCCTTTGCTCGGATTCCATCGATTTCGGTTGAAATATGCTCTGTATCTGCCTTTTTTCATGGTTCCTGGATCCGTGAGGGTTCGTTCGGGCGGCGGGGGAGGGCATTGGACAAGAAAAGCCGCCGCATGTACAATCTGAAACAATACAATAAATCCCAATCAATGAAAAAGGGCTGCCGGAACGGCACGGTTCAGGAGTAGATAGACCATGGGCGTGAACAATATTATTCTGCTGGAAGCACTGGAATGGTTTGACGAGACCGGCAGGGAACTGCTGCACCGGTTGCCCGAAGAGGGTTCGGGTGAAATTAAATTCGGTGCCCAGCTGACGGTGCGGGAAAGCCAGGCCGGTGTCCTTTTTTACAAGGGTAAGGCCTGTGATGCCTACGGACCTGGGCGGCATACCCTCAAGACCGGCAACATCCCCATCCTCACCAAGATTCTGTCCGTTCCCTGGGGGATGATCAGTCCGTTACGGGCCGAGGTTTTTTTCGTCAATCTCAAGGTCTTTCCCGATCTCAAGTGGGGGACCCGGGACCCGGTGGCCTTTCGTGATGCCGAACTGGGCCTGGTGCGCCTGCGGGCTCACGGTGTTTTCAATATCCGCGTGGTCCAGCCGGTGCTGATGATCAATACCCTGGCCGGAACCATGGGCAAGTACACCACTGAACAGGTGGAGGACTATCTGCGCCAGGTGATCGTCTCCCGTTTCAATGATTACCTGGGCGAACAACTCAACAGCCTTTTTGATCTTCCCGGTTCCTTCGACGCCATTGCCGTTGGCCTGCAGCAGCGGTTAGCCCTGGATTTTGCCCGTTTCGGCCTGGCCCTGGATGCCCTGTACATCACCTCCATTACCCCACCGGCCGAAGTGCAGCAGGCCATTGATGACCGCTCCCGATTGAGCGTGATCAAGGATATGGATAATTTTGTCCGCATGAAGGCGGCCATGGCCATGGAAAAGGCGGCCGCATCAGGCGGAGAGGCAGGGGCCGGTCTGGGATTGGGGCTGGGCATGATGATGCCGGCCATGTTCAGTGGTCTTTTCTCAGGAACCCAACCCGCCGCCGGTATGGTGACCGGCAAACCCGCGGTGGAGACCAGGTGTCAGGAATGCGACCATGCCATTCCGGTGGATGCCCGTTTCTGCCCCTACTGCGGTCATCAGCAGCTGATTCAGCAGCAGTGCGGCCATTGCGGAGAAAACCTCCCTCCCGGGGCTGCTTTTTGCTCCCGGTGCGGCCTGCCCTCTGAAGAACGACCCAGAGAAATGATCTGTCCTCACTGCCACACCTCCAACCTGCCCGGGGCGGTGTTCTGTAATCAGTGTGGCGAAAAGATCAACGCGTGACCGGTTTTCTCGGCCAACAAAGGCCATCGCTGTTGATGGCGGGAGCAGTCCTTTTTTGTCGTTTGGCAACCCTTTTCCATACCAGGCAGCCTTGTGCTGTATCCGGTGGACGTGTACGTCGATCGCGGAGACCTTATGCATCTGCGTATTGAGCAGGGCTGTCCACAATGTGGCGGTCCGGTTGAGCTGACCGAAACCGATCGACTGCTGACCTGTTCTTTTTGCGGGACTCGCAACTATCTGCAGGGGAATGGCCCTTTTCGCTATGTTCTGCCCATGGCGAAACCACCAGAGGCAGCCTCGGTGCTGCTGGCTCCGTATCTTCGTTTCAAGGGTACTATTTACCTGGTGAGCGAGCGCGGCCTCAGCCATCGGGTGGTGGATACCACCCAGGCGGCGGCCCAGGTTGCCGGATTGCCGCCTTCATTGGGAGTGCGGCCACAGGCCATGCGATTGCGCCGGATCGATGCCGGGAGCGGAGCGAGCTATCTGCCCCGGCAGATCAAGGCAGGAGCCATCCTTGCCAAAGCGGCTGCCGTCGGTCGCCTTACGGTCCGGACCGGTGGACAGTTGTTTCATCGTGCCTATATAGGTGAGAGCCTCAGCTATATTTACCTTCCCCTGTTGCACAAGCGGCAGGGGGTGTTCGATGGGGTGACCGGCCTGCCGCTCGCCCCTCCCGAACAAGCGGGCAAGACCTCCCTGCGGGGCCGGCCTTTTCAGGAGGCCTGGCAGGTTCGTTTCCTGCCGACCCTCTGCCCCCAGTGCGGTGCTGGTCTGCACGGGTCGACAGATTGCCAGGTGATGGTCTGCACCCATTGTCATACGACCTGGTCCCTTGTCAGAGAAGGGCTGGCCGCGGTCGATTGGCGTTTTGTCCCCGGAACCGGGGCCACCCGGCTCTATCTGCCTTTCTGGCGGATTCGTGCCCGTATTCCCACCCTGGCCATCAGCAGTTTTGCCGACTTTGTGGAGCGAACCAATCAACCTTTTCTGCCCCGTCCCCAATGGGGTGAGCGGGGCATGAGTTTCTGGGTTCCCGCCATCAAGTTGCGCCCGAAGGTTTTTCTTCAGGCCAGCCGGCAGGCTACCCTGGCCCAGTGGCGGCTCAATCCGGTCTCCGGGCGAATCCAGCAACTGTTTTATCCAGTCACTCTGCCGGAGACCGAGGCCAGGCAAGCGATCAAGATCATTCTCGCCGCCGCGGCCACCGCCGGGGCGCGGTTGATTTTTCCGGCCCTGCCTGAGGTACGGACGGCGGATGTTTCCTCACAACTGGTCTACCTGCCCTGTGTCGACAAAGGGCACGATTGGGTGCAGCCAGAGACCGGTATCGCTGTCGGCAAAAACGTGCTGCGTCTGGGACGCTCCATCTGAAGGTTGGAGTTGCAGGTCAAGTACCTGACGCACGGACGAACGCTCATGGATCCAGGAAGTAGTCGGCAGCGGTTCCGGATATCCCCTTTTGCCCAGCCGCGGCTGCCCGCTGAAAGCCTGCTTCCGGCGAACCGGCTGGATCAACCCAGGGTTTCCAGGATCTCGTCCTGTTGCAGAGCGTGGTTCGCTGTACAGGAAAAACCCTGGAATGATGACGATGTTCGACCCGTGCCGCTTTGACAGTGGTTGGTCTTCGTGGTATAGAAAAACTATGACCGCTTGGACCGGAGCGAAGCAGGCCGGTGAAAAGGATGCACACGGATGACGAGCCACGAACAGTATATGGAGGCTGCCCTGGAAGAAGCGCGCCAGGCTCTGGCGGAGGGTGAATTCCCGGTGGGTTGTGTGCTGGTGGTGAAAGGTTGTATTAAAGCCCGTGGTCGTCGTCAGAACAGCTCCGAGGTGTGCCGCAACGAAATCGATCATGCCGAAATCCTCACCCTGCGCCGCCTGATTGGCGAGCATCCCGAGCTGGACCTGCAAGAGGTCACGGTCTATTCAACCCTGGAACCCTGCCTGATGTGCTATTCGACCCTGTTACTTTCCGGGGTCCGCTCCTTTGTCTGGGCCTATGAAGATGTCATGGGCGGTGGAGCGAACCTGCCCCTGCCCCTGCTCAACAGCCTCTATGCCCAGATGCGGGTTCAGTTGGTTGATCGGGTGTTGCGCCAGGAGAGTCTGCGGCTGTTTCAACAGTTTTTTCGCAGCGGCTCCTATTGGCAGGACAGCCTCCTGGCCCGCTATACCCTGGCACAATCGCTTGAAGAGAGCAGCCCATGACGGTCAGCACGCACAGGCGGCCCGAAGGGCGGCTGGTGAAGGTCATCATCAAGGATGATGCTGCAATTATAATATCCTGTCTTTGCTTCCATGAACGAGATACTGACGGCAAAAACCGTTGCTTTTCAGCCCGGAGAACGCAACGTTTTTTTTCACCTGCTCACCGCCTGTAATCTTTCCTGCCGTCACTGCTACATCAACCCTGCCCAGCACGGTAGCACTACCCTGTCCATGGCCACCGCGGTCAGCTGGCTGAGGTTGTTTGCCCGGCCGGACAAGCAGACCAAGCTCATCCTTCTTGGCGGCGAGCCCACCCTGCACCCCGATCTGGCTGCCATCATCAGGACGGCAAAATCGATGCGCTATGCGGTCACCGTTGATTCCAACGGTTTTCTTTTTCATAACCTGCTGGACCGGGTCACCCCGGAAGAACTGGATTATCTCAGCTTCAGCCTGGATGGTCCCGAGGCCGCGGTCAACGATCCGATCCGCGGGCAGGGAGTGTTTACGGTCTGCACCGACAATATCCGTCGGGCCGTGGCCGCCGGTTTCAGCGTCAGCCTGATCTATACGGTGTCCAGTCTCAATATCGATCATCTCCACCGGATGCCGGCTTTGCTGGAGGATTTGGGGGTGCGACGCTTTTTCATCCAGGTCATCGGCCTGCGCGGTGCCTCGGCGGTCAGCACAGTCAAGACGGAAGTCGATTGGCAGGTCGACCCGGAGCGCTGGCTGGCGGTTGTCCCCCGTGTGGCCGCCGAAGCCGCCCGCCTGGGGATCCATGCGGTGTATCCCAAGGTGTATCTGGAAAGCGATGAACCCTTCCTCTGTGCCGGTCTTGTAGCCGAGAATTATTTTGTTTTTCCCAACGGCCGGGTGTATCGTTGTCCGCTGTGCGAAGACTACCCCATCCACAGCTTTCATATCCAGGAGAACCGGCTCGTGCATCGCGACGGCCTCAACGAGGATCGCTTCTTTCCCCTGGTCATTCCGGAGGGCTGCGTCATGAACCGGCTGCTCCAGCCTGAAAACATCCGTTATCATGCCGATGGTTCTCCGGTGCATCGTATTTCCTGCTGCCTGCTCAAGCAGGAAGTCCTGCCCACTGGCGTGTAAGCCTGAAGGAGCAGGGATGGCCGGTTCCCCCCCCCCATTTTGCCATCATTGCCGTCATGCTTTGATGCACATGTAGGGGGTCGTGCCTCACTTCAGCCAACAATTGGTTTTCTCGAGTACGTCTGCTCTGGATCCGTGAGCGGACGGCCCGAAGGGCGGCCGGTGAAGGTTGTCATCAAGGGTTCTGCTGTAATTATATCACGATTACAGCATGATATATCCAAAACAAGTGTCCGGCCGTTACCGATTCAGAGTCGACGACAAAACTAAGGAAAGGGAGACCAGCACCACAAAAAAGGGGCGCCGCCCGCTTGGGCGACACCCCTTTTTCCATGGACTCCAGATGCTGATCAGGTCTTGAACCTGGCCACCATTTCCTTGAGTTTTTCCGCTATGGTTGCCAACTCCTCGGCACTGACCTTGACCTGGGAACTGGCATTGCTCATTTCGTTGGCGCTTTCATTGACCGCGGCAATGTCGGTGGCGATTTCAGCAGCGACTGTCGAGCTTTGCGCCACATTTTCGTTGACCTCGGTGATGCCCTGGGAGGCCTGGTTGACATTCTGGGCAATTTCCTTGGTGGTGGCGGACTGTTCCTCCACCGCCGAGGCGATGGTGGCAACGATCTGGTCGACATCGGCGATGACCGCGCTGATCTGGTTGATTTCAGTCACCGTCACCCCGGTGGCCTGCTGAATGCCCTCGATCTTATTCTTGATATCCAGGGTGGCCTCGGCAGTCTGCTTGGCCAGATCCTTGATCTCGTTGGCCACGACCGCAAAGCCTTTACCCGCCTCACCAGCCCTGGCAGCCTCGATGGTGGCGTTGAGGGCCAGCAGGTTGGTCTGCTCGGAAATCTCGGTGATGGCTTCGGTGACTTTATTGATTTCATCGGCGGCCCGGCCCAGTTCATTGACGCGTTCCGAAGCCTTATGCGACTGGTTGACCGCCTCGCCGGTGATATCCTTGGCCTTGCCCGAGTTACTGGCGATCTCGTTGATGGTGGCGCTCATCTCTTCCGCGGCGGCGGCGACCATATTGACGTTGACCGAGGCCTGCTCCATGGCGGCGGCGACCGAGGCCTGGTTGGCGCTCATCTGCTCGGCTGCCGCGGCCACCTGACCGGAACGGGTGGCGGTGGATTCGGAGCCGGAGGACATCTGATTGGCGATGGCGGCGAGTTGGACCGAGGACTCATCGACCCGGCTTACACCCTGGCTGATATCGCCGAACATCCGTCGCAGGCTGGTGGTCATCTCGTTGAGGGAGTTGGCCAGCGTGCCGATCTCGTCTTTCTGGTCGACATCCATGGTTTTGGTCAGATCGCCTTCAGCCATGGCCTTGGCCAGGTTGACCCCTTTGAACAGCGGCCCGGTGATTAAACGGGTGAGGATGATGCCAAGGGCCACGGCGAGGAGAATGCCACCAATTACACAGATAATGGTAATCAGGCGTCCGCGGTTGGCTATGGTCTGGGCATCCGCCACCGAGGCGGCGGCTAGTTCCTCAGCACTATGCACCATGGTGTCGATGGCGGCAAAGGTGCGGTCCTGAAACTCGGCGGCATCGATCAGCAGCAGTTGGTTCATACGGACAAAGAGTTCGCTGGCATTGTCCACCACGGCGTTAATTTGGTAGAACAGGGCAAAGACTTCCTCCGAGGCTGGAAAAAGATTGTTGGTGAGAGCGTTCCGGGCCGCTTCCACCTGACCGTTGGCCATCAGATTTTTGATCCGACCCACCTGGCGATGCAGTTCATTGTGCGGCTCTCTGAGCTGGTTGATCAGGGCCAGGATTTCCGGGTTGGTGGTACCCGGGTTGTCCATCCATCGACCCAGGGTGCAGGCGGTGGCGCTCTCGCCGCCTTCGAAGGGGATGTCAGCCATCACCAGGCGACTTGTATTGGCCAGCAGGGTGTAATGGGCGATTTCAAATTCAGCCATCAGTTGTTTCATCAGGTCAGGCTGGGTGATGTCCATGGCCATGAGTTCCTGGGACATCTCCACCACCTGATTGTTGACCCCGACCCAGGCGGTGATATTGGTGGTGAACTCCCGCCATTCGTTTTCCAGCGAGGGGAAAAAGGGCAAGGTCATGAAGTGGTCCCTGGCGGCGCCATAGATTGCCCGGGATTCCGGCAGTTGGCGATGGGCCTGTTCGCGCTGTTCTCTGGTGGCGTAGGTTGTGAGCAGACTCCGCATCAGGGCCTGAATAGTGGCGGCCTCGCTTTTGACGACAAGAATGTCACGGACCGCCGGAATTGCCTCATTGCCGAGTTCTTCCGCTTGTCGTTGCAGGTTGGCCTGTTGAGAAATGGAGAGCAGCCCCACTATCAGGATGATCAGGGCGGTCATGATAAAGCCGCCGACCAGTTTGACACCCAGTTTTAAATTTTTCACCGCATACTCCTGAAAAAAACAAAGATTGCACTGTTTCCGCACCGGTTGAAACAGTGAAATAAAGCAGACCGGTCTACTTTGTTTTTGAGAACCGTTTTGAGGTGAGAGTCATTGTTATACCTGGAAAATCCACTTGTTGTTCATCTGTTCTGATTATCTGGAAAGGGACAGGGCAAGTCAAGGAGAAAAAAGAAAGAAAAAAGGTTGCGGGAGAAGCAGTTTCCCGCTTCAGCAGGAGGGACAGGGGCGACCGTGCAAGGCTGAGGTGCCTGGGATTGCGTGCGGATACACGACAATCACCGGTTGGCGGGATCCTGATGGGTTTTCCTGTTGGCAAAGATTCTGCCGGCAAGGATCCCGGTTTCGTAGAGAACGAAGAGGGGCAGGGAGATGAGCAGCGCGGCAACGGGATCGCCGGCGGCGAGCAGAAAGGCGAGTACGAGAATGGCGATATAAAAGTAGGTGCGGTTTTTCTGGAAATGATCACGGGCAAGCAGCCCGGTCCGGGTGGCCATGACCATGAGAAAGGGAATTTCAAAGGCAAGGGCAAAAGCGAGGATGGTGCGGGCAATGAACGTCAGGTAGAGACCGATCTTGATCATTGGCGTGAGGTCTTCTCCGGCGTAGCTCATGAAGTAGGCGAGCAGTGTGGGCAGGACAATGAAAAAAGCGAACAGGGCGCCACCGGCAAAGAGCAGGCTGCCCCACAGGGTGATGCGCCGCACCAGTTGCTGTTCGTGTTTGCGCAGACCCGGGGCGATAAAGAGCCAGGCTTGATACAGGATAAAGGGAAAACTGACGATCAATCCAGTCAGCAGCGACAGCTTCAGGTAGCTGATAAAAGCTTCCATCAGATTGGTGTACACCAGTTTACCCAGGTCCGGGTAGGCCATGTACAACGGTTGCATACACCAGGAGGCGATTTGCTCCTTGAACAGATAGGCGATGCAGCTGGTGAGGGCAATGGTCAGGCAGCAGTACATCAGCCGCCTGCGCATCTCCACCTGATGCGGGCGGTACTGTTCCAGAACTTCAATCATGGTGGCGGGTTGCTGGTTCGCTGCCTTGCCGGTTTGAAGGTTGATCCTGGTCAGGGTTCTGGTCAGCCTCTTGTTGCCCTTTCTCTTCAGGGGGCAGGGGGGCTTTGCCGCCCTCGTTTTCCTGAGGGTACGGTGACACCGGCCGCAGATCGATGGGGTCGTTTTCCTCGTTTTTTTCGGAAGGTTGCCTTGTTGGTATCTCCCAGACAGAAGGGTCGACATCCAGCATTTTTGCCTTCAGTTCGTCGGCGGATTTGCGCAGGTCTTTTTCGACTGAATTCAGGTCTTCGCTTTCCTGAGCCAGACTTTCCTTGACCTGGTGCATGGTATTTTTCATCTCTGCCAGCCCTTTGGCAAGGGAGCGGGCCAGACCCGGCAATTTGTCCGGACCAACCACAATGAGGGCAACGGCAAAGATAACGATTAATTCCGGGAGGCCGATTCCAAACATGGGCAGATACCGGGAGCTGGTGTTGATGTTGATGCGAGGGTTTGGCAGCGATCATCAAAGTGCTTTCGCCGCGCAGAACTATTCGTGTATTTGCGACTGGTGAATCAACAGGTTCAAAACTATAACAGTACGAAATTTGACCCAAGGTGTCAAGCAAGGCAGGAGCGGGCGGGACCAAGAGATGGGTTCAGGGATGCGGCAAACCGCACTGTGCCTATCCTGGTGGCCGGTTCGACACTAACTTGTTTTTTCCCCGACAGTATTCGAGAGTATTTGGCTCTTGTTTGACTTTTTGATTCATAACTGCTAAATTAATAAGGTTTATGACAGCCTGAATCCGTGACGGCTGAACGCTTGTTCTGGATATATCTTGCTGTAATCACCTTGTAATTGAAGCAGGATCCTTGAGAGTACCCTGCACCAGCCGGCCTTCGGGGCGTTCGTCCGCACGCCATCTTCATTGCCCGTAAACGTCCGATACAGTCTCTTTTCATCGAACGGTCACAGGCAATAAAGCTGACGCTTGGACGAATGCTCACGGATCCAGGACAGCGTTGCTCCTGGAAAAGGTTCTTCTGGGCCGGAAGGGGTGGGCGGCCCGATTTTTCCTGTATACACATCGATATTTTGGAGAGAACATGGCCAGTGTGGTGGTGGTTGGTGCCCAGTGGGGTGATGAGGGGAAAGGTAAAATTGTTGACCTGTTGACCAGGTATGCCGATTATGTCGTTCGTTTTCAGGGAGGGAACAATGCGGGCCATACCCTGGTGGTGGACGGTCGGACATACATTTTTCATATCATCCCCTCGGGTATCCTCTATGAGAACAAAACCTGTGTCATCGGCAACGGTGTCATCATCGATCCCGGTGTTCTGCTCGATGAAATTGCCGGTCTGGGCGAACAGGGCATTTCGGTCAGTCGCAGGTCCCTGCTCATCAGCAGTAACGCCCACCTGATCATGCCCTATCACCGCCGTCTCGATCAGGCCCGCGAAGAAGCGCTGGCCAGGGAAAATAAAATCGGGACCACCGGACGTGGCATTGGGCCCTGTTACATGGACAAGGTCGGCCGGGTCGGCATGAAGGTCGGTGATCTCCTCGATCCAGGCCTGTTCAAGGATAAGCTGCAGGCCGCCGTGGAT
Organism: Desulfobulbus alkaliphilus; assembly: GCF_016918545.1. GTDB lineage: Bacteria > Desulfobacterota > Desulfobulbia > Desulfobulbales > Desulfobulbaceae > Desulfobulbus > Desulfobulbus alkaliphilus. The sequence continues at coordinate 75,315 of NZ_JAFFQC010000001.1, read as the reverse complement.
GAAAAGAATTTCATTCTCACCAGGCAATTTGGCGGTGAACCGCTTGATATCAGCTCGATCCTGGAGCAATTTGCCGGTTTTGCCGAGCAACTGGCCCCGTTGATCGGCAATGTCTCGGTGGAACTCGATCAAGCCAGGCGGCAGGGTAAGCACATCCTGTTTGAAGGTGCCCAGGGAACCCAGCTCGATATCGATCACGGGACCTATCCCTTTGTCACCTCTTCCAATACCATCGCCGGCAATGCCTGTATCGGCGCGGGCTTCGGGCCCGCGCATATCAGCGAGGTCATCGGTATTCTCAAGGCCTACACCACCCGGGTTGGCGAGGGACCTTTTCCCACCGAGTTGCCCGAAGGGGATGTCATTGGCGATGCTTTGCAAAGCAAGGGTCATGAATACGGGGCAACAACCGGCAGGCGACGGCGCTGTGGATGGTTTGATGCCGTGGTTGCCAATGATGCTGTCCGTCTCAACGGGTTGACCGGTTTTGCGGTGACCAAGCTGGATGTACTCTCCGGCTTGAAAAAACTCAGGATCGCCACCAGCTATGAGGTGGCAGACACCACCTACAGGCACATGCCGGAAAACATCCGCCTCGCCCGCCTGGCACGGCCTGTGTATGAGGAGATGGCTGGATGGGATACTGAAATCACCGCTGTCCGTGCGTATGAGGATCTGCCGTCAGCGGCCAGAGACTATCTGCGTCGGCTGGAGGATCTGACCGGGGTGGCTCCGATTCTTGTTTCGGTGGGACCCGATCGTGAAGAAACCCTGCTGCTGCGCAATCCCTTTGCCGCTTGAAAAGCTGTATTTGTTCAGCTGCGCTCAATCTGCGCATGATCAGGCTCGATAGTGTGCAATCCCGCAAACGAAGGGGGCTCTTGTCAAATCCAGGATCATGATTATTACTAAAACCCTGGATCCGTGAGTGTTTGTCCGCACGGCAGCTTTGTTATCCGTAACCGTTCGATGGAAGGACACTTTGATGGATAATAACGGGCAATGAAGATGGCGAGAAGTTGGACGCCCCGAAGGGCGGCGAGTGAAGGTTATTATCAAAGATTTCGCTGCAATTAAAGCCTGATAACAGCAGAATACAATCCAAATAAAAGTCCAGCCGTCACGGATTCAGGTTCAACGGTCGGTCCGCCTGAGGTATTTTTTTTGATTTTTTCAGGAAAACCGGGCGGGACAGGTTGGTAAAGACGCTCGGAGATGGTTTGCTCCGGGATTTTTAATAGAGGAGAAGGAGAACATGGCACGAATCACGGTGGAAGACTGTCTGGAAAAAGTGGGAGATGGGAACCGTTTTTCCCTGATCCATCTGACAGTGGCAAGGATTCGCCAGCATCGGAAAGGCGAACCTTTTCTTGTTGCCGGTAAGAACAAAGAGATTGTCATGACTCTGCGGGAGATTGCCGCCGGTGAGGTGACCTTTGAGAACATCCACGATCTTCCCAGGAAACGCAAGGCTGAGGAAAAAGTCGCTGTTGCGGCTGAAGCAGAAGACAGTGAAGAGTAACGAAAGCTAGTGTACGTAGAGACAATCATGAGCAAGAGTTATTACGAAATTCTCGGAGTCGCTCAAGACGCTTCCGCTGAGGTCATCAAAAAAGCCTATCGGAAGCTGGCCATGCAGTATCATCCTGACCGCAACAACGGCAACCCCGAGGCCGAAGGAAAATTCAAGGAAGCCGCCGAGGCCTATGAGGTGCTCAGTGATGGACAGAAACGGCGGATCTATGACACCTATGGCAAGGAAGGCCTGCATAACAGTGGCTATCGAGGACCGGGGAGCAATGATGATATTTTTTCCCATATCAACGATATTTTCGGTGATATCTTCGGCTTCAGCGGTCGTGGCAGACGACGGGATCCCAACGCACCGGTGCAGGGCGAGGATCTTCGCTACGATATTAACATCTCGTTCATGGAAGCCGTCCATGGCGTCAACCGGCAGGTGGAAATCACCAAAAGGGAAACCTGCTGGACCTGTGAGGGGACAGGCGCACGACCAGGCCATCATCCACAGACGTGCCCCGGATGTCAGGGGCGGGGCCAGGTCATTCGTTCGCAGGGATTTTTTCAGGTGAGCACGACCTGCCCCCGTTGCGGCGGTACCGGCCAGGTGATCACCGACCCCTGTGCCGATTGTCATGGACAGGGATTGGTCAATCGCAGCAAAAAAGTCAATATCCGTATTCCGGCAGGAGTTGATACCGGATCGCGGATGCGTCTCACCGGCGAGGGTGAGGGCGGGCGTCGCGGCGGTCCATCCGGTGATCTCTATGTGGTCATCCATGTTGACGATCATGAATACTTCCAGCGTGATGGCCAGACCATCTACCTGCGGTTGCCGTTGTCCATGGTGCGGGCCGCCCTGGGATGCGAGGTGGAAGCGCCCACCATTCACGGAACCAGCAAACTCAAGATACCGGCCGGAACCCAATCCGGTGAACGATTCACCCTGCGGGGTGAGGGGGTTCCCAGTCTGCGCGGAGGAGGCAGGGGCGATATGGTGGTTGAGGTGCAGGTACAGACTCCCACAAAACTGAGCAAACGGCAAAAGGAACTGCTCAGGGAATTCGATGGCATGAGCAAGGAACAGGAAGAGGAAGGGTTTTTCTCCCGCTTATTTCACGGCCACCTTGGCAAACAGAAAAAGAAAAGCGACGACTCGGAAAAGGTAGCCAATGGCTGATGAGTCGCGCCTGACGCATTTTGATGCCGCCGGCAATGCCCGGATGGTCGATGTCAGTGGCAAGGGCGAGACTGTCCGCCGGGCAGTGGCCGCCGCCACTGTACGGATGACACCACAGGCCTTCGAGATGATCCGCCAGGGGACGGTGGCAAAGGGAGATGTGCTCGGCGTGGCCCGGATAGCCGGCATCATGGCTGCCAAAAAGGTTGATCAACTTATTCCCCTGTGTCATCCTTTGCCCATCACCTCGGCTGACATCTCTTTCATCCTGAACGACCAGCAGGCAATGATCGAAGTTGAGGCAAGGGTGGGCATGACCGGACGAACCGGGGTTGAAATGGAAGCACTGACAGCGGTTTCGGTTGCTGCCCTGACCATTTACGATATGTGCAAGGCTGTTGACAAAACAATGGTCATCTCGGATATCCGTCTGCTGCGGAAGAGCGGCGGTACAAGCGGGGTGTTTGTCAGGACGTGATCCCGTGTTGCACCCTCGAGCCCTGGTTGCAGGCACCGGGAAAGTCCTGTGATGACTGTACCCGGAGAACGGGTACAGACGGTCCAGGATCAAGGCACGGAATTGATGGTCGCCCTGGCGGAGTTGAGTTGGACAACCCCCACCTATGTTGGAGAGTGGAAATGGATGAAAAAAACCTGCAGTATTTTAAACAACAGCTTGAGGCAATCAAAGCTGAAATCAATAGTGACGTGGAACAGACCCTCAGCGAGATGACCACCCAGACCGGCAATGTCCCGGACCCCAACGATCGGGCCAGTATGGAATCGGACCGCAGTTTCGAGTTGCGCATCCGCGGCAGGGAGCGCAAACTCATGGATAAGGTTGACGAGGCCCTCGCCCGGATCGAAGACGGGTCCTATGGCATCTGTGTTGGCTGCGGTTGCGAAATTGCATTTAAACGGCTGCAGGCCCGACCGGTGGCCAAGTTCTGCATTGACTGCAAGACCCGGCAGGAACAGCAGGAAAAAGAACAGGGGCGGTAAGAGATTCAATGCCTGAATTACGCAAAGATCCGATCCTCGGTCGCTGGATCATAATCGCTCAGGAACGGGGCAAGCGACCTACTGATTTCCTGGTTGAGGAGTTCAAGGTCAAGGGTGGTTTTTGTCCCCTGTGCCCTGGGCACGAAAAAACCACCCCCAATGAGGTGCTGGTCTATGGCCGGGAATGGGGGGTTCCGAATTCTTCCGGCTGGAAGATGCGTGTTGTGCCCAACAAGTATCCAGCCCTGGTGATTGAAGGCCATCTTGACAAGCAGGGTGAGGGGCTCTACGATCGCATGAACGGCATCGGTGCCCATGAGGTCATCATCGAGACACCTGATCACCAGGCTCGCTTTTCCCACCTACCCCCCAGTCAGATGCTGTTGACCTTCAGGGCATTTCGCGACCGTATCCGCGATCTTTCCCAGGATCGGCGCTTTAATTATGTGGTGGTTTTTAAAAATTTTGGCCAGGCAGCGGGGGCATCCCTGGAGCATTCCCATTCCCAATTGGTCGCTCTGCCTATCCTGCCCCGCATGGTGACCTCGGAACTCGACGGCAGTCTGTCCTATTTCAAGTATAAAGACCGGTGCATCTTCTGTGACATCATCCGTCAGGAAATTCAGCAGAAAATCAGGCTGGTCTGCGAAAACAGCCACTTTGTCACTATCACCCCCTTTGCTCCCAGGTCACCATTTGAAATGTGGATTCTGCCCAGGGAGCATAATTCTTCCTATGTCGATCAGGATGACGCGTCCCTGATCGCCCTGGCGGAGATTTTCTCTGAAACCCTGCGGCGACTGGACGGTTGTATTGCCAATGTGCCGTACAATTTTGTCCTCCATACCCAGCCTCTTCGCTCCGGCCCGCTGGAGCATTATCACTGGCATTTCGAGATCGTTCCCAAGCTGACCTCCATTGCCGGATTTGAATGGGGCACTGGTTTCTACATCAATCCCATGCCGCCGGAAGAAACCTGCGAGTATCTTCGGGAGGTCCAACTGTAGGAGGAGTTCGTGGCTAAGAAACGCATTTTGCTGGTTGATGACGAAGAAGCTATCCAGTTGCTGTATCGGGAGGAATTCGAAGATGAAGGGTATCTGGTCGATTCGGCCCGCAATGGTGAAGAAGCTCTGGCCAAATTCCAGATTCAGCCGCCTGATCTCGTTATCCTGGATATTAACATGCCCGGTATGAATGGTATCGAGGTGCTGCGGCAGATGAAGGAAATGCGCGCAGACCTGCCGGTTATTCTCAGCTCCGCGTATCAGGAATACAAGCAGGATTTCAGCACCTGGGCGTCTGAGGCCTATGTGGTCAAATCGGCAAACCTCGACGAGCTCAAGGCCGTCGTCCGCGAGCATCTTGCCTGAGCCTTGTTCTCTGGTGGAGGGGGAGAGGGACGAGATTCCATTCCGGGCCTGCACCGAAATCCCCATGAAAGATATTCAGAGCCTGCACGACTCCCGGCGCATCGATATACGCAAAGTCGGTGTCAAGACTATCTCGTATCCGATTATTGTCCTGGACAAGGAGCGAAAAACCCAGCACACGGTGGCCAGGGTCAACATGTACGTCAACCTGCCGCATCGCTTCAAAGGCACCCACATGAGCCGGTTTATCGAAATCCTCAACCGATTTCATGGAAAATTCAACCTCAGAACCTTTCACCTCATCCTGGAGGAGATGAAAATCCGGCTTGAAGCCGAGGCAGCGCACCTGGAGATCGAGTTCCCGTATTTTCTTCGCGCGGCAACGGTCATGCAGGCACCCGGCGTGGAACGATATGATTGCCGTCTGCACGGGTCTCTCGCCAATCAACTTGATCTGGTCGTTGAGGTTGATGTCCCGGTCCCCCTGCTCTGTTGCCGGGAAGAGCATGAAAGTTTCGCCCGATTTTCAGGTATATGGGGTGTGGTCACCGCGGCTGTGCGGATGAACCGTTTTCTCTGGATCGAAGATCTGATCGAATTGATCAGGCAGGGGGCGCTGCCCGAACGGAACCGACCGGATTCCGTGGAAACCATGTGCAATCGGATTGGATCGGCTCTTGATCAAAGTGACGCCTTTGATTGGTACAAAGTTGTTGTGAAAAACATTGTCAGCGGGTATGCAACATTTGCCTCTACTGAATGGCCCGAACAACAGTAACCAGTCACGGGTTGTGATTGCTTACCGAACAACAGACAACCGTCCTGAATCCAGCACCTGGCGGTCGGCTCCGGGCAAGGTGACAACAAAGAGAGGAGTTTCCTCTGCCTGCCTCAAGATCAACTCAACACCAACAGACTGCGATGAGTGAACTTCTTTTTGAGATTGGAACAGAAGAAATCCCGGCCGGATATATTCAGCCGGCCCTTGATGCCCTGGCCGCCGGTGCAGCCAGAAAACTTGAGGACCTCAACCTGGGCTTTGATTCCATTCGCACCTTTGGCACCCCACGTCGTCTGACGCTGGTAATAGGTGCTGTGCAGTCCCAACAGGAGGATCGACGGCAGGAGCACATCGGCCCATCGAAAAAAGCCGGATTTGATGCCGAAGGACGACTGACCCAGGCGGCCATTGGATTCGCCCGTTCCCGGGGGCTGCAGCCGGAGCAACTGCAGGTGATCTCCACGGCCAAAGGAGAGTATCTGCTGGCCGTGGAGGATATCAAGGGGCAGGAGACCATGGCACTGCTCCCGGCACTGCTCGAATCGCTGGTCCATGAGCTGGTTTTCCCCAAATCGATGCGCTGGGCCGATAAAAGCATGACCTTCGGGCGACCGATCCAATGGCTGCTGGCCCTGTATAACGGCAAGGTCGTACCCTTGGATCTGGAGGGAATGAAATCGGGTAACACTACCCGGGGGCATAGATTCATGGCGCCTGAACCGTTTGCGGTCAGCGACCTTGAATCCTACCTCAGCGGCCTGCGGGAACGTTTTGTCCTCGCTGATCCGGTAGAGCGGCGGGCGTTGGTGGTCGAAGCGGTACAGCAGGCAGTTGATACATACGGCGGTAATGCCGATGCCCGGCCGGTCCTGGAGGAGGGACTGGTGGATACTGTGACCAACCTGGTGGAATGGCCCTACGGTATTTGCGGACATTTTGACCGCAAGTTTCTGCGGTTGCCGCAGGAAACCCTGGTGACGTCCATGCGGGAGCATCAGAAGTATTTTCCCGTGGCCGGTGCCGACGGTAACCTGCTGCCTTTGTTTGTGGCGGTCAACAATACCGGGGTCAAGGACATGCAGCTCGCCGCCAGCGGCCATGAACGGGTGTTGCGGGCCCGCCTTGAAGACGGCCTGTTTTTTTTCAACGAAGATCGAAGACGTCCCCTGGTCGATCGCTGCGCCCAACTCGATGGCATTGTCTTTCAAAACAGGTTGGGCACGATGAAGGAAAAAAGTGAGCGGATCACCGCGCTGGCCGCAATACTCGCCGACCGCATTGCCCCGGATCTGCGGGAGGACGTCACCCGGGCAGCCAACCTGGCCAAGGCGGACCTGCTCACGGCCATGGTGGGTGAATTTCCTTCACTGCAAGGGATCATGGGGCGGGTCTATGCCCTCCGCGACGGCGAGAAAGCAGAGGTCGCCCAGGCGATTGAAGAGCATTACCAACCTCTGCGGGCCGGTGGGCATCCCCCTTCGTCACTGATTGGCGCCCTGGTCGGTCTTGCCGATCGGATGGATACCCTGGTGGGATGTTTTGCCATCGGTGAAAAACCAACGGGCAACAAGGATGCCTTCGGACTCAGGCGTCAGGCGATCGGGCTGCTCTCAATCATCCGCGGTCTCAATATTTCTCTCTCCATCAGGGATGCAGCCGAGTCCGCCTTGCAGGGGTATGCCGGCCTGATTACCGACGCGGCGGAAAAGACCGTTGCCGACGTGCTGGCCTTTATTCGCCTCCGGTTTGAAAATGAGCAGGTCGCTCGCGGTTTATCCCAGGAACTGGTTGAAGCAGCGACTTCAGTTGGATTTGATGATCCTGTGGACTGTCTGGCTCGACTCAATGCGCTTGATCAACTCCGCGGTCAGGAAAGCTTCCGTGTTCTGGCTGGCTCCTTCAAGCGGATTCGCAATATCATCAAGGACAATGCCACAACTGAAGTCAGTGCAGCCCTGCTCACCGATCCAGCCGAACAAGCCTTGTTTAACGCCCTGGAAGAGGTGCGGAGCAAGGCATTGCCGCTGCTCGGCACCGGTTCCTACCATGCGGCTCTGGATGTGATGCTGACCATGAAAGAACCGGTTGATCACTTTTTTGACAAGGTTCTGGTGATGGCTGAAGATCCGGCAGTTCGTCAAAACCGGTTGAATCTGCTGACCGCTCTGGGTGAGCTGGTCCTCCAGGTCGGCGATATTTCCCGCATGCATGTGGAAAAAGAATGAAAAAGAATGAAAAAGAATGACCAATCCACCAGTGGCGGATTACCTGGTCGAACAAAAAGGCTGCCCTGTTCCACAGGGCAGCCTTTTTGCGTTGCCCACAGCCGATGCGTGTCACGCTCGTTCGTGAGGGAACTCGAGAATTCCATGTGGAGTCCTCACAGATGCTTGAATCCGTGACGGCTGGACGCTTAATTTGGATATATCTTGCTATAATTGCAACGGAATCCAGACGCTATTTATGGCAGACGTTGCATCTGGCCAGCGCCGGGTCGGTTTCCCGATGACAACCGATACATTGGGCGTGGGCGGCATCCTTGAATGTACCGAGCCCTTGCGGCATATCGGCGGAACTGTTGTGACAGCTTTCACACCTGGCAATGTCGAGTTCTTCGGTGTAATCGATGCGGTTGCCGTCGGCATCAGCACCATGGTGGCAGACCCCGCATTCCATGCGGGCCTGATGGGCCCCATGTGTAAAGAAGGCCGTTCGTGGGGTTTTGGCCGGATCGATGGTGGATTCAAGGATCATTTCGTCCGGACCGGGGTCGGCAGTGGCGCTCGCCAGGCTGATGTAACCAATGGCGCAGCAACATGCCAGGACAACCCCATAGATCAATTGTTTTTTCATCTGCTCTCTCCTTCTCCTTGGTGTTTGCAATCTGATCAAAACGACAATCCGTCAAGAGCCCTTGCATCTCCGTGGCCGTTTATCGGGGGAAAGGCAAGGGGTGCACGGTTCGGAAATTGAAATCGTTTGTCTTTGCCCATAAGCCTCTTGCCGGACTTTCATAAGACAATTGCCGCGAAGATATAGCCTGCTTCCGGGGAGTTGTCAACGGAGGGCTTGCATCTTATACAGGATGATTCCTGCCGTCACGGATTCTGGAATCAGCTTGTCTGAGTTAAGCATAGCTGTGCAGGCCGGACAGAAAGAAATTGACCCCGAAGTAGAGAAAAAGAACGGACATGAAGCCAACAATGGCCATCCAGGCTATACGGCTGCCGCTCCAGCCCCGGGTAAAGCGGGCATGCAGGGTGAGCGCGTAGACAAACCAGGTGATAATGGACCAGGTTTCCTTGGGATCCCAGCTCCAATAGGTTCCCCAGGCCTCATTGGCCCAAATCGCCCCGGTGATGATGCCCGCTGTTAACCACAGAAAGCCGAGGACTATGGATTTATAGGTGAGATCGTCGATGACCTTGAGGTCCGGCAGAGCGGCCAGGCGGGAAGTATTCTCGCCTTTCCGGTTGATTGCGGCCTGCTTGAGCAGGTACATCACCCCCAGACAGAAAGCGACCGTAAAGGCACCGTAGCCGATGAAACAGGTGACCACATGGGCAATGAGCCAGTCCGACTGGAGGGCCGGGATCAGCGGGGTGATCCGATCATCAATTCGGGCGGAAAAAGAAGCATAGGCCATGATCAAGGCGATACAGGGCATGACAAATGTGCCCACGACCCGGATCTTGAACCTGAATTCCATCAACAGGTAGAGCAGGGCGGTGCACCAGGCAAAAAAGACCAGGGATTCATACATGTTGGTCAGGGGGGGCCGGCCAATGCCCATTAGATAGGATTCATACCAGCGCAGACCAATGGCAACAGTATGAACAAGAACCCCTCCCAAGGCAAGCAACATGCCGAGTTGGCCTGCCCGTTGACTTTTAAAGAGAAAAAGAACGAAGTAAAAAACGGTGGCAATGATGTAGGCGACCATGACGCCGCCGAAAAGTTGTGAACTGTCCATGGGAATCCTGCTTGGCAGCCAATGCTGCGCTGATGGGTGGTTCTCTATTTTATGTGTCTAACTTGCTTGCCAGGTTGTTCATCTTCTTTTCCAGTCCCTCCTTGTTCTTGGTGGTTGTCCCTGCGAAAAGAAGACGGGAGCCCTGGCCATCCGGCTGGATCAGCACATAGATCCGGCGATGGGACCTGAAAAAGGCTATATACAGACCTATGAGCATGAGCAGGCAACCGGTATACACTACCCAGACTCCCGGGTCTTTGGCGACCTGCAGTCCGGAGGCATACATTTGCCGTGCCTGAAAATGGTAGACGCCGGAAGGTCGCTCGATCCGCGCTTCCTGGCCGGCGGGCAGCCAGAAGATTGCTGGTTCGCCCTGGTTGTCGGTGAACCAGATTTTCAGCCTCTGGGTCACCTCACCACGGTTCTCCAGGTTGAGGATACCATAGCTGACTCCTGCTTCCTGCCAGGTTCTTTGTCGTTCCGGAGCAACAATTTCCGTGTGATCGGTTTCCCGTCCATCCTGGCGGATGCCGATAATGAAATTCTGGAGAGGCTGATAGCTCGCCTGGTAGAAGGTGATGCCTCTATGGATCAGTGGAGTGTTTACCTCGATATCCGCAGTATGCGCGGGTTGACCATTCTCGAAAATGGTGACACTGGATCGATAGGTTTTCGGCATGCCGTTGGGATAGTGTTCGATGAGGAAAGAATCTAAACGGAGAGCAAAACCTAAATCCAGCCGCTGGCGGGTTTTAAAGGCGGTGATCTGCTCGATGGTCTGGGATTCCGGAATCATCACCGAGCCTTTGAAGGCAAAAGAAGGGTTCTGGAGAATTTTTCGTGCTACCGCCGGTGACCCGATGAGTGCCCCGATCAGAATGACAAGGATGGACAGATGAACAATATAGACGCCGAATCGGGACCAGGCCTCTTTTTCGGCAAAGAAGAGGCGGCCGTTGTCCCGGTCGGTTGTTCGTGCCTGCCAGCCCTGGCCGCGAAGCACCCCGGCCACGTGCTCGGCGGCTTCTTCCGGAGATGCGGCAAGGGTTCTCTCCTGGCGGATCGGCAGTTTTTCCACTTGTTCCGTGGCCATGCTCAGCCCGTCCTTGCGGATGGTACGAATAACCCTGGGGATACGTTCCAGGCTGCAGACGGTCAGGTTGAGGGCAAAGACGGCAAGCAGGGTCAGAAACCACCAGGAATTATACATATCGGGAATATGGAGGAGCTGCATTATCAGCGCGGCTTTTTCTCCATACGCCTGGATATAAAACGATGGGGGGTTGTTTTGCGGAATGAGGGTGCCGATGATCGAGGTCGATGCCAGCAGAAAGATGAGAAACAGGGCAAGCTGCACCGAGGCCAGAAGGTCGATGACCGGATTTTTTTTCTTTGATGTCATGGGAGTGTCGTACCAGAAAATCTCAAAGGGACAGGGGTGGGGAACAAGGAAAGGGTGGTATCGGGAGTTCCGCCTTTAGAGTGGTGACCCACTCCGTGGGAGTTTCAGTGAAGGGTGCCTGCTGACCATTACCATTGTTTTTTGATCTTAATTTTTTGTTATTATTATAAATATAAGAAACAATGTATTCGTGCCCGGAATACTGTAAACAATCAGTTTTGTTCAGCATGCTGTCAAGTGGTCTTTTTAGCACGGAGGAACTGAACTATCAACAGGTAAACGGTCTTCTGTCCTTCATGCCTGCCCGGGATGTGCTGGGCCGCGGATGAGCATGGAAGCGTTGCGGATCACGGCCAGGGTGGATCGATCAGTGTCGATCAACTTTTGCATGGCAGTCCTGCTGATGGGGTTTATGCCCAGTTGTCGGCACAGAGACTGATCCAGGGTACTCATCAGATGGATGGTGATCCGTTGGCATTTGGCCATCAACGCCAATGCGGTTCCGCCATTGCCGCTGTAGTGGCGGGCAAGATGGATAAAGGCTGCCTGGTGTCCCCCCATCTGGAAATAAGGAAGAAAAGTGGTGGAACCAAGTCCATCGGCACACTCGGCCAGGACGATGAGAGTGCCCTTGTCCCGGACAAAGGCAGCCGCATTGTCGATGCTTTTGTGGGCCTGAATCAGGTTGATGTCCTTGGGATAACCTCCAGCCGATGCCAGCACCAGATCATAGCGGCGATCGTCAAGCGCCCGGTAATGGTCATCGTGATACCGGCATGCCTCAAGGAAAACGTCATAGGTGCGGCCGATGCGAAACGAGGCCATGGTTCCCCTGCTGTCGGGCAGGCCATGGATGGCGATATGGGGCGGCAACATGGCATGAATCTCGGCCAGATCCTCGGCAATCGGATTGCCTTCCAGCTGTCCTGCCCGGCAGCCGGGGTGGAGTCTCTGGCCGTCAAGGTCGAGAAAGAGACGATGATTGGCTTCGATCGCCCGACATTCGGCCAGCCCTGGAAAAAGGAGTTTGCGGCCACCGCCAAAGCCGGCGAAATAATGGTGCGAGATCGCGCCCACCGTCAGGATCAGGCTCGCTGCCATCAGGTCCCCGCGGATTCGGACCGGGGTGCCAAGTCTGGTTGTCCCCAGGTCAACGAAAAGGTCTGCCTGGTCAGCGCGATGATGGACAAAGGGGTAATCACCATAGGTCGAACCATAGGTGGCAAGAGATTCTTCCCGGTTTTGCGGGGCATGATTGCCGTAGGCTATGTAAAAAACTACTTGTTCCTGGTGAACACCGCGTTTGTGCAGGGCGGTCAGGATCAGGGGCAGGACGACGGGATAGTCGCAGCGTCTGGTCTTATCGGCCACCACGATGGCAACCTGCCCCTTGCCAAGGGCAGCGGGGAGTGCGGAGGCCAAGTCCTCCGTTAAGGAATCGGGCGTGAAGGTGTGGGGTGGCTCACGGACATCAAGCATGGTTGTGGTGGCGGGCAGGATCCACTCGAGGCTGCCGCGACCGTAGCGCAGGTGCAAGCGTGGCTGGGTCATGCCGGTCCCTCTCCGGACATGGCCTGGTCAATGAGATCCAGGGTATGAACCACTTTGACCGGCAGGTCGGCGCGGGTGATGATATCCTGCAACTGCAGAACACAGCCGGGACAACTGCTGGCAATGACCGAGGCCCTGGTGGCCTGCAGACCGGCCAGTTTGCGGTCGCCGATGGCCCGGCTGAGTTCGGGGTGGGCGGCAGTGAAGGTTCCGCCCATGCCGCAGCAGAGCCCCGCACCTTCCATCTCGATCAGCTCGACCCCCGGCAGGGCCTGAAGAAGCGCCCGGGGTTCACGGGTGATGCCCCGATTGCGCAGATGGCAGGGGTCGTGGTAGGTGACCCGGATGCGCCGGGGTGCTGCAGGTAAGGTGGCCAGGGTGTCCACCAGACCGGCCTGGACAAGAAAGACATGGATGTCCTGGACGGACGCACCGCCCGGAGAGCCGTGGATGACCGGCTGATCGGCCAGCATCCCGTGGCAGGTGGCGCAGGCGGTGATGATGGTTTTGGTCCCGTTCGACTTGAAGGCTGCCGTGTTGGCAGCGGTCAACTGCCCCACAAGCCTTTGGTTGCCGGTAGCAAGCGCCGGCATGCCGCAACAGCCCTGGGACCGGGGCAGAGCCACTGGATACCCCAGCCGGTTGAGCAGGCGGACCATGGCTTCGCCGGTTGCCGGATAAAGATAGGTCAGGGCACAACCGGCGAAAACACCGAGAACCGGCTTGTCCTCATCACCCGGCAGGAATTCCGGCAGTCGGTCAAAAAGAGTGTGTCTGGCAAGGGCGGGCACAACACGCTCTTTGAGGGCAGCCGGTGAGAAACGCAGGCGCAGGCCACTCTGGGTCGGGATTTTCGTAAAGAAAAGAGAAGAAAACAGGTTCGCGCTCCGCAGGAGGCCGCGCAGCAGTCGCTGGGATCCGGTGAATAGAGCCACACCCCGGCCAAGCGACGACAGGCCTCGGGCGGCGGTGATTCGTTCCCGCAGGGCGGCAACAAGGGCGTCGGCGGGCACCTGGTTGGGACATTTGGCGGCACAGGAACCGCAGAGCAGGCAGAGCCCCGCTTCCTGCCGTAACCGATCCTCGAGATCGACGGCTCCGTTCAGCACCGCTTCGGCCAGGGCTATTTTTCCTCGGGCCACTGAGCTTTCGCGGCAGGTCTCCAGGTAGACCGGGCAATGAGCCTGGCAGGCGCCGCAGCGGACACATTGGTCAATATGGTGGCGCAGGTCAGCAAGAGAGCTTGACACAGTCATGATTCTGAATCCGTGACGGCTGGAATCTTGTTATGGATATATCTTGTTGTACTCATCGTATAATTGCAGCTGAACCCTTGACAACACCGTTCATCAGGCGTCACGAATTCAGAATGATCCTGAATCCGTAACGGCTGGAATCTTGTTTTGGATATATCTTGTTGTACTCATCGTATAAGTGCAGTTGAACCCTTGCCAATATCTTTCACCAGCCGTCACGGATTCAGAATGATGGTTCAGGGGCGGGACGCGGAAAGACGATGTTCGTCTGCCGACTCGGGAAAGATTTTGCCCGGATTCATGATATTATTGGGGTCAAGGGCCTTCTTGATGGTCTGCATGCAGGCCAGGGTCGCGGGATCGAGTTCCATGGCAATGAAAGGGGCCTTGGCGGTGCCGATACCGTGCTCGCCGCTTACCGACCCGCCAAGGTGGACGGTGGCGCGGAAAATTTCATCGAGAACCTGGTCCACGGTTTCCCGCATGCCGATCTCGGCCAGATCCACCATGACATTGACATGGATATTGCCGTCACCGGCATGGCCGAAATTGACGATCGCCACCCCGTAGCGGGCCGCGATCGCCTCCAGTGCATGGATCATCTCCGGCACCTTGGAACGGGGGACGACAATATCCTCGTTGAATTTATCGGGGTTGAGAGAGCGGAGACTGGCACTGACACTGCGGCGTACCTGCCAGATCGCCTCGGACTCGGCCGTGGTCGCCGCGATGCTGGTGGCGAGTACATCAAGAGAGGCGATGAGTTCCCCGATATTCCCAACCTGTCGATCCAATGCCGTTTCCTCCCCGTCCACTTCGATAATCAGCACCGCCCGGCAGGCCGCGGGCAGATCCAAGGACGCGGTGCGGCGTACGCAATCAATGGCGGAGGCGTCCATGAACTCAAGGGTAGTGGGGATGATTTTACCTTGAATGATGGTGGAGACCGCGCGGGCGGCACCATCGATGCTGGCAAAGGCGACCAGCATGGTCTTGCGGCTTTCGGGCCGGGGCAGCAGACGAAGGATGATGCGGGTCACCACACCCAGGGTGCCCTCGGAGCCGACAAAAAGCCTGGTGAGATCGTAGCCGACCACATTTTTCATGGTTCGCCCGCCGGTATGGATGATGTCTCCCGAGGGCAGGACCACCTCCAGACCGAGGACATAATCCCTGGTCACCCCGTATTTGACACAGCGTGGCCCGCCGGCACACTCGGCGATATTGCCGCCCAGGGTGGAAAAATCCTTGGAAGCAGGATCAGGCGGGTAGAACAGACCCAGTTTTTCCACTTCGGCCTGCAGGCGACCGGTGACCACACCCGGCTCCACCACGGTGATAAGGTTGTCGGTGTCGATTTCAAGAATGCGGTTCATCCTGGTGAGGACGAGGACGATGCCACCCCGCACCGGCAGGCTGCCGCCGGTGAAACCGCTGCCGGCACCGCGAGGAAGGATGGGGATTTTTTTGGTATTGGCCAGGCGGACAATGCGGCTGACCTGCTCGGTGTTTTCGACGTGCACGACAACATCCGGCAGGAATTTTTGCCGGGTGGCGTCGTAGGCATGGGTGAGCAGATCAGTGGACTGGGTGGAGACATTGCCCTGCCCGGCAATGGTTTCCAGCATGCGCAGGATGTGGTCATTGACCATGGTTCGGTTTCCGGAGGTGGACTTGGCTGAATGGGGTGGCGAGGCGATCATCAGGGCGCCAGTCGTTGCAGATTCCAGCCGTCCCCATCACTCCGGGTATAGAGAAAGCGATCATGGAGGCGACTGGTTTGTCCCTGCCAGAATTCCAGGCTGGTCGGATAGACGCGGTATCCTCCCCAGAAATCGGGCAGGGGAATTTCTCCCTGGAGAAATCTGACTTTCATTTTTTCCAGTTCCATCATCAGCAGTTTTCTTGAACTCAGAATCGTACTCTGGCGGGAAATCCAGGCGCCTATCTGGCTGTCCCGGGGCCGGGTGGCGAAATAGCGGGCCGATTCAACGCTGCTGACTTTTTCAGCCTTGCCGATGATTTCAACCTGGCGTTCCAGTCTGATCCAGGAGAAGAGCAGCGCAACCCGGTGATTGGCGGCAATCTGCCTGGCCTTGCGGCTGCCATAGTTGGTGAAAAAGACGAAACCGTTGTGATCAAAAAATTTTAACAACACGGTCCGCAGGGTGGGCTGACCATCCACACCGGCCGTGGCCAGAGACATGGCATTGGGTTCCAGCATGTCCGAGGCACTGGCATCGGCAAACCAACGTGCAAATTGCCGAATGGGATCAGGGTCGAGCATGTCCCGGCTGAGAATCGGGCTCGAATATTCCTTGCGCAGTCCTTTGATGTCCATACGGCCTCTTTGCTGTGTTCCTGAATCCGTGACGGCTGGACTCTTGTTTTGGATCTATTCTATCTTGTTGTACTCATTTTGTAATTGCAGCGAAATCCTTGGCAACACCTTGCACCAGCCGCCCTTCGGGATGCTCATGGATTCAAGGGTGTTGTTATCCCCAGCGGAACGCTTGCTCCCAGCAAGATAAGCCGGACCGGTAGTCAGGTCAACACCATCCTGATATTTCCGCAAGAAAAATCGACCGTGGTCGATTTTTCTTGTTGTTTCTCTGGGTGGGGCCTGGTAAAAAGTCGACTCGGGTCAATTTTTCAGGGACCTGAATCCGTGACGGCTGGACTCTTGTTTTATATTATCTTGCTGTAATCATGTTTTAATTGGAGCGGAATCCTTGGTGCTGAATTTCACCAGCCGCCCTTCGGGGCATCCGTCCGCACGCCATCTTCATTGCCCGTAACCGTCCGATAAAGTGTCCATTAATCGAACGGCCACGAACAACGAAGCTGACGCACGGACGAACGCTCACGGATTCAGGAGGGAGTGACATGTCCGGAAAACGTGAGCAACGTAAACGAAAAACCAAGATCGCTATTCTCGAGGCGGCTGTGCGCCTGTTTACCGCCAAAGGCTACGAGCGGACCAGTATTGCCGATCTTGCCCGGGCTGCCGGGATCGGCAAGGGGACCGTGTATTCCTATTTCCGTAAAAAAAGTGAGATTTTCCTCGCTTTCTGCGAAGAGCAGATGGAAATAACCCGTGCCACTATTCTGGCGACTGATACCCCGGGCATGCCTTTACTTGAACGGCTGGTGGCCATCTACCGGGAAGATTTTCGCTTTATTTTTCACAACCCCGAGTTTGGCCGGATCCTGATGCGGGAAACCTTTTATCCCAAGGATTTTGCTCTGGAGGAATCGAGAAGAATCGATGAACGGTACATCGCTTTGCTGATTCCTCTGCTCAAACAGGCACAGGCAAGGGGAGAACTGCGGCGTGACCTCGAACTCACCCTGGTCCTTGGTCACCTCTACGGCCTCTACAACATGGTGGTGTCAGCCTGGTTTACCAAGCGGTTGCTCACAGAAGAAGATGTGCTCATGGCCCTGCACAGTCTTTTTGAGCAGGCTTTGCAAGGGTTGGCCCCGGTCCGAAAATGACAGGTGCCTGAATCCGTGATGGCTGGACGCTTGTTTTGGCTATATCTTGCTGTCATCATACTATAATTGCAGCTAAACCCTTGAGAAAAACTTTCAACAGCCGCCCTTCGGGGCATCCGTCCGCACGCCATCTTCAATACCCGTACCCGTCCGATGAAGTGTCCTTTCATCGAACGGCCACGAACAACGAAGCTGACGCACGGACCAACGCTCACGGATTCAGGGTACTGTTACCTCTATTCCCAAATTCCTCACTCCAAGTCCGCGGGCACATCATCTGCCGGCGCGCTGCGAGGCAGAACAAAATATCTCCTTTCCTGCCGGACACCCATGGATAACCGATCATGAAAAATGACACTTCCGGGCCACTGGCCCGACCTTCGTTCAAAAACAGACTCTTGTTGATGGTGTGGAGAAATCTGCCTCGTTGTATCCTGATCTTCCTGATTCTCCTCATTTTTGTCCTCATGGGCGCAGTGCAGAATCGAAAAATCGACCTGGAGGAGGAAAGAAGAGCCGCCCGCGTCGAGGAAAAGGTGCTGGTGAATGCAGTGCTGCTCGAGGTTCAACCCGAGCCCATCGAGGATGCCATGAACCTGCCGGGGACCATTGAACCCTGGGCGGGGCTCGAACTCATGGCCCAGGTAAGCGGGGTTCTGGTCGAGGTCAAGGTGCGGGAGGGTGATTTTGTCAAGGCCGGTCAGGTCCTGGCCCTTATTGAACCCGATGAGTATCGTATTGCCCTTGACGCCGCCGAGGCCGCCCATGCCCAGGCCGTGGCCGACTATGAGCGGAATCGAACCATGTATCGGGATAAGGTCATAGCCACCGCCGGTCTGGAATCCAGCGAGACTCGGTTGCGGCTTGCCACCGCGGAAATGGAGCAGGCCCGGCTGCGGTTGAGCCGCTGTACTATCACCGCGCCCATGGATGCGGTCATCAAGCGCCTGGATGCCAAGCTCGGGCTGTTTGTCGGTATCGGTGACCCTCTGGGTGAATTATTGCGCATCGATCGGCTCAAGGCCGTGGTCGGTATCCCTGAATCAGATGTGGATGCGGTCCGCCGTATCGATGAAGTCGGCCTCCATATCAAAGCACTGAAGAACAGGGCTCTGGTCGGCAAAACTCATTTTCTCGCCCCGGCCCCGGATTCCGGAGCCTATCTCTATCGGCTGGAACTGGCCCTGGAAAACCCCGACTATGAAATCCTGCCCGGTATGTTTATCCGGGCCCGCATCGTTAAACGTCGAATCGATGACGCCCTGAGCGTGCCGCTCTTCAGCGTGATCAGTCGCAATGACGAGCAGTTTGTCTTTATTGCCGAAGATGACACAGTGCGCAGGCAACCGGTTCGCCTCGGGGTGATCGAGCAGTGGCGGGTGGAGATCGTCGAGGGCCTGCAGCCCGGCGACCGGGTGGTGGTCGAGGGGCATCGTGATGTCGAGGACGGGCAGCAGATCAATGTCATCAAGGTGATGACCGATCCCACCGAGCGCCTGCTATGATCATCTCCGATACCGCTGTCAAGAACAGCATCGCCGTGGTGGTGCTTGCGTGCCTTATCCTTGTTTTCGGGACCTACTGTTATCTGGTGCTGCCGCGTGAGAGTGAGCCGGATATCACCATTCCCAACGTTTTTATCTCCACCGAATACCGTGGTGTTTCGGCTCCGGATATCGAGACCGGGGTCACCGTTAAGATCGAGAATAAACTCAAGGGGCTCGATGGCCTGAAAAAAATCCAGTCCATCAGTTCCGAGGGTAATTCCTCCATTAACATCGAGTTTGTCACCGGGACTGATATTTCCAAGGCCCTGCAGGATGTCAAGGACAAGGTTGACGAGGCCATGGGGGACCTGCCCACCGACCTGGATGAAGATCCTTCGGTCTTCGAGGTCAATTTTTCCGAACTGCCCATCGTAATTTACTCCCTGTCCGGCACCTGCGGGATGCCCTGTCTCAAAAAAATTGCCGATGATCTCGAAGATGAGATCGAGGCGATTGTCGGTGTTCTTGAAGTCGATGTCACCGGCGGCCTGGAACGGGAAATCCGGGTGGAGGTCTCGCCGGAAAAACTCAGTTATTACGGCCTGAGCTTCATTGATCTTCGCGATGCGGTGCAGCGTGAAAATCTGAATACTTCCGGCGGTGTCTTCCGTCTCGGGGCTGGCCGGTTCCTGCTCAGGGTTCCAGGAGAATTCACCAGCCCTGAAGAGATTTTCTGGCTGGTGGTTGGTACCCATCAGGGGCAGCCGGTGTATCTCAAGGATGTCGCCCAGGTGGTGGACAGCTTCAAGGAAGAAGCCAGCCGTGCCCGGCTCAACGGACGCGAGGCGGTGAACATCGCGGTGAAAAAACGGACCGGCGAGAATATCATTGCCATCAGCCGGGAAATTGATCGGGTGATCGATATACAACGATCCAACTGGCCCCAGGGCACGGAAATCACCAAGGTTCTTGACAAGGCCAAGGACATCAACATCATGGTGGCGGACCTGGAAAACAATATCCTTTCCGGTCTGGTTCTGGTCCTGCTGGTCATTTTCTTTGTCATGGGGCTGCGCAATGCCATTCTGGTCAGCCTGGCCATTCCCTTTTCCATGTTGATCAGTTTCACGGTTCTCTACGCCATGGGCATCACCCTTAACATGGTGGTCCTGTTCAGTCTGACTCTGGGGCTGGGTATGCTGGTGGATAATGCTGTTGTCATTGTCGAAAATATCCACAGGTTCATCGAGCAGGGGGCTTCACGGGTCGATGCGGCGATGAAAGCGACCTCGGAGGTGGCCTATCCCGTCATCTGCTCCACGCTGACCACTCTTTCCGCGTTTGTCCCCATGCTCTTCTGGTCGGGGATCATGGGGGAATTCATGCGTTTTCTCCCCTTGACGCTGATTGTGACCCTTTCTTCCAGCCTCTTTGTTGCCCTGGTGATCAACCCCGCCCTGGCCTCGCTGTTCATGGAAGAGAAACAGAGACCGGATACCGGTCGGTCAGGGCAATCCGCGGCACTGTCGGTGGAAAGTCCGGTGGCTATCAACACCTTTCTTCTCCGCCACTACGATCGTCTGCTGCGTTTCTGTCTCACCAGGCCCCTGGCGGTCATCGGGTCGGCATTTGCGCTGCTGGTGGTTATGGTGCAGGGCTGGCTGCTGGTGATCGGACTGGAGAAACCGGTGGAATTTTTTCCGGATATCGATCCCAAGGGGATTTACGTCAATGTTGAAACTCCGGAGGGTGCGGATCTCGAGTATATCGACCAGGTCTTGCGTCGGGTCGAAATGGCGGTTGCCGGAGCTGATATCGGCACGGTGGTTGCCGATGACTTTGACCGCGACGATTATGAACGTACCCTGCGGCCCAGGGATCGTGTCAACGCCTCCGGTGTGCCCTTCAGGGGGCCCGGGGACCTGGAAAATATCGAGATGGTCTACACCAAAGGCGTGGTTTCCCCCGGACCGGGTTCAGGTTTTGAGGCCAACGCCCCCAACCATGTCGGCGTCCGTTTTCTCGATCTGCAGGATCGTCTGGAATCCTCGTATCGTACCGTGGAGACCATCCGCGAACGTATTCAGACCATACCCGGTGGCATCATCACTGTGGCCATGGAAGAGCAGGGGCCGCCCACCGGAGCAGCCATCAACATAGAAATTGCCGGCGATGATTTTGCGGTGCTGGGAGAGATCGCCAGAAGAATTCGGGCTATTCTCGTTGAAATCCCCCATGTCAAGGATGTGCGCGATGATTTCAACGAGGGAACACCCTCGGTGCAGGTACGGGTCGACCGTCAGAAAGCGGCTTTGTTCGGCCTGACCACCGACAGCATCGGTTTCGCTCTGAAAACCGCCTATAACGGCCTGGATGTCTCCACCTTCCGGGAGGGTAACGAAGACTTTGATATCACCGTGCAACTGGCCGAGGAAAATCGCCAGGTGATGGATGTTCTCAATGAGTTGATCATTCCCGCTCCCAGCGGCCATCTGGTGCCCCTTTCCACCCTGGCCGAGGTTCGCTTTGCCGGTTCCATCGGTGATATCATTCGCATCAATAGTGAGCGGGTGGTCACGGTCAAGGCCAATGTCGACGAAACGATTACAACTGGTCCGGTGGCCAGGGCCAGTGCCGAAAAGTTGCTGGAAACCCTGCCGCTGCCGCCGGGATACAAGGTCACCTTCACCGGCGAGTTCGAGTTTCAGCAGGAATCCGAGGAGTTTCTTGCCAAGGCCTTCATTGTTGCCTTACTGCTCATCTTCCTGGTCCTGGTTGGGCAGTTCAACTCGGTCAGCCAGCCCTTTTTGATCATGACCTCGGTGCTTCTGTCTCTTGGCGGGGCCTTCCTGGGTTTGATGCTGTTTCGCCAACCCTTCGGCATCATCATGACTGGTGTGGGCGTCATTTCCCTGGCAGGCGTGGTGGTCAACAACGCTATTGTCCTTATCGATTACACCAACAAACTCCGCGCCCGGGGTTTTGCCCTCAAGGAAGCGGTCGTCAGGGCCGGTGCCACTCGTCTGCGACCGGTGCTCCTTACTGCCGTGACCACTATTCTCGGATTGGTACCGATGATCACCGGTGTGTCCTATGATTTTCATATCATGGCCATTTCCTGGGTGAGCGAATCCAGCTTGTGGTGGCGTTCCATGGCGGTTGTGGTGGTTTTTGGCCTGGTGATCGCCACCTTCCTCACCCTGGTGGTGGTGCCATCGATGTACTATCTGCTGGCACGAAGCCATGAGGAGTTGAGCCTGTGGTCCACCCGGATACGCCGGTGGTATTGGGATCTGTTTGCCCGACTCTCAGGAGAAAACCTGAATCCGTGACGGTTGGACTCTTGCTGTGGATATACGCTCACGGATCCAGGACCCTGAGTCCAGCCGTCATGGATTCAGATGTCTGCGGTCATGGCATCGAGCATGGCGGGCAAGGCCGTGGCACTCGATTCCCGGATAAAGAAACCCTGCCCGCTGCGTTCCGCCAGTTGGGCAAAGGGGTTGGTGTCGATATTGACATCGATGATAATACCACCGCGCTGGAAGACTTGGCGGGCTACCTGGTTGGGCAGGTTGGTGGCACCGGCGGTGCCGACCACGATGAGCAGAGCAGTTTCTTCCGCCGCCTTCAGTGCGCTGTAAAAGTGGAAATGGTGTTCGTTGTAGTATTCGTCGAAAAGCAGGATGTGGGGTCGAGATTGCGCTTGGCACAGGGGGCAGCGCAGATAATGCCGGTCGCTTTCGGTAAGGCTTTCTTCGTTTGACTTGGCCTCGACCTCTGCCGGAATGGGATAGATGGCATCGCTGCATTCCAGGGAACAGCGCATGTAATCGACATTACCGTGGATCTGGTACGTGCGGGCCAGACTGTTGCCGGCGCGCAGGTGCAGGCCGTCGATATTCTGGGTGACAAGGGTGAAGCGGTCGCCAAACCGCTCTTCCATGTTCACCAGGGCGAAATGGCCGGGGTTGGGGTTCGCTCGCCGACAGACCCCCATGCGGTACAGATACCATTTCCAGACTTCGTCCGGCTGGTAGGTAAACATTGCGAATGTGGCCATTTCCTGGGGATGGTACACTTTGGACCCCACTGTCCAGTAGCCTTCAGGGCCGCGAAAGGTGGGAATTCCGCTTTCCGCCGAGATTCCGGCACCCGTCAGCACGGTGATCCTGCCACTGCCTCCGGCTACGTCCCGAAGGACCTTTCGGATTTCTTCCCGCATACAACATCTCCTTTGATCAAGGGTGAGGTAATTGATCACCTGTGCCCATTGTTGCACTGGTACGACTGCCGGTAGTGAGGGGCTCTGGCTGACAGTCGCGTCTACTTGAATCCATGACGGCTGGACGCTTGTTTTGGATATATCTTGCTGTAATTATTTTTTAATTGTAGCGAAATCCTTGGTAATAAATATCACCAGCCCCTTCGGGGCGTACGTCCGCACGATTAAGGATCCAGGGTCTGGATAAATCTGATGTCCTTTGACCGCTTACGAGGGGCATGACAAACAGCGCAATTTCACCCCTCCGGTGAACGAGTCCAGGGTGACCGTTCGGGCGGGAGGACCCTATTTCTTCTCCGTTTGTTTCATTAAAGAGAGTAAACGGATTTTTCAAGCTAATTCGCATGAGCAGAGATCAGGCCCGTTGGTTCTTTTTTGACATTTGCAGCCAGGTTCTTTACACTTTTCCAGGATTAACTGCAATGAACGGCTGATTGGGTCATCACGCGCCTTGTACTTGAACAGGGGGTGCAAGGCCGGACCGGTTCCGGCAACTGCTTGACAGTGTGATGAAAAAAACCCACGGAAGCAATACAAATCAGGGAGTGAGGATGAAAAAACGAAGAACGTGGGACGCCGACCTCAATGTCGGGGTCGGCATCATCGACAATCAACACAAGATTATTTTTGATCTCATCCATGATCTTGACAACGTCACTCGTGCCTCGGCGGACAGAAGGGTCGCTGACACGCTTTTTGATGTCCTTGAAAACTATGTCTACAGACATTTCGAAGCAGAGGAGGAACTCTTTCACCTGCACGAACAATCAATGTCCCACAGTCTTGAGCATTATGATCTTGTCAAGCAGTTCCGCAAATTCAAGTTAAGCTTTCGCAATAAGAAAGATCCCGGGACCGAAATCTCCACTTTCCTTGATACCTGGTTCATGGACCATATCAAAAGCAGTGATATCCCGCTGTTCATGCAGATGGCCGGGGGAAGCATCGACTTGGAGCAATCCGGCGGCAAGGTCGATGCATACCCCTATGAGTTCAAGGAACGCCGTCGGTCCAAACGCATCGTGCGGAACAAGATCACGGATAGCGAAATCGTTGCCGCCTGTTATAACACCTCGACTCTGCGTAACAGTACCGCCACGATTGTTGACATCAGCCTGGGAGGAGCACGGTTGCAGACTCCTGTGGAGCATGCTGTCGGCGACCTGTTGATCATCAACTGCACTATTGGTAAAAATTTTCACATACAGGAAAAGGTCCGTGTTAAAAATGTTGACACTTCTTTATACGGTACTGAATTCATCTCCCTGTCTCCAGCTACGGAGAAATTTCTGGTCGAGCTGTATGGCGCGGTTCACCTCGGCAATTTTTAACTCTGAATCCTGACGGCTGGCCATTTGTATTGGATATATCCTGCTGTAATCAGATGATAAGCAGTGGCATCCTTGATACGACCTTTCACCACCGCTCTTCGGGGGCGTTCGTCCACGCGTCAGCTTTGATTGCCCTGTCCAGCCCGATCCTTATTCCTGCTGCTTGCAGGATTCGTCCGGTCTGGTGTATACAGGAAAAGGATCCGATCCATGCCTCGGTCGGAGGCAAGGCGATCCATGCATTCGAGACCAGTCGAGCCATTTGGGCCGCGACAGGAGGTACTGCTGCTTGCATCTTGATGATAAAGCTCAACGGTTACGCTCCATATTACAGGGGTACCGGCGGGTGGCAATTGCTTTTTCCGGTGGTATTGACAGCTCACTGCTGGTGAAGTGCGCCCTCGATACCCTGGGGGCAGGCAATGTCCTCCCTCTTTTTGGCCGGTCCGAACTGCTTAAATCAGGAGAAATCGAGCGGGCAGAAAGCTGGCCGGTCGACAACGGATATCCCAGAGGGGTCGAGTTGGAGGTTGTTGATCTGCAACCCCTCGCCTGGAAGGAGTTTGTCAACAACTCCGAAGATCGTTGTTATCTCTGTAAGCTCCGGATCTATACATTGTTCAGACAGCGGATGGAAAAAGCGGGTTTTTCTCTTCTGCTTGATGGGACCAATGCCGACGACCTCAAGGACAGGCGTGCCGGACTTCGCGCCATTCATGAACTGGGGGTGAAAATGCCCTTGGTTGCAGCCGGTTTCAGTAAAGCCGATACCCGTGAATACGGTCGTCGTCTCGGACTGAGCAACTGGGAGCATCCTTCCTCCTCTTGCCTGGCGACCAGGATCCCCTCGGGGATGATGATCACCAGCCAGCGACTTCGACGGATTGAGGCCTGGGAAAAGGGTATGGAAAAGTTCGGCTTGACTGGTTGTCGGGTCCGGCTGGCCAAAGATTGCGAGGATGTGGTCCATGTCGAGGTCGCCGGATCGGATTTCGATCTTCTGCTCAATTCAGGTATCAGGCTCTCCATTCTGCGTTTTATGCGAAACAACGGGGTGAGGAAAGTGTTGCTGGACCTGGAGGGACGCTGACGGCTTCCGAGGTTCTTTTTCAGACCGGGAACGGCCCCTGGTCAAGGCCCAGGCAAAGAGAGGCATGGTTTTTTCTTTGACAAAGATTTTTTTTTTTATTTTAGTTTCGAGGTTATCGGAAGAAGCCGCGTCAGGAACTGGCCTGACTGTTACAGGCAATGTTAAAACCATTGGGAGGGAAGAATGAATAAGAAGGAACTGGTTGAGTTCATGGCGGAGGCTGCGGAAATCAGTAAGGCTGCTGCCGAGAAGGCGCTGAATGGAATGCTTATCGCTGTATCCGATGCCCTGTCCAAGGGAGACAAGGTCACGCTGGTCGGTTTCGGAACCTTTTCCACAGTCAAGCGCACTGAGCGCAAGGCGAAAAACCCGCGGACCGGAGCGGTCATCGAGATCCCCGCCAAAACGGTCGCCAAGTTCAAGCCGGGCAGTAAGCTGACGGACGCGGTCAACTGAACAGTTCTCTCATTGGAGAAAACACCAATAGCCGGCCAGGTGCCGGCTATTGGTGTTTTCAGCCCTTTCCCGCCGTTACCGGGCAGAATCCGGAAAAGTCGAATCCTGCGCACGCGCCAGAAATTTTTTAATGAATCCGGATGGTCTGTAGCTGAGCTTGGCCTGTCGTAATCCCTGATCGCCCAGATCCTGCTCCCGATTGATGGTGGTATAGATTTCCGGCAGAACACCGGCAAATGACTGGTTGATGAACTGGTATAATCCCTTGAACCCGGCCAGCGCTTTTTCAAAATGAATGACAAAACAGGTGCCATCGGCCGATTCTTCTCCCAGGACATAGGCAACGGGTCGCTCCGCCACCCGGTAGAGTCCACCGCAAAGCTGTAACTCCTCCATCTTTTCCAACCCTTCACGGGCTGCCTCGTAATCACCAGTCTGCCCGGTTTCCCGGCGCCAAGCATCGAGAACGCTCAAGGCTTCACCACGGTATTCCTCTCGCAGCGGCAGAGCTGCATATGGGTATGATTGGACAAAGGTTTTGACGAGGTTACGTTTTTTGTGATAATTGCGGCCAGCCAATGCGGCCAGGTCCTGTCGCTGATAGAGATAATCAAAGTTGTCTCGATCCTCCCGCACTGGATAACCCAGGCTGTGCAACATTTCTGCCTGGAGGACAGTGGCTGATTTCATGAGCAGATGATCAGTGAAGAGGCGGTCCAGCAGCCCTTGTTGAGGAAGGCCGAAAGGCAGCATGAAAAAGGAGACCCGGTCGTCACGTCCCAGAATGACCACGGTACCGTCGCTCAGCATCGATAAGGTGTATTGATGTGTTCGGCGGAACAGATACAGATTGGCAAAGGTGAATTCGGAGATTCCTTCCTGAACCTGTTTGAAAAGCGGATGCAGTGCAGGCCTGAGCGACAGGCTGGGAGGAGTGCTTTGAGGATAGAGAGGAAGCATGGTGACCTGGATCCGTGAGCGTTCGTCCATGCGTCACGAGTTCAGAAAGAGGATAGTGTCCAGTGGGACAGAGGAGTAGGGGCCAGAGCCGTTACTGAAGAGGCACGGGTTACCCCTGACTGCCAAGAACCTTGGCTATGATCATCTCTTTGGTGTATTGGTCGGGTTCCGGTGTTTTCCAACTGATGAACTGATTGCTCACCCGAAAGTAATCGCCGTGGTCATTCTGACATTGTTCACAGATGGATTCCGCGTTATCCCGATACATGATGATCTTGCTGGCGGGTTCTCCTGATTGATTGATCGCCGCCATTTTTCGGCATCCGCAATCCAGGCGGATCACCGCCACGCCGACGGCATCCGGACTGCCTTCAAGGATGCCTTCGACCATGGCTTGTTCACCTTTCTCGGGTGAGGCGGCGGGAGGGATAAATTTTTTTGCCATAATACTGTGTCACCTTTGCTGAAGAGTATTTGTCAGCTTATTTGTACCTTTGTTTGCGGCAAGATCAAATAAAAATTTGCAAACTATTATCCTGCTCTGCCCTTTTTGCAGTCGTCATCGCATGCACTGTGCACGCCCGATTCTTTGCCTGGTTATGGATCCGTGACAGCCGGCCTCTTGTGTTTTTTCATTTGACCCGAGTTATGAAGATCAATGTCACCCGGTTTCTGGCAACTGTGCAGAATCATGGTGCGCCTTTACTGTCTGTTGTTCGCTTCCGGTGAGCGTTGGCCGGGAATGGGCGTACCTCCGCGGGTGGGTGCGCACAATAATTTGTCTTGACAAACCATGGGCTGTCCTATAAAGGAAAACGACTTTTAGGTAGTCTTGTCCCTTCCTGCCACGGCAGGAATAGACCGTATTGCAGTTCTTATTTTTTTTTATTCTGGAGGTTGTGCCATGTGGGAAATCGTTGTTGATAAAGATAAATGTTCCGGCGATGAAGAATGTGTCAACGCCTGTCCTACCCAGGTTTTTGAAATGCAGGACGGCAAGGCCGAGCCGGTCAACGCCGACGAGTGTCTGGGGTGCGAGACCTGTGTCGAGGTCTGTCCGGAAGGCGCGGTGACCGTCACTGAGATGTAACATACCGGACTCGTTCTTCGGTCGAGAATCAATCAATAAGCCCATCCCTTTGAGGGATGGGCTTAACTTGTTTTAAGAGGATCAAGGGGTCCACTGCAATTATAATATAATGACAGCAAGATATACCCAAAACAAGCGTCCAGCCGTCACGGATTCAGGGAGATGCTTTGCTCTGCTTGAAGGTGTGCCGAGAAGAGCACCCGCGGGCTTAGAGTTGATTATTGCCGTTGGCGGATGGGCAATGAATAGGAGTTCAGCCGCTCTGCATTCAGGGTGGTTTTATGCCAAGGTCAATGAGCTGTCCTTTTTCAGGCCAGGACCCACAAGGTCTGTTTGACTCTCCATGGAATGCTCGTGAACCATGCCGGAACGCCAGAAGGGCAGGAGCCTGTCCCGGCCGTTGAGGGAACGAAGTTGGTGAACGATCCGTTCAAACCAGGCGTATCAAGGCTGGTGCACCTTTTTGCCGCACCGTTTCTCTGGACCACAGTTGGCTGTCTGCTCATGATCCGTGGTTGGGCCTGGATTGATTCGGACCACAGTTTCCTCGTGGTTGTGATCGCTGGTTGCCTTGGCACTCTGAAATCACTGTGTATTCTGGATGCTACCGCGCAAAAATCGATTCTTCGGATACTCCATTTCAAGGAAAACACGTGTCTTGGCGCTGTGTATTCCTGGAAAACCTGGATAGTGGTGGCGTTGATGATTTCCGCCGGGTATCTTTTCCGACAGATACCTCAGTCAGGAAACAGTCTCGGGATCCTGTATTGTTCGATTGGCTGGGCCTTGTGTTTGTCCAGTCGATATGGCTGGTATCATTGGTACAGACTGCTCAGGAATGATGAACTCGCTTAATCGGGTCGAAATCAGCCGCGGTGCGCTGGTCCACAATTTTCATCTGTGTCGGCGCCTGGCCGGAGAAGCGGATATCATGGTCATGGTCAAAGCCGACGGCTATGGTCATGGCATGATCTCCTGTGCCCGCATTTTTGCTGAACAGGGAGCCGCCGCACTCGGTGTTGCCGAAGCAGTGGAGGGGCTGCGACTGCGGCAGGCCGGGTTGACGCTGCCGGTTTTTGTTCTGGTGGGAAGTCTCCCCCAGAGCCTGCCGGTCATGCTGGATGCCAATTTAACACCGGTAATCACCGATGCCACCAACCTTGGCGAATTTTCCCGTTTAGCTGAAGAAACAGGGGTAAAGGTAGGGGTGCACTTGAAAATGGACGCTGGTATGGGGCGTCAGGGAACCTTGCCCGGTGATTTTCTCTCCCTGGTCCAAAGGGTACAGGCGCATGCCAACCTGCGCATCGATGGAGTTATGGCACATTTTCCCATGGCTGATGACCCCGGATCCCTAAATTCCTGGGAGGTGCTGCATATATTTCGCGAGACCACCGCGGCCCTCGATATACTTGCACCCGGGAAATGTTGCCTTCATCTTGCCAACTCCGGCGGATTGTTCTATGTTGCCGGATCCCGCTTCAACATGGTTCGCCTGGGATTAGCTCTATATGGTTGTTATCCGGACGGCCATGCCGGCCGCAAGGCAGCCTCCTTGCCGCTTCTGCGCCCCGCCATGCGTTTCACCACCCAGGTCATCCAACTGCGGCGGATTCCCGCCGGGCATGGTCTCGGCTACAGTCATCTGTTCACCACCTCTCGACCGTCGACCATAGCGGTTCTACCTGTGGGATACGGGGCCGGTTACCTGCGCAGTCTGTCAAACACTGCCCAGGTTCTTATCCGAGGTCATCGGGCTCCGGTGGTTGGACGAGTGTCCATGAATCTGACCCTGATCGATGTTACCGGGTTGGAAGATGTGGAGGTTGGCGATGAGGTGGTGTTACTCGGTCGTCAGGGTGACGACGAGATAACCGCCGACGATGTCGCCGATTGGATGGGGACCATCAGTTACGAAGTGCTTTGTTTGTTCGGCAATCTCAATAACAGAGTGTTGGTGGAATAAGCACCATGCCTGACTGATGTGGCAACGTTGGATTCAGGGTCTTTTTTTTGGTCGAACACTTGTAGTACCAATCACGGGGTTGGAGCTGTGGGGTTTACCACGTTTCTCTGGTGCAAGCCCTCACAGATGCCCCCATCTGTGAGCGTTTACCTTTCTTTTTAATGCATCTGTTTTCATTATGATAAAGTCGCAAGTCAAGGGAATCGTTGATCGCTGTTTTGCCGAGGGCGTTCAGCTGGGATACTGGAGTGCCGCCGCTGAAGGCCGCTATGCCCTTGAGGTTCCCAAGCGCGAGGGACAGGGCGATTTTTCCACCAACTTCGCCCTGGTGGCTGCCGGAATCGATGCCTGTACACCACGGGAACTGGCTGATCGCTTCGCTGGTCTATTGCGTAATGATCCAATGCTGGAACGAGTGGAAATTGCCGGGCCCGGTTTCATCAACCTTTTTCTCGACAAGTCGGTGTGGGCGACGGTGCTTGAGCCGATTTTCGAGCAGGGCGAGGGGTATGGTTGCAGCAGCATGGGCAACGGTCGCAAGGTACTGGTCGAGTTTGTCAGTGCCAATCCCACGGGTCCCTTGAGTGTCGGTCACGGCCGCAACGCCGTGCTTGGCGACGCCATCGCCCGGATTCTTGAAACCTGTGGATATACGGTCCAACGCGAATATTATTTTAACGATGCCGGCCGTCAGATGCGGGTTCTGGGCGAGTCCACCCGGGCACGCTATCTGGAACTCCTCGATCTGCCCAACCAGTTTCCCGAAGACGGCTACCAGGGAGATTATATATACGATATTGCCCGGGAGATGATAGCATCAGGCCGGGATTGTCTGCAGGATGCGGACACAGCCGTCTTCACCCAGCGGGCGCAGCAGTCCATATTTGCCGATATCGACGCAACTCTCAAACGGATCGGTATCGAATTTGATACTTATTTCAATGAACATACCCTTTACGAGGATGGCCGCGTCGATGCGGTGATTGAGGATTTGCGGGCAAAAAATCTGGTCTATGAGCAAGAGGGTGCCCTCTGGTTCAAGACCACTGCATTCGGCCAGGAACAGGATCGGGTGATTGTCAAGAGCAGTGGTGAGCCCACGTACCGGCTGCCGGACATCGCCTACCACCGTGACAAATTTCACCGTGGGTATGATTGGATGATCAATGTCTTCGGTTCCGATCATATTGCCACCGTCCCCGATGTCCTCGCCGGAGTTCAGGCCCTGGGGTATGATGACAAGCGGATCACCGTGATCCTCTATCAGTTTGTCACCCTCCTGCGAGACGGCAAGCAGGTGAAGATGTCAACCCGCAAGGCAACCTTTGTCACCGTTGACGAGCTGGTGGACGAGGTGGGTGCCGATGCTCTCCGCTTTTTTTTCCTCATGCGCAAACCTGACAACCTGATCGAGTTTGATCTCGATCTGGCCAAAAAACAAAGCCAGGAAAACCCGGTCTACTATGTTCAGTATGCCCATGCCCGGTTATGCAGCATTGCAAGACAGGCCAGTGAACTGGGGATCAGCGGCATGACCCCCCAGGATGCGGCCCTGAATCGTCTGCGCGAAAACGAGGAGTATGCGCTGCTGAAAACCCTGGCCGATTACCCCCGCATGGTTGCCGGCGCCGCGACCGATCTGGAGCCTCATCGGGTCATATTTTACCTGATGGATCTGGCGGCCCGATTTCACGGCTTCTACAATAAACACAAGGTCCTCGGTGACGATCCTGAATTAAGCCGGGCTCGCCTTGTCCTCTGCGGGGCCTTGCAGCAGGTTTTTCACAATGGTCTCCAGGTTTTAGGTATCTCCGCTCCGGAACGTATGTAGGCGCAACAACAACGGGCCGCGTACTCATGCCCTTCGGTTCGCACGGAGAACGCTCACGGATCCAGGCAGTTCTTTATCAGGATTCGTGCTGGTTCTTCCTGGGTCCGCTTTGTCGTCCGTGACTGTTTGCTGAAAAGTCGCTTTACAATGTTTTTTAATAGGCAACGCTTGCTTTCCCCAGGGAAGTATTTATAATTTTTGATTTAACGCTTGTGCAGATACGAGATATTCTGTTCTCAATCGAGGCGTGCCGGGCAAGGGAGCCGCTGGTTTAGTGGGACATGAAAAGAGGATATATCCAGCTGTACTCAGATTGCAACTGCAGCGGAATCCTTGATAATACCGCATGGACGATCGCTCACGGACCCAGGAGAATGAGCAGGGAAAGGGATCATGCGGATCATGACGCCATGCTTGCGGTCCGATGAAAGGTATGAAAAAAAAAACTGCCGCTAAGACCAGGAAAACCAAAGCATTTCGCCTGGAGTTGGGCTGGGGGGGGATGTTTGGCCTGCTGGTGGTTTGTTTTTGTTTGTTTCTGTGGATGTTTCTCCTGGGCATGTGGGCGGGTCAGGTCATTTTTCCCCCGACCGGTGAGGCAGGTGGGGCCGGGAAGAGCCGTACCACGGTCGGCATGTCTTCAGCCAACAGCGCAATCGACCATGTCCGTAGAGCAGGAACCCACTACTGTCAGTCCGGCCTCGTTCCTGGCAGGGAAGGCCCCGTTTCCTGAGCCACTGGTGAAACCAACAGAATCTCAGCCCCTTTCTGCGTACAGATATACCAGGCAGTTGCAGGGTCAGGTGGCATCTGATGTGGTGCCCAACCGGAAACGTTTTTTTCTCCTGCTCCCTGGTGCGCTGTCAAATGTCCTCCTTGAAAAAATATGGACACACCCACGGTTGCCTTCACCAGCGAGCCTCGATTCAATGCAGAATATCCCGTTTCCATACCGACACCTGGCAAGGTAACCGGGCATGATATCGTTTTCATGGTATCCGTTCCCGCCCCCCATCCACGGACGGTCAGGCAGTTGTGCAGGGATCACTGCAGTCCGCCAGTCTGTCTGTGCTTATGAAGCGTTGTTTTGACTTGCAACCGATGAACGGTTTGAGGTGGCTATGGTCGATTTTCCGCAGCAGAAAAGTTCCGGTCGGATTCGTCCCGGGCGGATGGGTGATGTCCGGGCCATCCATGGTCTGTTGACTTTGTTTGCCGCCAGGGGGCTGATGCTACCCCGATCCATCAGCTCTCTTTACGATCATTTACGTGATTTTGTTGTCTACGAGGAAGATGGCTCTATACTGGGAATTTGCGCACTGCATATCTGTTGGGACAATCTTGCTGAGATCCGCTCGCTGGCGGTATCTGAAACACAGCAGAAACGCGGTATCGGCGCGCAGCTGGTCGAATCCTGTCTGGACGAGGCCAGAAGCCTCGAGATTGACAATGTCTTTGTCCTCACCTACCAGGCTGCTTTTTTCCGGAGGTTTGGTTTTGTGGATTGTGACAAACAGGAACTGCCCCACAAGATTTGGAGCGATTGCCTGCACTGCTCAAAATTTCCCGATTGCGATGAGGATGCCCTTATCCGCAGGGCCTCATCACCTTCCTGATGCGGGAACGATTCGCTGAAACTGAACCAATTTTTTCAATAGACCCGAGAGATGTGCAATCCTCGGAGGGAGATACAGAATGCCAGGCGGAATATTTGCCAGACTTTTCGGCAGTAGAAATGAAAGAATGCTCAAGCAATACCACCGGACCGTTCAGGTTATCAACGGGCTTGAAGCCACAATAGCACCGCTTTCCGATACTGAACTGGCCGGCAAGACCGTTGAGTTCAAGGAACGGCTGGCCCAGGGAGCGAGTCTGGATGACTTGCTGCCCGAGGCGTTTGCCGTTGTGCGCGAGGCTGCCAAGCGAGTGCTTGGAGAACGGCATTACGATGTGCAAATGGTTGGCGGCATTGTCCTCCATCAAGGCAAGATCGCCGAGATGAAGACCGGTGAAGGGAAGACCCTGACTTCAACGGCTCCGGTCTATCTCAATGCCCTCATTGGAAAGGGTGTGCATGTGATCACCGTCAATGACTATCTGGCTAATCGCGATGTCAACTGGATGGGCGAAGTGTATCGTTTTCTTGGGCTCACTACCAGCTGTATCCTCCACGGAATGAATGATGCCGAGCGGCAGGAAGCGTATCGGGCCGACATCACCTACGGTACCAATAACGAGTTCGGCTTCGACTACCTCCGCGATAACATGAAATTTTCAATCGAGGATTTTTGCCAGCGCGGTTTTCATTACGCTATCGTCGATGAGGTCGATTCCATCCTCATCGATGAGGCCCGCACCCCGCTGATCATCTCCGGCCCGGCGGAAATGAGCACGGATATGTATCACAAGGTTGATCGGATCATGCGTCACTTCAAGCCCGAGGAACACTTCACCAAGGACGAAAAGTCCCGGCAGATCCTGCTCACCGATGCGGGAGTGGCTCTTGGCGAGGAGTTACTTGAGGTCGAGAACCTCTATGATCCCAGCAGTATCAATCAGCTGCACCATATCAATCAGGCATTGAAGGCCCATTTCATTTTTCAGCGTGATGTTGATTACATTGTCAAAAATGGAACTGTGGTCATTGTCGACGAGTTCACCGGTCGGACCATGGAAGGTCGGCGCTATTCCGATGGGCTCCATCAGGCGCTGGAGGCCAAGGAAGGAGTCAAGATCGAAAAAGAAAACCAGACCCTGGCTTCGATCACCTTCCAGAACTACTTCCGTATGTATGAAAAACTCTCCGGCATGACCGGGACCGCGGATACCGAAGCAGCGGAGTTCAAGAAGATCTACAACCTTGAAGTCGTGGTTATCCCCACCCATAAGAAGATGATCCGGTTGGATTTTCCCGATGTCATCTACAAGAATCAGCAAGCCAAATACCGTAATATTGTTGAGGAAATCAAAGAACTCAACGCAAAAGGCCAACCAATTCTCGTTGGCACGATTTCCATCGACATCTCCGAGAAAATTTCCAAATTCCTGAGCAAGGAAGGAATCGCCCATGACGTACTCAATGCCAAACAGCATGATCGGGAGGCGGAAATCGTTGCCGGCGCCGGCCAGAAGGGACGGGTGACCATCGCCACCAACATGGCGGGCCGCGGCACCGACATCAAGCTGGGAGAAGGGGTGCGGGAATTGGGCGGGCTGCATATTCTCGGCACCGGAAGGCATGACAGCCGCCGCATCGATAATCAGTTGCGCGGTCGTTCCGGCCGGCAGGGTGACCCGGGGTCCTC
Organism: Desulfobulbus alkaliphilus; assembly: GCF_016918545.1. Lineage (GTDB taxonomy): Bacteria > Desulfobacterota > Desulfobulbia > Desulfobulbales > Desulfobulbaceae > Desulfobulbus > Desulfobulbus alkaliphilus. The sequence continues at coordinate 39,977 of NZ_JAFFQC010000001.1, read as the reverse complement.
CCGTTTTTACATGTCCCTGGAGGATGACCTGCTGCGTATCTTCGGTTCCGACCGGTTGACCGGGATCATGGATAAACTGGGCATGGAGGAAGATGAGCCCATCGAGCATTCCATGGTTTCCAAAGCCATTGAGAACGCCCAGCGCAAGGTGGAGGGGCATAACTTCGATATCCGCAAGCACCTGCTGGATTATGACGATGTCATGAACAAACAGCGGGAGGTGATCTATGGCCAGCGCCGTGAGGTCCTGGCCAGCGAGACTGTCCGGCCGATCATCGATGACATGATCTCTGACCTGGTTCAGGTGGTGGCGGCCGAGTATGCCGTTGAGAAAACGACCTCCGAGGAGTGGGACTGGCCGGGGTTGGAGGAACGGATCGGGCAGCTCTTCAACCTCAAACTCGATTGGAGCGATGAGGATCGCCAGGAGTTAAGTGCCGACACCTTCACCGAAAAACTGTTGGCCGTCGTCCAGCAGGGGTATACCCGTCAGGAAGAGCGCAATGGGGTTGAACAGATGCGCCAGCTCGAGCGCATGGTCATGTTGCAGATGGTGGATACCCTGTGGAAGGATCATCTTCTCCAGATGGATCATCTCAAAGAGGGCATTGGGCTGCGCGGGTACGGCCAGAAAAATCCACTGATCGAATACAAGCGCGAAGGGTTCAATCTCTTCCGCGCCATGGTGGAAGCCGTCAAGCAACACACCGTTGCCAACCTCATGCGTATCCAGATTGTCCGTGATGACGAACTGGCCCGCATGGAGGAAGAGCAACGGCGTCAGCGCGAACGTGAACTTGAACAGGCAAAACAAACAGGCGGCGGCGAGACTGTAGCGCAGGCAGAGCGGAAACCGATACAGCGAAGCGAAGAGAAAATCGGGCGAAATGCTCCCTGCCCCTGCGGATCGGGCAAGAAATACAAAAAATGCTGTGGCATGGCGGCTTGAGGCCGCGGGCAGGGCGACAGCTTGATCGCTCTCATGGATCTGAATTCGTGAGCGTTCGTCCCGTGCGTCAGCTACGTTGTTGGTGGCCGATGCACGGGCACGCCATGGATTTCAGCCGCGCAGGAGTTCCGGTTCAAAGAGATTTTTTTCCATGTGTTTGATTTCTTCAATACCGGAAATAACGACTTTGGGATCGATTTGCAACTCTTCTTCAGGAAGTTTTTTTTCGTACTCGAGATTGGAGAGGATGTGCTTGATGCAGTTGAGCCGCGCTGTTTTTTTGTTATCGGAACGAATAATGGTCCAGGGACTGATGGAACGGTTTGACTCGTTGAGCATCTGAAATTTCTTGACCGTGTACTGATCCCAGTATTTCTGTGCCAGGTTGTCCACCGGGGAGAGCTTGTACTGCTTGAGTATATCAGTTTTACGGGCTTCAAAACGCTTGGCCTGTTCCTCCTTGGACACGGAGAAGTAAAATTTGAACAGCTTGATACCGTCCTTGACCAGCATCTCTTCGAACAGGGGCACATCCTTGAGGAATCGTTTATGCTGCTCGTCGGTACAGAAACCCATGACCGGCTCAACCATGGCGCGGTTGTACCAGGAGCGGTCAAAGAGGACCAACTCGCCGGCGGCGGGCAGGTGGGGCACATAGCGCTGGAAAAACCACTGGGTCACCTCTTTGTCGCTGGGCGCGGCCAGGGCCACGACCTTGGTGTTGCGGGGGTTGAGAAAAGCGGTGATTCGTTTGATGGTCCCGCCTTTGCCGGCAGCGTCACGCCCCTCGAAAATAGCAAGAACGCGGGTACCGTTTTTTTTCATATCCAGTTGCAGTTTCATCAGTTCAGCCTGCAGTTTTTTTAATTCTATTTCATAGGCCAGGGCGCTTTTGCTGACCCATACCGGCAGGTTGTCGTTGTCCTTCTTCACATCCTTGAACCGCAACGCGGTTCCTTCCTGCAGCTTGATGTCCACGGTTTTGACCAGCTCATTTTTTTTGACTTTTTTACCCATTCGTCTGTCCCCTGAGATGTATGAACGGTTGAGGCCTGATGGTGCTCGGCTTTTTTTCTGGAAGAAGGATTTTTTTGCGGTATAAGGCAGGGTAGCATATCAGTTGCGGGAAAATCCACAACGGAAAGAACAGGAAACGAAAAATCAGGTTTCCTCCTGAATCCGTGAGCGTTCGTCCGTGCGTCAGCTTCGTTGTTCGTGACCGTTCGATTAAAGTACACTTTATCGGACGGTTACGGGCAATGAAGATGGCGTGCGGACGGATGCCCCGAAGGGCGGCTGGTGAAAGGTATTGTCAATGGTTTAACTGCAATTATAACATGATTAAAGCAAGATATATCCAAAACATGCGCCCTGACGTCACGGATTCAGATACCTGATTGTACTGGCAACGAAAACAGAAGGGGGAAGACAATGGACCAGATCAACGAGACGATAGAGGCATTTCTCAGGGATTGGCAGGATGATACCGAGGGAGCCAGAGCAGGTTTTATCCGGATGAAGGATCTGCTCGCGGCGCGGGCCGGGGTCGAATTCGAGTTTCATCCCCGTCCCGGTTTGACCTATTCCCTTCGGGCCACGCATCCTGAAAGTAATCGGCCCTTGTTGCTGATGATTGATGTGATCGAGGACCAGCCCCGCTGGCTGTCGGTCTGTTTTTTCGCTGACATGATCGAGGACCCGGAAGAGCGGGGCGCTTTTGTCCCCGGTGGTCTCCTGGGGGAAGATGCCCTTTGTTTCGATCTTGAGACCTGCTCCGAGCACCAACTGGGCTATGTGGAGGCCAGGATCATGGAGGCCTGTCAATCCGCCGCCGAGGGGTGAGCATCTGGCAGAGTGCCCAGTTTCCAGCCTGGATCCGTGAGCGGATGCCCCGAAGGGCGGCTGGTGAAGGTTATTATCAAGGATTTCTCTGTAATGACAATCTGATGACAGCTGGATATATCCAAAACAAGATCCAGCCGTCACGGATTCAGGTCCAGGGCATGCAGCCCTTTTTGCCCACCCGACGAACGTGTGCGAGGCATCATTGCAAACGGCGGTTCAATTCCGTTTGCTCGCGGTGCGGAACATTTCCCCGTACACCGAAGGCAGTTGGTACCGCTGCAGGGCCTTGACCACTGCCTCGACATCATAGGGACAGCGGTGAAAGGTAACGCTGATGGTGCCGTGCAGCTGTTCGAGTACGGCAAAGGAGGCCTCCGGGCGACCATCGAACATTCTGCCCACTGAGCCGGGATTGATAAAATGGACGCCATTCACATAGCTGTGATAAGGTGAGTGGGAGTGCCCGGTGATCACGACTTTACAGGATGTGCCTGCCGCCAGTTCCCTGAAGCGCTTTTCCGGGGTGTCGGCAAAGAGGAATTCCTCGTGGTCGGCCGGACTTCCATGGAAAAGACCGTAGGATATGCCGTCGATAGACAGCAGTCTCTTTTTTTTCAATCCCAGCAGATACTCTCTGTTGACCGGGGAAAGGAGGGCCGCTGTACTGGTATACATGACCCGTTTTTCAGGTTTGCTTGGTTTGCGGAAATTTTTTCCCTTGAGCAGTTTGAGCACCTTGTCGTCGGTATTGCCCCGAATACTGAAAACATCCCGATTGCGCAGCCAGTCAATGGTTTCATTGGGAAAAGGCGCATAGACCGTAATATCGCCGCAGTTGACGATCTGTTCACAACCATGGTGCGCTGATGCCCTGCTCACCGCCTCAAGAGCCGGATAGTTACCGTGGATATCGCTGAGGAGCAGAATTTTCATAAATGTTCAACGGTTGCGGGTTTACAGTAGAGGGCTGAGCAACAGGGCAAAATTTTCCAGGAGCCGCTGGCCATAGGACCGGGCGGCAAAGGACTCACTGTCATGGGCGGTTGCGCCGTCCATGTATTTTTGCTGCAGGGCCCGGACCTGGCGGGTGAAGTCCTTGTTGTAAATAAACAACGTTATTTCAAAATTGAGCCAGAAACTGCGCATGTCAAGATTGACCGAGCCGAACAGGCAGAAGTCACTGTCGACGGTAATGGTTTTCGCGTGCAGCAGGCCTCCGGAAAAAGTCATGATACGCACTCCAGCTCTGGAGAGGGTATCGTAACGGGCCCGGCTGGCATAATGGACCAGTTTGGAATCGTTTTTTTCCGGGACAATAATGGTCACCGCAACTCCGCGCTGGGCTGCCGACTTGAGTGCCGCCAGGATGGCGTTGTCCGGTACGAAATACGGAGTAGTGAGCACCAACTCCCTGCGGGCGGCATAGATGGTGGTCAACAGCAGGTTATGGATGGTATCCTCGCCGTAGCCGGGCCCCGAGGGAGCCAGTTGCACCAGGGCCTCGCCCGCCGGAGGCACCTGGTGGATGTTGGTGATGCCGGTATAATCAGGCAGCCGTTTGTTGCTTTCCAGCAGCCAGTCAAACATGAAGATCGCGGTGAGCAATTCCACCACCGGTCCGGTGACCCGGACCATGGTATCAATCCATTGACCATATCCTCCCTCCTGCTTGAAGTAGCGGGGATCCACCAGATTCTGACTGCCGGTATAGGCGATTTCTCCGTCAATGACGGCAATTTTCCGGTGATTGCGCAGATCGATGCGGACAAAAGGGATATGCATAAGACCCGCCGGCAGCGCTTCCGCCACCTCGATTCCCTCCTGTCGCATCCGTGCCGCTGTTTTGCCGCGCAGGAATTTTCTCGAACCGATACTGTCGAGAAGCAGGCGACAGGTCACTCCCCTTTGTCTCGCTTCCAGCAGGGCCGCGAGCAAATCATTGACCTGGCCAGCTTCATGGAGGATATAAAATTCGAAGTAGCAGGTTGAAGTGGCTGCGCGGACATCTTCAATCATACGGTCGAAAAATGTTTTAGAGGTGTCGATCAGGTGGAGATGGTTGCCGGGCATGGTGGGGATGCCAAGGGTGGCGATTATCTGTCGATCCAGGGGAAGACACTCGGGGTTAATGTTGCCCCAGTCGACAGGAGCTGAGTTTCTTGGCGCGTTGGACCACTCCTTGATGAGCGATCGACCCTTGAGGAGGTGCTGGGCCCTTCGCTCGCCCAGCCTGTACTCACCGAAGAGGAGATAAATAAGGGCGCCGATGAAGGGGAAAAGAAGAATGACCACCAGCCAGGAAAAGGAGACGCTGGGGACTCGTTTGCGCATGATGACCCGCAGAGAAAAGCCGATGCGGATGGCAAGGTCGGCAATCAACAGGGATGTGGTCAGTATCCAGGTGAATTCATCCATAAGGTATGATAACGGTAGCTCACAGGGTCCTGAATCGTGGGCATTCGTCCGTCCGTCAGCTTTCTTGTCCTAGACCGTTCGATAGAAGTGCATTGTATCAAACGGTTACGGGCAATGAAAATGACGGGCGGACGGACATCCCGCAGGGTGGCTGGTCAAGGTTATTATCAAGGATTTCAATGTAATTACAATATGATCACAAAAAAGATATATCCAAAACAAGCGCCCAGGTTTCACGAATCCAGGAGGGTGCTGACCGGACCCTTTGTGGATCCGGCTGCAACCGCCCTGAGCGGGTCTGGCCAGACAGTATCGACCGGGATTGCCAATTGGAAAACGTGTACCGGGTGTAAGAGAAAGGCGGCGTGGACTGGAAGCAGGAACCTTTACTGGCATGACAACCCGGGAGATTCTGCCAAGTTGCTGTACTGTCACATGAAAACCTGCTGATGGTCAAGGAAAATTGCTCTTGGGCCACGATCTTCCTCTTTTCTTTTGCACGGTATCTGGTAGAGTGATCCCGCTGTGGGTGAATACAATAACCTCAATAAAAAACAGGATATTCCATGCAGGTCCAAGGTTTTTCCGCCGCTGCGGTTGCCGCCGGGATAAGGTATCCCAACCGACTTGATCTGGGGTTGATCTTCTCTCAAGTACCGGCAGTGACAGCCGGTGCCTTCACCACCAATGCAGTCAAGGCCGCACCTCTGCAGCTCGACATGGAACGGCTTCGTTCAGGGCTGGCTCAGGCCGTGGTCGTCAACAGTGGCAATGCCAATGCCTGTACCGGGGCCGCGGGCATGGCGACAGCTCGAGCGGTCAGCGCTCTGGCGGCGGATGCCTTGACCTTGGAGGAATCGCTGATTCAGGTGGCATCCACCGGGGTCATCGGTCAGTCCATGCCCCTTGAGCCTTTTTCCAGATCCATGGCACCGCTGGTGGGCAGGCTTTCTCCCCAGGGATTCACTGAATTGGCGCGGGCCATGATGACCACCGATACGTACCCTAAAATTGCCTCGACCCGGATGTTGATCGATGGCGTTGAGGTTTCCGTGCTCGGGGTGGCCAAAGGGTCGGGGATGATCATGCCGGACATGGCGACCATGCTCTGTTTCGTGGTGACCGACGCCTGCATCGATTTTCCCACCCTCGATCACCTGGTCAAGTCCGGGGTTGAACAGACCTTCAATCGGATTACGGTTGATGGCGATACCTCCACCAATGACATGGTGCTGGTCATGGCCAACGGGCTGGCCGGTCATGCCCTGATAGATGCCAGAACCCCTGAGGCTCTGCATCAATTTGGTGCAGCCCTCCACAAGGTTTTCAGGGAGCTGGCCCTGATGATCGTTGCCGACGGTGAGGGGGCCACCAAAATGGTGACCATCAGAGTGACCGGAGCCGAAAATGAGCAGCAAGCGGTCGCCGCTGCCCGGACAATTGCCAATTCCGCTCTGGTGAAGACGGCTTTTTTTGGCGAGGACGCCAACTGGGGTCGGATTATCGCCGCCCTGGGTCGATCGAAATGCGCCTTTGACCCGGATCGGGTGGCGATCAGTTTTGATTCGGTCCTCCTGGTGGCTAATGGTCAGGCGGTCGGTGGAGATGCAGAGGCTGCCGCCACCGCGGTGATGCAACAGCAGCAGTTCACTGTTACCGTGCAACTCCAGCGTGGCCGCGCCGAGGCCGAAGTGTACACCTGTGATTTATCTTTTGATTACGTAAAAATAAACGCCGATTATCGCAGTTGAGGTGCCACAATGATGCCATCCGGGCCTGATACCTGGTTTATTCCCGAATCCCTGCGGACCGAGACCCTGCTCGCCGCTTTGGCAACGGAATTTGGTGTCGATGCCGCCCCGGAATATGCCGCTACGGTGACCTATGCTGATTCCTTTGACTGGCGGTTGTATCGGCGGGGGTATATTCTCCATTGTCATGGCACGGCCTGGACCCTGTATCATGGTGACAGCGGCGCGGTGACCGTGCAGCAAGGGGGGCCGCATTTGCATCGAGCTTGTTTCGCCGGGGATTTCCCCCCGGGCAGCCTCAGGAAAGTGATCGAGCCACTGCTGTCTGTCCGCTGTCTGTTGCCTCTTGCCACGGTTTCTCTGGTCGGCCGCCAGTTCCGTCTGCTCAATGAAGATGAGAAGACCGTGGCCAGGGTGGTCTTTGAGGAACAACGACCGGTCACCGGGAAAACAGTGTATCGGATGCTGCGCCTGTTCGGTGTGCGTGGGTATGACCAGGAAACCGTCCGGGTCCGACTTCTCCTGGAAAACAATGGCCTCACCACTCCTGCCTCCCCGTTGATCGGTTTTGAAGAAGGTTGTCGTGCCATTGATCGGCGGCCCTTGGATTATACCTCCAAATTTTCCCTGCAACTTGATGACTCACTGACTTCGCGTCAGGCCATGGTCCTGATCTACCGTCATCTGCTGACAGCCATGCAACGCAACCTGCCCGGAGTTCTTGAGGATCTGGACAGTGAATTCCTTCATGATTTCAGAGTCGCCATCCGCAGGACCCGTTCAGGGTTGAGCCTGGTGAAAAAAGTACTGCCGGCGTCAGTGGTTGCCTCGTTTGCAAAAGATTTTGCTCAGTTGGGACGAATCACCGGACCAACCCGGGATCTTGATGTCTATCTGCTCCGACGGGACAGCTATCCCGATCGTTTGCCTGCCGCCCTGCGACCGGGACTGGAGGCTTTTTTTGACGATCTCGTCGAGCAGAGACGCAAGGAAGTGAAAAAAATGGCGCAGGTCCTACGGTCGAAAAAAACCAGAACCCTTCTCAACAAATGGCGGCGGTATCTAGCGTCCGAAGATGCGAAACCAGCTGCCGAGGCAAAGACCCCGGTGGATCAGCTGGCCGGCAAGATTATTTTTCGTCGCTTCAAGCGGGTTATGCAGGACGGTCTGGCCTTGAATGCCGACACACCGGATGCAGATGTGCATCGGTTACGGATTCAATGTAAGAAACTCCGCTACGCCATTGAGTTTTTCAGGACCCTGTATCCAGAAAAAGAGATTCAAGTGGTGGTCCGGCAATTGAAAAAATTGCAGGACATTCTCGGGGTGTTCAATGATCTTTCCGTGCAGCAGGACATGGTGGTCAGCACTCTGGAGAAGCGAAGGGGCAACACGCATCGCGATCTGGAAATTGCGGCCGCCCTTGGCGGTCTGATGCAGAGCCTCTATGAGGAGCAATTGGCTTTGCGCTGCCATTTTCTGGAGATTTTCACCCGCTTCAGTGATCCCGAAAACACCGCCTTATTTACCAGGCTCTTTCAGTCGCGGAAATAAACAACATGAGTATTGTTGCTGTCTACAATATCAAAGGTGGGGTTGGCAAGACCGCCACTTCGGTCAATCTGGCCTATCTCGCCTCCCGGCAGGGCAGGAAAACCCTGCTTTGCGATATGGATCCCCAGGGGTCCGCCTCCTACTATTTCCGCATTCGCCCCGCGAAAAAATTCAGCAGCAAGAAACTGCTCAGAGGGGGAAAACATATTGACGCCAATATCCGGGGCACGGATTTTCCCGATCTCGACATGCTGCCCGCTGATTTCTCCTACCGGAACATCGATATTGCCCTGGATGATTTCAAGAAGTCCCAGCAACGGCTCCACAAGGTGCTTCAACCGCTGCAAGAGGAGTATGAACGGATCTTTCTCGATTGTCCCCCGAATATCACCCTGCTGTCGGAAAATATCTTTTATGCCGCTGAGTTCATCCTGGTGCCTGTGATTCCCACAACCCTGTCTCTGCTCTCCCTTGAACAGCTGTTCGCTTTTCTTGACAAAATCGGCCAAGGGCGGGAAAAGGTGCTGGTGTTTTTTTCCATGGTGGAAAAAAGGAAAAAGATGCACCTGGATCTGATGCGGAGCACCCAGAACCAAACCGGTCTGCTGCAAACCGTCATCCCCTATTCCGCGGACATTGAGCGGATGGGCCTGTACAGGCAGCCTGTTGCCGCTGCCCTGCCCAAATCCAATGCCGCCCAGGCGTATGAGAGACTCTGGAATGAAATCCAAACCCGTATCACCTCCTGAAGAGACAAAACAACTGCTGATCTGCCGCCATGCCAAATCAAGCTGGCGGGATGCCTCGCTGAGCGATATTCAGCGGCCCCTCAATAAGCGAGGGGAGCGTGATGCTCCGGAAATGGGCCGACGCCTGGCCCGTCGGGGAATACGGCCGGATCTGATCATGACCAGCCCGGCGGTTCGAGCAAAAATCACCGCCGAGCACTATGCTGCGCAATTGGGGTATCCGTTGCCAAGGCTGCGGGTCCATGCCGACCAGTATGCGGCTGCACCCGCAACGCTGCTCAACCTGGTGCAGACCCTTGATCCAGGGTTGGTGACGGTCCTGATGGTCGGTCATAATCCGGAGAGTACGATCCTGGCCAACATGCTCGGCAATCTCGGGATTGCCAATATTCCCACCAGCGGTATCGTCGCCCTGGAATTTCCTGTTGTCTCCTGGGGCGAGATAACCGAAGGGACCGGATTTCTCCATTTTTTCGACTACCCGAAAAAAGTATGAGCCGTTCCTTGTCCTCACCCAAGGGTCGAGAACGGCTGAACGAAATCCGTTTGCCATGGACAGGCCCATGACAAGCAGGAAACCGCCGCAGGGGCAAGGGGTGAATTGCATGCAGTGTCGGAGTTTTTTCATCACCTACGACCCGAGAAGGCCGTGGGGATGCCGGGCCTATGGCTTCAAAAGCCGGCATCGGCCTTCTTCGGTGGTCCTGTCCAGTTCCGGTGAACCATGTCGGCTCTATGTTCGCCGTTCCTGATTTTTCCCTTGTATCCGTGATGGCTGGACGCTTGTTTTCGATATATCTTGCTGTAATCATATTATAATTACAGCTAAACCCTTGAAAAAACTTACACCAGCCGCCCTTCGGGGCATCCGTCCGCACGCCATCTTCATTGCCTGTAACCGTCCGATAAAGTGTACTTTAATCGAACGGTCACGAACAACGAAGCTGACGCACGGACGAACGCTCACGGATTCAGGCCTGTGACTGGTTGCACAAAGGTTTTGCAAACGAGGCGTAAGATCTCGGCCAGGAATCGCGGTTCTCTCGGCAAGAAGATTGCGGCCGGATTGAAAATAGTTCAACGATGGTAAACGGGGGCGGATGTGCAAGGGCTCATTATTTTTTGTTTTGTTCTACTGCTGTTGCCCTTCACGGCCCAGGCTGCCTGTATCCAGGGCGATTGCCACAATGGTCGTGGAGTACTGACCCACAGCGACGGCCGTGTCTATGAGGGCGAGTTCCGAGAAGGGTATCTCTGGGGCACGGGAACGCTGACAACCGCGGATGGAACGGTGTACAGAGGGCAGTTTGAACGTGGCCGTTTCCATGGTCAGGGAATCCTTGAGTACAGGGATGGGAGAAAGTACACCGGTATGTTTCACAACGGAGTGATCAGCGGCAGAGGAACCTTGATCTATCCCGATGGCATGCAATACATCGGTGATTTCGAACTGGGGCGTTTCCATGGTCTTGGTACGCTTTTTTACCCCGACGGGCGGGAATTCAGCGGCGATTTTCGCAACAACATCATCCAGGGACAGGGAAAACTGCTGTTTGCGGACGGATCTTCTTTTGAAGGCGAATTTTTTGAAGGGAAACCCGCCGGTTTCGGTGTCCGCCGTTATATTGACGGCTCACGATATACCGGCACCTTCATCGGTGACCACCGCCAAGGCCATGGTGTGCTGGAAATGACCGACAGTTCCCGCTATGAGGGAGAGTTTCATCAGGATCTGTATCACGGGACCGGCACCCTGACCACCGCCGATGGCACGGTCCTTTCCGGAACCTTTCACAATGGCGTCCTGACTGGAGAGGGGAAACAGACATGGCCGGATGGCCGCGTCTACACCGGTACCTTTGATAAAGGTTTACCCCATGGCCGTGGTGCCATGCGCTTCAGTGACGGCTCCGAGTATGAGGGCCAGTGGGTGGCCGGAGTCCGCCAGGGCAGGGGACGGTTAACCAGCGCCGACGGCAGCCGATACGACGGCGAATTTGTCAATGATCGCATGGAAGGACAGGGGCGGTTGCGGCGATCGGACGGTACAGTCTTCACCGGTCTCTTTGCCGATGGTCAACCGGAGCTGCCGCCCGACCCCGTGGAGACATCCCGCAAGGGGCTGATCCGGGAAGAGGCGACGGAGGATGACCGTAACAAAACAAGTATCACCCCCGAGGTGGCATCACATTCCCCAGCAAAAACTTCAGTGGCCGGGGAGGGGAACACCCCACCTCCAGCGCCACCTGTGGTAACGCAGCCGGATCCCGAACCGCCGGATCCAGTTGCAACTGCTGCCACGATACAGACAACGGTTGACGATGCGGAGCAGGTCGCCAGCTTTGCCGATATGATGCAGGCCAGGCGCATCGATGGACTATATACGCATAAGGGGGTGCTGTACCGTGATCGGGAGGCTAAAGAGCCCTTTTCAGGACAGGCAATCAACACCCTGAGCGACGGTAGTGTGTATAAAGGGACCTATGTGGCAGGATTGATGCACGGCAAGGGACAGTTGACCCTGGTCAACGGTGACCGCTATGAAGGTGAATTCAATCAGGGACGAATCGAAGGGAGCGGGGTATATGGGTATGCCGATGGCCGCACCTATACCGGTCTGTTCAAGCGTGGCCTGAAAAATGGTCAGGGACGACTCAGGTATCCTGATGGTTCCGAATACGTCGGGACCTTTAAAGATAACCACTTTCATGGGAGCGGAGTGTATACCTTCCCGGACGGCAGTCGATACGAGGGCGAATTCAATAAAGGACTATTCTCCGGTCAGGGGACGATGGTCTATATTGAGAAGAAACAATATACAGGTGCCTTCAAAGATGACCTGCCCCATGGATACGGTATCTTGACCTCGCCTGATGGCAGTATTTATGAAGGAATGTTCAGGAATGGCCGGCGGCATGGCAAAGGGAAAATAACTTTCAGCGATGGCCGGGTTATTGAGGGTATTTTCAACGATGATCAGCTGCAGCGCTGATCCGAGCTTGCAGCGGGTGGAGATACAAGATTATTATGCACAGGATGTCCACGTTCATCGGATGCAAGGTTAACAAGTGCTTGATCTGCAACCCGAAACGGGTACAGAAAGATCGGCCGATTTACCCAGGTGGGCAGGAAAAGAGGGGTTGATGATGGTGTGGCGATACAGAACAATTTTGTTTGAATTTTCCAAGGATGGTCTTCTCGGTGACAAATATATCGACGATGAAGAAGTGGAAAAATCACTCAACGAGTTGGGAAGCCGGAGTTGGGAATTGGTGAACGTGTCGCTGATCCAGGAGGGATTGCTGGCTATCTTGAAGCGCCCCTTGGAAGAACGATCTTCAGCTGTTTCATCATCGACAGTACCGTCGGCGGAACCGGTGGTCGCGGCGAATTCAGCGCCAGCCTATGTCCCCCTGGCTCTCTCGCCACGCAAGGAAACAACGATTGCCGGTGACCTTCCCGGCAGGCAGGAGTCGGACGGGCATCACGGCCGATCGAATCCGGCAGCGGTACAGCGGGAGGAGCGGGACTTTGTCGGCGGGATCAGGATCTCCTGAAGGAGTACACCGAAGCAGTGGTTGCATGATGTATTCTGCTGAGCGTGCCTTCCATCCCGGTCGGAAGACAGGTGCATGCCTGTTCCTTCTTTTCCTGGCCGTACCGGTCCTTTCTCTGTACGGACGCGCGGCATAGGACAGGAACCTCATGGGCTGGTATATCTGTAAACGAATACTGCTGATGATCCCCACCCTGTTCGGTGTTATGCTCATCACCTTCATTGTGACCCAATTTGTCCCCGGTGGTCCGGTGGAGCGCATGATCGCGCAATTGAGCGGGTACGGTGCCACCGGTGAGGCAGCGGCCGGCGGATTGTATCAGGGCAGCGAGGGGATCGATCCGGAGCGTATCGAGCAGTTGAAGAAGCTCTACGGCTTTGATCAACCGCCTTTAACCCGCTTTGCCGAGATGATGCGCAGGTATCTTGTCTTCGATTTCGGTCAATCCTATTACCACCACATGAGCGTTGCTCAGCTGGTCATCTCCAAGATGCCTGTCTCCATGTCGCTTGGCTTGTGGACCTTTGTGATCGTGTATTCAGTCTGTATTCCCCTGGGCATTGCCAAGGCGGTGCGTGATGGGTCCACCTTCGATGTTCTCACCAGCACCGCGATTCTGGTCGGGTATGCCATTCCCGGGTTTGTTCTGGGAATTGTTCTGCTGGTGCTGTTCGGCGGCGGCAGTTTCTGGAATATTTTTCCTCTGCGCGGCCTGGTCTCGGACAACTGGTATGAATTGAGTCTGATAGGAAAAATTCTTGATTATCTCTGGCACATGGTGCTGCCCATAACCGCCTCCACCGTGGGCAGTCTGGCGGTGATGACCCTTCTCACCAAGAACTCGTTTCTGGAGGAAATCCGCAAACAATACGTGATCACCGCCCGTGCCAAAGGACTGGAAGAGGGACGGGTGCTGTACAAGCATGTCTTCCGCAATGCAATTATCCCGATCATTACCGGTTTTCCCGGCAGTTTCATCACGGCCTTTTTTACCGGCAGCCTGTTGATCGAGACCATTTTTTCCCTGGACGGCATGGGACTGCTTGCCTACGAGTCGGTTATGAACCGTGATTATCCAGTGGTCCTGGGCACCCTGTATTTCTTCACCATCATCGGGTTGATCTCCAGGCTGCTTTCTGATCTTTCCTATGTGCTGGTCGATCCCAGGATCGGTTTTGAGGGTAGGTCCTGAAATGGAGCAGCGAACAGGCAGCGCCAACATCAGCCCGGCTCGGAAGCGATGGGTACGGTTTCGTCATAACCGGCGCGGCTTCTATTCCCTGGTGATCTTTGTGGTGCTGTTCGGTATCAGTCTGTTTGCTGAGGTCCTCAGCAATGATAAACCACTCCTGGTGCATTACCAGGGGGAGTACTATTTTCCTTTGTTGCGGATGTATCCGGAAACGGTTTTTGGTGGCGATTTCGAGACCGAGACAGATTACCGTGACGCATATATCCGCTCGATACTGACCGAGGACGGCAACTGGATTCTTTATCCTCCCAATCCGCACAGTTATAACTCCATCAATCGGGATTTGGATCGTCCGGTCCCCTCACCACCGACCATGGAAAATTTTCTCGGAACCGATGACCGGGGCCGTGATGTCCTGGCCCGGCTGCTCTACGGGTTCAGGCTCAGTGTTCTCTTTGGAATGGCACTGACCCTGGTCGGAACCATGATCGGTATCGTTGCCGGAGCGCTGCAGGGGTATTTCGGCGGGCGACTTGATTTGTTTTTCCAGCGGTTTATAGAATTGTGGGGGTCGATGCCGGAGTTGTACCTGCTGATCATCTTTGCCTCGATTTTCAAACCCAGCCCGATCCTTTTGCTCTTGCTACTGTCCATGTTCGGCTGGATGGGGTTGTCGGATTATGTCCGGGCCGAGTTTCTCAGAGGCCGCAACATGGAATATGTCAAAGCAGCCAAGGCGCTGGGGGTCGGTAACCTGACCATTATGTACCGGCATCTCCTGCCCAACAGCATGACTCCGGTGATCACCTTCCTTCCTTTTCGGATGTCCGGGGCAATCCTGGCCCTGACCAGTCTTGATTTTCTCGGCCTGGGCGTCCCACCGACAACACCAAGCCTGGGGGAACTGCTTGCCCAGGGCAAGGCAAATATCGAAGCCTGGTGGCTTTCTCTGAGCACTTTTCTGGTTCTGGTGGGGACGCTGGTGCTGTTGATCTTCATCGGTGAGGCCCTGCGCCAGGCTTTTGATCCGCGGAAATAAGCCGGCACGGCATGTGGTCCGGCATGAAAACGATACAGGACCGCGTGGGCAGGCAAAAAGACACCTGTCCACCCTACAAAACCTCCGATATTATTGACAAAAAAGCAAACAGCGCCGATGCCCGTGTGTGGGCAAACGATACAACCGTTTGCCCACCCCCACCGGCTCGGCTGCTATGGTGGTGCATTTCGTGGCGCAGCCCGTGTGGGCACAGCAGTACCGTGCCCACACTGTTTTTTCCCAGGGGTAAGCGAATATCGAACCTGGTGGCTCTCTCTGACCACTTTTCTGGTTCTGGTGGGGACGCTGGTGCTGTTGATTTTCATCGGTGAGGCCCTGCGCCAGGCTTTTGATCCGCAGAAATAAGCCGGCACGGCATGTGGTCCGGCATGAAAACGATACAGGGCCGTGTTGGCAGGAAAAAAGACGCCTGCCCGCCCTACAAACCCTCCGATATTATTGACTAAACTGCAATCAAACCGATGCCGCAGTAGGGTGGGCAAACGGCCGTATCGTTTGCCCACGCGGTCAGCGTACAACATGGTTTTTTTCCCGTCGCTCGGGGTGAGAAATGAAATTATACAACACCGCGTGGGCAGGAGAAAAGACACCTGCCCACCCTGCAACATCTCGATATTATTGATTAAAAAACAACCAGCGCCGATACCCGTGTAAGGGCGGGCAAACGATACAACCGTTTGCCCACCTTACCGGCTCAACTGTTATGGTGGTGCATTTCGTGGCGCAGTTTGGCGAACTCGTCTTTGAGCTGGGCACGTAGTTCGGTGAGTTCAAAATACAGTTCCTGGGCGGTGTAGGCGAACTGGGGTGCCTCCTCCGTATTGTCCGCGGTGGTCGGCACCCGAGGCATGAGTGCCGTGGCTTCCTGCAACCAGGCGGTGAAACGCTGCACAGCTGTTGTCAGCACTTCCGGCCGACATGTTTCCTGGAGCAGTTGCTCGTAGAGATAATTGACCACTTTCTCGGTTGCCGCACCATCCCGTGCGGGCAGGCGGGCAAGGAGGCTGATCATCGACTGCAGCATGTGCAGCAGCGATTGGTGTTCTGCTGACATATCGACATCGTTGAGTGCCTGGATGATGCGGGTCGATTCCGCCGCCTGTTCCCGGGACGCGGCCCGGACAATTCCCGGCAGCAGCGCACCCAGAGCAGCGAGATGGATGTGCCTGTCCTCGTCGCCCGTTGAAATGGTGACAGATTCTTCTTCGGCCAATTCGACCGTGGGCGGCTGTTCCTCCTCAATCGTTGCCTCAAGGGCTCTGGTCAATGCTTCGACGGGTTCCTCAGCCGCTGCAACCATTTCGACCAAGGGTTCTTCCGTATCAATAGCGGTCTCCTCGAGGTCGAAGAACAGGTCGAGTTTTTCTTCCAGTTCCCCATCCAGTTCGAGTTCGTCAAATGCCGGGGTTTCGATCTCCTCCCTCACCTGCAGGTCATCGGCGTCTGCAAGCGCAGGTGTCATCTCAATACCCAGGGCCTTGGCAACGGCATCCTCTTCCCGGACTTCATCGGTGAATGGTCCTGGAATCTGACCTTCGACAACGGACGGCTCTTTTTCCCCGGTTACATCCATGACCAGACCGGTCTCTTCTTCTTCGCCGAGTTGCTCATCGGTTTCAGAGCCAAAGAAGAAATCGAGTTTTTCCTCTATTTCACCAAGAGGAGTGTAGTCAAGGGAGGCGATGGCCTCTTCCTCGGAAAAACCTCGCTCTTCCTGGCTGTCTGCCAGGGCTGATTCGACCCCGTTTTCCTCGGTGAAGAACAGGGCACGTTCAACCTCGTCGGCACTGTGGTCGGTGGCCACTGCCGCGGGTTCGGAAGACTCGTCCGCGGCGTCGGCAAAAAAGTGGTCCAGCTTGTTCTCAATATCAAGGATACCCTGATCAACGATCTCTTCCTTGACCTCGCTGCCGGACATGTCGTCGGGAGCCTGAGTATCGGCCAGGGCTGCCGGTATTTGATCGTCGGTGGATGTCTGCAGATCGAGGGTTAAGAAATCGGCATCTTCGGGGGCCACATCGGCCAGCGTTGCCACTGATTCCAGGTTTTCATTGCTGACCGAATCCAGGGGGCCGGTATCCAATGGCTTGAATGGAGCTGATTTCGAGGTGATATCGCTATCGGCATCCGCAAAAAGAAAATCCAATTGTTCCGCCAGATCGCTCTGGGCCGGAAAGTCCAGAGGTTCAGTGTCTTCATTGAAGCCGGCCAGTTCGTCAGCATCAGCAAGGGCAGGTTGAATTCCCCGTCGGTCACTGAGCTGGGCTCCAATAAGATCGTCGGCCAGTTCGTCGTCTACCGGATGGATCGCATCCGGGGGCAGAATTTCATCGGGATACTGGACTTCAGCGCTTTCCATGGCCGGTTTGGAATCGTTGAGGGTAAAAAAGGTGTCCAGTTCAGCTTCCAGGGCACTGTCGTCCGTTGTATCCGTGGCGATCTCGTCCATCGCAATGGCAAAATTTTCGGTCAATTTCGATGGCTGCGATGGCAGGTTTTGGTCCAGCACGGCTGGTTCCAGGTCGTCTTCATCCATGGCCGCCGGGGTACTGAGCCGGTCAACGACCTCCTCGATGAATTGCTCGTCGACGGTGGGTTGGGACGGTGCCGCGATCAGCATTTTCAGATTGTTGAGGCGGTTGATCTGGTCAACGAGAATGTTTTCAATGGTCTCCCTTTGCTCGGGATCGATTGTTTTCTCGTCGACCTGAGCAACCTGTTCCAGGGCATCGTTGAAAGAGTGGAGGAGGATAAAGGCCTCGGCATGGGCCTCGGCACCTTCTTCGCCGATATAGTCGCCCAGTGCCTGCAATCCCTGGGTCAGCACCATGGCCCATTTGTTGCCGGCGACCTTTTCGTGATACCGGGAGAGGCTGGTGTTGAATTGCTTGAGACTGTCGTCGCTGACCTCCCAGTCGAGGCTGAGTATGGCGGCTTTAAGCTCTTTGCCGTCGCCCGTTTCCACGGGAGCCAGTGCTTGTGGTTGCGGTGGCTCGGCTGCCGTTGTGGTTGGGGCAACCTGTGGGCTCACGACCCCTTCACTTTGGTTGATCTGGTATTGGAGAATTTTGAATTTCCGGACATCACTCTTGAGCAGGGTGGTGATTTCTTCACCGGTAATGGTTTGCGAGGAGATGATTTTTTCAAAATTATAGAAGAAAGAAAGAAGCAGTTTGATCGAATTAGGGTGCGCATACGCGCCCTTGGCACGGAGATAGGCGCCGATCTTGCTCAACCCCTGCAGGTAAACCTGAGCGACTTTATCATCAGCCCAGGTCCCATCGAGGGCTTTGAGTTCATCTGCCAGTTCCTGCAGGATTTCGTCATTGATCTCCCAGTCAAGTGACAGAATAATGGATTTGAGCCGTGTCAGGGGCGAGGACTCTTCCCTGGAAAATTCGAAGAGATCGACATCCTGGGTATCAAAAGATTCATTGGCAAAGAGTGTCAGATCCTCGAATTCGTCTATTTTAACAACTGGTTCACGCTGCGATTTTTTCATATCCCGGCTCTGGTGTTGGCTGCCACACGTTGTCGTTACTACATGAGTTTTTTCTGGATGGAAATAACGGTGGAAGATATTATTTTCTTTAGCGTTTCAGGGACATTGTACCCGGTGAGCGCACTTGCTTCAAAGGTCGGGACCTTGAGTTTGCTGTTCAGATCCTTGTCCAGGACAGAGGTGGGCAGGACCGGGATTCCCTGGTTGCGGAGATCGACCTTGTTGTATTGCAGGACCAGAGGAATGCGAAAAATGGATTCCTTGTACCCCGTCAGGTTTTCATGCAGTTGATTGAGCGAACGGATGTTTTTTTCCCGCATTTGTTCCTGCGCGTCGGCGACAAAAACGATACCGTCCACCCCCTTGAGAACGAGCTTTCTCGTCGCGTTGTACTTCACCTGGCCGGGTACGGTATAGAGCTGAATTTTCAGTTCGTAGCCTTTGATCTGTCCCATATTGAAGGGCAGGAAATCAAAGAACAGGGTTCGGTCGCCGTGGGTTTTCAGGCTGATCATCTCAGACTGAATCTGTCTGGAAAATTTCCGGTTGATGTATTCCAGGTTGGTGGTTTTGCCGCCACGGCCGGGACCGTAGTAGACAATTTTAACCTGGACGATTTTTTCTTTGAGATTGATGAAACTCAAAATACTCTCCTGCGGCTTTAAACTGATCGGAGACGTCAGCGAAAAAACAGCGGTGATCCGTGCCGATAGGATGAAAAATGCTATTTACGGGCCCAAAGTTTCTTGATGCGATCAATGGTTTCAACAACATTCAGGCGCAGGAAACCCAGGGAAATACTTTTGCCGAACATCGTGATCAACAGGAGTTCGTCGTCGATCTTGGAAAAATGGATGTTGCACTCGGATCCTTTATGAAACAACAGGGAAAATTCCTGTTCACCCACAAGTTTGGCCATGGCGTCAACGGTGGCAAAGTTACCGGCGGCCAGGGCGGCAAAAGAGTAGACGTCGTACTTGGACGTACCGTTATCCTTGGCGGTGATGATATTACCGGCCATGTCAATGATGATAACGCAGTCGACACCGATGCGGATGAGCTTCTCAGTCAGGATTTCATCTATCTTTTCAAGCTGTTCCTGGCTAACAACTCCATAGTTCATATGGCTACCTCGTGCACGTGCAAAGAGTTTGTCGTGAGTACTGTTAAAGTGGGGGATCTCAAACAAAAAAAAAAGGTGAAAAACAGGTAATGAAAACCAAAAAAAACGTGAAAATCAAACAGGTTGTCAGAAAAATCCTGTAGATGCATGTTCATTTAACCTGAGTATACGTCAGAAAAAAATTTATATGAAGCGGTTTTTGCTCGTTATATTTTTTTTCTTGACCACAGTGAAAAGAAAGTCGGCATCAGGGATGAGGGAACGACCGTCGTGCAGGCATCTGCCTTGACCTGCGAATCCAGGCGTTCATCTTTGCTCTTTTGTCTGAGCTTCCAGTTTTTCCTTGAATTTACTGTTCACTGCATAGACAAAGGCCAGGACCTCGGCAATGGTCTGGTAGAGTTCGGCGGGGATTTCCTCGCCGACAGGAACCCCGGCAAGCAGTTCGACCAGATCCGGATCCTCCTTGATATGCACACCGGCCTCAATGGCGGTTTGAATAATAGTCTCGGCGATGAGGTTGGACCCACTGGCCACAACTTTGGGCGCCGCGGATTTTGCCTGATCATAGAGCAGGGCCACCGCTTTTTTCCTTTGCGTCTTTTCCGTCATGCCAAACCTCTTACGGTGTTAATAGCCTCAATCCGTGGGCAGAGCAGGGTGGACAGACGTCTTTTTGCCTGCCCACGCGCTTGCTGGGATTTCCCCGGGATTCAAGCACTGGTGTCAACCATCCCCGAGGGTCCATCGATAATTTTTTCCAGAAGGGTTTTCACCGGTTCGCCGCTGCCCACCAGAAAGCGGATCGAGCCGAGTAGGGTGGGCAGGCGTCTTTTTGCCTGCCCACGCGGTTGGTCAGGTTCCCCGGACTTCAGGCACTGGTGTCGACCATCCCCGTAGGTCCGTCGATAATCTTTTCCAAAAGAGTTTTCACCGGTTCACCGCTGCCCACCAGAAAGCGGATCGAGGTCACATCCATGGCAGTGAGCCATTGGTGGATTTCCTCGCGGTGATCGGCAAGGAATTTTGCCCGCTGCGCGTCTTCAGCCATGAAATCAAGGGCCACCCCGCTGGCTCCGAGGCGCATGGCGATGCGGAGATTGCCCAGACCGTGCAGGCGCAGGTGGAGCTCAATGGATTTTTCCCTTTGCTCGCCGCTTTCCTCCCCTTTGGCGCCGGCATGGTCCGCATCGATGAGCAGAAAACCCTGTTCGAGGAACGAGAAGGGCAGGGGCAGGAAAAAAAGGGCCTCGCTAACCAGGCGGATCTGCAGGAGCTGGTAGAGTTCGATGGTCCTGGTGATCTGGTCGACCTGTGTCGTTCCCGGGTCAGCGGCCGGCAGGCGCTGGGCCAGTTCCATCAGGGCAAATTTCAAGGTTTGCACCGCCTGTTGTCGTTCGCCGCGGGCAAGCAGTTGCTCCATGTTGATGCCCAGCCGATCGATAATCTCCCGCAGCTGTTGACCATTGTCCGCAAGAGGCGGCAGGGCCGGGATCCGTTCACCGGGGATGTCGGCCAGCAGGGCAGTCAGCTGGCGGAAGGCTGCCAGGGCAGGCAAGGGCTGATCGGATTGGAGCAGGGGCTGCAGGCGGGCGAGAAGAGCTTGGAGCTGAGGATCCTGCGGTTGGGCGGTACCTATTCGGGCGAGCAGGGCCGGCATATCTCCAGCCGCTACGGCAGCGGGGAAGGCAGTCCCTGTCGGCAGCGGCAAGGCGCCGGATGCCGGTTGGCCGTCTCCGGCTTGAGCAAAGACCGATGCCAGGGTCATGGCCTGGCCGGCAAAAACGGTGGGCAGGGTCGGTGACCGGGCCAGCTGGGTGAGCAATCCGCTGATTTCGCGGAGCAGTGGCCCACTGCTCGTGTTGGCCGGATTGGTCAGGGCTGCAAGGGTTTTTTCCAGAATCGGCGCGGTCAGTGGTGTGCTCGGCGGGGTTTGTCCCGGCGGCGATAGCGCCTCTGGAGGGCGGCTGAAAAGACTGTTTGCATACAGTTGCAGAGTCTGGCGGGATTCCGGGCTGAGTTGCGGCAGGAGGTTGATTGTTTCCCTCAGGGCGGCAAGGGCCGGAAGCGTGGTGTCCTGGCGGCCGGCCAGATGAATGGCGTTGGCGATCGGTCGGTTGGCGGGGTGGGTGATGACCCGTAATTCCATCTGGGGGGACAGGGATGCGACCTGGAGGTTCAGTCGCTGCCCCACCTGCAGGGAGGCGGTTGATTCGGCGGTCAGCAGCCGGCCGTTGATGTCGAGGGTGAACTGGTTGGCCTCGCCCTTGGCGCTGACCGTGCCTGTCAGCATTTGCCCCAGGGTAAAGGGCGGACGCTGCTGTTCTCCACCCCCCGGATGGGCCGGTGCCAGCGGCTTGACCGCGGTGATCAATGGCAAGGAGTCCACGCTGGCCTGTTATTCCTGTTGAAGCGTTCCCAGGACGATGGATGCTGTCCGTTGCCGCCCTTTGTGCAGGTGGGTGATACTCGCCTTGGACCCCGGTCTGCTCAGGGCGACCCGGTTGCGCAGGTCGGCCGCCCCCTTGATGGCACTGCCCTCAAAGGCAAGGATCAGGTCTCCCTGCCGCAGGGAAGATTTCGCGGCCGGTGAATCGGGGTCGATCCGCGTCACCACCGCACCATGCAGGGCATCGACCGGCCAGTTGCGTGCCACAAGCATGTCAGGGGTGACATCCCGCAGCGTCACCCCCAGCCACCCCCTGATCATGCCACCATCCTCCTGGAGTCGCTGGGCAATGACTCTGGCCATGTTGATGGGAATGGCAAAGCCAACGCCCATGTATCCACCGGCCTGGGTGACAAAGGCGGTGTTGATGCCGATGACCTGGCCGTGGATGTTGAACAGCGGCCCGCCTGAATTGCCTGGATTGATGACCGCGTCGGTCTGGATGAAATCCTCATACGCACTGATGCCGACACTGCTGCGGCCGGTGGCGCTGATGATCCCAGCGGTCACGGTCTGCATGGTTTGCAGGGGAGAGCCGATGGCCAGGGCCCAGTCACCCACCCGGAGGGCGTCGGAGTCACCCAGTTCAGCGAAGGGCAGGTTGCGGCCCTGAACGCGAATCAGGGCGACATCGGACAAAGGATCTGAACCGATGAGAGTGCCGGACAGCGACCTTTTGTCCGGGAAAAGCACGGTGATGGTGTCCGCATCAGCCACCACATGGGCGTTGGTGAGAATATATCCCTGGGCATCGATGACAAAACCCGAACCATTGGCGTAATGGGGCCGTTTCTCCCCGGGGTGCTGCGGTACCGATACTCCTTCGCCAAAAAAATCGGCAATAACCGGGTCGTTGAAAAAATCTGTCCCCCGAGTCGGGCCTGTAGTCGTTTTTGGCGTTTTCTTGACCACAATGTGGACAACAGCGGGTGTGACCTGCTCGATCACATCGGCAAAGGTGGTGGGGGCAAGAAAGGCTCCGCGTGCGAGGGATTCTGCTCCCGCGGGAAAAGGACCTGCGAGCAGGAACAGAAGGGTCAGGAGTGCGAAAGTGTCCAGTAAATTACGCTTCATTCTCAATGTCGGTCCCGTCTGCGCTCATTCATTAACCGTGTTGTCGAGCCGCCCTTGCCCCGGCCTCGAAAGGCCTCGATGGGATCCTCAGCAACAGGCAAAACCTTGATATTTCCATCTTCTCCAATCCACTCTAGTTGCCTGGAAGGGTCGAGATGAAAACGTTTCCGGATCTCTGCCGGAATAACGGTCTGTCCCCTGGTGGTGATTGTGCTCCTCATGTCTGGCCCCCTGAAATATTTTTTTCTTTATTGGCTATTATAGCGGAAACAGGTAGAGGCAACAATTTATTTAGATTCTTGCGCATAATAACAACCTCAGCTGCAAATGCATTCTGGCCAAGGTTTTTTTAAGAATGTTGACCCGGACCCATCACTTGGCAGTCGATAGGGGTGAGCGTGATGTCCTGCCTTGGTCTTTGTTATTGGTGGCTACATCTCTCTCATATTTTTCTTTTTGACATATGGCAAAGATTGCCATAAAATAGGGATGTCAACTCAAAAGTAAGGAGAGTGCCATGGCGACAATGAATATTTCATTGCCTGACCAGATGAAGAGATGGGTCGAGGAATGTGTGCAGTCCGGGCGCTATGCCAACGCCTCGGATTATGTGCGGGACCTGATCCGCAGAGATCATCTCAAGCTGGAGGAATTAAGAAAAGCTTTGATCGAGGGGGAAAATTCCGGGCCCTCTAAAGGCTTGGATATTGAAAAGTTCATCGCGGATAAAAAGAAGTCCCTTTCCGTATGAGCAGGGTCACCCTGACACCCAGGGCCAGGTCTGACTTGGGCGACATCTGGGATTTCACCTTTGCCCGATGGGGCATGGACCAGGCGGAGAAATATGTTCGTGACCTGTGGGCGGCAATGGAAAGACAAAGCAACGATCCCACAAATTCCATTCACATCGGTGACGTGAGACCGGGGTACAGAAAAGTCAATTCGGGCTCCCACGTCATTTTCTTCAAGGTGACACCTGGCGGGATTGATGTTGTGCGGATATTGCATCAAAAAATGGATTCCAATCGGCATCTTTAACAAAAAACACTGTCTGTTCGAAGAAGCCCCAGGACCAGCCTTGAGGCTGAACACACCAGGCACCTGTATAAAACCTGAATCCGTGAGCGGATGCCCCGAAGGGCGGCTGGTGAAAAGTATTATCAAAGGCTCCTTCGCAATTATAATTTGATTACAGCAACATATATCCGAAACGAGAGTCCAGCCGTCACGGATTCGGGTACAATACAATTTTATCTTGTCTGCCTATCCTCTTTGGATCAAGAAATGTCAACCCCCGGCCCCATTTCATCCACCAGGGCCTGCCGCAAGGCCACCTTGGCCGTTGGCTCGCCGTGAACAAGACGGATCGCCTCGGGCTGGTGACGCATCCGGGCGGCGAACCGGACCAGCCCGGCCTGATCGGCATGGGCCGAATAGCCGCCAATGGTCTCGATCCGGGCACGAATTGCCACCTTCTCGCCATCCAGATATACATACCCCCCCTGCGGGCCATAGCGCTGGATATCGCGGCCCGGCGTGCCCGCGGCCTGATAACCGATGAAGAGCACGCAATGGCGGGGATCACCCAGCATCCGTTGCAGATAGGTGACGATGCGACCACCGGTGCACATGCCGCTGCCGGCAACCACCAGGGCCAATCGTCCGCTGTGGCTCAACGCATCCACCAGCCGGAGATGATCCTCGTGACCGTCGACCCGGTGCAGACCAGCAAAAGCCAGGGGCCGGCGACCACGGGCAAGTTTACTGAGCGCCTCTTTGTCCCACCAGGGCTTGAGGTCGCGGTACACCTCGGTGATCCTGCCGGCCAGGGGCGAGTCAAGTAAAACCGGCACATCAGCCAGACTGCTTCCCTTGCGACGATGGAGAATATCTTCCAGTTCGTAGAGGATCTCCTGGGTCCGGCCGATGCTGAAAGCCGGGATCAGCACGATGCCTCCATTGCGCAGCGCCTGCTCGATCACTGCCTGCAGTCGCAGTCGCCGCTGGCGCCGGTTTTCATGCAGCCGGTCACCATAGGTGCTCTCCAGCACCAGCAGGTCGGCGCGCCAGGGCGGTCGCGGTGCCGGCAGCAGCGGAGTCCACGGCGCCCCCAGGTCGCCGGAAAAAACCAGCCGCTTGCTGACCCTGGTTTTTTTGTTGACAAGATCGCATTCGACATAGGCAGAACCGAGAATATGTCCGGCCCGCTGCAGCCTGATGCGCACCTGCCGCTCTCCGGTATCGAGCAGGGTGTGGAACGTATTGTAAGGCAGGACCACCAAGCGCTCCCGCACCATCCGGAGATAATTGGCCACCACATCCCGCCGCCTGGTCACCGCCAGTCGGAAGGCATCCTCAAGGACAATGGGCAGCAGGGCCGCCGAGGGCTCCGAACAGATGATCGGCCCCTTGTACCCCGCGGCCAGCAGCCAGGGAATGCGTCCGGCGTGGTCGATATGCACATGGGTCAGCACCAGGGCAACAATATCCGCCACCGGAAAATCAATTTTGAACAGGTCGCCCTCCGCGGCAGCATTGCCGCCGGCATCCGCACCCTGCACCAGGCCGCAATCGATGAGCAGGCTCTTTCTCTCATCCAGCAGAAGCTGATGACACGAACCGGTCACCCCATCCCGCGCCCCGTGATGGCGCAGGTGGATAACCATTTTTTCCTTCGCCCCCAGAGCTATCCTGCCATAGTCCGCAACCATCGCCTCCCCCTTGGTCAATACGTTTGTTTCCCCTGCCTGAATCCGTGACGGCTGGACGCTTATTTTGGACATATCTTACTGTAATAATTTTATAATTGCAGCGAAACCCTTGGCAATACTGGTTGATAATTTCACCGGTTGCTCAAGATGACCTGAGAAACATCTATCAATTTGGCCTGCGCAACTGGGGAGCGAACCAGTCCTTAAGATATCTCGAGCATCTAAAAGAACGGTTTTGGGCGCTGATAGAACAGCCTCTCATCGGCATTGAACGCCCTGAGCTTATGTCTGGGATGCGCAGCTTTCCGGTTGAACGCCTGGTTGTGTTCTATCAGGTAAGATCCAGACAAATGGAGATTATCCGCGTGTTGCATGGCCGGCAGGATCCAAACCGACACATCAAATAGTGTCCATCATTTGCAACCTACCTACCTCAAGCAAGGGCCCCACCACCGAACTTGTAGGAGCGGGCCATGCCCGCGACCCAAAAATCCCAAGGGAACATCCTGGGAAGACACGGCCACTTTCGGCGCACTCATCAACAACAGCTTGGACGACACGCCCCCCCCTGCAGCAGGGAATGGGGGACAGACCAGCTTTTCTGTTTCCCAAGCAAAACCGTGGTCTGTCCCCTATTTCTACTGAAAATCTGGATGTATTTTTAAAGGCTGTGCGTGCGGATCAGGGAAGCAACGTCCCTTTGATGCATGTTGCATCGTAGTACAGTAAATGGTACTGTTTTGATGTATTGCGATACAATAAAAACGCAACCGTTCACCGGGTTATGAAAAAGACTGCATAACCTGGAAACTGAACGGTTACAAAAAAAACAGTAGGTTTTCAGCATGGATATCGACCATTTAATCACCCTGTCCCGCAGCATCTTGCAACGCCGAAAGGAAAAATACCGGCGTTTTCTCCACGCGAAGCTTAATCCGCACGGGCGACTGGTCGGTATCAAGGGACCAAGGGGTGCGGGCAAAACCACTCTGGTCAGGCAATTGCTTCAGGAGTCAGGGTTGGCGGCCGAGAAGGCGCTTTATGTCACCGCCGATCATCCCCGGGTCAACGCCATGCGTCTCTACGATATCGCCGAAGCATTTGAAAAGCTTGGCGGCCAATTGCTGGTAATCGACGAAATCCACAAACAAAGCGGCTTTGCCGCCGACCTCAAAGCAGTGTACGACACCCTTTCCCTGCGGGTCATATTCACCGGCTCTTCGGCGCTGCACCTGGACCATGCCAAAGTGGACCTGTCCCGCCGGGCGGTGATTTACAACCTGCCCTGCCTCTCTCTGCGCGAGTTTGTAGAACTGGAAACCGGCCTGGAGTTTGCCGCCCTGGATCTGGCCACCCTGGTCCAGGACCATGCCGCGATTGCCGGCGAGATTGTCACCCGCCTGGCGGACCGCAGGATTTTACCGTTGTACCGCGACTACCTGACTTACGGCGCCTACCCTTTCTACCGGGAAGGCGTGGTGGACTATCCGATAAAATTGATCGAAGTTGTCCGGCAAATGATCGATTCCGACCTGGCGGTCATTTACAATATCGACAAAGATCATCTCAATAAACTCAACCGAATTCTGGAGCTGATCTGCCGGTCGCCCCCCCTGGAATTAAAGGTGACCAAATTGGCCGGCGCGGCCAGGATCAATATCCGTACCCTGTACGCCTACTTGGGTTACCTGGAAAAAGGCAGCCTGGTGCGGACGGTACCCGCTCATAAATCACTGGCCAAAGCCGACAAACTGTATTTCGACAACCCTAACCTGTTCAGCATTCTCTGCGATTATCCCCAACAAGGCGCGATTCGGGAAACCTTTGCCGCCACCATGCTGGGCAATGCCGGACATCGCTTGCACTATCCGGCTCGGGGAGACTTCCTGGTCGACGAACGGCACCTGTTCGAAGTCGGGGGCAAGAACAAGGATTTCAACCAGATATCAGGAATTAAAGACAGCTTTGATCTCCGGGACAACGAAGAATACGGGATCGGTAACAAAATACCTCTGTGGCTGCTTGGTTTTCTGTACTGAATTTTGTAATGGCCGTCACCCGCAGCCCTTGAGGGCGGCAGGTGCCACATCATCTCTCTTGTTTTTGTAGTGCAATTGCACGGGTATGATTTTATGAAGAAACAGCGAGGTCATAATCTGATTACTCCAATCCCGCTTGACAATAGAGAGCCAGGATGATGTCTAGCGGGGTCCAAGGGTATTCCCCCATTTTAAATGGTTGCAAGAAGTAGCGCCCTCGTTCCCGTTTGTTGCTTGGGCCTGAGCCATCACCTGTTGGAGGACGGTGCAGGTCTGTCGAATGTCTTCGATGGTGAGGTTGGGGTGGACCGGGAACATCAGGCTGGTTTGGCCCAAGTCGTGGGCGATTTGGTGGGACTGAAGCGGGCGGAGGTGGGCTGATCAAGCCATGGGCTTTAGCCAGGCAAGTACCACCACAAAATACCAGTTGCACTTCTGGTGTATTCATGGCAACGAGGTTGTGCAATACCTCGGTGACCAGCAGGTCTTTTTCTAGAACGCCGGCCGGCAGGAGGGAAAGACCCTCACCCGTGAGGTCGATTATCGCGTTTCGTTCTTGCGGAGTAATTGTTTTCATAGCGAACCGAACGGTTACCAACCGACAGCTTACGACTAATCCGGCGGTTGCCGGTGCTGAAGGTTGCCTGCATCGGAATTTGACCGGTTTTCCCTTCCGCATAAGCTGTTTGAGCACGACCGGTACGGACATCAACCTTAAGCCGAACCAGGGCTTCCCATGCCAACACTTCCAACGGCTCACGCGGTACCGGCTTGCCGCTAACCGAGCTGACCCGGGCCTTGGCATAAACCCCGTAACCGATACGGACCAGCCGACCGGCCTTGATAAGCTCATTTAAGGCTCGACTGACCTGGCTCGGGCTGCCCATTTTCTCGAAATCCCCCCGTAGCACCACTTCGCCTTTTCGCTTGGCGATGGAGCGTAGCATTCGCTCCTTGATAATAAGTCGGCTCATCTTGTCCTCCACTTGATGCAAAGATTGCTCATTTATTTTACAGTGCAACAAGTAAAATATCAATAAAAACAGAAAACTTAATCATGCAAACATTCCCTGATGATATCCGTCAATAACCACGTTTGGTAACCGACTTTGCTTGCCCAAGGCTATTGCAGCGTGATCGTGATCCAGTCCACGCCCGGGCACGGCTAGCTCACCAGCAGGGTGTAGATTTTAAATCTGCCACCAGGGCGTAGGCGCTGGCAGCGGATACTGTCATATCAAGGGGCTGGACTTGAACCTGATCCAGTTAAATAATCTGTCACCTTAACTGGCCAGGGGGTAGGAAAGAGGTGAACGGTTACTGCTTGTAGGAGCGGGCCATGCCCGCGATTTTTTTCAGTGGGAAGGAAAACAGGGAAAATCAACTTGCCAACTTGGAGGCCTGACCCCGTGCACAAGAAGTAAACCCTGCGAGCCTAACAGGCCCAAGACAACTGTCATGTCAAGACTTGACCCTCATCCATTCTGTACGCTTACTTTGACTCCATACCTTTGCGAGCCAAATAATGCAGGTTCAAGGATTGACGCACATAGAGCTTTATAACAGCCTGGCGGCTGACATTTAATTCCTTGGCAATGGCATCAAGTTCCTTGATCATATCAACCCCAAAATCAACGTTCACTCTCTGGACTGCAGGTTTCATTTCACCTTTATTGGTGAAATACAGAGACACATCCTCGCCGCTCGCTGCTTTTTCAGCAATTTCATCGGCCGACGGGTTGGTTTTACCAGCTATGTTCTTCATATAAGATTTCCTCCTGCCTGGTCGATTTCCAAAGCGTAACGAGATGATAATATTCTCCTTGCTCATCTTCTCTGATTTCATATATGACTGAAAAAAGCTGCCCTTTCACCCAACCGATCGCACGGAATTGTTCCGGGTCATCCGACCGAAAGTCCACGTAATGCGGATGATTCCATATCTCCTTAACCTCTGTAAACCCAATTCCCCGTCTGGGATCGGCTTTCAGTTTTTTACTCTTTTGGTGGTCAAATTTACATCTCATGCAGACAGCTTTCCATGCTTGTAAATATAACAGTTACACCACTTGAGTCAACGCAGAGTAGAAATAGGGGACAGACAGGCCACGGTTTCGGTTTGAAAAGCAGAAACCGTGGCCTGTTTCCTATTTCTTTTCTTGAGACCTGACCCCGTGTTTTTGCAAGGACTCTTGGCCTGACCCCGTGTCCATGCGTTGACCATTTAGTTACTGTGTGTCGCGCTTCTAAGCAGCTGACTTTTTTCGTTTAAAAGAACGTAAATCCGCAGCATCAAACAATTGACTGCGCCCGACAACCTGCACCGGCCTCAGTTTGCCGGATTGCACATAGCGGCGCAGGGTTGGAACAGAGACTTCGAGGTACTCGGCTGCCTCTGGTACCGAAAATGGCTCCCAGTGAACGGTCCCGAATACTTGGTCATGGGTGAAGTCATCCTCGCGAAAGGCATTGCTGGTGAGCAAGGCAAAGAAGCGAATCCGCTCACTGGAAGGCATCCGCTTCATCTCGGCATAAAGGTCTTCAGCGGTAAGGGACTGATTCATGGTTTTTCTCCTCGGTCGATCTCCTTTCTGAGGTAACGCTTGAGGGTCTCGTAGAAGTTTTCGTGCGTACCCACCTGATAGAAGTCAATGACCAGCACTTCAACCATCAATTCCTGCGCGGCTGGGCGATACGCTATCAGGTACTGCTGACGTTTGAAACGGAATTTGTAAACCCTGATTCCAGCTAAATCTCCCGCCTTGGCTTCAGCTATATCCGGGGTGTCGCAGACTACATCGACCGCGTCCTCAATTGCCAGCTGCAATGGTTTGCGAGCCTTTTTTTACAAATTGCATGAAGGGGCGCTTGTAGTTTCTCTGTATGATCACATATCAGATATTTTTTGATTTCATGTCAATTGAACCGGTCAGGATGAACTGGCCCGGCGCGCCGCGCTCGTCAACTGTTCGTCGGATATGATTCCAGATGGCGGGTTCAATCTGCCACTCATCCATAAGACGCGGCGTATCGCCCGCCAATGCCAGGCGGGGGTCAACCGCAACTGCCTGACGGGTATTTTCATCGCCATCAAGCAGTACCTCACTGGCAGCCAGAATCCGGGCTGTTGCCGTCTTGCCGCAAGCTTTCGGTCCTCCAATCACAACAGCGCCGGTAGATGAGAGGCGCTGCCGCAATTCATTGTCCACCACTCTTGAGCGATAGCGCATCTCATCCTCGTTAAATCCAAACCATCAATAACAACAATTGCAATAGTTTTATGCCAACAAATGCAGCACAATCAATATAGAAAATGCAATAACATTGTCGGGAGTTTTAAGCATAGAAAAAATCCTTAGCAGACTGATTTTATTACCAAAATTAGACCGTTAAGGAGAAAGGCCAAGAGCAAATCGATAGTATATTCCAGGGTAGGTTCAACTTGTCAACTTGGAGGCCTGACCCCGTATTTTTCTGTAGGTACTCTCCAGCACCAGCAGGTCGGCACGCCAGGGCGATCGCGGCGCGGGCAGCAGCGGAGTCCACGGTGCCCCCAGGTCGCCGGAAAAAACCAGCCGCTTGCTGACCCCGGTCTCTCTGTCAAGAAGATCGCACTCGACATACGCGGATCCAAGAATATGTCCGGCCCGCTGCAGCCTGACGCGCACTCGCCGTTTCTCGGAGTCGAGCAGGGTATGGAACGTGTTGTAGGGCAGGACCACCAGGCGCTCCCGCACCATCCGGAGATAATTGGCCACCACATCCCGCCGCCTGGTCACCGCCAGCCGGAAGGCATCCTCAAGGACAATGGGCAGCAGGGCCGCCGAGGGCTCGGAACAGATGATCGGCCCCTTGTACCCCGCGGCCAGCAGCCAGGGAATGCGACCGGCATGATCGATATGCACATGGGTCAGCACCAGGGCAACGATATCCGCCACCGGAAAATCGATTTTGAGCACGTCGCCTTCGACAGCACTATTGTCGCCGGCCTCCGCGCCCTGCACCAGGCCGCAATCGATGAGCAGGCTCTTTCTCTCGTCCAGCAGAAGCTGATGACACGAACCGGTCACCCCATCCCGCGCCCCGTGATGGCGCAGGTGGATGATCATTTTCTCTTTCTTCCCCAGAGCTATCCCGCCATAGTCCGCAACCATCGTCCCTCTCTTGGTCAATACGTTTGTTTCCCCTGCCTGAATCCGTGACGGCTGGACGCTTGTTTTTAACATATATTACTGTAATCATTTTATAATTGCAGCGGAACCCTTGGCAATATCTTTCACCTGCCGCCCTTCGGGGCATCCGTCCGCACGCCATATTCATTGCCCGTAACCGTTCGATAAAGTGTACTTTAATCGAACGGTTACGAACAACAAAGCTGACGCACGGACGACCGCTCACGGATTCAGACCCTGGAA
Organism: Desulfobulbus alkaliphilus; assembly: GCF_016918545.1. Classification (GTDB taxonomy): domain Bacteria; phylum Desulfobacterota; class Desulfobulbia; order Desulfobulbales; family Desulfobulbaceae; genus Desulfobulbus; species Desulfobulbus alkaliphilus. The sequence continues at coordinate 7,592 of NZ_JAFFQC010000001.1, read as the reverse complement.
AAAAAAACAAAGCTCTCAAAAATCAGATCTGGTTTTTAACTCGATCACACTCCCCGGCAACCACATCCATCAAAACAGTCCAGAATGCTTCCTGCGCGAGTGTTTCAGCCACCACCGCCGGCGGTAGAAAGCGCCGCATTTCCGACAAAAAATTCTTTTGACACCAAGGGTCTGATCGTAACAATGTCAGCCGCTGCTCAAGTCGATCCCAAAAAACATCCCGCTTCATCCTCCGGTCAGTAACTTTGCGCAGCACCAGTTCCACCGGTACAGTAAGGCCCTGCTGATGCAACCAGACGATGTCCCACAGATCGCGGTTTTTCAAGCGGTTCTTCCGCAGAGCGAACGTAACGATTTTGTCGGCGAAAATCTCTTCTCGGCTTTGTGCCTGAACAATCAGGCCCGAGGTTCCCATATCGACGCCATAGTGGTTGCGCAGCATCACCGGACGCCGATCGTAGCTGGGTAGCGCACAGATATCGATATTGATGCGTTGGTCTGGCAAATGCTTACGCTCAGGGCGAGTTACCATCCGCAGCTTCCAGGTATCGACATTACCCTCTTCACGAACCGGTTCGCTGACTGAGACAGGCAATCCATATTTTACCTCCAGCCTCTTCACCAGCACAGATCCAAGATCCACCAGAGCGTCTTTAGTGAAATCAGCGCCTCCGGAAAAGTCCAGATTTTCACTCAACCGCGGTGAACCGTAGCAGAGGCGCAGGCAGGTTCCGCCGATAAACGTCAGCCTCTGTAAAAATCCGGCCCGGCTCATCTCGCGAAGAATGTCATGATGCAGCAGTTCCTTTTCCACCACAACCCGCAAAGGGGCACACTGAGGCAGGTTGCGTGTCGCTTCATCGACCAGTTGATCAAACAAGCTCATTGACAAGGCTCCAATCCACCAGGTCGGTACTGCGGCGGGTGAGTTTCATATCCAGCAGGGCCAGTGATACTGAGGCTCGCCAGAGGCGACGTTCCGGATCATAGGTTAATCGATCAGCAATATCAGTCGGTTTACGCTTGGTGTGGATGAATTCAATATGCCCATAGTCACCGCATTCAACGATATGGCTGCGCCCGGACGACATCAGCGTTATCCAGTGCAAAGGGATCTGGGAAATGACCCCGGCATCGCTGAGCACCGTTTCAAGGCTTAAGTAATTAAAAGTATCGGAACGTAGTTTCGCAGCGGTATGAAACAGCACATACCCCGCAGGATATTTGACGCGCTCAAACAGATATATCCCCTTGCAGACACGCTTGAGCATGTTGTTTTTTTGCGCACGGCTCAGTAACGCCTTAAATGCCCCGGAACCGGTATCCGGCAGTGCGCAGCGCAGATCATCCACAGCAAAGAGATAATTATCCGAGTCTGCAAGGTTGTCGAGAATCCGGCTGAGTTGTTTTATCGGTTGCATCGAAAAAGTCCACACAAAGTGATAGAATATGTAACTTTGCGTGTACCATTGTTGCGTGAAGTATGCAAGATTATATATCGCGGGCATGGCCCGCTCCACACTACCACCGAGCCTGTAGGAGCGGGCCATCTGCCCGAGATTTTTTTCAGTGGGCAGGGAAACAGGGAGGGTCAACTTGCCAACTTGGAGGCCTGACCCCGTAAATGACCCATAAAGCAATATTAATACCGTTGAATTTTTACTTTTATACGGTCGAAATAACATTGACTTTATATCTTCACGGAGGGTACTCTACGGTTGTGTTGTGCTTTACCGTTGTGCGAACCACCTGGAACAAATGAGAATAATGCATGCAACGATTGGCTGAAAAACAGATTGCCGGCTGGAAAGATTCGTCGCGCCGGAAGCCTCTAATTATTCGCGGGGCACGCCAGGTCGGGAAAACATGGTTGGTCGAGAATGTGCTGGCAAAACAATTTACCAGCTTTGTCAAAGTAGATCTGGAAAAACGTCGCGACCTTCACCCTCTTTTCGCTGAGAATCTTCAGCCGCAATCGATACTGAACCATTTGGAATTGACAGCCGGTCGAATCATACCCGGGCAGACGCTCCTTTTTTTTGACGAGATTCAGGCGTGCCCGAGAGCAATACTGGCCTTACGCTACTTTTATGAAGAGCTGCCCGAACTCCATGTTATAGCAGCCGGTTCATTGTTGGAGTTTGCCTTCGGCGAAATATCCGTTCCTGTCGGTCGCGTTCAGTATCTGTATCTGCATCCGATGACTTTTTATGAATATCTTCTGGCAACCGGCAAAGAACAGATGGCCGAATACACTCTCCAGCAATCGGTTGATGTTGCCGGGCCCATGCAGAAAACTATTCTTAAGGAATTGCGGCACTATTTCTTTGTTGGCGGCATGCCTGAATGTGTCAAGACCTATCGTGACTCTGGTTCCATGGTTGAAACCTTTCAAGTCCAAGCAGAAATCCTCGACTCGTATCGCGATGATTTTTCCAAATACACCCCCCATATCAACACGACCTGTCTGGATGCAGTTTTTTTGGGAGTGGCAAAAAGTATTGGCGAGCAATTAAAATATACCCGCTTAAATGATGCGCATTCAAGCCAGATGAATCGGAAGGCCTTTGACCTATTGGCCAAGGCGAAGGTTATTCATAAAATTCCGGCCTGTGATCCCCGTGGTTTGCCGTTAGGGGCAACAGCCAACCCCAAGAAATTCAAGGCAGCCATGCTCGACATAGGTCTTATGCAGAGACTCTGTCAGGTGCCGGTTGAACTGGAATTGCAGCAGGAAAATCTCCTGGCGATGTACCGTGGAAAACTTGCCGAACAATTCGTAGCCCAGGAACTCCTCGCCTGGCATAGTTCAGAACTGTTTTATTGGGCACGGGAGAGCCGTGGCAGCAGTGCCGAAGTAGATTTTCTCGTTGTTCGGCAAGGAAATATTTACCCGGTAGAAGTTAAGTCGGGAGCAAGCGGGAGTTTGCGAAGTCTGCACATGATGCTGGAAAAATATCAGAATTGCCCGCATGGATTGGTACTGTATAGTGGCACAAGCAATACAGTATCTGACCAGAAACTGCACTTCCTCCCACTCTATTGTGTCTCGACAATTGGCGACCATCGGCGGAACGTGATTTAAACGTAAGCGCCAAATGAACCTATCACCATCAGCAAATCGCACGCCTTAGCGGACAGTGACCCGATCCGAACCGGGTACAGGTACACGGTGCCGCGCATCACAAAATTGACCTCGGCCTTGACCTACCTCCACTCTACCCATCGAACCAGGAGCTTGGTTTCGCCGGCATCTGCGGCGGTAAAGGTATAGATCTGGAATCCTCTGCTTTCAACCGTCCCGCAGCTTGCCGGATGGCCTCATTGATTTGTTTCAGTGCCTGTACACGCTCCATCCGGTGATCGGGAAATACCAGGTCGAGGTCCACGGATAGTCGTGACATATCGCGCACAAACAAATTGATGGCCGTCCCGCCCTTGAGCGCGAAAGTATCACCGTTAAAAATCAGCGGAACCACTTGGGTGAGCAGCCGAGCGGTCTCCAGGTATACCGGGTTCATGGTTTGAGCACCAGGACGCCGTGGCTGCCGCGGGAGACCCAAGGGCGATTGCTGCCGGTCGGCAGCTCCGTCGAGGCCAACTTGACCACCCAAGGAAGGGAAAGCTCACGCCCGAGTTGCAGGCAAGCAGCAGGCCGACTGGCACCAGCATCCAAAACAAGCGTCCAGCCGTTACGGATTCAGGGCCCCACCACCGAACTTGTAGGAGCGGGCCATACCCGCGATTATTTCTTGTAGGAGCGGGCCATGCCCGCGATTTTTTTCAGTGGGAAGGGAAACAGGGAAAATCAACTTGTCAACTTGGAGGCCTGACCCCGTGCCGCTTGCCCATGGCTACCTCATTCACCCAAATGGAGCGCGATACGCTGAATCAACGAGGAGTTATAGTAGACTCCGTTCTGCTGCATGAGGGATGCCGTGTCTTTAAATGACTTGATGTGGCCAAGTGTTTTGGCCTTGGCAAGGATACCCAGTGTACCAACCACATCAAGCCCAAGGTATTCCGCAACCCTTCTTCCCAGCCTTTCGTCGATGATGATTTTCTCGGCCCTATCTTTCCGGGCAAGCAAAATCGTTTGTTTTTCCCCGCGATCGAGCTCGAATAAAATCGTCAACTCCGTGGCCGGATCATCAGGAACAGGAATAACCCAATCCAACTTAAGCAAAGAAGGAACGAATACACGGCCACCTTCGGCGCACTCATCAACGACAGCTTGGGCGACACGAACCTGACCGAATATTTTCGGCAACAGGTCCAGGCAACCTATGCCCGCCAGCGCGATGAAGGGGGTGGTGTTGGAATAAACAATCACAACAGGGAAGTCTCGCGGGCAAAATCATCCTCATCGTCCTGCAGCAGCATTGCATCCCCCTCCTGCATGGCCAGGATAAGAAAATGCACCCTGGGGACACCGAGCCAACGCGCTGCCATGCCAGAAGAAAGCTTACCATCCTTGAAAAGGGCAAGAGCCGTTTCTTTTTTAATCAGCTTGGCAAATTGTTCGGCATCAAGGTGGAGGCCAAGCAGTATTTCACTTGGAAAATCAATTTCAACCACATTTCTCATGGCATCATCTCCCTCAAAAAAAAGGATATTCCCTGATCGTCTTCTATTTTCAAATAGTAACGAACCCCCTAAGGGAAGTCAACCGGCCAACTCTGTAAGCCCCCCCCAATTTGTTACTTGAATCCCGCCTGGTAATAGAGGGAGAAAAGAGTTGACAACCCAGGACTTGGCCTCCTCTGTGATGACAGGTTTTTTCGGCGTGATGTCTGTCCCTGATTTCACCCTTATCGCGGGCATGGCCCGCACCTGCACTACCACCGAGCCTGTAGGAGCGGGCCATGCCCGCGATTTTATTCAGTGGGAAGGAAAACAGGGAAAATAAACTTGTCAACTTGGAGGCCTGACCCCGTGTCGTGACCCCGTGTCGAGCGTTTCTAAGCAGCTGACTTTTTTCGTTTAAAAGAACGTAAATCCGCAGCATCAAACAATTGACTGCGCCCGACAACCTGCACCGGCCTCAGTTTGCCGGATTGCACATAGCGGCGCAGGGTTGGAATAGAGACTTCGAGGTACTCGGCTGCCTCTGGTACCGAAAATGGCTCCCTGTGAACGGACCCGAATACTTGGTCATGGGTGAAGTCATCCTCGCGAAAGGCATTGCTGGTGAGCAAGGCAAAGAAGCGAATCCGCTCACTGGAAGGCATCCGTTTCATCTCGGCATAAAGGTCTTCAGCGGTAAGGGAATGATCAACCCCATGCCCCAGTTCATTTACCAGGGCCGGCCGCAATGCTGCTTGAGCCGCTGCCTCGCCATGGACAAGGCGGATCGATCATCGGCGGGCGCCGCGGAACCGGTCAGGATGAACTGGCCCGGCGCGTCGCGCTCGTCAACTGTTCGCCGGATATGATTCCAGATGGCGGGTTCAATCTGCCACTCATCGATAAGACGCGGCGTATCGCCCTCCAATACCAGGCGGGGATCAACCGCAACTGCCTGACGGGCATTTTCATCGCCATCAAACACCCGCCGCGGCTGGCAGAGGTGGCGGCATTGGCTGTACGAAGCGGAAAAGCGCTATGGTTTACTGGTGCTGAAGTCCATGATCACTTCGAACCATATCCATCTCATGACAGCCGAGAGCGGGGAGCCTGATGTCCTGCCCGGTCGTTGCAATTGGTGGCAGCCGCACCGGGCAACAATACAATCAACGGAACATTATATATCGCGGGCATGGCCCGCTCCTACACTACCACCGAGCCTGTAGGAGCGGGCCATGCCCGCGATTATTTTCAGTGGGAAGGAAGGTGGTGAACGGTTACGAGTCCCTTGAATTTGTAATGTTCACCGGTCCACCGGTCGGCCACTTCTGCGTAGCCATCAGCAGCATCAATCGACACCCGGTTGATTTCCACTTCCGCCACCTCGTCTAGTGGAATCTCACCAAAAGCGAAAAATATTGCTTGTGCTTGTGCTTGTGCTTGGGTGATCAGCAGGCAAACAGGGGGGGGCAACTTGTCAACTTGGAGGCCTGACCCCGTGTTTTGACCCAAAGCGCTGTTAACGCAATGCACAGTGGCCGACCAATGGACCCTGATGTCCTCCCTTAGGCCGCTACTAATCAAGCTCTCGCCGAGAGCACGAGCGGATTTCATTGACACATACTGCGCTTTACCGGTGAAAATTGGAGCCACGCTCAACTCGTCGTCTACCGCGATAAGATCAACGACGCGCTCATGGCGCTCAATCACAACCCGCAACTTGGCCGTTGTCGAGACAACTTGCCCCCGACGCACCTGGTCTACCCGGTCGGCTCCCATCTAATTGTTTACCGGCCGGGCAAAGACAGCCTTGGCGTCGTGCGCATTTTGCACCAACGCATGATCCTCTCCAGGCATATCCCGTAAAATGCCTCGGTATTCCCCCCATTTTTAATGGACGCAAGAAGTAAACCCTGCGAGCCTAACAGGCCCAAGGCAACTGTCATGTCAAGACTTGACCCTCATCCATTCTGTACGCTTACTTTGACTCCATACCTTTGCGAGCCAAATAATGCAGGTTCAAGGATTGACGCAGATAGAGCTTTATAACAGCCTGGCGGCTGACATTTAATTCCTTGGCAATGGCATCAAGTTCCTTGAGCATATCAACCCCAAAATCAACGTTCACTCTCTGGACTGCAGGTTTCATTTCACCTTTATTGGTGAAATACAGAGACACATCCTCGCCGCTCGCTGCTTTTTCAGCAATTTCATCGGCCGACGGGTTGGTTTTACCAGCTATGTTCTTCATATAAGATTTCCTCCTGCCTGGTCGATTTCCAAAGCGTAACGAGATGATAATATTCTCCTTGCTCATCTTCTCTGATTTCATATATGACTGAAAAAAGCTGCCCTTTCACCCAACCGATTGCACGGAATTGTTCCGGGTCATCCGACCGAAAGTCCACGTAATGCGGATGATTCCATATCTCCTGAACCTCTGTAAACCCAATTCCCCGTCTGGGATCGGCTTTCAGCTTTTTACTCTTTCGGTGGTCAAATTTACATCTCATGCAGACAGCTTTCCATGCTTGTAAATATAACAGTTACACCACTTGAGTCAACGCAGAGTAGAAATAGGGGACAAACAGGCCACGGTTTCGGTTTGAAAAGCAGAAACCGTGTCCTGTTTCCTATTTCTTTTCTTGAGACCTGACCCCGTGTTTTTGCAAGGACTCTTGGCCTGACCCCGTGTCCATGCGTTGACCATTTAGTTACTGTGTGTCGCGCTTCTAAGCAGCTGACTTTTTTCGTTTAAAAGAACGTAAATCCGCAGCATCAAACAATTGACTGCGCCCGACAACCTGCACCGGCCTCAGTTTGCCGGATTGCACATAGCGGCGCAGGGTTGGAACAGAGACTTCGAGGTACTCGGCTGCCTCTGGTACCGAAAATGGCGCCCTGTGAACGGACCCGAATACTTGGTCATGGGTGAAGTCATCCTCGCGAAAGGCATTGCTGGTGAGCAAGGCAAAGAAGCGAATCCGCTCACTGGAAGGCATCCGTTTCATCTCGGCATAAAGGTC
>NZ_JAFFQC010000019.1 GCF_016918545.1 Desulfobulbus alkaliphilus | reverse complement strand
TACGTTCATAGAAACCTCCCTGTGGTATATTTTGGGCGAGCTGGTTCTCGACCCAACTGTTGCTAAAACATTATACTCACATGGAGGTTTCTTTTCTTTGCCGGACTTATGCATTCAAACACTTCCCTTATTTTCATGGAAATAAACGGACCATCTCCCAAAGTTTGCAAAATAGGGGAAGTGTCCCTAATTTTAAGCGTGCTCCACAAGTACGGGGCGAGGATGTGCCGATTTCCGCTTACGACGCTTTTGTAGCCTCGGTCCGGATTGGACTCATCGACCCAAAATAACTAGCCCAGTGGCATGGCATCGTTGGTCTTCGCAAGCGCATTGTCCATGACTACATGAACGTGGATATGAACAGAATTTTCACCTTGGTCCGCCAGGGCCAATACACTTTCTTGCTCGACTTTCTCAGGGCTCCACTCAATGACAAAACAACCTGAACGACTCTGTTCGCAGGCATGGCCCGCTCCTACTGAAGAATCGTTGTCTCGGTCTGCCCCCTTCACCTGGATCCGTGAGTGTTAACCTGCAAAGTCAATTCATGGGTTGCAACCGTGGTAGGGTACATTTGGGATGCCTTCCTATACGTGACAGCATGGGCAAACGATACAGCCGTTTGCCCATCCTACGGGACTTTCTCAGGGCTTCACTCAACGACGAGACAACCTGAACGGCTCTGTTCGCGGGCATGGCCCGCTCCTACTGAAGAATCGTTGTCTCGGTCTGCCCCCTTCACCTGGATCCGTGAGTGTGCGGATGGTGAGTTTTATTCACCCCTCTTCTTCTTGCAACTTTTCCAAAACAACTTTCAATTTAGGACGTACAGTCGGGATATCCTCCTTGACTGTACGCCATACGATTTCTAAACTTACTCCGGCATAGTCGTGAATCAACTTATCCCGCATTCCGGCAAGACTTTTCCAAGGAACATCTGCAAAACGCCGTCTATGTTCAACCGAAATCTTCCTGGCATCCTCGCCAATGATCTCACAACGAATAACGGCAAAAGAGGTTTTATCATCCTCATAGAACATAGGAAGATCCAAGCCGTTGGTGAATTCTTCGGCCTTGTCCATAGCCTCAAGAATATCCCGTAAATAATCCTGAGCGAAACGCTGGTCTTTCATATGGTCAAAACCTCTTTCATTATCCGCTTGCCTATGGCGGGTTTAAGCGCCTCCTTTTGCACCAGGTCAACGGGGACTCCGAGTATTGCTGAAAGATCCCTTTCCAGGTCAAGAAACTTCAAAATTCCAGGAACATCTGAAAACTCAACCAACACATCAAGATCACTTCCTTCGTGTTGTTCGCCACGGACATACGAGCCAAACAGCCCAAGAGAGACTACAGAATACTCCCTGCGCAGACGCGGTAGCTCCTGACGAAGCCGATGGACCGCTGTCTGTGTATTTGAAATTTCACTTCTCAAGTTTCCCATATAGCCTTAATGCATGGAAGCGTATGTAAAAATCAGGGACACTTCCCCTGTTTTATAAATTTTGGGAAATGTTTTATTTTTTCTCATAAAAATAAGGGGAGCATCTTTTTCGCGGGCACGGCCCGCTCCTACCGCCGTCCGCCGACTCGACCCGCCCCTTGACCTCGATATGGATACGATAGAGTTTGTCTTCCTTCATAGCGGACGGGCTTCATTGATTATTTTATCGCGTAAATACCAATGCAATCCTTGCTCGGTCACAATATCCACTCTTCGGGCAAGCAGTTGTTCAAGCTCAACCAACAATCCGCCAAGATCAAGCAAAGAACTCCCCGGTTCTAATTCCACCAAAAAATCGATATCGCTTGCATCACTTGCTTCATTACGAGCAACTGAACCAAAAATCCGGACATTCCTTGCTCCGTGCGCAGCTGAAATGCGCAGTATCTGCTCTCTTTTCTCTTGTACCAATGCAACAGGATGCATGCTGACTTTATTGGTTGCCGTTGGAATTTGCATGGGATATTTCCTGTTTCTCAGTGGGTAGACTGTCAGATTGAAGCATCGGATTGTAATAATTGTACATATAGCGCACGGGTAAGGGGCGGTCAAGACAAGGAAGTGTCTGGCTCCCATCTATTGGTAGTGGTGCCCGCGGCCATAAAATGCCCTTGGCAGGGGGCCATATATGGCACAATTTCTTCATGAATGAAAAATTAGGGGTTATCTGACCAGCGGGGTGCACGAAGGTTACATCCCGCCATCGATCCTCATTAAAATCAGGTTAAATCAGAAACAACTCCCTTATCTTGCAACATTTTGGAAATGCTCGACTTTTCATAAAAACTAGGGAAGCGCCCTTGATTTTTCAAGTCAACCTATTAGGAGGAAATGGATGCCACCGGTAGGGACTGCGTCGGCAGACGATGGTGCCGTTTACCCACCGCTCAGGTGGATGGTAAGAAAAAACACCCCGGCGCTGGGGTGGGACCAGTGCCGGGGTGGGGTTGCTATGACGCTGATGGTGCTGGTGGTTACATCGGCAGGATTTTTTCCAGAACCGGTGCGTCGATCTTGTAGCCACGCTCGCCTTTGTAGGGGTTGAAGACCAGGGTCGGGCAGTGGGCCCGTTTGATGACCCGCTCGGCAACGCTGCCAAGGAACACTTTTTCGATCCCCTGGGCGCCGTGGGTGGCCATGACAATCATTCCCGCATTTTTATCAGAGGCATAGCCGACGATGCTGTCAGCTATGTTGCCCGCCAGCACTTCGCTGGAGCAGTCAGGGCAGGTAGCTTTGATCCTGTCAAGGAAAGCAGTCATTTTTTTATCGGCAATTTCCCGAAGTTCCTTTTCGATATCGGAGAAGGTGATGGGATTGTACTCGGAATAAGCGTAATGGACTACCTCCTCGATCACGTGAACAAAGGTGATTTTTGCACCCAGCTTGCCGGCAATCCCGACTGCAAAATCAGCCAGGTCGTCGGTGTGCTGATGAAAATCTACTGGGACAACAATCTGTTGAATGTCTTGCATGGCGCGCCTCCTTTAAAGAATTCATAGTTGTAGGTACCAACTGGTGTTGGTTGCATGGCGTGAATGCCATGGGTAAGAGAAAAGTGGGTGTCCGTTCTCATCTGTGTCCGTCAGGGAATGCACGGTTGAGAAGACGTTTACTCTGCGTTAAAAAATACGGTATGGAAGCCTGATTAGCAATGGAGGTTAATTATATAACAAAAAGATATATAATTTATCCATTAAAACGACAAGGCCCTGTCAGGGATTATCCTGTTCAGGTCTCTTCGCCCTTTGATTTGTCTCGGGCAATATTTTTCATGGTCAAGGCAAAACATTCCGGACAGCAACCGTGGGAGACATCCACTCCTTTCACTCTCTTGAGGTACGCCTCCAGGCTGTACCATTGGCCCTGACCGTGCCCCTCCTGCCGATCATCACGGATTTTCCGGCACCAGGAACAGACAGGCAGGATGGTTTCATAGAAAGCCACCTTCCGTTCCAGATCCTGTTTGACAAAGCAGTTGGCCATGCGATAGCGCAGCTCTTCTATTTCGCAGGGTTTCTGCAGAAAATCATCGGCCCCCAGACGCAGGGCATCAACAGCACTCTCCATATTGCCGTACCCGGTGAGGATAATGACCATGGTCCGGGCATCCCGCTGTTTGGCCGCCTTGAGGACCTGGAAGCCATCGACACCGGGCATGACCAGATCCGTGACCACAAGATCAAAACAGGTGGCCTCGATGGCTGTAATCGCCTCTTCACCGTTGGTGGCCCGGTTCACTTCAAGATTATCTTCGGTCAATTCTCTGGACAGACTCTCAAGGATGAGCGGTTCGTCGTCAACAAGCAGTATTTTTCTATGTCGTATGGACATGTTCCCTCCATGGCATGTGCAGTGCTGCTGCGCAACAACAGGGCATCAGCACTGCCTCTGCAGAGGATCCGACTGGCATGCAAAGGATCAGTGATTATCGGCAACCTGCATGCCAGGAGCCGGCCATTCCGATACCACATCTTCCAGGCTGCCCTGGGGCAATTGCAGTGCAGTATGACAGATGCGGCGCGAAAAACAATAGGACAAGGTGTGAGATATATTGAATAGAAAATCTATCCAACCCAAAAACAATCCGAGCGACGTTCACTGCCAGATGCCGGCAACCGCCTGCCCACAGGCATGACAACAACCCTCCCCGGTGATGGCCGTGACCCGACCGCTGAATCCGGCACGGTGCACCAGCAGCGCCCCGCAGCCGGGACAGAGGGTATCAGCGCCTCCGGCACTCGCCGCGTTGCCGATGTACACATGGCGCAACCCCTCTGCGCAACCGATTTTCCGGGCTTTTTCCAGGGTAGCGACCGGTGTGGGCGGCCGATCGGTCATCTGGTAGGTTGGATAGAATCCACTGACATGCCAGGGCAGATCAAGGGAAAGGGCCGCCAGAAAACGGGCAATGGACCCGAGTTCCTCGTCGCTGTCGTTATGCCCGGGGATGACCAGGGTGGTGACCTCCACCCAGACCCCGAGGTCGTGAAAAAGGCGAATATTGTCCAGCACCGGTTCCAGACGGGCCTTACAGACCCGGCGATAGAATTCATCGCTGAAGGCTTTGAGATCGATATTGATGCCGTCGAGCAGCGGCGACATGTGCTGGACTGCCTCCGGGGTCATGTAACCGTTGCTGACAAAGAGGTTTCTGAGCCCCTGTTCCCGGGCTGGGGTAAAGCAGGCATGGGCGAATTCATAAAAAATGGTGGGTTCGACATAGGTGTAGCTGATGCTGGCGCATCCACCGCGAACGGCCTCTTCCACCACCCATTGCGGACTGCGATCAACGCCGGAAATATCGCCGCCCTGGAGGTGAGGATATTGGGAAATCAGATAATTCTGACAATGGAGGCAATGGAAATTGCAGCCCACCGTGGCAATTGAATACGAACGACTGCCGGGCAGCACATGATAGAAGGGTTTTTTCTCGATGGGGTCGACATGTTCCGCGACCAGTTTGCCATACACCAGGCTGACCAGCCGACCGGCCTGATTTTCACGCACGCCGCACACACCCCGTCGACCCGGGGCAATGCGACAGCGGTGATGACAAAGGCCGCAGTGGACCTCTCCCTCGGCAATGGGCTGGTACAAGAGTGCTTCGTACATCAGGTGCTCCTTTTTTCCCGGGGTTGTATCCGTGACGGCCGGGCTGCTTTTTAAATATATCTCACTGTAATTATATTACAATTTCAGCATAATTCTTGATAATACCTTCCACCAGCCGCCCCTCGCGGCGCGAACCGCACACCATTGTCATGGTTCCGCAATACAGGAACAGGCCGCTATTTTTTGCTTACGAGGCCTTACCCAGACGTTATTGTGCTCTGCAGCAACGGTAAATGCAATGGGGATTATTCAGGTAAAAAGCGGGGAGAAAAACTATTCACCCTTGCCAATAGATCATCTCTTCACCAGCAACGAGGGGGGGGGCAGGAGCGAAATTGGCGAGAACCCACGCACACTAAACAGATGGGAACAACGGGTGGCGTCGGGCGGTGCCGTGATCAGGAGTTGATGGACAGCATGGTCTGCAGATTGGTTTTCTGGTGGGTCAATTCCAGTTTCTTGCGAATATTCTTGCGATGAATACTGATGGTGCCGGGGGAGAGGTGCATGATCCCGGCAATCTCCTTGGTCCTCTTGCCGAGTTTTACCAGATTGGCAACCTGAATTTCCGTCGGGGTCAAACGGGTGAGTTTACCGGAAAATTTATCGGCAAAGGGGGAGGTCAATTCGGCGATATTGGTCCGGAGAATATCAAGGAGGACCTGCTGCTGCTCGCTGAGACCACTTTCCTCCAGACGATCCAGGTAGGGTTCGACCAGCCTGGATGCGCTGGCAAGCACCTGTTCAGCCAGGATTTCTCGGTCTTCTTCCCGTTTTTTCAACAGCACAGTCAAGGCGATGTTGGATTCGCGAAGTTCGGCGGTGCGCTCCCGGACCCGTTGTTCCAGATCGTCCCGGGCACTTGCCAGCTCTGCCTCCACCTCCTTGAGCCGGGTGATATCGGTGTGGGTGCCGATGATCCGGGTCGCCCTGCCCTGCTTGTCCCGGGCCACGGCCCGCCCTCTGGAAAGTACCCATTGCCACCCCCCGGCCTTGTTGCGCATCCGGTATTCAGCCTCATAGACGGCGCTTTTGCCACAAATATGGGCCTCGCGCAGTGTCAGCACCCGATTGCGGTCATCGGGGTGGAGCAGCTCTTCAAAGGAGGTGATCCCGTTGATTTCGTCTGCTTCCGTATACCCCAGGCTGCGGTGCCAGTTTTCGCCGAGATAGACATCGCCGGTCAGCAGGTTCCGGTCCCAGACCCCGTTGGAGGAAGCATCCAGGGCCAGACGAAAACGGTTTTCGCTTTCAACCAGTTCCGCCTCCACCTGTTTGCGGTGGGTGATTTCTTCCTCGAGCTGTCGGTTCTGGGCTGCCAGTTTCTGCAGCAGGCTGCGTTTCTCCAGGCAACGGCGGATACGAAACAGCAATTCTTCGATTTCACAGGGTTTGAGGGTGAAATCATCCGCCCCCAGCCGCAGGGCATCGATGGCGGACCGCATATCCCCGTAGCCGGTGAGGATAATGACACTGGTCTGCGGTGCTGTTTTCTTCACCGCCTTGAGCACGCCGAAACCGTCGACACCCGGCATCATCAGGTCGGTAATCACCACGTCAAAGGCGGTCTGGGTCAACAGCTCGATGGCCTCACCGCCATCAGCGGCAAGGGTGACAGCAAACCCTTCCAGCCCCAGTTCCCGGGCAAAGGTTTTGCGAATGACCTCTTCATCATCGACAAAGAGCAGTGATGTTTCCGTCATGACCGTGTCCTCCCTTGCCGGCCGATGTTCGATTCGTTGTCCGGCACTCCTCCGTCACTGGGTTGCATAGTACCGTACCTGGTGGAAAAAACGCACCGATTATTTTTCTCAATGGACGATCAAGTGTGATCCCTTTAAACAACTGACTGCATAACCTGGACAAAGTTAAAACTGCTTATCCATGTGTCACGACTTCATCAGCTCCCTTGACAGGCAGCAGAACGGTAAAAGTTGCCCCCTGGTTCGGCTGACTGGCCACCTGCATCTCTCCCTGGTGACGAGCGACGATACCGTAGCTCACCGACAGGCCGAGACCGGTCCCCTTGACCTCCGGCTTGGTGGTGTAAAAAGGCTGAAAGATCAATTCCATCTCCTCGGCCCTGATGCCCACCCCGGTATCCTCAATGGCCACAGCCACCCGATCGCCCTCGTGCCGGGTGCGGATGGTAATCACACCACCGGCTTGCTGACAGGCGTCAGCGGCGTTGGTAAGGAGGTTGAGAAACACCTGTTTGATCTGGTCAGGGACTGCCAGGATCCGCGGCAGATGTTCAGCATAGTCAAGCACTACGGAAATCCGCTTCCCCCTGAAATCGCTTTTATGGAGAAGCAGGATGGAATTGAGGGCCTGGTGCACGTCCATAACCACCTTCCGGCCCGAGGAGGGCCGGTTGAATTCCTGCAGATTGCGGATCAGCTCCTTGATCCGGTCACCCTCGGCAATGGCCGCTTCCAGCAACTGCCGGTCTTCCTCCTCCAGTATGGCCCGTTTCTGCAAGCCCTTGAGAATGGAAAAAATAGCCTGGAGCGGATTGTTGAACTCATGGGCGATGGAAGCGGACAGTTTGCCGATGGCCGCCAGTTTTTCCGCGTGCAGGTACTGTTTCTGGGTTTCCTGCAGTTCCAGGGTCCGTTCTTCGACCCGCCGCTCCAACTGGTCATTGACCGCCCTGAGTTCGGCCTGGATGCGAATCAACTCGGAAATATCGCGAAACACCCCCACCGCCTTGGTGAATCGTCCATCACGGTGGGCAAAGGGGCGCACTGAGACCACGGCGGGAAAACATTCCCCGGATTTGCGGAACAAGGTTAGGTCAAAGGACTCAAACGCCTGACCACCGCAAAGTCCTCTGACCAGATCGGCTACGTTGCACCGTTGCTCGGTGGGATAGATCAGCTCTATGGATTGCCCGAGAGCTTCTTCCTGCCGGAAGCCGAACAGTTTTTCCGCACCGGCGCTGAAGGTATTGATGCGTCCGGTCTGCTGTTCAAGATCGCAGACGATTAGACCGATACTGTCCAGGGCCTTATAGACGGAGGCCAGATTCTCGGTCTGTTCCATGAGTTGACGGTTGGCCACCTCGAGCCGGGAAGTATGCTCGTGAACCAATTCTTCCAGATGACTGCGATAGTGTTCCAGCTCAAGGCAAGACTGCCTGGATTCGGTGACATCCATGGCCGCCACCCGGCACAGGTTGCGGCCTGAACCCTCCGCAAAGGCTACCCCTTCGAGGTACAGGTGTCGCCCGCCTCCATGACCATCGGGCACATGTACTTCGCCGGTGGCTCTGTCATCGGCTGAGAAAACACGGTCGAAAAACAAGTCCAGAGCGGGCCGGGAGGCCTTGGTGATCAGACCGGCCAGGCGAAGGTTGCATAACCGGGCGAGATCAAGACCCAGCAGAGCGGCCATGGCCGGATTTGCCTCCCGGAACATGCCGCTCCGATCGAGGGTAGCCAAACCGACCGGAGAAAATTCGTAATGATTCCGGTATCGATGCAGCTCGGCTTCGATTTTGGCTGGCTCCGAACTATGACCCGATTGTCCTTTCATGTCCCGCCCCCTCATTTGCAATGGTCCAGCAACAACAGCCGGAAAACAACGCTTTGGTTACGGACATCCGCACGCGAACCTTGATCAACGGTTGCAGGTGTTGAGATGTTTTTTTTTGTGAATGGTGTTGGCGTTCGTGCCTCACCCCAAACCCGCGGGCTGGATGCATGATAAACACCCTGCCACCGCGTGGGTAACCGATACCGCCGTTTGCCCACCCTTGCTGCCTGTTGTTCGACCGGGACAGGTGGCGGGCTCGGTCGTATCGCGCCCAAGCGGTTGCAGATATTGAGAAAAACGGGAAATCATTGCTCCACCTCAGCCGAACGGGTATGATTCTTACTATTTCGCACTATTAAGCTCCCCCACATGTATCGCCGCTTTCGGCCTGACAGCGACAACCTCAGGAGGCCCCATGGACAGACGTCAATTCATTCGCGATATTGTTCTCTGGTCAGCCGGTATCGCGCTGGTCACCCCTCGTTTCGCCATTCGCCCTGAAGCCCTGGCCGCGGAACAAGCATCTCCCCTGCTCAGCGTCGCTAAGGGTGAAGATTATCCAGCCCTGGTCACCCGAGTGCTCGAACCTCTCGGCGGCATGGCCCATTTCGTGCAGCCGGGCGACAAGGTGGTGGTCAAGCCGAACATCGCCTGGGACCGCAGCCCGGAACAGGCGGCCAACACCCACCCGCTGGTGGTCCAGGCCCTGGTGGTCCTGGCCCTGGAGGCCGGGGCACAAAGGGTGCTGGTCTTTGATCGCACCTGCAACGAGCCGCGCCGCTGCTATGCCAACAGCGGCATCGAACAAGCTGTTCGTGCCATCGGGGACCGAAGGGCAGTAATTGAACATGTGGACCAGCGCAAATTTATCCCGGTGGACATCACCAGAGGGCAGAGTCTCACCCGCTGGGAACTGTACCGGGACGCCCTGGAATGCGACTGTTATATCAACGTGCCGGTGGCCAAGCACCACGGCCTTTCCCGCCTCACCCTGGGACTGAAAAACACCATGGGGGTTATCGGCGGCAACCGGGGCAGGCTCCATTTTGACCTGGCCCAGAAACTGGCGGACCTGGCCACGGTTATCCAGCCCAAGCTCACCGTCATCGACGCCACCCGCATCCTCCTGCGCAACGGTCCTCAGGGAGGCAACCTCAATGACGTCCGCCGAATGGATACCCTGATCGCTTCGGCGGACCCGGTGGCAGCTGATGCCTATGCCACCACCCTGTTCGATCTGCGCCCCGATGCGGTGAAGTCCACCGTGGTGGCCCATGCCATGGGTCTGGGTGAAATGGATCTGGGCAGGATCCGGGTGCTGGAGGTCTGATGTCCCGTCCGGCTCGATTCCTTGCGAAAGCCACCTGGAGAAGGATCAGCCAGGCCCTGTTTCTGGTCCTTTTCCTTTTTCTCTTCATCAAAACCGATTACAGCGGTATCGATGAACTGACCTGGGCCGTCAATCTCTTTTTCCGTATCGACCCACTCCTTGCTGCTGCCGCCATGCTGGCGGCCAAAACCGTGGTCATGCTCATGCTGCCGGCGCTGCTCATCCTGCTCCTGACCTTGATCTTCGGCCGCTTTTTCTGCGGCTGGGTCTGTCCGCTGGGGACCTTGATCGACGCTGTCCGGCCCTTGTTCGGCCCCACCGGCGGTCATCCCCAGCCGGGTTGGCGGCACGGGAAATATTATCTGCTTTTTTTTATCCTGGCCGCCGCCTTCTTCGGTCTGCCCCTGGCCGGATATCTCGACCCCTTTTCCCTGCTGGTGCGCGGTCTCACCTTTGCGGTGCACCCGGCCATGGATCATGCCGCCATCACCCTGTTCACCTGGACCTATCAATCGGCCCCCGGCTGGGTCAATGTCGTGACCGAACCGTTCTACAGCCTGCTCAGGCAGCATATCCTGCCGTTTACCGTCAAGGTCTACACCCTGTCAGTGTTTTCCCTGCTGCTCCTCCTGGCGGTGCTCGGTCTCAGCTCGCTGCACAGCCGCTATTTCTGCCGGAAACTCTGCCCCTTGGGGGCGCTGCTGGCCCTGAACGCCCGCTTTGCGCCTGTGCATCTTGTCAGCGGTTCAAGGGATTGCGGCACCTGCGGACACTGCCATGCCATCTGCCGCATGGGGGCGATTGACCAGGAACGATCGATCTCCAAGGCCGAATGCATCCTCTGTCTCGACTGTCTCAGCCACTGCCCCAACGCACGGATCCAGTATAGCTGGGTCGGGCCGGGTGCGGGCTCTGGCACCATGGATCTGTCACGCCGGGCGGTGCTGGCCTCGCTGGCTTCCGGCGCCCTGGCTCCGCTGGTTCTGCCTACCCGGCCCCTGGCCCGCCAACCTGATCCTCTGTTGATCCGCCCACCTGGCGCTCTGGCGGAAACAGCCTTTCTCGGCCTGTGCGTTCGCTGCGGCGAGTGCATGAAGGTCTGCATCGGCAACGTCCTCCATGCGGCCTGGCTCGAGGCCGGACTGGAGGGCCTGTTCACCCCGAAATGCCTCAACCGGATCGGCTACTGCGAATACAACTGCACGCTCTGCGGCCAGGTCTGCCCCACCGGTGCCATCCGTCGCCTGACCATGGAGGAAAAACACACCACCGTAATCGGCCGGGCCTATTTTGATCGTAACCGCTGCCTGCCCTACGCCGCCGGTATTCCCTGTATCGTTTGCGAGGAGCACTGCCCGACCCCGGACAAGGCGATCAAATTCCGGGAGGCAGAGGTCATCAACAGCAGCGGTGAAATGGTCAACCTGTTACAGCCCTATGTGGTCGAAGAGCTGTGTATCGGTTGCGGTATCTGCGAAAACCGCTGCCCCATCAGCGGCACGGCCGCGGTCCTGGTGACCGCGGAGGGAGAAAGCCGCCATGCCGACGAATTTGGCACCATGGGGGGAGGGTACTGAAACAGCCGCGGGTGTTCCTCTGCCGCCTTGCCCGCCACCAATACCCCTGTAAAAATGGCCGGCTCCCTGACCCAAGGATCAGCGAGGTGACCCTGCGGGGACTCAAACCCGCTCGTCACGGCTTTTTCTTGACATGCTTGATGTGCTTGGCGGAGATGCCGTACTGCTTCATCTTGTCGTAGAGAGCGGTCTTGCCGACATTGAGCTGCCTGGCCGCGGTGGCGACATTGCCTTGACATTTATGCAGAATCCTGTCGATAACCGCAGCCTCGAACTCAGAAACCATCTCCTTGAGCGGCACCTGTCCCAGCCTGCCTTCGAAACTGAACCCCTCGAAAGGTTGAGACTGCTTGCCACGGGGATCCTGGTCAAAGATGAGGTCATTGTCGGTGATCATCTTCCCTTTGGCCATGAGCACCGCCCGCTGGATCAGATTTTCCAGCTCGCGAACATTCCCGGGCCAGTCATGCGCCAGCAGCCGATTGATGATCGACTTGGGCACAAAGTCGATCTCTTTTTTAAAGGCATCGCGGTACCGGTTGACAAAATGGGAAACCAGCTCGACGATATCCTCTTTGCGTTCCCGCAGGGTCGGCATGTCGATATTGATGATGTTGAGCCGATAGTAGAGGTCAAGGCGAAACTTGTTTTCCTTGACCGCTTTGGCCAACTCGACATTGGTCGCCGCAATAACCCGCACATCGACCTTGACCGGCTCGGTGCCGCCCACCCGGATGATTTCGCCGTTCTGAAGGACTCGCAACAGGGAAACCTGCATCCGTGGGCTGATGTCTCCTATTTCATCGAGAAAGATGGTCCCGCCGTTGACCACCTCGAATTTGCCGATTTTCCGGGCTGTGGCACCGGTGAACGCCCCTTTTTCATAGCCAAAGAGATCGGCCTCGAGAATGGAGTCGTTAATGGCATTGCAGTTGATTTTCAGAAAAGGCTTGTCATCTCTGGTACTGGTCGCCTTGATCAGGTTGGCCACAAGCTCCTTTCCTGTTCCTGATTCACCGGTGATCAGGATCGTGGCGTCGGAGCTGGCAACCTGATGAATCATTTCCCTCAATTCCCGCATTTTGCGGCTGCTGCCCACCATCTTATCGGCCTTGTGATGGTGACCGAGCTGATTCTTGAGACTGTTGACCTGGCGGGAAAGACGCATGCGCATCTCTTCGCTGGCTTGCAGTTCACTGATTTTCTGCTGGAGAATGGTTTCGATGCTGGTGTTGAACTGGTGCAGCTCCCACTCGAAGGTCTTGCGCTGGGTGATATCGCGCATCACCAGCATGATGAGCCCCTCCCCGGTATAGCCGGCAAAAGGAACCAGGGAATATTCCACCGGGGTGGTATCGATAACCGCCTCAACCACCGCGGTTTTTTCGCTGGTCGCGGTTTCGCGAAGCTGTTCCTGGCTGCAGGCCTTGCCAATCTCGCGCAGGCAGGTGACCGCAGCCGCGGAACAAGGGGAGCCGAAACACTTCGCCGCGCTGCGGTTCATGTACTCGATGGCACCGTTGTCCCGAAGCAGGAAAACCATTTCCGGCATTGCATCGAGCAGAGTCCGCCAGTTAGTGCTGAGCCGGTGCACTTCATCCTGCATGGAGGAGACGGTCAGATCATTCTTGTCGAGCACGGATAGCCTGCCGGTGAAAGAGGAGCGTTGAGTGTTGTCTGCAACTATTACCATCAGATGCGCTCAAGTACAAATTATTTTCCGGTTATCTGAATTATTCCTAGCAAGACTTGAAATACTGACTGAAATATCGATAAAAATACCACTAGGTATATTTACCTATTTTCCGGAAAAATCTCCGTCCCGCAGGGCTGTTATCAGTTGGCGATGGCCAGCTGGAAAGGGATAGTCCGCCAGACCGGCAAAAGGCACCCAGGCAAAACGACTGGCAGCAGTCAGCACCGGTTCAGGGACAGGCTCCGGCGGCCGGCAGAAAAAAGCATGCAGGGTGACCCGGTAACGGGTGTAATGATGTTCCACCGTCCTGTAGAAAACCGGATCGCTTACCTGCCAGCCGGTTTCCTCCTCGACTTCCCGCAGTACGCAATGCACCGGTTCCTCCCCCTCAAGCAGGCGGCCACCGGGAAATTCCCACAAACCACCCCAGATGTCATCGGCCAGGCGCTGCTGAATAAAAAACCGCTCATGGTGCTGGATGATGCCGCAGGCCATGACGATGTCTATGCGCTTGTCGCGGGCACTGGGCAGCGGGCGGAATTCGACGGTGTCGGCCCGGTACGCCCGGCAATAGGGCTGCACCGGACACTGTGGGCATGCTGGTTTTTTCGGGGTGCAGATCAGGGCCCCCAATTCCATCAAAGCCTGATTGAAGTGACGGGGGTCATTGCGATCGAGGAGCGCCGCGGCCATGGACTCCAGTTTCCTGCGGGTCTTCAGGGTCTTGAGCGGCCGGTTGATATCATCGAGGCGGGCGAAAAGCCGTTCGACATTGGCATCCAGCAGGGGATAGGCCTGATTATAGGCAATGGAGAGGATAGCGGCAGCAGTATAGGGACCGATCCCGGGAAGGTCAAGGAGTTGCCGGTGCGAGGACGGAATTTCACCATTAAACTCAGTCAGGATCCGACCGGCGGCCTTATGGATGTTGCGGGCCCGGCTGTAATACCCAAGGCCCTCCCAGGCTTTGAGGATGGCCTGTTCCGGGGCGGCAGCCACGGCAGCGACATCGGGAAAGCGATCCATCCAACCCTGGAAATAGGTGACAACCCGCTCCATCTGGGTCTGCTGCCCCATGATTTCCGCAATCCAGACCTGATACGGTTCATAGGTGCGCCGCCAGGGCAATGGCCGCTGATGAATGGTGAACCAGTCGAGCAGTCGATGCCTGAACTCGGCCTTTACTGTTTCGCTCTTCTTGTCGATCACTGATTTTCTGTTCCTCTATGGACAGTACTTTGCTACCTTTATGTTGCAGCGTTTTCACAGAAGGCTGCTGCTGATCTGTCGTTGACCTGGATCCTTGAGCGTGCGGCCGCCATGTGTTCTTGGGTGGGGGAACCGGATTCAACTTATGCTTTCCCGCACCCAGCGCACCAAGACCACAACATCACCCGCCAGCGGTTCAATTTTTGCCAACAAGGTATGATCTTATGTCCTGGAGCGCCAGCCAAAAACCGATCCGCAGCCTGCTTGTTCTTCTCTTGATCCTGCTGCACCCTGCCGTTGGTCGGGCCCTAGCACCGGAGGAGGTGGTGGTGATTGCCAACTCCAGGGCAAAGAACAGCCTGGCTTTAGCCAGGTACTATATGCGCCAACGGCAGATTCCGACCAGCCACCTGATTACCATCGCCACCACCTGGGACGAACACTGTTCCCGGCAGGCCTATGACCGTGAAATCCGTCAGCCGGTGCGGAGGGCTCTGGACCGTCTGGGCAGCGAACAACGGATCCGTGCCCTGGTGACCGTGTATGGTGTGCCGCTGGCCATCCGGCCACCCCCGCCGGAAGAGGATGGCCATCTTCTCGAACTCAATCTGCAACTGGAGATCCTGGAAGAAGAACAGCAGCAGGCCGAGGGAGAGCGACTTGGCGCCATTGTGGCTGAGAAGGAACGGCTGACAGAACAACGAAGCCGGTACCAGGGTATGGATACCCGGGCTGCGGTCGACTCGGAACTTGCCCTGGTCCTGGTCGACTCGTATCCTCTGGAAGGCTGGCTGCCCAATCCTTTTTTTCTTGGTTTTCAACACCAGCAGACCCTGCTCAGCCGCGACCAAGTGCTCATCGTCAGCCGTCTTGACGGCCCGGATCCTGAAACAGTCCGTCGACTGGTGGATGACGCCATCCATGCTGAACAACAGGGCCTGCAGGGACGAGCCTGTTTTGATGCCCGCTGGCCCAGACCAAAGACCCAAGACCTCACCGGCTACGCGTTCTACGACGCCTCCCTGCATGCGGCAGCCGAAATTGTGCGGCAAAGCGGCCGCATGCCGGTGCGCCTGGACGCGACAAGCGACCTCTTTGGTCCAGGTGACTGTCCGGATACAGCCCTGTACAGCGGTTGGTACAGTCTGGCCCGCTATGTGGATGCCTTCACCTGGGCTCGGGGGGCAGTCGGGTACCATATCGCCAGTTCGGAATGCGCCACCCTCAAGCGACCGGGCTCCCAGGTGTGGTGTAAACGGATGCTGGAGGAAGGAGTGGCCGCCACCATCGGCCCGGTTTATGAGCCCTATGTTCAGGCCTTCCCTCCACCGGACCTCTTTTTTTCCATTCTTACCAAAGGCTACCTCAGCCTGGGTGAAACCTATCTGGTCACCCTGCCCTATCTCTCCTGGCAGATGGTTCTCATCGGCGACCCCCTCTACCAGCCCTTTGCCCCTGCACCCCTCAAATAGAGACAGGTTCATTTGCACCTGCTTCCTGAATCCGTGATGGCTTGACGCTTTCTTTGGATGTATTGTACTGTAATCAGGGTATAATTACAGATGAATCCTTGGCAATACCTTTCACCAGCCGCCCTTCGGGGCATCCGTCCGCACGCCATCTTCATTGCCCGTAACAGGCCGATAAAGTGCACTTTAATCGAACGGTCACAGACAATAATGCTGACGCACGGACGAACGCTCACGGATCCAGGTGTTTTTTCTCTCCCGCCATGTTCGACGACCTGATCATCCTGCCGGCAAACTGCACCAAAGACGATTTTTGCTTTGCAAACACCCCTGTTGTGGTAGAAGGAAGCCCTGAATCCGTGACGGCTGGACGAACGCTCACGGATCCAAGTGTAAAAAAACCGCCGCACTTATGACCTCCTGAATCCGTGACGGCTGGACGATTGTTTTGGATATATATAGCTGTAATCTTATTATAATTTCAGTAGAATCCTTAAAGAGAACCTTCACCAGTCGCCCTTCGGGGCGTCCGTGCGCACGCCATCTTCATTGACCGTAACCGTCCGATACAGTTTACTTTAATCGAACGGTCACAATCAATAAAGCTGACGCACGGACGAACGCTCACGGATCCAGGGACCTGACAAATACATCCGAAAAAAGTCCAGTCCTCACGGATGCAGGTTTCATCAATCCCCCTCTGCCCTGGTCGGTCCTGTTCTTATTATGCAACCACGTATTTTCCGCCAACTCTTTTCCCCCCGGATGCTGGTCAGCTTTCTCATGGGCTTTTCCTGCGGGGTCCCCCTGCTGCTCACCGCTTCCGTATTGCAGGCCTGGATGACCAGGGAAGGGGTCGACCTCACGGTGATCGGGCTCTATTCCCTGGTGGGCCTGCCCTATACTCTGAAGTTTCTCTGGGCACCAATCTTTGACCGCTTCACCCTGCCGCTGTTCGGCCGGCGGCGGGGCTGGCTGCTCCCGATGCAGCTGCTGCTGATCACCGCCCTGATCGGCCTGGGACTCACTGACCCCGCCCAGACGCCCTGGATGGTCGCCTTGGCCGCCCTGATGGTGACCTTTTTCTCCGCCTCTCAGGATATCGTCGTCGACGCCTATCGCCGGGAAGATCTCCGTGACAATGAACTGGGCCTGGGCAGTTCCCTGTATGTCAATGGGTACCGGGTGGGCATGCTGCTTGCCGGCAGCGGCGGCCTCATTCTCGCCGATCATGTTTCGTTCGACCGGGTCTACCTGCTCATGGCCGCCTCGCTCCTGGTCGGAGTGGTCACCACCCTGCTCTGCAAAGAACCGTCCCTAGCCAAGGGGCAGCCACGGACCTTTCGTGATGCGGTGGTCCTGCCCTTTGTCGATTATTTCACCCGGGATCGGGCCCTGCTGATCCTCCTTTTCATTCTCCTCTACAAGATCGGCGACCAGATGGCCTCGACCATGACCACCCCGTTTTATCTCCACATGGGGTATACCATGACCGAGATCGGTGCCGTAGCCAAACTGTTCGGCTTCTGGGCCACCATTTCCGGTGGCTTGATCGGCGGCATCATCCTTCTCCAGATCGGTATCATTCGCAGCCTGTGGTTTTTCGGCATTCTGCAGGCCGTATCCACCCTTGGTTTCTCCGTACTTGCCCTGCTGGGTCCGACAATTACCGGCCTGACCATGGTTATTGCCTTTGAAAACCTGAGCAGTGGCATGGGCACAGCTGCGTACGTGGGGTACATGGCTTCACTGACCAACAAGAAATTTACCGCCACCCAGTATGCCCTGCTTTCGAGTTTCATGGGCGTTCCCCGGGTGCTGGCTTCCGCCCCCACCGGCTTTATGGCCGACATGATGGGGTGGCCGGTTTTTTTCCTGGCCTGCACCCTGATCGCTGTTCCCGGCCTGCTGTTGCTGCCCCTGGTGGCGAGACAATACCGTCAGGATGCGCAATAACGTGTTGAGTTTCGGTCAAGTTGTATTTACTATGTATAAAAACCTTGGCTCCGTGAGCATCCGTCCGTACGACAAGAGTCCAGCAGCCACGGATTCAGAACAATAAAACCGTCGTTCATCCCATAACCAGCTACCGGCACTTCGCCCGTGCACGATCAGGCTGCTGTCTGCAGGACCCTCAGTGTGCGGAAAACCTGTTTCTCGCACAGGAAGCGCCGATACCTGGGATGAATATCTATACCTGAAAAGGCAATCGTTCACCTACACCCGGCAAACGATTCACCATTTCTCCAGCACATACTTCGGAACAGCAGATGTCGATCAGAATATACAACACCCTGACCCGGAAAAAAGAAGCGTTGCATCCCATCGAAAAGGCGCATGTCAAACTCTACGTCTGCGGTATCACCTCCTACGATTACTGTCACATCGGTCATGCCCGCTCCGCCCTGGTTTTTGACATGGTGGTCCGCTACCTGCGCCACCGCGGATTCAAAGTCACCTATATTCGAAACTTCACCGATATTGATGATAAAATCATCAACAGAGCCAACGAGCAGGGCGTTGACGCCAACAGCCTGGCCCTGCGTTTCATCGACGAATTCCACCATGATATGGACGCCCTGGGCACCTTACAACCCGATCTCGAGCCCAAGGCCACCGAGCATGTCGGCGAAATGATCAGCCTGATCAAAGACTTGATCGATGAAGGCATGGCCTACCCTGCCAACGGCGACGTGTACTTCCGGGTGGAACGCTTCGCCGAGTATGGCCGGCTTTCCGGCCGCAGCCTGGAGGATATGCAGGCTGGAGCCCGGGTGGAAGTCAACGAGAAGAAAGAACACCCCATGGATTTCGTTCTCTGGAAAGGAGCCAAGCCAGGGGAACCCAAGTGGGAAAGCCCCTGGGGCGATGGTAGGCCCGGCTGGCATATCGAATGTTCCGCCATGAGTCGCAGGTATCTGGGCGAAACTTTCGATATTCACGGTGGGGGCAAGGATCTGATCTTTCCCCATCATGAAAACGAGATCGCCCAGAGCTGCGCCGCTTCCGGCAAATCCTTCGCCAACCTGTGGATGCACCATGGCTTTGTTACCATCAAGGAAGAAAAGATGTCGAAATCCCTGGGCAACTTCCTCACGATCCGTGACGTGCTCAAGGAATACGAACCGGAAGTCCTCCGCCTGTTGATCTTTTCCACCCAGTACCGCAATCCCCTTGATTTCAGTGAAGCGGCAATGCAGGACGCCCGTTCCGGCCTGGAACGCATGTATGATTGCCTGGCCCGGGTGGCCGCTCTTCCCGAAGATGGACCGGCAGGGGCATCGACTGTCAACGAGAAGGATCGCAACAGCCTGGAATCCCTGGTGACCCGATTCCATGCGGCCATGGACAACGATTTCAATACCGCCCAGGCTTTGGGGCATCTGTTCGACGCCGTCAAAACCATCAATAAAATTCTCCGCCAACTGCCGGAGCAACCGGTGACCGGGGATTTGCACATGCTGCGGTCCGCGGTGGGGTCCTGCCGCGAACTCGGCGGCATCCTCGGCCTGCTGCAACGGGACCCGGCGGCTGTTATCGCTGCAAAGAAAGAAAAAAGCCTGGCCGGCATCGATCTGAGCGAGGAGGAGATCAACGAGATGATCGCCCGGCGCAATCAGGCCAGGGCCGCCAAGGACTGGGCCGCATCCGACGAGGTCCGGGATCTTCTTTTTGAGCGCGGCATCGTCCTGAAAGACAGTCCCGAGGGGACGACCTGGGAGGTACGATCATGATGCAAACGTTCACCGGTACAAACAATAGGCCGCCCGACCCGAGAACTGATCAGTGACGGAGAAAAGTCCTTGCAGATCAGACACCTCATCCAGACACGAATACTGATTGGGTCTCCGGCAGACTGACCCTGTACTCAATATATCAAAGGGAGGAAAGAGATGACACGCGTGCCCGCGGTTGCCGATCGTTTTTATCCTGGAGATCCGGAACAGCTCCGCTCAGCCCTGGCCATGTTTGTCCCGGAGGTGGCCGAAGAGGACAAACAGCCGGCCCTGGCAGTCGTGCTGCCCCATGCCGGATACGTCTACTCCGGAGCCACTGCCGGTGCCACCATCAGCCGGGTGAAGGTACCGGAGACCGTGGTCATCCTGGGCCCCAATCACCATGGCCGGGGCGCACCCCTTGCCCTGGGGACTGAAGACTGGCGCATGCCCCTTGGCACCGTCGTCATCGACCGGCAACTGGCCGCCTCGATCCTCGATCAGTCCGGCAACATTGTCGAGGACTCTCAAGCCCATCTTCTTGAGCATTCGCTGGAGGTCCAGGTTCCTTTTTTCCAGCAGGTTCAGCCCCGGCTGCGCATTGTCCCCCTGGTGGTTGCCCACCTCTCCTACCAACAATGTCAGGCTGTAGCCCGCGAACTGGCCGCCGCGCTCAGCGCATATCAGCACCCAGCCCTGCTGGCCGCATCCACGGACATGAGTCATTATGAATCACGCCAGCAGGCCAGCCGCAAAGATCAACTGGCCATCGAACGTGTCCTGGCCCTCGATCCTGAAGGATTGTACAGGACTGTCATCGGCCAGGACATTTCCATGTGCGGGGTCATTCCCACCACCATCACCCTGTTGACCGCTTTGGAATTGGGCGCAACCAAGGCTGAACTGGTGCGGTACACCGATTCCGGAGAGGCAACCGGCGACACCGCCCAGGTGGTTGGCTACGCCGGCCTGATCATCTCCTGATCAAGTTCCTGAATCCGTAACGGCTGAACGTTTGTTTTGGATATAGACGCACAGACCAACGCTCACGGATCCAGGACGCTGCCCAGACGGATACTGCCCACCCAGTCTTCGGGATCGTTAGCCTTTGACTCTTTGGCTCTGTGTATTTTTCCTTGACAACCAAGGGTATTTTACCTATTTATTAGAAGTCTATAAGCACCGAAATGGGGGATGGTCTAACGGCAAGACAGCGGACTCTGACTCCGCTTATCGGGGTTCGAATCCCTGTCCCCCAGCCAAATAATAACAGCCACTTACCGCACAGTCGATAAGTGGCTGTTCTGCTTTCATGGGTTTTTGCAGGCACATTGTAAGCAAATCTCGACAGTGCCACCGGGTTAAAAAAAACTGCCAAACAAAAAGAAATGGAGTCCTGACAACGGGCTCAACAAAGTGCGGATTGTCCCGGGATTAGAGAGGTATTGACAATGGAAAGACTTTCTGACCAACAATTGGAATCGTTGCTGGATGACACGGAATCAGACCTTGTGGAGCGTAAGGAATCCTTCAAAGGTGATGTCCACAGGAAAGCACGACAAGCTATTTGTGCGTTTGCCAATGATCTGCCAAACCACAACAAGCCAGGAATTCTTTTCATCGGTGCACGGGATGACGGAACTCCATCCGATGAACCAATAACGGATGAATTATTGCGAACCCTTGCCGACATGAAATCAGACGGCAATATTCTGCCCCTGCCCGTGCTCTCGGTTGAAAAACGTGTCTTAAAAGGATCTGAAATGGCTGTCGTGACAGTCATGCCTTCAGACATGCCACCGGTAAAATTTGCAGGCAGAATCTGGATTCGAACCGGACCTCGTCGATCTATTGCAAACGAGCAAGAAGAACGGGTTCTCAATGAAAGAAGAAGATATAAGATTGTTCCTTTTGATATTTATCCAATCCCATCGGCAAAAATAACGGATCTCTCCAAGTCGATTTTTGAAAACGAATTTCTTCCCGCAGCCTTTGCAGCCGATGTATTGGATAACAACGAGCGAACCTATGAAGAACGATTAGCAACCTGCAAAATGATCCTTTCCCCAGAGCACACGACGCCGACCGTGCTTGGCTTGCTGGCCATCGGCAAAAGCCCGCAGGATTTTTTACCAGGTGCATATATTCAGTTCTTACGAATTGATGGGACCGACCTGGCCGACTCAGTGGTTGACGGCGAAGACATCGGTGGAACGATCGTTGAAACACTTCGCCGTACCGAAGAAAAACTCAAGGCGCATAACCGTGTCGCCGTCGACATCACGTCGGCCCCAACGCACAGAATGGAAATG
This sequence comes from Desulfobulbus alkaliphilus, assembly GCF_016918545.1. Lineage (GTDB taxonomy): Bacteria > Desulfobacterota > Desulfobulbia > Desulfobulbales > Desulfobulbaceae > Desulfobulbus > Desulfobulbus alkaliphilus. The sequence goes on along the minus strand of NZ_JAFFQC010000019.1, from coordinate 57,711 downwards.
CCGTATCCACCCGCGGCGATGCAACAGATTCTCTACAACGCGGTGCTCCATCGCACATACGAAAGCACCCATGCGCCTGTGCGGGTGTATTGGTTTAATGACCGGATCGAGATCAACAGCCCGGGTGGCCCTTATGGAAATGTCACCCCTGAAAATTTCGGTAAGCCGGGAATCAAGGATTACCGTAACCCGAACATTGGGGATGTGTTGAAAACCTTCGGCTTTATCCAAGCTTTCGGGAGAGGTATCGCCATCGCGCAAAGAGAGATGGAAAAAAATGGCAATCCTCCACTGGAATTTGAGACGAATCAAAGTGCTGTCGTCTGCACACTAAGGGGGAAACAATGACTTCACCCGTGCTGACCTTTTTTAACAACAAAGGGGGCGTTGGGAAAACGTCTCTCGTCTACCATCTGGCATGGATGTTCGCCAGTCTGCGCAAGCGAGTCGTGGTCATCGACCTGGACCCACAGGCCAACCTGACAGCGGCCTTTCTGGACGAAGAAACAATAGAAATGATTTGGAATCAGCGGGAGCAGGGAACAACAATGTACCAGTGTGTTAAGCCGCTGACTGCCGTGGGCGATCTTACTGAACCGATTCTTCAGAATATGGCGACCGATTTATATCTCCTGCCGGGAGACGTAAACCTCTCAGGGTACGAGGATGCCTTATCGGCTGAATGGCCCAACAGCATGGGCGACAACAACCTTTATCGCCCAATGCGAATTCTCAGCTCCTTCTGGCAGGTAATGCGGATGGCAGCGAAAAAAGTTCAGGCAGATCTCATTCTGGTCGATATTGGCCCGAATCTGGGCGCAATCAACCGATCGGTACTGGTGGCCACGGATTATGTAACAATTCCGCTGGGAGCTGACCTCTTTTCCTTGCAGGGCTTGAAAAACTTGGGACCCACCTTGAGGAGCTGGAAAAACCTCTGGCAGAAGAGACTGGATAACTGGAAGACAAGTACCGAAAAAAGCAGCTACCCGGATTTCCATCTCCCCCGGGGGAAAATGCAACCTATCGGCTACCTGTGCCAGCAGCATGGCGTTCGTCTGGACCGCCCGGTCAAAGCCTACGACAAATGGGTGCAGCGTATCCCTGACGTATACCGGGATTTCGTGTTGAACGAAACGCCATCAACAAAGATTCGTCAGGAGGATGACCCGTATTGTTTGGCAACCATTAAGCACTACCGCAGCCTGGTTCCCATGGCACAGGAGCATCGTAAGCCGATTTTCAACCTCACCTCCGCCGACGGTGCCATCGGCAGTCATGCGAACGCCGTGCAGGACGCCAAAAAGAATTTCAGGCAACTGGCTGAAAAAATAGCGGAAAAAACAGGTGTTCAGCTATAAAGGTCTTTACTTGATGTCGCTGACTCGCCAGCGCGTCTCGACTCAGATCAAGATCAATACACCTCATTTCTGGATAGACACTACCTATAGGGACATACTTCCCTACTCAGCCATACCTGCCGCGAAGAATGCGCGCCGCTTCGACAATGGCGCAGAGTTTACGGAAGGCGACCTCCTCGACATTCACCGAACGCCCGGCAAAGCAGCCAAAGCCACAGTCGGTATTGAGAAAGAGTTGCTCCGGCCGATAGAATTCCAGAGCCTGTTCAGCTTTGGCCACGATGGTGGCCACTGATTCGACCTCGTCGGTGCGGGGGTTGACCACTCCCAGCCCCAATTCCCGATCCGACAACACCCGACCGACCACCTCAATATCACCCGCTCTCGGGGTGGCGTATTCCAGCACGAACTGGTCGACCCGCATCGGTTGCAGGGCCGGCAGTAAGCGGGCGTAATCGCCGGTCAGCAGCACCTCCTCCTGTCGGCTCCAGTTGCCGCGACAGACGTGGACCCCGGTGCGGACGCCCTCAATATCCTTGACAATGCGATTGATGAGTTCAGCAGCGAATTGCAGTTCCTTACCCGCATCACGGCGGGTAGCAAGGGTCGCTCACATGAAGGTGCGACGTTCGCATTCCTCCGACATGACCACCTCCGTGAGCACCGGTTCGTCGAACTGGACGAAATCGCAGCCGGCATCACGCAGGTCGATGAGTTCCTCGCGCAGGATACGGACAATATCATCCGCCATTTCCTCGGGACTGGTGTAGGCCTGACGGGTGAGCGCGCCGACCCACATGGACCGGGTCAGCAGGTAGGGGCCCGGCAAGGTGATCTTGACGGGCTTGTCGGTCAGCGTGCGCAGGAAATGCAGGTCTTCCAGGGCAAGCGGTTCCCGCCGTGACAACTTGCCAGTGCAGGTAGGATTTTTCACCGCCGAGGCCGGCATGTCCATGGTCCTGAGCATTTCCTCGAACTCGGCCTTGTCCTCGACAAAATCGAGCATCTCGGCCAGGGACATCAACTGACTGCCGGCCACCTTATCGGTGATGAAGGCGTAAAAACTTTCCCGTCGATGTTCACCGTCAACCAGGATATCAAGCCCGGCCTGCTCCTGAAGCGAGACGGTTCGGCGGATCTCCTCTTCGGCGACCCTGGTGAAGTCTTCCCGGGAGAGCGCTTTTTTCTGGTAGCCGCGCAGGGCTTTGAGCAGGGTTTTCGAACGGGGCCAGGAGCCCACCTGGGTCGTGCGGAACGAGTCATTTTTGGTCATGTTGTCACACCAGAGCCAGATTGATCTGCAGGTCTACTGCCTTTGCCAGGGTCGCCACCAGCGGGGAACGCTGCACTGTTCGTTGCCAGGCGGCCTTGACTTCCTCCTCGTCGGCAAAGGTGGCGGCAAAGCATTTGAGTTCTATTCGCTGCACCGACGGATCCCCTTCCTCTAGACCTAAGTGAGCGAGGACATTGTGCAGGGTACCACTCAACGAAATTTCAATATCATCGACCTCGAGATTTTCCCGGGCACATTCAGTGGCAAAAGCGGTGGTCAGGGATCCGGCCAGGGCGCCAAAAAGATATTCGATCGCACAGGGATACTCGTCCCTTTCCTCAAAACTGGTCGGTTGACCGATATGGAATGAGAAATTCCTGGCATAGATGGTCGATCGCAGATGACCTGTTGATCTGGCCCTGAGCCGCCACTGGTACTGTTTCGCCTCCTGTTTATCCCGGTCCAGGGCCTCGGCATCTTCCTGAACGCCCTGCCCCCGCCTGATAAAATAGCGCATGTACCCGTGCCCTTCGGCCTTGCCGATATAGGCATGACCAGCCATCCTGCACCAGGGGGGCAGATCGTCGGCAACGGTGGGCTCCCGACTGCGCATTTCCAGGGTACCGTCCACAGGCACCTTGAGCATGTTTTCCCTGATGAGCAGGATCAGGCCGGAACCGCAATCGAGGTCACCGCCATCAAACACCACATCCGCAACGACCGAATTGACATCAAAATCCATGGAACTATGATCTCCTGCCGCTCGACTCAATATGCCACGGCGGGCGAGCCGTTTGCCAGCCATTCCACCAGGGCGGCTCCACCGGCAGGGGTGGCCCCCTGAATGAGGTCAGCCTCGGCAATGCCTCGTTTTTTCATGCAGGGTGTGCAGACATAGATCGTGCCGCCGGCCTTGATAAATTTTTCCACCAGATCCTGCAGGGGCGCAAACGGGGCTCCCTCATCGATCTTGGCGATTTCTGCGGGCACAGCGCAATACACCCCATCTGAACTCAAAAAAACCATGGTCTGTTTCTCGCTGCCCTGGGCGGCATTGGCCACCACAAAACCAAGAGTCGCCTTGTCCGGATCGGTGTTGCAATGGGTGATGGTCACGCAGAATGTATTGGCCATGTTTTTTTCCTCTCTGACTCTTCTTTATTGTTCTTCGTTCCAGGGTATACCCCTGGCCTCTTCCACAGTCTTTCCCCGGGCACTATGCGCCGGCTTCAGAGTGATCAGGTAATACGGGTGCTGCATCGCTGTCAGTTCGTTGCTGGTCATCCGGCACCAGGCCGGCAGTTCAACCGGGGCCCCGGGGTCCCTGGAAATGACCAGTATTCGGTATCCCGGCTCCTGATGACGGATATAGAGATACAGGTTGACAATCACCCGGCCGCAGGTTTCATCACCGCCGTCGAATTCATCGTCAAAGGCCCAGTCGGGCCGTTCGGTTGGCATGGTAGCAACCCCTTGTCGAGTTCCATCCAGAAAGCCCTGATTCCTGCCGGGAAAGGGCTCCCGGGTTCGTGACGGCTGGAGGCGCTTGTTTGGGCTTTATATTGCTCCTGGATCTGTGAGCGTTTAGTTCGCACGCCATCTTCATTGCCCGTACCAGGACGATAAGCACCACAAATCTTCGTATAGCTTTGGCATATAAATATCATTTGCTTTGCCAATACTCAACCTAAATTCATCCTCGAGTTTTTCCAGACTATTTTTACGGAAAAAACACACAAACTGACAGATAAAACCGATATACAAGCTGAACGAAATCGTTAATTTCTATAACAAGGATAAGAAAAGTCCAAACGGAACCCTATGGATCAGCGCCCACGGATCGTTCCGGACGGGGACGGGTCATGTACCCCCACAGGCAATTGCCCGGTTTGAGCGGAAAGCATGAAGGAAGGAAGGAAGGAAGGAAGGAAGGAAGGAAGGAAGACAGCATCGTGAGTATAAACCAGGACAGGCCACCGCTGTGTGCCGGAAGATGCAGGTCGAGTTGGGAGCCTGTGCAGCACAGATGACCCGAGACAAGCGGGTAATCACGACGTTCTCTCTTCGCTTGTGGATAGAAAGAGCAGAGGATACGTCGTGACGGGACAGGATCAACCCATGGCTGCGGTGAGGATCAGCCGGCTCACCACCGGGGTAATATCACTCCCTGCTGAACGGGTTCATGGGTGCCTATCGAGAATCTGCGCGGCAGCTTTGGCCCGTGGCAATACGCCTGCCTGAATCCGTGAGCGTTCGTCCGTGCGTCAGCTTCGTTGTTCGTGGCCGTTCGATTAAAGTACACTTTATCGGACGGTTACGGGCAATGAAGATGGCGTGCGGACGGATGCCCCGAAGGGCGGCTGGTGAAATATAGTACCAAGGATTCCGCTCCAATTAAAACATGATTACAGCAAGATATATATAAAACAAGAGTCCAGCCGTCACGGATTCAGGGTCTGGCAATCACTTGGGTGGAAAGACAAAATCCGGCTTTCCTGCTTTTCGGCGTATCCAGTTCAAGGCTCGCTGGATGTGGGGCTCACAGACCAGACGATCGATCAACCGCCTTTTCCCGGGAAAATCCATGACACAGACCCCTATCAGGATGGTCAACAAGCCTTGTCCGGGGAGGACCAGCATGGCAACCCCGGCCGCAACCAGGACCAGACCGATCCCATTGCGCACCAGGAGAATCATCACACTCAGCGCGGGATGGCGTTGGCGACGTGCCTCCACCCGCTGCCAGTGGTCGAGGAAATAATTCGGCCGAAGCTGGCTGATCAGCACAGGGACAACAATGAGACTGCCGATAAAAGTGCAGAGTGAAAACAGTCCTAAAATTGTCAACATGGCGATACAAATCTATAAGGCCTGAATCCGTGAGCGTTCGTCCGTGCGTCAGCTTTATTGCCTGTGACCGTTCGATTAAAGTTAACTTTATCGGACGGTTACGGGCAATGAAGATGGCGTGCGGACGGACGCCCGGCAGAGCGGCTGATGAAAATTATTATCAAGGATTCAACGGCAATTACAATCTGGTTACAGCTAGCTATAACCAAAACAAGAGACCGGCCGTCACGGATTCAGGTTAGGGAAACGGGCATTAAAAAGCAGGCGGGTCCAGCAGCAGTGCAGCCAGGGGTCTTTTCGGTACATGATGCCCTCCCTGCTGATCACGCCAGTAGCGAATATCTCCATCCGGGCCGACCTCCCGCAGAGAAACCATCTCGGCCGGGTAGCCCAGGGCAATGATCAGCAGGACTTCGTAGTCATCGTCGAGCTGCAGCAGCCGATGAACCGCCTGAGAGGAAAAAGCACCAATGCGGCAGCCAAAAACCCCCTGTTCAGCGGCGGCGAGGAGGAAATTCTGGGTGGCGATGCCCAGATCGCAATACACTTCCTTGTCCGCGCCGCACGCCAGGCCTTTGTCCTGCAGACAAACCATATACGCTGAGGGTCGCTCTCCGGGCGCTGGCCCTGGCCACTCGGCAAGATATCCGGCCCAGCCGAGCAAAGGAAAAAGGGCCTGCCGCTGCCGGGCTTCGGTGAGGAGCATATATTTCAACACCTGTGCGTTGCGGGCCGAACCTCCCAGACGGGCGCAATCAATCCATTGCCGCAACAAAGCGGGGTCAAGAGTCCGCTGTTCCTGAAATCGACGGACTGTTCGGGTAATGCGCACCAACTCCCTGATCATCTGCTTATTGATTCCTGATCCCGCGAGGGCTGGACTCTTTTTTGGATACATCTCATTGTCATCACCGTATAATTGCCGTTCAATCCTAGATAATAACCTTCACCCGCCCCCCTTTGAGGCATGCGGACGGACGCTCACAGGTCCAGGTGATTGATACGGCCTCAGTTTCCAGGCCATATGCACCTGCTGCTTGCCCCCCGGTGAAGGTGCACGAATGCATCGGGCAGCCGCATAGGGCATCGTAAGTCCACTATGCATTTTTCCTGTTCAATCCACAGCCGGCATGCTACATATCAAGACAGCAACCATAATCAACCAACTTCTTCCTGACCCGGCATGCTTGAGACGATCCATTCCCTGCGCCTGCTTGACCTCATCGACATCCTGTTGGTTTCCTACATTATTTATCGAATCATCCTCATCATCCGCGGTACCCGGGCGGCACAGATGCTGGCCGGAATTGCCTTTATTATTATCATCTATTATGTATCCGGCAAGTTTGATCTGCAGACCCTGCACTGGCTTTTTAAAACTTTTCTCGGCTCCATACTGCTGGTGATTGTCATCCTCTTTCAGTCCGACATCCGTCGGGCCCTGACCCAAATGGGTAAAACACCCTTTCTTCGTGCCGAAGACGTCGGCGAACGTGACCTGGTAGAAATCGTCCGCGCCGCCTCCTACATGGCCCGCCGGCGCATCGGTGCGCTCATGGTCATCGAACGAGGCACCGGTTTGCGTGATTACGTCGACACCGGTCACCGTCTTGACGCCCGCCTGCGCCATGAACTGCTGGTGGCCATCTTCCTGCCGGCATCACCCATGCACGACGGTGGCGTCATCATCCATAAAGGCAGGATACACTCTTCCGGCTGCCTGCTCCCCCTCTCCCAGAACCCGGCCATCGATAAGCGCTACGGTACCCGGCACCGCGCCGCCCTCGGCCTCTCCGAAGAAAGCGATGCCGTCATTATTGTCGTGTCCGAAGAAACCCAGGAAATTTCTCTGGTGCAGCAAGGGAGAATCACCACCTGCCACGACGAAAACACCCTCAAAACCGCCCTGAAAGCCGTCCTTGCCCCCCGAAAAAAAGTCGCCACCCGCTGGTATGGCTGGCTCGATAGTCTGCGAGGCAATGAAAGCAAAAGTTGATTTTTCCCTCCTCACCAGACGGTGGCAGCTCAAACTGCTTTCCCTGGTCATCGGCATCAGTCTCTGGCATTTTGTGGTCGGGGAGGATCAGGTGGAAGTGATCCTCACCATCCCTCTGGAGCTGCGTAATATGCCCGCGGATCTGGTAATCGCCAATCAATACCGCAAGGACATCGAAGTAGCTGTCCGTGGCACCCGGCGTCTGATCCAGGAGATACGCCAACAGAATATCTCCCGCCCGGTCGACCTGAGCCGAGCGCAGCCGGGAGCCATGCTTGTCAGCAACACTCCGGAAACCATCGCCATACCCCGTGGGGTCAGCGTCCAGCGGGTGCAGCCCTCGTCCATTACCCTCATGGTCGACCGGCTGGGCCAACGGGAATTCACCATTACCCCGGCGGTTGAAGGGGAACCGGCTGCCGGGTATTTTCTCAAGGAGCTGGTGCTCAACCCGGCCACGATCACCGTGACCGGACCACGAACCGTCCTTGATCGGGAAACCGGGCTCACCACCTCGGTCATCAATCTGGACGAACTGACGCATTCCGCGACCCTGCAGGTGCATCTTGACCTGAGTGAGGCCCTGGTGCAACTATTGGGCGAGACAGTGATCGAGGTCGATGTTCTTCTCGGTGAAATCATGGTGCGAAGAACAGTGGATAACATCCCGGTCAACATCCGGGACAGCCGTCGACCGGCGCGTGCCGAACCGGCCATGGTGAGCGTGGATGCGGAAATTCCCGAGCCGATTCTTCAGGTCACCCCGGAACCGGCCATGCTGTTCCGGGCCGCCGTCAATGACCCGGTCGAGACCGACAGCGTCGATCTGCCGGTGACGGTGAGCGGTATCAATCTGCCGGGACACGCTTCCATCATTATCCTCGGGGTCACACCGGAAAAGGTTCGCATTGTCCAATAAAACCGTTGCCCTCCGGCTGGAGTCGCTTCTGAGGGACCATTCCTGCAAATCAAACCAAAACGGTAACTCACCATGAAAAAACTTTTCGGAACCGATGGCATCCGCGGGGTGGCCAACATCTACCCCATGACCTCGGAGATCGCCATGCAGATCGGCCGGGCCATAGCCTTCATTGTCAAAAATCAGGTCAAGGGCAATACCATTGTCATTGGCAAGGATACCCGCCTGTCTGGATACATGATAGAAAACGCGCTGGCCGCCGGTATCTGTTCCATGGGGGTCAATGTGCAGCTGGTCGGCCCCCTGCCCACTCCGGGCATTGCCTTTATCACCACCTCGATGCGTGCCGACGCCGGCGTGGTCATCTCGGCCTCGCACAATCCTTTTCAGGATAACGGCATCAAGATCTTCTCCGCCGACGGGTACAAACTGCCCGATGAACAGGAAGCTGACATCGAGGATCTTATTTTTTCGCAAAAAATGGCGGCCCTGCGCCCGGTGGCCGACGAAGTAGGCAAGGCCTCACGCATCGAGGATGCCGCCGGCCGCTACATTGTCTACCTGAAAAACACCTTCCCCCGCAAGTACGTGCTTGATGATTTCCATATAGTGCTGGACTGTGCCCACGGCGCCACCTACAAGGTCGCTCCGCATGTTTTCACGGAACTGGGGGCAAAAGTAACCGCCCTTGGCGTCGACCCCGATGGCAAGAACATCAACCACGAAAGCGGCGCCCTGCATCCGGAGATGATGGCCGCCAAAGTCAAGCAACTGGGTGCCGACATCGGCCTGGCTTTGGATGGGGATGGCGACCGACTGATTGTTTGCGACGAACGGGGGGAGATCGTCGATGGTGACCATATCATGGCTATCTGTGCCAAGGAACTGATGCAGCAGCGCAAACTGAAGAAAAAAACCCTGGTAGCCACGGTGATGAGCAATATGGGACTGGAGCAGGCCATGACCGGTATGGGCGGTCAGATGATCCGCACCCAGGTCGGCGACCGGTATGTGGTCGAGGCCATGCGAGCCAAGGGGTACAATTTTGGCGGCGAGCAGTCAGGGCACCTGGTCTTCCTGGATCACAATACCACCGGCGACGGCACCCTGGCAGGTCTGCAGCTGCTGGCCATTATGATCAAAAAGAACAAACCACTATCGGAGCTGGCAACAATCATGTCCACCTACCCCCAGGTCCTGGAAAACGTCCGCATGGCGGCGCGCATTCCTCCGGAGCACATACCGGGCTTCCCCGAGGCACTGCAACAGGCGGAAAAACAGCTGGGGAACCGGGGACGTATCCTGGTGCGGGCCTCGGGGACCGAGCCGGTCATCCGGGTAATGACCGAAGGCGAGGATCTGGAAGAGATCAGGAACATCGCCCTGGATCTTTGCGACCTGGTACGCCGCGCTGACCGGGCTTGAAAAAACAAAACAGGGCCGTCTTCAATAAGACGGCCCTGTTTTCCTGTGTCACAGTCGGGATGGAAAGAGGGGCAACGGCACCAAAGAAAACAAGGGACCGGTGGCCTGTTATTCAATGCTCAGCGATTTCTTATCTTTCGGGTTTCCTGATTTATCCACTTGCCATTTCAACTCAATTTCCATCTCTATTTCAGTTGTGCGCTTGCCGATCTCCTTTTCCACTTCAATTTCCATCTCCACCACTTCAGGGAGTTTGAGCTTGAGTTTTTTATCGCCCTGCGACAAGACCACTCTGCCCTTGTCAAGACGGTCGGCAAGCTTTCTAAGGAAATCGGCGACCTCACCAAGGCTCCGCTTTTCCTCGCTCTTAAACAGCTTCACTTCCTTTCCCATGGTTCCGTCTCCTTCGGTTCAGGATTCATTTCGGCTGAGGGGAACGGTCACCCCCCTTCACGCTATACAACATGCAACCAAAATAATACATGTGCCAGGCATGACAAGTGATATCGTTGCTTTTCGGTCGAAAACCGGGGACGGGGATCGATCAGCTACTGTCTGGCCCGGGCCATGGCCCTTTTAAAACTCTCCGCGGAACGAGCGATCACCTGCTCATCGACACAAAAGGCCAGACGAATATAACCGGGCATGCCGAAGCCGCGACCTGGTACCGCCAGAATTTTCTCCTCCTGGAGAATCCGGCAGAACTCGACATCATCACCGGGTACTTGAGGAAAAAGGTAAAAGGCCCCCTTGGGACGAACATAGGAAATACCGGCCCCGTCCAGCACTTTGCAGAATGTGTCCAGTCGTCGCGCATAGACCGAATTATCCACAGACACGTCCTGCAGCTCCACCACGGCCCGCTGCATCAGGGCAGGCGCGTTGACAAAACCGAGAATTCGATTGGCCAGGGTTAAGGCATCCAGGACCTCGTTCTTGTCCGCCATGGCGGGGTGCACAGCGAGGTAACCGATCCGCTCACCGGGCAGAGACAGCTCCTTCGAGTAGGAGGAAGCAACGATGGAATTGGTGGTGGCGGTCATCAGAGGCGGCACCTGATGATTATCAAAGATGATATGGCGATACGGTTCGTCGGAGACCAGATAGATCGTGCTCTTAAACCGCCGCCCGGCCTCATCGAGAAGCTGACCCAGCGCCTGAAGCGTATCGGCCGGATAAATCTGGCCGGTGGGATTGTTGGGACTGTTGACCAGTACCACCTTGGTCCTGTCGGTCAAGGCCTGCTCGATGGCAGCCAGGTCGAGATTGAATTCTCTATCCGTGGGCACCACCTTGGCCACACCGCCGTGATTGTCGATATAGAAATGATACTCGACAAAAAAGGGCGCCAGAATGATCACTTCATCACCCGGATCGAGCAGGGCTTTGAAGATGACGTTGAGACCGCCGGCGGCACCACAGGTCATGAGTACCTCCTGCGGACCGATGGCAGTCTGCTGCTCCCGACTGAGTCGTTGCGCCAGGGCCTCGCGGACAAAAGGGTAACCGGCGTTGGGCATGTAGCCATGGATACCGGGTTGCTCATTTTGCGCCAATTCGCGCAGCACTGCATAAAATTTCGCCGGTGGCGGCACATCAGGGTTACCGATGCTGAAATCAAAAACCTTATCGGCGCCAAATTCCGCTTTCATTCTGGCCCCTTCTTCAAACATTTTACGAATCCAGGAGGATTTTTCGGCAAAGACCTGCATTTTTTTAGCTACACCGCTCATTGCACACCCCTTTGTTCATTGATAGTGGACGAGACATCTCTCAAGCTGCTCCCTACAGCCCCGACGCTCCTCTGTACCATGCATCTTTTGCCGACCGGGTGGAATACAAGCCGACAGTTGTTTCCTATGCCGCCACCCAAGCCGCCCAGATGATGCACTGGTACCTCCCTGTTCACCCGGTACGCCCGGAGAATTTCTTTTCGAAAAAATTGTAGGCCACATTGATTTCCTTCATTTTTTCCTCGGCAATCTTCTGGAACTCTTCACCCAGGTGACCGACTTTATCTGGATGGTACTGCATGGACAACTTGCGATAGGCCTTTTTTATTGCACTGAAATCAGCTCCCTTCTCCAGGCCGAGAACCGCGTAGTACTGCTCCTCGGTCTGGGCGGCGGTGGCGCTTTCCTGCCGCTGCCGATACATGTATTTCGCCTCGATGGTCCGCTGATCATAAACCGAAATCTGCAGAATCTGGGCAATCTCGCGGGCCAGACGCAGTTCATTCTCCGGGGGCGACTGCTTGGTGTGGATGATCTGGTAGACCAGTTCCAGTAGAATCAGCCGTGGTTCGTAGGCAAAAGCAGCCCGAAAATCCTCGAGCAATCGCCGCAGATCGGTGTCGGCATCCCGGGCTTCCTTGACCAACTGCTTGACCCAGTACATCTGATCCTGGTTGTAGCGCAGATTGTATTGGAAAAAATTGAGAATGGTGTTGAGTTCAGCCCGGGTAAACCGTCCGTCGGCCTGGGCGATCTTCACCAGGATGTTAACCAGCAGTTCAACAAAACGCTTATGCATTTCAGTCTGGGTGGCCTGGTATATCTTAACCCGTTGCCGCACATAGTAGGAAAAAGCCCAGAAAGCAATGAAAAACAGCAAAACCCCGCCCAGGGCGGCAAAGAGAAGAAAACCGAGAAAGCTCGACAGGGCGGGAAAACCGCCGATGACCAGAACCACCATGGCGACTACCAGCAGGCAGCCGCCGCAACCGGGTTGATTATATTGTTGATAGCGCATGAAAACGGGATGGGGAGAAAGAAGTCAGGCTACCGGCGCCACTGTTTGGGACGGCCATCTCATTGATCCTGAATCCGTGACGGCTGGACTCTTTTCTTGATATATCGTACTGTGATCATATTATTATTGTAGCAGAATCCTTGAAAAAACCCTTCACCAGCCGCTCACGGATCCAGGATTTATACCTTATGATCAAAAAGAGCGTCAACGAATTCTCGGGCGTCAAAATCACGAAGGTCGTCGATTTGCTCACCGATGCCTATGAAACGTACCGGGATCCTGGCCTCGCGACAGACATTGGCGATAATGCCACCCTTGGCGGTGCCGTCGAGTTTAGTCAGTGCCAAGCCGCTGACACCCACAGCTTCGTGAAAGAGCCTGGCCTGGGAAACACCATTCTGTCCGGTGGTGGCATCAAGCACCAGCATGACTTCGTGGGGTGCGCCGGCCAATTTCTTACCGATAACCCGCTTGATCTTTTTCAACTCCTCCATGAGATTGACGCTGGTATGGAGGCGGCCGGCGGTATCCATGATGATGACGTCAAAATTATGGACCAGGCCGTATTCAAGACTGTCAAAAGCCACGGAAGAGGGATCGTCACCGGGTTGTCGGGCAAACACCTCGACCCCGACCCGGTCCCCCCAGATCTTCAGCTGATTGATGGCCGCGGCCCGAAAAGTGTCACCGGCCACCAGGAGAACTGATTGACCGGCACGGGTGAACTTGGCCGCCATTTTGCCGATGGTGGTGGTCTTGCCGACGCCATTGACCCCGACCACCATAATCACAAAGGGACCCTGGTCAGGCATAACCAGTTCAGCAGGCTGATCGGCCGCCTCGATAAAGCCCAGCAACTGATCACGGAGGATGGTTTTCAGAGCCTGGGGATCACTCAATTGATCACGCTTCACTTTGGCGCGGGCCTGATCCAGGAGTTCCATGGTCGTTGCCACGCCGAGATCAGCAGTGATGAGAATTTCCTCCAACTGATCAAACAGATCCTGATCGATCTCTTTTTTGCCCAGAAAAAGCCGATCAAGGCGGACAACCAGCGCATCCCTGGTTTTTCCGAGCCGTTCCTGCAGGCGCTGGAACATCGACCTGGGCACTGGCGGCTCCCCGGAGGCGGCTGGAGTCGCGTCCGCCGGCCCAGGCTCACGACCCGTGGCCGTTGTTGCCGCAGAGATATCTTCACTGCCGCTTTGCTCGCGCAGCACAGGATCCCGTGCCTCTTCAGCCAGGGCAGCCGACTCCATGGCTACTTCTTCAGCACCTGCTTCACCCCGGGGACCAGGAAGAGGATCCGACCCATCGCCAACCAATGGTTTATCCTCTTCCACCACCACCGTGGTGGTGATTTCGATTGCTTCGCGCCCAGCTCTTCCCCGGACCACCTCAGCCGACGACCCCTGATCTGCTGCCTGTGACTGCCGCTCATCTTCGTCGAGGGCAACGCTACCCGCAGTGGGGGCGGTCGGCACCTTCGATGCGAAGTGATCCGCCGGTTCCGCCACCTGAGCAGAGGCGGAATCCGACGATGGTGGGGGCGAATCTGGAGCAGGTTCCACACCCTCTTCTGGCAGACGAGCCGCGGCAACAGCCTCCTCCGCCGGTTCCCGCGGAGGTGCCTCATCGGCCTGCTTGCCGAATTTTTTCTTGAACCAGCCCAGCATCAGCCCTGTACCTCGTCTTGTTCCATGGCGATCTTGAGGACCTCATGGATGGTATGAGGATAGTGAAAGATGACGCCCTCACGGATATCCTCCGGAATCTCCAACACGTCTTTTTCGTTGAGCACCGGCACAATCAGCTCGCGAATACCAGCCCGGAGAGCAGCCAACACCTTTTCACCGATACCGCCCACCGGCAGGACATCGCCGCGCAGGGTGATTTCACCGGTCATGGCCACATCCTGGCGGACCGGTTTCCCGAGGATTACCGACACCAGTGATGATACCATGGCCACCCCGGCCGAGGGACCGTCTTTGGGAATGGCACCCTCAGGTACATGCACATGCAGGTCAACCCCGGCAAAGGCCTCTTCATCGATCCCCAACTCCCTGGCATGGGATCTGATATAGGTCAGGGCGGCGGTGGCTGATTCCTTCATGACGTCACCGAGTTTGCCGGTGAGGGTCAGCTGCCCTCTACCCTTCATGCTCGATGTCTCAATAAAAAGGATCTGCCCCCCCACCGGTGTCCAGGCCAGCCCGGTGGCCAGCCCCGGCCCCCAGCTCCGGGTCTTCATTTCCGGATAAAAACGTTGCGGGCCAAGAAAATCATACAGTTTTTCCGGGGTAACCACGGTTTTTTCCGTCCGTCCCCGGGCGATTTCAGCGGCTGTGCCCCGACAGATGGCGGCGATCTCCCGCTCGAGATTACGGACTCCGGCTTCCCGGGTATAGGCGGAGATCAGCGCCTCGATGGTGGCCTCGGGAATTTCGAGATCATCATGAGTCAAGGCGTGGGCCTCCAACTGTTTACCCAGGAGATGGCGAACGGCAATGGCCACTTTTTCCTGTTGCGTATAGCCGGAAAGCTCCACCACCTCCATGCGATCACGCAACGGACCGGGGATGGTGTCGAGAATGTTGGCCGTGGCGATGAACATCACCTTGGAGAGATCGAACTCGATATCCAGATAGTGATCGGTAAAGGTCGCATTCTGTTCTGGATCCAGGACCTCGAGCAGGGCCGAGGAGGGATCACCACGGAAATCGCTGCCCAGTTTGTCGACTTCATCGAGCAGAAAGACCGGATTGTTGGCCCCGGCCCGTTTCAGACTGACGATAATCCGACCGGGCAGAGCGCCGATATAGGTCCGGCGGTGGCCGCGAATCTCGGCCTCGTCACGGACTCCGCCCAGGGCAATGCGGACAAATGTACGATTCATGGTCCGGGCAATGGATTGCCCCAGCGAGGTCTTACCGACCCCGGGCGGGCCGACAAAACAGAGAATCGGCCCATGGACATCCTCCTTGAGTTTGCGCACCGCGAGAAACTCAAGGATCCGCTTCTTGATCTTTTTCAAGCCATAATGGTCCTGCTCCAGATCTTGTTCCGCCTGATTGAGATCCAGGGTGTCGGTGGTGGACTCGCGCCACGGCAGGTCGAGGATCCAGTCGATATAATTGCGGGATACCGAGTATTCAGGGGAGGATGGTGGGATACGCTCCATACGGACCAACTCTTTTTCGACCACGGCCCGGGCCTGGTCGGTCAAGCCTTTTTCAGCAACCCGCTCCTTGAGTTCCTTGATTTCAACCTTGTCATCATCCCCTTCACCCAGTTCCTTACGAATGGCCTGCAATTGCTGGCGAAGAAAGAATTCCCGCTGCCGTTCGTCCATATCTTTTTTCATGGACGCCTGCAGCTGATTGCTCATCTCCAC
Organism: Desulfobulbus alkaliphilus; assembly: GCF_016918545.1. Classification (GTDB taxonomy): domain Bacteria; phylum Desulfobacterota; class Desulfobulbia; order Desulfobulbales; family Desulfobulbaceae; genus Desulfobulbus; species Desulfobulbus alkaliphilus. Next base: position 41,742 of record NZ_JAFFQC010000019.1, on the reverse strand, counting down.
TGTTTCCAGCCGTTTATTCAACTCCAGGGCGACCTTGTGCAGCAGGTCGTGCAGGGGAACGATTTCCAGAACCTCCTGCTCCATGTCGATTTTAAGGTTCAATTGGGAAGAAACCAGATAGGCTACATAAAATGGATTGGCCAGACTATTGATAGTCGCCACCAATTCCTGGGGCAGTTCGGTACCGCTCACCATTTTCTGGAATTGAGCTCGAATATTGAAAAGCAGGGCCTCTATCTTCTTATCTTCAACGATCTCCATCGGGACTTCGCTCACCCTGGCCTTCATGTATGGCTCCGAGGGAAGAAATTCGGTGATCGCAATTTTTTTGGTGCCACTGACCAGGACCTGATAGAAACCTTCCGGAGACTTGTTGAGCTTGTGCAGGTACCCAACCACACCAATACTGTACAGGTCTTCTTGCTTGAGAATATCATCGTCGCTGACCTGTTCCCGTCGACTGGTTACCAGACCAAGCATACGGTCGCCCAGAAGGACATCATCAATTAATTTTTTGGAGGATTCACTCGATACCTGCAGCGGAAATCCCATGCCGGGATAGAAAACGAACCCGTGTAGCGGCAAAATGGGGAGTGACTCCGGGAGATCCAGCAGAGAAGGATCCACTTTTTTCGGCGATACTTGCTGTTCCTGTTCCATGAATTATTCTCCGGACATGATCCTGATGGAAACCTTGCCTTTGCGACTTTTTTTAGGCAGGGTGACCATGAGAATTCCGTTACTGTAGGTCGATTCAACCCCTTCGACGTCAACGGCGGCCGGCAGCAGCACGGTCCGCTGGAAAGCACCGAGCTCGATTTCAAGCTGATGAATGCAGGCGATGGCATGATGGGTGGGCAATTCCCGATGACCGCTGATATGGAGATGCCGACCGTCCACGGTGACCCCAAGCGTATCTCCAGCCACACCGGCCAGGTCAAAATAGACATGGATGTAATCACCTGCCTCGTACATATCCGCGGCCGGCTGCCAGCCTTCAGACACCAGCGGCATCATTCGTAATAAAGACATGCCGCGCAGAATACGCCCGGTATGCTGTTGTTGCATGTGTTCCAGCTCTTCCAACAGTCTTTTTCTGAACGGATCCATCCAATCCTCCCAACTGATACCTGTTGCGGCAGGTAGGTTATTGACGGGTTCTCCCCATCTTTCTCGTCGTCGTTATCGCCGCCTTCAACCCCCAGTTTTGTCTCATTTTCTCGACTACGATGCGACAACGACAACCGTTCGGCTTTCGTATCAATGACAAGGGATGATTGCCAAGCTTAAAAATATCACTATAACTATTCCGATAAGTATAAATCAAGAAAACACTGGGCAAACACCGGCCAGGGTCTTTGGCTGCGGAATATTTTTTTCATTGCTTTTCAAGGTATGAACATTAAAGTATGCAGCCGAATTATAATGAACTCGCTTGTGCCCGCGGCAATACCGGTTGATACCGGCTCATGCGCGGGATTTGTTTTGATCAGTACGATCAAGGAACCATCCCCGCTGTCACCAGGCCCGCCAGGAAACAGCGGATGCGATATATCCACGGGTTCACCTCTTCAATTTATTTCCACCGGAGGCAAAAATGAGCAGTTCTTGTGGAGGATCTTCATCCTGTGGAACCAGTTCGCAGGGCAGTTGCGGCACCGGCGATGCTCGTCTGGCACAACAGGATATAGCCATTACCAAATCGCTTGGTCAAATCAAAAACAAAATTCTGGTTATGAGTGGCAAAGGCGGGGTCGGCAAATCCACCGTCGCGGTCAACCTGGCTCTTTGCCTGGCCAAAAAAGGCCACAGGGTCGGCCTCATGGACGTCGACCTCCATGGTCCGGACGTCTGCCGGATGCTCAACCTGACCGGTTCTCTTGAGGCACCGGACAACCCTGATGACCTCATTCCCCCTCTGCGGTACAACGACAATCTCAAGGTGGTCTCCCTTGAGTACATGATGAAAAATCGCGACGACGCCATCATCTGGCGAGGACCGCTCAAGATCCAGGCCATTCGGCAATTCGTCGCTGACATGGCCTGGGGCGAACTGGATTACCTCATTGTCGACGCTCCTCCCGGCACCGGGGATGAACCTCTGTCCGTGGCCCAGACCATTCCCGGTGTTCAGGCCGTGGTGGTGACCACCCCGCAGGCTGTGGCACTCGCCGATGTCCGCAAGTCCATCAACTTCTGCAAAGCAGTAGAGATGCCCATTGTCGGCGTCATCGAAAACATGGCTGGTTTCGTCTGTCCACATTGCAGCGAGACTGTCGATATTTTCAGTACAGGGGGTGGCGAGCAGACCGCCCGCGATTTCGATCTGCCCTTCCTGGGGCGTATCCCCATGGATCACCGGGTGGTCACAGCCGGTGATTCCGGCACCGCTTACCTGTCCGGCGATGAGGAAACACCGGCCATCAAGGCCTTTGACACGGTGGTCACAGCCATTGAACAGCGCCTGCCCCCCGGACCGGTAACCGTCAACCCCTTTGCCGGAGGTTGCGGCTGTTCCTCCAGCGGTTGCGGCACCCCCTTGAAATAAAGTCTTTCCCACTCATCATCCAGCGGCCCACTGCGGGCCGCCGGAACCAACACTAGGAATGTGATCTATGCTTGTCAAACAACTCACCGTCGGCATGATGGGTGTCTGTTGCTACATCGTCTCCTGCGAACAAACCAAAGAGGCCGTCATCATTGATCCGGGCGGTGATGAGGACATCATTCTCGAATATTGCAAAACCAATGACTTGAAGGTGGTCTACATCATCAATACCCACGGCCATCCGGATCATGTCTGCGGCAATGCCCGTCTTCAGCAAGCCACAGGAGCGAAAATCGTCATGCACAGCGAGGATGTCGCCTACTTCGGGGATCAGCGCATCAAGGATTATTTCTCCTCCCTAGGCATGCCCGAATCACCGCCCGTGGATCTCGCTGTCGTTGAGGGTGATGTTGTCACATTCGGCAAGGAGCAGTTCACGGTGCTGCATACCCCGGGCCACACACCTGGAGGCATGTGCCTCTACAGTCCGCCTCACTGTTTCACCGGCGACACCCTTTTTGTCGGGGCCGTTGGCCGCTCCGATTTTCCCGGGGGCTCCATGCGGCAGATGATCGACGGGATCAAATCCAAGCTCATAACTCTGCCGACGGACACCATTGTCTGGCCTGGCCACGGGTACGGAGGGCTGCAGTCCACCATCGGCCGGGAAGCGAGAACCAACCCCTATCTCGATCTCTAGACCGGCCGGTTCGCTCAAACCACAAACCGGCTTCAACGGCCCTGCCCATGCGCGAAATCATTCTCGGCACCGCCGGCCATGTTGATCACGGGAAGACCAGCCTGATCCGGGCCCTTACCGGTATCGACACCGACCGTCTCAAAGAGGAGAAGGAGCGCGGCATCACCATTGAGCTGGGTTTCGCCCACCTCGACCTGCCCTGCGGGCATCGCCTGGGCATTGTCGATGTTCCGGGCCATGAAAAATTCATCCGCAACATGGTGGCTGGTGCCGCCGGGATGGACCTGGTGGCCTTCATCATCGCCGCTGATGAAGGCATTATGCCGCAGACCATCGAGCACTTTGATATCTGCAGGCTGCTCGGGGTCCGGGACGGCTTGGTCATTCTCACCAAAAAAGACCTGGTCGATCAGGAATGGTTGGACATGGTCGAGGAGGAGGTGCGGGAATTCTTCCGTGACAGCTTTCTTGCGGCCGCGCCCATCGTTGCCGTTGATTCCCTCAGCGGCGAAGGTCTCGACACCATCATTCAGTTCCTCGATGACAAGGTGGCGGCCATGCCCTTTCATGAAGAGTTCGGTCCCTTCCGCCTTGCAGTGGACCGGGTGTTCAGCATGAAGGGCTTTGGCACCGTGATCACCGGCACTTCGCTCAGTGGCCGGGTAACTGTCGGGGAAGAACTGATGTTCTACCCCAGTGGTTTAACCGCCAGAATCCGGGGCATCCAGGTCCATGGCCAGGATGTGCAGTTGGTCGAGGCCGGCCACCGGACCGCCATCAACCTCCAGGGCATTGAAAAAGATGAAATCAGCCGGGGTGACATGGCGGCCACCCCAGGCAGCCTGATCGCATCCACGTTACTGGATACGGAGTGCCGCCACCTGCCATCAACCCGCAAAGATCTGAAAAATCGGACCCTGGTAAGGGTACATCTGGGGACCAGGGAAATTGTCGGCCGGGTTATCCTCCTCGAAACCGACGCCCTGCCACCGGGGGCAAGCGGTCCGGTTCAGCTTATACTCCAGGAACCTGCTGCAGTCTGGCCCGGCGACCGGTATGTGATCCGCAGTTACTCACCCATCACCACCATCGGTGGAGGGACAATTCTGGGCAATGCCCCTAAGAAACGTCGTCGAACCCTGGAAAAGGATCGCCTCCGCAACCGTACCCTCATGGCGACCTATGCCTCCGACAACATCGAAGAAAAGGCCATCCTGCTCATCAAGGAAAGCGGCGCGCCCGGGCTGACCGCCGAGCAACTGGCTGTCCGCACCGGTATTTTCGGCAAACGACTGAAAAAAATCCTCCAACTCCCGATCTCAACCGGATCGGTGCTGGTCATTGACTCGGAGAGCCAGCGAATGATCGCCGGCTCAACAGCCGACAGCATTACCCGAAAAATCACCGATTTTCTCACCAGGTTCCACCAGGACAACCCACTGAAAGCTACACTCGCCAAGGAGGAGTTGCGCTCCCGGTTGCGGCCGGTTCTCGACCACAAACTGCTGCAGGCCCTGCTGACAGCTCTGGTGAAAAAGGGAGTGATTGAACAGATTGGTGCTGAGATCAAGCTGGCAGGCCACACCGTTACCCTGCAGGTCAATGAACAGGAAATGGAGCAGAAAATTGGCGCGCTGTATCAGCAGGCTGGTCTGACCCCGCCCAACCTCAAGGAGGTGCTGGCCACTTTCACCGAATTTACGGAAAAGCAGATCCGCCAGGTGATTGACCTGCTCATTGCCAAGGGCATGGTCATCAAAGTCAACGAATCCCTCTGCTTCCACGCCCCAGCCATCGAACAACTCCAGCAGGAGTTGATCACCTATATCCGCCGGGAAGGGGAAATCGATGCCCCCCGCTTTAAAGAACTCACCGGCCTGACCAGAAAGTTTTCCATCCCCCTGCTCGAATACTTCGATAAGATCAAGCTCACCATCCGCATTGACGATAAACGCGTTCTCCGCCGCAAATAAGGGAAACTTTGTCCCGGATCATGCAACCGTTTGCTTGAACCTGGAGAAGGATACCCTGATTACAGAAAGATATACCCAAAACAAGAACCCAGTCTTCACGGATTCAGGTCTCTTGAAAGTGCTCCCGGAAACAGCCCGTCCCACTATCGTTTGAATCGGCCGTTTGCCAGGAAATAGAGAGTCTGCGCAAGGACTTCATCGCTGTTCATGAGCTGGGAGTGTCCCAAGGGCATGGTGAGAAAATCGGTCATTCCTGGAAGCTGCGCGCTTGTCACTGAAACCCGGCCATCGTTGGCATCGGTAAAAAAACGGGAAAACAGGGGGGTAACAGGACGAACACCGGTGATGATGCCCACTGGGCAGGAGAGCGGTCCGAGCTGCCTTGGCAGACTGGTAGCGGCAGTGGTCAACTGGCAGGCCGCTGGACCGAACAGGAAGCGAAACCAGCGAAATCGACTGAAATAGTCGATCAGTTCACTGCCCTGATTGGGGGGACTGAGCATCACTACCCGGCCCAGACTGGACAGGGGTTGTTCAGTCATATAGGCACGCAGCAACAGGCCGCCCATGGAATGGGTGACAAAGTGGATACTCTGGACACCCTTTTGCTCCAGTTCGTTGATTGCCGGCGGCAGGACGGCGCGGGCGAGCACTTCAATGGGGTATGAGCGGGAAGGATAGCCGACATTGACCACGGTGTACCCTGCCCGGCTCAACCGTCTGGCTGGGCGATGCATTGACCGGTACGTGCGGATCAGGCCGTGGAGCAGGATGACCCCAAGCTGATCCCCCCTGGCCGAGGTCATGTCATCCCTCCCGAGGAACAGACCAGACCAGACTTTGACCAGTACCCATGCAAAGCCGGTTCAATTTCCCTGACGCTTTGTTGCGCCGCCCAATCTTCTCTTCTCGGCCTGGGATGCATACGCCCGCGGTTCAACAAGTCGGCAAGGGACATTACCTGACGAATCGCAGTCCGGCAATCTTTACTGCTCCACGGTGGTAGCCGTCGGGAAAGAGCAGCTCGAAGGCCTCAAGCTCCAGATCACAGCTTTCGCAGGCTTCATACACCGTTGGAATCCGTTGTTCCAGTTGATGTACATCCCGAAGGTAATAAATGATCCGCCAGTGTTCGTCGGTCAATCGCTGTTCCGGTATACGCATTTCCATGGCGCGGTGGACAGCGTAATTCTCATCCCAATTGTCCGGATTGACAAGGAATCCGCGCACATCAGTGCAATAGGTCTTATCACTGTTGAGGGAGCGCAGGTCAGCAACGCTTTCCTTGATATGGGTGCTGTAGCTCATGTTGGTCACCCGGTAATGAACACCAGCCACCCGGCAGGCTCCCCGGTGATAACCGGTTGGAAACAGTTTTTTCATCTCCGGGGGTCGCAGGCCGATGGCCTTGCAGGTGGCAAAGACTGTGGGGCAGATCCCGGTCCGTTCATAGGTCTCACGAAGATAGTGAATGACCGCCCAGTGTTCACTGGAAAGCACGGGGATTTCACACTCTCTGGCCATACCTTGCGCAAATTTTTCGTCCCAACTGGCAGGATCGAGTAAACAACCCTGCTCGTCCACAATATAGGCATTACCCATGTACTTGAATTCCATTATTATCTCTCCATTATTATCTCTGTTCCCTTGTTTGGGTTTTATTTTGCTGTACTCAGCTGGTATTTGAAGAGAAATCTTTATCGATACCCTTAACCGCAGCCCTTCGGGGTCCTGGTGTATGGATACGCTATAGAGTCATTTACCTGAATCCGTGACGACAGGACGAACGCTCACGGATCCAGGATTTATTTCATCGAACAATACCACCAGGCCCATCATCCCGCAAGAAACAGGATACGATTCAGCCGGTGCGGTTCACTGGCTATTGCTCCAAAACCGCAACATGAGTATTAAAAAAAATCAATATTCTTTAAGACTTCCTCGCCAGGGTCCCTTGCCCAGGGGATAGGAGAACAGTACCTGCTCTCGGCTGACTTCAATCCGCAAACCCTGGCTCAGATGCAGCTCGCTTCCGGGCCGTCCCTCTCGGCCGGCAGCGAGCACGGCCATGACATGCTCGTAACGCGTCGTTGTGCCCATGGTCCAGAGCAATTTCTCGATCAATCGCCGCTGCAGGGCTGGATGCAGGGCTCGAAATCGGCTTCGGTCCAGCCGACAGACCGGTTCTCCTTCCATATCCGGTGTCTCGATAACCACCGTCTCCTCCCAGCTGCCCGCAAGCAGGCGCTCGAGCAGGTCCTCATCTTCGCCCAGATTAGCCGCTGTTTTCAACAGCGCCCGGCGAATGCCGCTATCGTAGCGTTCCTCCAGCAGAGGCAGCAATTCGTGGCGGATGCGATTGCGGAGGAAACGCATATCATCGTTACTGGAATCGTGACAGAAATGAATGTCCTTTTCGGCAAGATAGGCCATCAATTCCGCTTTGCGAATCCCCAGCAGGGGGCGGATGAGAGTGCCAGAGCGATACCGCATGCCGGATAGTGCCCGACGGCCACCACCCCGCAGCAGTCGGAGGAGAACCTCTTCGCTCTGATCATCGGCGGTATGCGCCACGGCCACCAGATCAAGCTGCCGTGCATGAACCAGATCCGCAAAGGCACGATAGCGCACCTCCCTGGCTGCCTGTTCCGGGGAGAACTTACCGGCAATCGCAACGGCGGCGGCATCCACCGTCACCATGGTGCAGTCAAGCTGCAAGTCGGCTGCCGCAGCCCGCACACAAGCCCATTCCGCCGGGGTTTCCCCGGGTCGAAGTCCATGATCGATGTATGCGGCCACCAGGGTCAGGCTGCAATGGGGCCGCATCGCCGCCAGGATATGCAGCAGTGCCATGGAATCAGGTCCACCTGAGACCCCAACCAGGACCCTGGAGATCAAGGTCTCTGCTATTTCCCGGTGGAGGAGGCGATAAATGATCTTTTCCAGGGAATGCATCCAAGCCAACTCCGGCATGATGGTTGAATCGAATCCAAAAATGCTCTATGCTGTCGCGCAAAAGGAGAAGTTCGCTGCAACGACTCAATTATGCACATACTTTTCGACAACAACGCCCTGCCTGTTTTTACGTTTCACCCAGCAGGTGAACCAGGTATCGGAACAAACCCGATCACAGGGGCTGTAGCTGTGCGGCTTGTCACGCTTCTCAAGTTTTGCTGATCACCGCCCCCCAGGTTTGCGCAGCCATGGCTGCCTGCTGGAATTGCCCCTCCAGGCCGGTATCGGCGTCCGTGCCGAGATGGGTTTCATGGATCGCTGACTTCAGAAAAGCTGCATAGAAGCGAGGTAAACAAAGATGGAGCGGCAGGCCTATCTGAAACGGATCAAGGAGCATCTCAAAGGCGCTTACCTGCTCAACGATGCCAAGGCCGCGGCCATGCTTCCGGTCTTCATCGCCACCCTGGAATCCCACGTTGATCGCTTGACAACCCTGGCCGAAAGCGGAGACATGCTCCAGCTCAGCCGCGCTGGCCATGCCCTCAAAGGTGCCTTGCTGAACATGGGATTGCCTGACCTGGCGGCAACAGCCCATGCGCTTGAAAAAAACAGCGCAAACCAAACCTGTTCCCCTGCCTGCCAGGAACTGATTATCCAACTACGGGACGCGGTGTCTCTGTTGAGCGGCAAACGGTGACCTGGATCCGAGGGCGTTGTCCAGCCGTCACGGATTGAGGGTGAATCAGACGCACATTTCCCGATAAAGAAGTGGCAGGTGTCCATCGGGAAATGAGCCCTTTTGTTCTGAATCGCGTTGGGCTGGCGAAGCGCACCGCCGGCATGGAGAAAATCTTCCCGGGAGTGCCTGCGACAGCGCTGCAAAGCGTCAGAGAAAACAGCCGTTTCGCGTGAGCCTGGTGAAGAATCAGATCCCCTGACTTAAAAGGGTAAGCAGACGTTCATGAATCCCGTCAAAACCGCCATTGGATAAAATTACAACCACATCACCCTCCTGGCAGTTCTCATCGAGAAAAGAAAGGATGGTGTCAGTGTCGGCAAAAGCGCGGGCTTCTATTCCCTGAGCGCAAAGATCAACAGCTAACCGGCGGGAGGAAAACTGCTCGGCGAGCGGCACGGTATCCAGTGGAACGATCTCGCGGATGCAGACCAGATCCGCCTGATGAAAGGAGTTGGCATACGCCTGCTGAAAAACCGCGCGTCGACTGGAATTTGTCCGGGGTTCAAATACAGCGATCAGGCGGTTTGCAGGCCAGGCAAGCCGCAGGGCTTTGAGGGTTTCACGGACTGCGGTGGGATGATGGGCAAAATCATCGACCACAGTCACCCCCCGAACCTGACCGCGAATCTGCTGCCGTCGCTTGACTCCTTCAAAAGCGGCCAGCCCGGCAGTGACAGTGGCAAAAGAGAAGCCGAGGTGGGTCATAAGGGCGATAACCGCCAGTCCGTTGAGACTGTTATGCAGTCCAGGCATGGGCAGCCGGCAGCGACCCTGCAGGTGATTATGGTGGTAGACGGAAAACTCGCTGATCAGGCCCTGGGCATGCAGATCGGTAAGCCGCCAGTGGCAGTGGCTGCCGGTTCCATACAGGATCACGGGGCAACGGGCAGCAGCAGCCAATTCCCCAGCCACAGGATCATCACTATGGGCCACCAGTACCCCCTGTTTGGGTATTCGGGTAATGAACTCGGCAAAGGATGCTTTGATACTGTCGAGGTCGGCAAAAATATCAGCATGATCGAACTCCACTGAGGTCAGGATGACCCCGTGGGGGCGATAATGCTGAAATTTTGAAACTTTATTAAAAAAAGCACTATCATACTCATCACCCTCGACCACAAAATACGGGCCGTCGCCAAGATGATAATTACGCCCAAAAGCCTCGACCAGGCCCCCGATCATGAAACTCGGAGAACTGCCCGTGCGGTGCAGAGTTGTGGCCAGCAGCGAAGAGGTGGTTGTTTTCCCGTGGGTACCGGTGATGATCAGTGGTGTCCTGTCCGCAAGGAAAAAATGGGCCAGAGCCTGAGGCATGGACAGATAGGGCAGAGCCCGTCGGGCCAATTCCATGGCTTCGGGATTGACGGCCCGCACCACATTGCCGACGATCACCAGATCGGGATGGCGGGACAGGTTGGCGGCCCTGTAGCCTTCCATAACCTCAATACCCGCATTGGCAAGAAAATCGGACATGGGCGGATAGACATTAGCGTCCGATCCGGTCACCTCAAACCCCCGCTGTTGGAGCATTCCGGCCAGGGCAGCCATGCCGGTGCCACAGATGCCGATAAGATGGATATGGCGGGGAGCATCCGGAGCGACATTCCATGCCGGATCCAATAAAGCCCCTTTATTCATTGCGAACGAACCGTCCGTTCAACACTCCTGTATACACGGGCAAAGGTTTCATCGAATTCGGAGGGTGACAGTCGGCCAACCTCGATGAACTTGACGATAATCTCCTTGGTTACCTTGAAGATCGCCTCGTCGGTTACCCCTTGCCCTGCTGACTGGCCCCCTGTTTTTTTTTCGACCCCCCCCATCAGTACCCCCTGCTTTATTCAGCCAAGAAAAAACCCCTGTCACAGGAAGAAGGCCAATTCTTAACCAGTCGTAACAGGGGCACCCAGTCTCACACGGAAAAAACCTCGTCAGCATTCCCCGGGAGGTTCCGGTTCACATCCAGAGAGGGAAAGCAATCCTCTTCTCCGCACCATGGCAATCAATTTTGTTCCAGACTTTCATAATCAACTATCTGAGCAAAGGTAAGCAGATCGTCCCTGGTGACATGGCGTCCCTTGATGGTGACAATGAAACGGGAGGCAACCACCACATACACTTCGCCTCTCTTTCTGCTGGTGTCATAATTCACCACTGCCCGCTGCCCTTTCAAGGTTTCCAACTTACCACCACCTGCTCCCGCAAAAAGAGGATTATTGGTCATCATCAGGACCGATTGGAGGACCGGTGAATCAGAAACAATCTCGACGGTCAGCACGGAATTCTCTCTGGTATAATCACGGCTGACCGTCAAACCCCCTCCGAGCACCGCTGTCCCGATGGCTTGTGAACTGGCTTCACCGGCCAACCAACCCGTGGGTGCATCCGGCAACAGATCCTTCATCCGTTCACTCTTTCGTTGGCGAACCAGTTGAGAAGCATAATCAAGATTGGAAGATGCTCCGGTATAATCACCGGCCTGATACTGTCGCACCGCCTCTTCAATGGCCCCAAGTACATTGTCCTCAGCCGGCAAAGGCGAGGCAAAGCACATGACGGCTAATACGAATATACTTTGCGCGATCCTCTTTGGTCTCATAAGGCTCCACATCATCATATTAAAATATGCTCACGGAATGCAGCAGCAAAAAAAACCTGCATGACTTGGAAGATGATAACGTTTATCAGTGCTGCATCCATGAATAACCAGGCCGGCGGACTCAAGTGATCTTCCGCACGGCAGCCTGAACTACGCAGGGAGAATTGTGTGCACCCTTCCTGGATACGTGAGCGTGCGTCCGCGCGCCCCGAAGGGCGGATGGTGAAGGGTATTTTAAGGATTCTGCTGCGACTGTAAACTGTAATTTGATGACAGTAAGATATATCAACAAAGAGCCCAGCCATCACGGATTCAGGGTTTAATGGTGTCCATCCGGAAACGGTTCTTTTCCTCTGACGATTGTTGCGCTGTCACAGGTGCTCCTCGTTCGAGCACCTGCATACTCAACAAAACTCAACAGAACAAATCTTTTCCGGATGGCTACTCTCTAGCTTCGGTTCGGTATGGTGATACCAACAGGAGCTCTTTGTGTCAAGGAAAGAACAGGGGAGACAGTAAGGGAAACAGGAGAGAAAAGGAAAGAAATCAAGATATTGCAATGCCCTAGATTCGTGAATGTTTGCCCGTTCATCAGCTTCGTTGTTCGTAACCGTTTGATTGAAGCCCTCTATATCGGACGACAACAGCGATTGGTGAAGACAATTTATATAGAATATATATGCACTTAAATCATGATTACAGCGAAATACATCGAAAAAAAGCGTCCAGCGGTCACGGATTCAGGGCCAGTTAAGACCCGCCGAAACAGGCGGTGACAGCCTGTTTCGGCGGGTAGAATCCATTCAAGGGAAACTCAGCCGACATCCTTGGGTGACGGCTCCTTAACAGCCATGGTTTCTTTGCCAACACTCTTGAGGAGGTTGCCGACCAGGTCAACCGGCACCGGGAAAACCAGGGTGGACGATTTATCACCAGCCACCTGGGTCAGGGTCTGCAGATATCGCAATTGCATGGCCGAAGGTTCACGGGCCAGCAGCTGGGCCGCATCCAGCAAGGTCTGAGCCGCCTGCTTTTCACCTTCAGCATGAATAACCTTGGCGCGCCGTTCACGCTCCGCCTCCGCCTGACGGGCAATGGCCCGAACCATGGTCTCGTTGAGATCGATATGCTTGATTTCAACATTGGTCACCTTGATTCCCCAGGCATCGGTCTGTGTGTCGAGGATCTGCTGGACATCAAGGTTGAGCCGTTCGCGCTCCACCAGCATTTCGTCCAACTCATGCTTACCGAGAACCGCCCGCAAGGTGGTCTGCGCCAGCTGACTGGTGGCTACAAAAAAGTTTTCGACCTGAATGATGGCTTTTTGCGGATCAACAACCCGGAAAAAAACAATGGCATTCACCTCCACGGACACGTTGTCGCGCGAAATGACGTCCTGGGGGGGGACATCCATGGTCACAACCCGTAAATCGACCTTGACTATTTGCTGGATGCCAGGAATGACGATCACCAGACCTGGTCCTTTAACCCGCCAGAAACGGCCAAGAAGAAAAATAACGCCCCGTTCATATTCACGCAGAATTTTAATTGAAGCAATAATGAGTAAAACAAGCAGAAGCAGAAGAGGGGTGTAGCTCAGGTGCAGGTCGAACATAGAATAATCCTCCAGAATTTTTAAGAATCAGTTACAGGTGAAACGTCCACGGTGAGACCGTCGAGGCGCTCAATCTTGACACGGTTGCCAGGTTCAAGGGATTGCTGACATCGGGCGCGCCATCGTTCACCATGTGCCATGATCCAGTAGTGGCCGTCCTCGGAAGGACCGATAACAGTGCCAAGGGCGCCGACCATTTCCTCACGTCCGCTGACTACCGGTCGGCGATGACTGCGGGCGGCAAAGGTCCCGATGGCCAGGATCACCACCGCACTGGTCACGGCCAGACCGATGATAAGGGACAAGGGGATTCCAAACCCTGGCACCTCCGTGTCCATGAGGAACAGACCACCGACGATAAAGGCGATGACTCCGCCAACGCCGAGCACTCCAAAACTGGGCACAAAGGCTTCAGCCAGCATCATGGCCGAACCAATGGCCAGGAGCAGTACACCGGCCCAGTTCACCGGTAGCAGCTGAAAGGCATACAAGGCAATGAGCAACGAAATGGTGCCGGCAACACCGGGAACACCGAACCCTGGGGAAGTGAACTCAAAAAAGAGACCGTAGACCCCGAGCATCATCAGGATCAACGCCACCTGAGGATTGGCAAGAACGGCCAGGATGCGGTTGCGCCAGTCAGGATCAATCCGTTCGATCTGTGCCGTGGCGGTGGCGAGCACAACGGTCATGCCCTGCACCTTGATTTCCCGACCATCAAGCTGGGTGAGCAGGTCGTTGAGATCGGTGGCAATAAGATCGATCACGTTCTCCTCCAAGGCCTCCTCCGAGGAAAGACTGGCGGCCTCGGTCACCGCTCGGACAGCGAAATCGACATTACGGTCACGGAGCTGAGCAAGACCACGGATGTAGGCGGTGGCGTCCTCCATGGCCTTGGAGGTCATGGCATCTCTACCGGCAGGTGTCCCGGAAGGGGTGGCTTCGGTTTTGTCCTCCTGCTGATCCTTGTCGCCCTCGGTAGCTTCGGGAGTGGGCGTACCCGGCTGGGCCCCGCCTATACCGATGGCCACCGGAGTCGCAGCGCCCAGGTTGGTGGCCGGTGCCATCGCCGCCACATGACTTGCATAGAGGATATAGGTACCGGCACTGGCTGCCCGAGCCCCTTCAGGGGCGACAAAAGTGGCCACCGGCACTCTGGAGGCGAGGATGTCCTTGATAATAGCCCGCATGGAGGTATCCAGGCCCCCAGGTGTGTCCATTTCGATGACCAGGAGATTGGCATTCCGCTCAGCGGCACGGGAAAGACCGCTGCGAATATAATCAACAGTGGCCGGACCAATAACACCGTCAACCTTGAGGACAAGAACAGGACCGCCCGGCGCGGTGGCAATACCAACGCCGGCAAGACTCAGACCAATCAGGACCAGGACCAGGCTGACGAAACAGCGCAGCCGTTTTCTTTTCCAATCGTGCATGTAATGTCCTCCATGGGGCGACCACAACGATTAATACAGACCCCCGTATTTCAGCCGGATTCAGTAGCTGTCCTCTCTTGTGCTGCAGTCGGTGGAGCCGGCGTGACAATCGTTTCCACGCACCTGTATGCCGGAAGAACGGGTATGTTCCCGTACTCTATTGCTCATGCGCACAACTGTGCTCTGACCTGAAAAAAACCTGCTACGGCATGACGACAATCAGCTTTTAAAAACTAATATAAAATCGGGAAATTAAAAGTCAATAGCTTTTCTTGCACCTTGGACAACAGCGCCCCTTTCCACCGACCAGCCGCATAGGGCCTCTTCCCTCTTCCTCCTTGCACCCCACCTTTCATTAGGGTACATATTGCAACCTGGATTCGTGAGTGTTCGTCGGTGCGTCAGCTTCCTTGTCCGTTGCCGTTCGATCAAAATACACATTTATCGGACGGGTACGGGCAATAAAATGGCGTGCTGACGGACGCCCCGAAGGCGGCTGTTGAAAGAGAATTATCAAACATGACGCAGTATTAATATCCTTTTTACAATACATTACTATACAACAGATCCAAAAAAAATTTAGCCGTCACCGGATCCAGGAGGCAGGTACAAACCCCATGATCAGGTCCGGTCACTGGATCGCACCGGCCATGGTCATCGGACTTTTGGCCTGAAAGACACATCCCCCCTTTCCCGCAAGCGATCCCAGGTTCGTATCCTGGCCGCAGGAGTACACCATGTTTTTGCTGACTCCAGAACATATCCACAGGGTCGCCGACTCCAGAGCCATTTACAAGCGTGGCGAAACGCTGTTTCAAACCGGTGCCCTGCGCTGCCTTGAGCATCAGCAACCCGCGAATAACTTTATGTACGAGGTGGATGGCAATTTCGGCGATTATCAAGTTGAGGTAGAATGGGACAAGACACTCCGCACCGCCTGCAACTGTCCCTATCCCAATGCGGGCTGCAAACATGTGGTAGCCGTACTGCTGGATCTGCTCGACCGCAAGGAGCGGCAGCAGCAGCCCTCCGTGGACATCACCGCGGACACCGATTTTCTCAGCCCGGAGGAAATCCGGCAGCAGGCTTTGGAAGACCGCCGGCGGCGAGCCGACAAGGAAACCTTCATCGTCACCGTCGGCGACATGCTTAAAGGCGACCATCTCCTGGAAACCACCAAAGGTCAGCAGTATCAGGTGACGCTCCATGACCCTGAAGCCGATATCGGGCACTGCAGCTGTCCGGATTTCCTTGGCAACCGGCTCGGAACCTGTAAACATCTGCTCCATCTCGGCACCCATGTACTCAAAAACAAAGGATTTCGCAAGCAACTGGCCAGGGAGCATTTTCCCTACATTGATATTTTCTGGGACGGAGCCGCTGGCAGACCCCGACTCTTCCACGAGCAGACAGCAAAACTGGAGGACGATCTCAGGGAGCTGCTGGCACAACTCTTCGACCAACAAGGGCTTTTCCGCGATGATAATCTTCTCGCTTTCCTGCCCCACCTGGAACGTCTGGAAAAACACAAACTGATCCGTCTCCAGGAACCGCTCCTCCATAAACTGGATGAGGCGGCCCTTGACCATGAACTGCTCGAGGCCGAGGCCGCAGCCAGCAACCTGCCCGATCTCACCCCCTTGCTCAAGGTCCAGCCCTATGCGTATCAGGAAGCGGGGATCCGCTTCTGTCTTTATAAAAAGAGTGCCCTGATCGGTGACGAGATGGGCCTGGGCAAAACCATGCAGGCGATTGTTCTTGGCCTGCTGAAAAAAGAGCTTTTCGGCTTTAACAAAATCCTGATTATTACCCTGGCCTCCCTCAAGCAGCAGTGGCTGCGGGAAATCGAAAATTTCACTCATGAACAGGGTTGTATCATTGCCGGATCGGCCCGTGAGCGTCGGAACGGATACCAGGATGAGTCCAGCCTGTTCAAGATCAGCAATTACGAAGCGGTGCTCCGCGATGTGATGATCATTTCCCGGTACAAACCGGACCTGATCATCCTTGATGAAGCCCAGCGGATCAAAAACTTTGCAACCAAGACCGCCGAGGCCATCAAATCCCTGCCCAGACAACACGCCCTGGTGCTCACCGGCACCCCCCTGGAAAACAAACTGGAAGATGTCTATTCCATCATTCAGTTCCTGGATCCGGACCTGCTCAGTCCCCTGTGGCAATTTGCCGCCGATCATTTTCTGCTCAGCCGCAACAAAAAAGGCAAGATTCTCGGCTACCGCAATCTCGATAAACTCCATCAGAAATTGCAATCCCTGGTGATTCGTCGGCGCAAGGAAGAGGTGCTCGACCAGCTGCCGGATGTAGTCCGTAACGATTACTTCATTGACCTGCACCACAAACAGGCCGAGATCCATCTTGGCCTGACCCAGTCCCTGTTGCCATTGCTCAACAAGAAGTTTCTCACTCCCATGGACCTGCGCCGCATTCAGGTGCTGCTGCTCAAAATGCGCCAGGTCTGCGACTCGACCCATCTCCTTGATCGGGAAACCCACATTTCTCCTAAATTGATCGAGTTGAACGGTATTCTGGATGAACTGGTGCTCCGCAACAACCGCAAGGTGGTGATCTTCAGTGAATGGACCACCATGACCGCGCTCATCGGCATGCAGCTGTCCCGGGCCGGGATCCCCTTTGTCGAACTCACCGGCAAAATTCCGGTCCATAAGCGCCAAGCCCTGATTGATGAATTCACCAACAATCCTGCCTGCAAGGTTTTTCTCTCCACCGATGCCGGTGGTACCGGTCTCAACCTCCAAGCCGCCGATTCGGTAATCAACTTCGAACTGCCCTGGAATCCAGCCAGACTCAACCAGCGCATTGGCCGCATCCACCGTATTGGCCAGAAGGCGCGCTGCATCAACGTGGTCAACCTGATCTGCAAGCAGTCCATTGAAGAAAAAATCCTTGCCGGGATTAAACTGAAAGGAGAACTCTTTGACTCTGTTTTTGCAGGAGGTCAGGATATCGTGATGTTCGATCGGGCCAAACGGCAGGAACTGGTCAATCAGCTCCGCGAAATGCTGGGCGAGGAACCGGCACCGGTCATCCCAGAATCGATTCCGTCCAGAGAAATCCCCGCAGAGACACCTCATTTCCTCAATCCCGAGATTCTCGCCGTAGAGGACGCAGAGGATGACGCAGCCGATTTTCTCGGCGAGGAGCGAGAGGTCGAAACTGCAGTCATGGCAGCCGACCAACCGCAAGACCACTCCCTGCCCCGAGAGCGGCAGTCGCCTGAGCAGATGGAGGAGGTCCTCAATCAGGGCATGACCTTTATCGGCAGCCTGCTGGAAATGGCCACCGGTAAAAAACTGGAATCCACCGCCGCCACCGGCAAGATGGTGACCATTGATCAGGAAACCGGGGAGGTGACCCTCAAATTCAAATTGCCGGGACTCTGATCCATTGGTCACGCATCGGAGGGTATGGCCGTGGTTGCTTGTGCGCCATTCTCATCAGCGAGGGAGACACACCCAACCTGCCAACATCCTGAATACGTGACGGCTGGACTCTTTTTTGTGTACCCCTCACGGACTTAGGAACTTGATACTTGCGGGATGAGCACCCCTGCTGATCCTTGCGCACACTCAATCTCCATTGAACGGATAGGACATGCCACTGGAAATCGAACGAAAATTTCTCCTTGCGGGTGAGGGCTGGCGAGAACTGGCGGAAGGCATCGCCTACCGGCAGGGGTATCTCTGCACCGACCGGAAACGCACCGTGCGGGTGCGTACAGCCGGACAGAAAGGATACCTCACTGTCAAGGGGGCGACGGTGGGCCTGACCCGCAGCGAGTATGAATATGAGATACCGCTTGGGGATGCCCTGGCGATGCTCGACACTCTCTGCCCGCAACCGCAGATCGAGAAAAAACGTTATACGATTACATTCCAGGGTTGCATCTGGGAGGTGGACGAATTCTTTGGCCTCAATGAGGGCCTTGTGGTGGCGGAAATCGAACTGCAGCGGGAAGATCAAGTCTTTGAGCGGCCCGACTGGATCGGGAAGGAAGTCACCGGTGACCCACGCTATTACAATGCAGCCCTGTGTGCAGCCCCCTACAGCACATGGAAGAAAGGTCAGAAGTAAACCCTTTCCTGAATCCGTGACGGCTGGACGCTTGTTTCGGACATATCTTGTTGTAATCAGATTATAATTGTAGCGGGACCCTTTACAAGGATTCATGCTGCGGAGGCCCTATCCTTTCCGCATGGGCAAACGATACAGCCGTTTGCCCATCCTACGAGGCCTTCACCAGCCGCCCTTCGGGGCATTCGCCCACGGATTCAGGCCTTTGAGATGCATGGGGCGCAAGCCCTTGACAAGGGTCCATGCTACGGGGGCTCTATTCTCTCCGCATGGGCAAACGATACAGCCGTTTTGCCCATCCTACGGGGCTTTCTCCATGCGGCTAGTGGTACAGCGTTTTTTTGGGGGTTTGTTTTTCATCTCAACTACTTCTTTCTGCCGCTTCGTTCGCGGAACAGCAGGCGGATCGGTACCCGATCAAGTCCCAAGCCCTCACGAAAAGCATTGGTGAGGTAGCGTTGATAGGAAAAATGAATACCCTTGGGGGCATTGGCCACCACCGCGAACAAAGGTGGTGCCGTACCCAATTGAGCGGTGTAGTAAAATTTAAGCCGCCTGCCATGGTGGTAGGGCGGTTCATGCCTGGCTACGGCATCGGCTAGCAGGCGATTGAGGGCTGCGGTGGGAAATCGTTGGTGAAACTGACGATAGACCTTGCCGATTTCGGGAAACAGCCGTTTGATCCCGGTGCCGGTCAAGGCCGAGACTTTGAGTACCGGCGCGAAAGGGACGAACCTCACAGCCATGGTCACGTCCTCCAGCAGACGCTCCTGACGTTGTGCATCATCCTTGATCAGATCCCACTTATTGATGAGAATCATCAAAGCCCGCCCCTGATCCTGGGTATAGCCGATCACTTTGGTATCCTGCTCGGTGATGCCTTCTTCGGCGTCAATGAGGACCATGGCGATATCGCAGCGCCCCAGGGCTTTAAGAGCCTTGAGAATGGAAAATTTTTCCAGCCTGTCCCTAGTCTTGCCTTTGCGGCGGATACCGGCGGTATCAATGAAAAGGTAGCTATACTGATCGCGACTGACCAGGGTATCCACGGAATCACGGGTGGTTCCGGCGATGTCGGTGACCACCATCCGCTCCTGACCGATGATGGCATTAACCATGGAGGATTTCCCCACGTTCGGCCGACCTAGGAAAGCTATTTTCATTGTCTTTTCAGGAAGTTCGACCTGGAGATCACTCTGCTCCAGACAGGGGAGCAGCCCCTCCATCAACGTTGTGAAACCATAACCGTGGTCGGCTGACAGCGGCCACAACTGTTCGACCCCCAACTCCCAGAACGGAGCAAGGAGATCGGTTTCCAGGTCCGGACCATCGATTTTGTTGACAATGAAAAAGACCTTTTTTCTGGTTCGCCGCAACAGGTTGACGATATCTATGTCACTGGGGGTCAGGCCCTGGCGCCCGTCCATAAGAAACAAAAGGACATCGGCCTCCTCGACCGCCTGGAGCGCCTGATCACGAATGTGGGCGGTGATGGTATCGGCCTGGTCATCGATCCCGCCGGTGTCCACCAATATGAACGGATGGTTTTGCCAGCTGACCCGGGCATAATGCCGGTCACGGGTGACCCCGGGGGTGGGGTCGACCAAGGCGTCACGACGTTTGATCATCCGGTTGAACAGGGTTGATTTACCCACATTGGGACGGCCGATAAGGGCGACCAGGGTTGCGTTTTCAGATGTCATGATCGTCTTTCAATCTCCCGACAACATTGTTCGGTCAGTTCGGCAAGGGCAGTAAATCTGCCGGTCGCGCACTGCGCGAGGAGAGCGGCAAGCGAAGCCAGACCAGGCTGGAGGAATCGGGCGAAAAAAGGCTTTGCCCGCCTATGGCTGAGAAAAGCGAAGGCCCCCAGAATCTGCAGGTTCCGTTGCAGAGCGAGCAGGAGATATTCGCGGTAAAACTGGTCGGCATCATAAGGTATTTCCTTCTGCAGGGCCTCAAGATACACCCCTATGAGATGCTGCTGCATGGTCCGGGGCAGGGCCGCATAGGGGTCGAGCAGCAGCGAGGCCAGGTCATAGGCCAGGGGCCCCAGACGGCCGCCCTGAAAATCGATAAACCCGACGCTGTCCCCCTGCAGCATGATATTGCGGCATTGAAAATCACGGTGGAGAAAAAACCGGGCCGGAGCCCGGGCCGCCTCCGCGGCCAGCAGAGAACACTCCGCGATCACAGCTGCCCGGTCAAAGGTCAGGCCGAGGAGATCGGTACAGCAGGCCTGAAGGAAGTATCCGGACTCACGCTCTTCCATCAACCGGCGATCATAGCGTGGGGTGTCCCAGCACCAGGAGGGATCGAAACCATCGGCGGCCCGTATCTGCATCCCGACCAGACAGCGAACCGTCTGCTCATACAGGGCCTGGGACTGTTCCGGCCCGTATTCCGCCACCTGTTCAAACAAGCGCCGGGTGCCGAGATCCTCGCAAAGCACCAGCCCAGTGTCGGGATCATGGGCATGGATTACCGGCACCGGCACACCTGATCGGCGCAGGTGACGGCCGATATGGGCAAAGGCGGCGGCCTCATCCATCCCCGGTCCACTTTGTTCCGGCGGCAGCACAGCAATGAGCGCTTCAGCGCCTGGTCCATGCACCCGGAAAAAGCGCCGTGAAGAACCATCCGGCACCAGGTCGGTGACCTGCACCTGGACCCCGGTCCAGGCTGATGCCGATTTGCCCAGCAGGCGGGCGATGTTTGCAACGAGGGCAGCCTGCTCCATCAGTGCTTCCCGTCTACTCCGTTTCCGGTCCAGCCATCTACGGTTGCATTGCCGGTAATGATGGCCTCCCTGCATTTTCTCCCCGAAGCAATACAGGCCCCTTCCCAGACCACGGCATTGGCCAGGCGGGCACCATCGCCGATCACAGCCCCCGGCCCGATACATCCCCACCCCTCCAGGACCACATCTCTGCCGACCCTGGCGTTGGCATCAATCTCCCATCCCGGGTGATCGGCAAGTAATTCGGCATGCAACTGGATGTAATCCTCGGGTGTGCCGATATCCCGCCACAGAGACCCATCCACCCGATAGCATCCCACCCTGCCCTCCAGAGCCAACTGCCGGTACAGATCAATGATGTCAAAATACCCCTTGGCCGGAATCCTTTCGATGGCCTCCGGGTCGATGACATGGATACCGGTAAAGGCCAGTCCTGCTCCTGGCTGAGCGCGAAAGCCCTTCACCCGGTCTCCGACGACAACGACCTGATTGAAACGTGGATAGTCGTGCAGAGCCAGGGTGACCTCGTTTCTAGAAAGAAGATGCCGGTGGTACACCTGCTCCAGGTCGATATGGTGATAAATATCACCGTTCATCACCAACACTGGATCATTGTCGAGACGGTCAAGAGCCCGACGCAGACTGCCGCCGGTGCCGAGAATCTCATGTTCATGCTGCACCAGCACCTCGGGCCAGGCGGCAAGGGCCGTCTCTATCTGTGCCGCCAGGTGGTGACAGTTGACCAGTACGGGAAAACAAGCGCAGTTGCCCAGTTGCTCAAGGAGCAGATGCAGCAGGGGCCGATTGCGGACCGGGAACAATGGTTTGGGGCGAAGGGTGCTGTAAGGCCGCAGGCGGGTGCCATACCCGGCGGCAAGAACGATGGCCTGCATATCCGTATCCGGAGGGTTTGATATTGACTTGTTGCGGAAACTGCTCTAGATAATACAGTATTCGAGCACTGGATACAAAAACTTGGATCCGTGAGGGTTCTGGAAAGAGCGCCACGGCTTCGGTATAAGGGGAAAGAACCGAAAACTGGCGCCCTTCAAGCCGGCAGCCTGACCGTTCACAAATACAGGCTCCCCATCTTTACACGGTCGCGACTGCCCGCATGGAGGTTCTGAAGCAGCAAGCCACCTCTGTGCAAATCCGGGACACCTGTGCCCACGTACAAAGAGGAGCGCGGCAAACCACACAGGTTCCACCCAGTAATTGGTCACGCCTGACTTTGTACTTTTTCTCTCCCCACCTTGCAAGCATCTCAACCTATAAAAATCCATGATTACTCTCCTTGATTACGGCGCCGGCAACGTCCGCTCGGTTATCAACGCCATCGAGCGTCTCGGCGAGACCGTGCTGCTGGTGAACAATGGTGCGGATATCGACCGGGCCGAACGCCTGGTCTTTCCTGGCGTCGGCAACTTCGGCGCCCTGATGGCAACCCTGCGGGACAAGCAGCTTCGAGATCCCCTGATCCGGTACCTGCACTCAGGAAAACCCTTTTTTGGGATCTGTATCGCACTGCAGGCCCTGTTCGATTCCAGTGAGGAAGCCCCTGAGGAACCTGGGCTAGGAATCATTCCCGGTCGGGTCCAGCGCTTTGTCGGTGAACTTGCCGTACCGCATATTGGTTGGAACGGCTTGAAAATCCGCCAGCCCTCACCTCTTTTTCATGGCCTGCAGGGCAACGAAAAGTTTTATTTTGTCCACTCTTACCATGTCGTCCCCACAGCAAGTGAGGTCATCCTCACCACCACCGACTACGGTGAGGAGTTTGTCAGTGCGGTGCAGAGGGGCAATCTCGTTGCCACGCAGTTTCACCCGGAAAAAAGCGGCCAGGCTGGTCTCAAGCTACTGGAGAATTTCCTTGCCGGTACCCGCGAGGCTGTCCGCCCCGCTGCCTGCCCGGAAACCACAGTGCTGGCTAAACGAATCATTGCCTGCCTTGATGTCCGCGCCAATGATCAAGGCGAGCTGGTGGTCACCAAGGGTGATCAATATGATGTCCGTGAAGGGGGAACCGTCCGCAACCTGGGGGACCCTGTGGAACTGGCCCGGGACTATTACGAGCAGGGAGCTGATGAGATCACCTTTCTCAACATCACCGGTTTCCGCGATTTCCCCCTGCAGGACATGCCCATGCTTGCCGTCCTTGAACAGACCTCAAAGCATGTGTTCGTTCCTTTGACCATTGGTGGCGGTATTCGCGACTTTACCGACCGGGAAGGCCGCTATTACAGCGCCCTGGAAGTGGCCTCACGCTATTTCCGCTCCGGAGCCGACAAAGTCTCCATCGGCTCGGATGCGGTCCTGATTGCCGAAAAGGTGGTACAGAGCGGGTTGGCTACGGGACTCAGTTCCATTGAGCAGATTGCGCGGGTCTACGGAAATCAGGCCGTGGTTATTTCCATCGACCCCCGCCGGGTGTATGTCTCCGGGCCCGATGCGGTGCCGCACCAGGTGATCGAGACGACCACTCCTGGCCCAAAGGGTGAACGCTACTGCTGGTATCAATGCACCATCAAGGGTGGCAGGGAAGGACGCGACCTGGATGCGGTCACCCTGGCCCGGGTCTGCGAACAACTGGGTGCCGGTGAAATCCTGCTCAACTGCATCGATCATGACGGCACCAACCTGGGATTTGACCTGGAGTTGATCAATGCCGTCCGCAACGCTGTCACCATTCCGGTGATCGCGTCCAGCGGCGCCGGCTGTCGTGAACATTTTCTGGATGTTTTCACCCGGACTCAAGCGGAGGCGGCCTTGGCAGCGGGAATCTTCCACCGCCGGGAGGTCCTCATCGGCTCGGTCAAAGAATACCTGCAGGGCACGGTTGCCATTCGCACAAATTAATGCCTTTTCAGAAGCGGCTCCGCACCTCTGGCTTCCGGCGCATTTTTATGTTTAATCGGATAATATTAAGAAGATAACTGCGGTTTTTTCTCGTCCGCATGTCTCTGTTGAGAACAAGCATCACCCCTGGACCGGTGGAATGAACGGCAGATTCTTACTCCATCCTGAATCCGTGACGGCTAAATGCTTTTTTCAATATATATTGTTGCAATTCTGTTATAATTGCTGCGAAATCCTTGAAAAATAACTTCCACCAGCCGCCCTTCGGGCTCACGGATCCAGGTCCATCTCTTCATCACCGAGAGTGTTCTCTTCTGATCCCTCTTTTTTTCGCTGCAGCTTACGCTCTTTTTTCGCATCTTTCTTTTTTTGCTTCTCCATTTCCTTGATACGCTTTTCCTGCTTGTAATTTGTCTGCCTGGCCACAACAATCTCCTCATTCATGACTGTACCGGATACAACTGGCCAAAAAAAACCCCGCCGAAGCGGGGTTCTATATAAAAATGGTTCAGATCTCAAAGCCTGGTGACATCGGCCGCTGAAGGGCCTTTAGCACCATCGACCACGCTGAAGCTGACGCGCTCACCCTCCTGAAGTGACCTGAACCCGTCGGCTTGAATGGCGGAATGATGCACGAACACATCCTTACCGCCATCCTGCTCGATAAAACCAAATCCTTTTGAATCATTAAACCATTTTACAGTTCCATTAGCCATTGTTACGACTCCTTTTTCATTGTGCGAACTTTTCGCACTGTTGGTGGTTGGCCCCGCATCGGGGCCATTGGTACTACCCAGCATAACCAAGCCTGAATCCGTAACGGCTGGATCTTGTTTTGGATATATCCTTCTGTAATCATTTTATAATTGCAGTGGAATCCTTGACAATAACTTTCACCAGCCGCCCTTCGGGCCGGATTCAGGCAAAGGATCATGCTGTGCTGCATTTCAGTGCCTGTGCAGGCATCACCTGGTCCGCCCGGATAGCCCGAAAACGCCCGGGGTACGCGGACCTTTGGATCGAAGCGGTTGGTGCTCAACGGGTTTCGGTTGCCGGCTGGATGCCCCCGGCACCTTTTCGTCCCGTGACACTTGTTTCCGTTGAGCCATTGCGCCTTTCCTGGCGGCACGCTGCCCGCCAAGGTTGGCCAAAGCAAGGGTATCGACCGGTTGACGGTACATTCTCCCGCCCAGGAAACGCTCGATACTTTGAACCATGCGCCCATCCTCGTTTGTTGCAAAGGTCATGGCCTCTCCGCTGCAGGAAGCCCTGCCGGTGCGACCTGTGCGATGGATGTAGGCCTCGGTCGTGTCCGGCATGTCATAATTGATGACATGGGAAATCCCGGCCACATCTATACCCCTGGCGGCAATATCCGTTGCTACGAGAATATTGAAGGTGCCATCTTTAAAGCCGTCCAGGGCCTGTTGCCGTTTGCTCTGTGATAGATTGCCCTGGAGTGAGGTGACCTTGAAACCGTGCTGCGCTAATTGTCGAGCCAGATTTTTCGCTTTGAATTTGGTGCGGGTGAACACCAGCGTGGTGGCCACTTGCTCAGCCTGAAGTACATTGATGAGCAAGGCTGTTTTCTGTCCCTGCTTGACAGAGTACAATTGATGAGAGATGCTTTGCACTGAGCGGGTGAGATTGATCTGTACTGTTACCGGATCAGTGAGAATCTCTTCGGCCAAATGCCTGATTTCGGCAGGCATGGTCGCCGAAAAAACCAGGTTTTGCCGCTCTCTTGGCAAGCGACGTACTATTCGGCGGATATCGGGGAGAAACCCTTTATCAAACATATGGTCGGCTTCATCCAGAATCAGGGTATCGACCTGGCTCAGGTCAATGGCCTTGTCATTGAGGATATCGAGAAGGCGCCCGGGACAGGCGACAACTATATCGACACCTCCACGGATTTTGTTGATCTGCGCCTGCTTGCTGACACCGCCATACACGGTGATTGCTCGCAGACCGGTGCCATCAATGATTGTCCGGGTAAAGGCATGGATCTGCTCTGCAAGTTCCCTGGTCGGAGCGATGACCAACGCCCTCACCTGTCGACCCGAAGCAGCCATGAGATGCTGTACGGTCGGCAGAATGAAAGCGGCTGTTTTTCCAGTTCCGGTCTGGGCCAGTCCAAGCAGATCGCGACGTTCAAGGATGGGGCCGATGGCCTGCTGCTGAATAGGGGTTGGCGCGGTGAAGCCGCAGAGTTGAATTGCCTGAAAAACGTGGGGATTGAAAGAAAAATCGTTGAAACTCATTCATGCTCCTGCAAGCAGAAAAATCGCCGGAGGATTCAATTGCGCCTGGTGACAAGGTCAAGGCTTCGATGGCGATTTTTTGCTGATTGCTTAACTAGTTATGAAAAAATCTGTCGGAATCCGACAGTAAATAATACGTAGGCTTTTCCATCCAAAATCACAGTCAGTATGAATGGATGCGGCAGCCTA
This sequence comes from Desulfobulbus alkaliphilus, assembly GCF_016918545.1. Lineage (GTDB taxonomy): Bacteria > Desulfobacterota > Desulfobulbia > Desulfobulbales > Desulfobulbaceae > Desulfobulbus > Desulfobulbus alkaliphilus. The sequence goes on along the minus strand of NZ_JAFFQC010000019.1, from coordinate 15,015 downwards.
TAAACTGTTGTCTTGTCTCCATTTGATAACCATCTGGTCCCAATAGTATTCCCGCGACAAGACAGGTATGCCCCACCGGCCATGGTATCGTCCTGCGTTGGCGGCATGGTACGCCCTCAATCCTGCATTGGCAAAGTCCTTTTTTCACAATCGAGGTATTGAGGACCGCGAACGACACCAAGTGCGGTTACAGGGTGATTGTGCCGGCTCAATCCATGCACAAGATGGGGATCAAGAGGAGACAAAGAGAAGTGATTACCTGCGGCGCTGGCCTTTTTTTGCCTGCGGCTTTGCTTCATTGCAGACCAGTTTGCGATGATTGTATTCCCGGCCGTTGAGAGCGTCCATGGCCTTATGCCCTTCCGACCTGGTGGACATTTCGACGAAGCCGAACCCTTTGGATTGTCCCGAAAACTGGTCAACAATCAGCTTGGCACTGACGACAGTGCCGTATTCTCCGCATAATTCGTTCAGTTCGGATTCGGTGATGTTATAAGGCAGGCTACCTATAAAAAGTTTCATGCTTTTTACCTCAAAAGGATGTCAGCAAAAACTTTTAAGGTATCGAGAGGTGTACCTGAACAACAATGGATATCAATAAAAGGAAATGCTTATTCTGCAAAGATACTTCTTATCTTATTTTTTGCAAGAAATTATTTTCCTGCAGGGAAATTGCCGGCTGTGTCAATCGATTTGCACCTGAAAGGGTTCAGGACGAATCCAGGCCTCGGTTTCTTCGTTCCGGTGGGAAAAAACAATACACAGTTGCCACCTGCTCGGCATACAACGTTTATGCAAGGATGAACACCCTGGATGGCACTTCGAACTACAACAGGCGTTGCAGCCAGTTTTCAATAAAAAGATCCATGATAGATGGATATCTGTGCTTGGCTGCGCAACCACATCTCCAAGATTGCCTGTGGAGTCACACCGGCCCAGAAACGAGAGTGCAAAATGGCAGGATCTTTTTCCGCCCGCTAACAGGAAGAGAGATCCGGCTCTTTTCTCTGTTCCCTTCAGTTCAAGGCAATGCTATACTAAGCTATTTATCGATATCAAACTTGAGAAATCTGTCAGTTTACCGGACCGCTTGCCGGTACCTGCACGTAGAGATTCCCCGAACAACCTCTTTCCCGATGCTCGACCATGGACGAAAAACCTGACATTCCGCAGGTGCGGAAACGTATTGACGAGATCGACGATACTATACTCGAGCTGCTGAAAGAACGGCTCGAGTGTGCCAAAACCATTGGTCTTCTCAAAAACGAGACCAACAGGGCTAAATGGGATCCGCAACGAGAACTGGAGATTTACGAACGACTGCGCAAAAACAACAACGAGGTCTTCCCCTATAAAGCTCTGCACTCGATTTTTCACGAAATCATCACCACCTGCCGGTTGTCACAGCGTAAAGCCACCGTGGCCTATCTCGGCCCGGAGGCCACCTTCACCCACCTGGCCGGGGTCAAATATTTCGGTCAGACCGCCGAATACCGACCCCTGGAATCCATTGCCGAGGTTTTTGAGGAAGTGGAGAAGGAGCGGGTCGAGTACGGCATCATTCCAGTGGAAAACTCCATTGAAGGGGCGGTCACCTATTCCCTCGACGCCTTTCTCCGCTACAAAGTACAGATCTGCGGTGAAATCCAGCTGGCCATCACCCACAATCTGGTCTGCCGTTCGGGGAACATCGAAGACATTCAAACCGTGGCTTCCCACTCCCAGCCCTTGGCCCAGTGCCGGTACTGGTTGCGCAAGAACATGCCCAATATTCCGACCCTGGAAGTTTTTTCCACCGGAGCCGCGGCCCAGATGGCAGCCAACAATCCCAATATCGGCGCGATCACCAGTTCACTGGCTATCAGTACCTACAATCTCCAGGTTGTGGTTCGAGGCATCGAGGATTACCAGGGCAACAGCACCCGTTTTCTGGTTATCGGCCTTAAATCACCGAAAAAAAGCGGCCGGGACAAAACCTCTATTCTCATCGGTCTCATCAATCGGCCCGGGGCTCTTAACGAGATTCTCACCATTCTCTCGGCAAAAAACATCGATTTGGCCAAAATCGAGTCCCGGCCCACCAAGGGCAAACAGTGGAAATACTTGTTTTTCCTCGACATGATCGGCCATATCGAAGACCCGGCTATCCATGAAGCCTGCCACATCCTCAAACAGATCTGTGCCTATTACGAACTGCTTGGCTCCTACCCGCGGGCCGATGACATCGAACTTAACGGCAGTACTCCTTAAGCCCTTACCACCTCAAATCCATGTGCGCCCTTCTCAGCTGCCAGGGACTGACCAAGGCCTTCGGCGCCCAGACCCTGTTTTCCGATATCACTCTGGTGCTCAATCCCGGCGATCGTGCCGGTCTGATCGGCCCCAACGGCTCAGGCAAGTCCACCCTGCTGAGAATTTTCTGCGGCCTTGAAACCGCTGATCGGGGCACGGTCTTCACCCGTAAACTGCTGCGTCTGAGCTATGTTGCCCAGGAAGACACCTTTATCGAGGACGCCAACTGCATCGAAAACCTGTTCACTGCGGTACGCGACCTGAAGATAGACGAGGCCGAACAGCACAGCCGGGTGCATGCCATGCTCAGCCGCGCCAACTTTATTGACCCGCATCAACCGGTCCACCTGCTTTCCGGCGGTTGGCGGCGGCGACTGGCCATCTGCCGGGCCCTGGTAACCAGCCCGGAAGTTCTGGTGATGGACGAGCCGACCAATCACCTGGATATCGAAGGCATCCTTTGGCTGGAAAACCTGCTCAATGCACCCCTGCCCGGTGGTCCTTCGGCTTTTCTCATGGTCAGCCACGATCGTCGTTTTCTGGAAAGCACGGTCAACCGGGTGATCGAACTGGCCCCGGTCTACCCGGAAGGTTCCTTCCAGGTCCGGGGCACCTACGCCGATTTCCTTGACAAAAAAGCCGCATACCTTCTCCAGCGGCAGAATCTCGAAGAACGACTGGCCAACAAGGTTCGCCGGGAGACCGAATGGCTGCGGCGGGGTCCCAAGGCTCGATCAACCAAAGCCCGTTACCGGATCGAGGAAGCAGTCCGGCTGCAGGAGGAACTGGGAGAGGTCCGCGGAAAAAACCGGTCCGCGGGCCAGGTGGGCATCGCCTTTGCCGGCACCCAGCGTAAAACGAAAAAACTCCTGGTGGCATCGGGTCTCGCCAAAGGCTTCCAGGGGCCGCCGCTTTTTGCCGACCTGGACCTCATCCTGACTCCGGGCCTCCGCCTGGGACTGCTCGGGCGCAATGGGAGCGGCAAATCGACCCTGATGGAAATCCTTGATGCCGCTGGACAGGCACAGGGCCCAAAACCCGACCAGGGGACAATCACCCTTGCCGACAATGTCCGCATCGTCAGCTTCGACCAGCGCCGCGCTCAACTCGACACCACGGTGACCCTACGCCGCGCCCTGGCTCCGGAGGGCGACAGCGTGCTTTACCAGGGGAACAGTCTGCATGTGGTCACCTGGGCCAAACGCTTCCTTTTTCGCACCGATCAGTTGGAAACACCGGTCAACCGCCTTTCCGGCGGTGAACAGGCCCGTATTCTCATAGCCCGACTGATGCTGCAGCCGGCCGATATTCTCCTGCTCGATGAACCCACCAACGACCTTGACATTCCCTCCCTGGATGTTCTCGAGGAGAGCCTGGGTGAATTCCCGGGAGCTTTGGTGCTGGTCACCCACGACCGCTTTCTCCTCGACAATGTCTGCAATCAGATCCTTGGTTTCGATGGCCATGGAAGTGCCGAGTTTTTCGCCGATTATAACCAGTGGCTGACGATGATGCAGGCCCTGGAGCGCAAAACCCCTGTTAAAACTTCAGCCCCTGCGGCCAAACCGACAGCGCAAACGAAACCCGGCAAGCTGTCCTATCTCGATCAGCGTGAATACGACCGGATGGAGGAAAGCATCCTGGCCGCCGAAGCCCGGCTGGAGGAACTCCAGCACCTGATGAATGACCCCGAGGTCATCGCCGATGCATCCCGGCTGGCACAGTATTGGCAGGAACAGCAGCGCCTGCAGTCAGAAACAGAGCGGCTCTACGACCGCTGGGATGAACTTGAACAACGACGGCTGCAGGGCTAACCACCGATACGCGACATGCGGCCGTGGCAGTCACCACCGGTCTGTCGTATCCGCTCTTCAAGGTCATGCCCTTTGGGTTTGTTACGGATGGCGGTGAGCAGAGCGGCGGCAATGGCTGTATCGGTGAATTGCTCCCTGAGGACCGCCCGGAGGTCGACCTCGTGATCATGAAGCAGACAGGAGCGCAAGGCGCCGGATGAGGTCAAACGCAATCGATTGCAGCGGTTGCAGAAATGATGACTGATCGGGCTGATGAACCCCAGCGTGCCGGGAGCATCCGAGCCCAGCCGGAAAACCTGGGCCGGACCGTCGCCGCGCCCCTCCTGCAGGGGAATCAATTCACCCAGCGTGCTGATTCGGGCCATGATCTCATCGGTATCGATATAGGTGTCGGTGTTCCAGCGACTGGAAGCACCGATGGGCATGAACTCAATGAACCGCACCTGCAGAGGCAGTCGCTGCGACAACCCGGCAAACGCGGTGATCTCGTCGTCATTGATGTGCCGCATGGCAACCATGTTGAGTTTCACCGGTGCACAGCCCAGGGCAAGCATGGTTTCAACGCCCCGCCAGACCTGATCGAAACAGTCCGTCCCGGTAATGGCCGCCACCCGCTCAGGCTGGAGGGAGTCCAGACTGATGTTCACCTTGTTCACCCCGGCGGCATACAACTCCGGCCCGTATTGTTCAAGCAGCACACCGTTGGTGGTGATACGGATATCAGTAAGCCCCTGAATTGCACCGAGACGACGAATAAAATCAAGAACCCCCCGACGAACCAGAGGCTCGCCGCCAGTAAGCCGAACCTTGGTGATCCCCATGGCTACCGCCACCCTGACAACCCGGAGCAACTCCTCATAGGTCAACAAATCGTCGTGCCGGAGCCTGGTCAGGCTACCATTGGACTCGTCCTCGGTGACGCAGTAGAGGCAACGCAGATTACACCGGTCGGTCAGACTGAGACGCAGATAAGAAATGGAACGGGAAAACATATCAATAAGACTGTTTTCCCGGGGGATGGAACTGGTTTTTTCTTGCTTCATGGGGTATGCTGTTTGCAATAAAACAAGCCTGTAGCCACATTGTGGCTGATTTTCTGGCATACAATGTACTGATACCACCGAACAGGAAGGATTGCAACCAGCGGTCTCATGCTCATACTTGCCATTGAAAGCTCCTGCGACGACACCGCCGCTGCTGTTCTTGAGGACGATCGCCGTCTGCTCGCCTCGGTTGTCAGCAGTCAAAACGAAATCCATGCGCGATTCGGCGGTATTGTACCGGAGTTGGCTTCACGTCGACACATTGAAATGATCCAGCCGGTGATCGATGAGGCATTGGCTGTTGCCGGAGTCGATCTCGCCGACATCAATCTCATCGCTGCCACCCAGGGACCTGGGCTGGTGGGCTCACTGCTGGTCGGCTTTACTTTTGCCAAGGCCCTGGCCCTGGTTCGGCGCATCCCCTGTGTCGGGGTCGACCATATGAGCGGCCATCTACTCTCCTGCCTGCTGGAGGAAAACAAACCCGAGTTTCCCTACACTGCTCTCATTGTCTCCGGTGGCAACACGGCCCTGTACAAGGTGGATAATCCAGTCTCCTGCTCCAGGCTTGGCCGCACCCGTGACGATGCCGCCGGCGAAGCGTTTGACAAAGTGGCCAAATTGTTGGATCTTGGTTACCCCGGTGGTCCAGTGATCAGCAGGCTTGCCGAAAACGGCAATCCGGCTGCCATTGCCTTCCCCAGGGCCCGGCTGGCAGCAGACAGTCTGGATTTCAGTTTCAGCGGCCTCAAAACCTCGGTGGCCACCCATGTCAACAAGACAAAGGCGACCGGACAGCCACTCACCCTGCCTGATATCTGTGCTTCTTTCCAGGAGGCTGTAGTTGAAATCCTGGTGGACAAGACTCTTGCCGCCGCTGAACGGACCGGCCACGGTCGCATTGTTCTCGGCGGCGGTGTAGCAGCTAATCCCAGGCTGCGGACCCTCATGGGCGAGCGGTGTACGGCCGAGGGTCGACAGCTGTTCATGCCAGCACCGGCCCTATGCACCGACAATGCCGCCATGATCGGCTTGGCCGGATATTACCGATTTCTCCAAGGTGACCTCGTTGCCGTCGACGATGATGCCTATTCCCGTTCCCCACTCAACTGATCCCGATGCCCCGCGAAACCACCAGTCAGATCCTCAAACGCCGTGGCCTGGCCCCCCATAAAAAATTGGGCCAGAACTTTCTCGTCCATGCTCACACCGCTCGACGCATCGTCGACCTTGCCAACCTGGCAGCTCATGACCGGGTGATCGAAGTGGGAGTCGGCCTGGGCGCTCTCACTCGGCCGTTGGCTACCACCGTGGCCGAGGTTGTCGGCATCGAAATGGACTCGGGAATCATCCGTATGCACGAAGAACAGCAGGACTTACCCGCCAATGTCCGTCTGCTCCACGCCGATGCACTGCGCATTGATTTCACCAGCCTGCTTCACCCAGGAGAACGGCTGAAAATTGTCGCCAATCTGCCCTATTCGATTTCCACCCCTTTTCTCTTCCGCCTGATCGATCATGCCTCGATCATGGACAGCGCCGTTCTCATGCTGCAGAAAGAAGTGGCCCTGCGCCTGACAGCCCAACCGGGAACCAAGGATTATGGTACTCCCACGGTTCTTCTTGCTGCCTGTGCCACAGTCAGATTTCTTCTTGCTGTTGATCCAGCTGAATTCCATCCTCGACCCAAGGTCGATTCCGTGGTGGTCCGTCTTTCCTTTCATCCGCAGCCGGAACGAATCCGGGTATTGGGCGAATTTGATCGTTCTTTGTTCAGCAGGGTCGTCCATGCAGCCTTTGGCCAGCGGAGAAAAACCCTGGTCAACGCCCTGCACAGTGCCGCGCTGCTCAAGAGTAAAGAGGAACTGCTCCATTGCCTGCACACCGCCGGCATTGACCCCGCCATTCGCGCGGAAAAACTGACCTTGGAAGATTTTGTACACCTCAGCCGTGTTCTTTGTCCGCATGGGTCTTCATCAGAAACCTTGCCGCAGGAATCCTTGACATGAGTGAAAAAAAACGATCATCCCCACCGCAAATCAGCCCGTACGTCTTTCCTGCTCTTCTGGCCGGATTCGGCCTGTGGTGTCTGTATGACGGCTTCTTCTCCACCGACCCCGCCATGCAGGAGCATCTCCTCTTCAACAGAATCGCCGCCGCAGTGCTCCTGCCCTGGGCGGTGTTTGATTTCTTCCGCACCCGCAAACGTGAGCAAGCGGAACGAATGGCGGAAAAACAGCCTGAACATTCTGAAGAATAACGGGACAAGCAGACCCGGAGAGCCATTATGGTCAGCAACCGCCAGCTCCTCCTGCCGTACGCAGCCCCGTATCTTGCCTATGTAGGGATCGCCTCCCTACTGGGCCCCCATGTCTCGGATACGGTCAACTATCTCCTCAGAATAATCGCTGTATCCGTGCTGCTCATCTGGGCCTGGCGATGGTACTGTCCCCTGAAAGGACCCCATTCACCGCTGACCTCCGTGATAACCGGTATTGCCGCCGGCCTGGCCGGACTTGTCCTGTGGCTTATCCTGCTTACTCCTTTTGTCGATCCAGACGATGCCGCAGCCTGGTCCTCGACCGCCTTTGTTCTGCGTCTGTTGAGTGCCGGACTCCTTGTTCCGGTGTTCGAGGAACTTTTGATGCGCGGCTTTCTGTTCCGCCTGGCACTGCAGTGGGATATTGAACGACAAAACAAAGACAAAAATCCATTGCACACCGCACTGGATCGTCGTTCCGTCAACGACGTCGCCCCCGGTCAATGGTCCTGGATGGCCGTCGCCCTTTCCACCCTGGCCTTCACGGCGGGCCACCAGGTGTATGAATGGCCGGCTGCTGTTGCCTATGGTCTGCTCATGGCTGCTCTATGGATATACCGCAGGGATCTCATCGTCTGCATAGTAGCCCACGCAACCACCAATATCGGCCTGGCCTGTTTTGTTTACTTTACAGGCACCTGGCAGTACTGGTAACCTGAAACATGACTGCAAATTCCAGCCAGGATCCGTGAGCGTTCGTCCGTACGTCAGCTTTTTTGTCCGTAACCGTTCGATTAAAGTACACTTTATCCGACCGATGCTTACAGGTATTGAAGATGGTGTGCGGACGGAGGCCTCGAAGGGCGGCGGGTGAAGGTTAGCATCAAGGATTCAACTGCGATTATGACCTGAGTACAGTAAGATATAACCAAAACAAGCGTCCAGCCGTCACGAATTCAGGAAGTTATACTTGCAGAGGGATCTTTGACCTTTTCAATCCAACCAGGCCATGGCTATGCCAAGGGTAACCCGTTACCTTTATCTGCGCTTTATCCGCCTGCGAGGCACCCCGCATTCCCTGGCGCTCGGAACGGCCATTGGGACGGCCATCAGTATTGCGCCGACCCTGCCCTTTAACACTCTCCTCACCCTGGTGCTGACCCTGCTTGTGCGTGCCAATCCGATTGCCGGTATTCTCGCCGCCACGTTGGTCAGCAACCCCCTGACCTTCATTCCTCATTATTACTGCTTGTGGCGGATCGGTGATTTTTTTCTGCCCAACCGCCTCTCCTGGACGCGAATCGAAACCTTTCTGCATCAATTGACGGAAAAACGCTTCCTCGACAAGATCGACCTGGTCCGGGAACTTGGGCTGGACACTGTTGTGGTGATGATGACCGGTGGCCTTATTGTCGCTATCCCCGCAGGCGTTCTTGCCTACTGTTTTACCTACAAATTTTTTTATAGCCTTCACCTGGCCCGGCAGAAAAAACATCTGCTCAACCGCCGGGATCACTAACGGTTACAACCTGTACATTTCGCCCTGAATCCGTGCAGGCAGGAATCATTTTTTTTTGTCCCGGAGTCGTAAGTGTTCGTCGGCACGTCATCTTCGTTGTCCTGGTGCGGTTCTATTATCCCGGATTCGTGAGCCTATATCCAAAACAAGGGTCCAGCCGTCACGGATTCAGGATTTTGCATCCGACCCCTGTGACCAACCCTTTCCTCTGGAGAAAAAAATTCTTTGTCCATGACATTATTGCAGGAATACTGTAGATTGAAAAAATACCGCCCCCCCGACCCCGAAGGAGGCACGATTATCACAATGCAACGCGACATACCCGCAGGAACAGCAATTCCCACCGACTGGTTCAGCACGTACGACCGATACCTGTTCAGCGAAGGCACTCATGAACGGGCCTACGAAAAAATGGGTGCCCATCTGCAACGCTTTGACGGTGTCGATGGAGTAGCTTTCGCCGTCTGGGCTCCCAACGCTGAACAGGTTGCCATCATCGGAGATTTCAACGACTGGGACCCCAACCGTCACCCCATGCATCCCTCGGAATCGGGGATCTGGTCTTTGTTCATTCCCGGCGTCTCAGAATACGCTGTCTACAAATACCGCATTACAACCCGCGACGAACAAATTCTTGATAAAGCCGATCCCTTCGGCTTTGCCATGGAGGAACGACCTCGCACCGGTTCGGTGGTGGCTGATCTCAATCGCTATCAATGGACAGACTCCGCATGGATGGCTGAACGACAGCATCGACAGAGCCTGGAATCGCCGATCTCCATCTATGAAGTTCATCTCGGTTCCTGGCGGCGGGAACCCGACACCCGGTGGGGACAACGGTACCTCTCCTATCGGGAACTGGCCGCCACTCTCATTCCCTATGTTCTCGAAATGGGATACACCCATATCGAATTACTCCCTATAACCGAGCATCCCTTTGATGGATCCTGGGGCTACCAGGTGCTCGGATTCTTCGCCCCGACATCCCGGTTCGGTACGCCCGAGGACTTCATGTTCTTTGTCGACCAGTGTCACGCCGCCGGCCTGGGAGTTATTCTCGACTGGGTCCCGGCCCACTTTCCCAAAGACGGTGCCGGCCTCAACTATTTCGATGGGACGCACCTCTATGCCCATGCCAATCCTTTACAGGGTGAACACCAGGACTGGGGCACGCTGATCTTCAACTATAACCGGAACGAAGTCCGAGCTTTTCTCATTTCCAACGCTCTCTTCTGGCTCGACAAGTACCATATCGACGGACTCAGGGTCGATGCGGTCGCTTCCATGCTCTACCTTGACTATTCGCGGCAGGAGGGTGAATGGATCCCCAACGAATACGGTGGCAGGGAAAACCTGGCCGCGATCACATTTCTTCGCAAAGTCAACGAAGTCGTTCATGGAATTTTTCCGGGAGTCCTTACCATTGCCGAGGAATCGACCTCCTGGCCCATGGTGTCGAGTCCCACCTATCTTGGCGGACTGGGATTCAGCCTCAAATGGAATATGGGTTGGATGCACGACACCCTGTCCTACATGAGCAAAGATTCACTCTTCCGTCGTTTTCACCACCACTTGATGACCTTTGGCATGCTCTATGCCTTTCATGAAAATTTTATCCTCCCGCTCAGTCACGATGAGGTCGTGCACGGGAAAGGTTCACTGCTCAACAAGATGGCCGGTGACGAATGGCAGAAATTTGCCAACCTGCGCCTCTACTTTGGTTTCATGTGGGGATATTCCGGCAAGAAATTATTGTTTATGGGGTGTGAATTCGGCCAATGGAAAGAATGGAATCATGACACCGGGATCGACTGGGAGGCCTTGACCGCACCCCGCCATCAAGGATTGCAACGCTTTGTTCGCGATCTCAACCTGGTGTACCGAAGCGAGCCTTCCTTGTATGAGGCGGATTTCGACTGGAGTGGTTTTTCCTGGATTGATGCCAATGACACGGACAACTCCGTTCTTTCCTTCATTCGTCGCGGAAAAACTCCGGATGATCTGCTTATTATCGTGTGCAATTTCACCCCAATAGTGCGCCAGGAGTACCGTATCGGCGTTCCCAGGGCCGGTTCCTACCGGGAGTTAATCAATTCAGACCTGGAAATTTACGGAGGCAGTGGCATCAGCAATGGGCCGACCCTAACCACTCTCCCTGAAAAAAGTCATGCATGGGACCATAGCCTGAACCTTGTTCTCCCACCCCTTGGCACCTTATTTCTCAAACCGTCACCGTAAATGATGACTCTTTCTTCCCGCACCTTTCATCGTTCACCTCAACCAAGCAAAGGAAGCCATGCGGCTTATTCATCCATGACCTCAACCAAACGACAAACGCTATGAAAAAACGCCTGATTGTTCTCTCGATTGTTGGTCTTGTGATATATGTCCTGCTCGCTTTGTACCATGGTACGCTGATCAAGGACACTGAGACTCCTGAGCCTGTAGCTGAAGTGTCGGAACCGTTGCCGCCCCCTGAGCCGCTGAAGGAAGAAATCGCCGAGGCTCCCCTCCCACCGCTTGAACCGGAAGTGGATATGCCGCAGGAGGTGCCGGTACCTGTTCCGACCCCAGACGAGGATGAGGAGCGGCTTACGGTTCAGATACATGACGACCAGGTTGATGCCCTTCTCCCTTCCACAGAAGATCTCGCTCAGAGAGATGAGCATATCAGGCAACTCCTGGAGACCCAGGAGGCTATGGCCGAAAAGTACCGAAACCTGCTGACCACAACCAATAATCAGGCTGCTGAAATTGAAGCCAGGGATATTCAATTGCAGGAGGCTGCTGAACAATTCGAGTCACTGGCTGAGGAAAAAGACGCCTTAGCTGCCGAACTGGAAGACCTGCGCTCCTCCGCCAAACAGCGTGAATTGGAGCAGGAAAATCGCCTCCAGGAACTGCAGAACGAAATCCAGGAGTATACAGGCCTGAACGAAGAGCTGAACACAGAGATGGCCGAACTCAAGACCCGCCTGGAAGAAAGCCTGGAGGAGCAGGGCCAGGCAGCCCAGGCGGTGGCCGAATTGACAGACCACAACGTGAGTCTGTCCAGAGACCTCGATACCGCCACAGCGACAGTCGAAACGCTGACCGCGCAAACAACTGAACTTACTGCCCAGCTGGAAGCGACTGAAGCCGAGCGAGACAAGGCGGAACAGCTCGCCTGGGAGCGGGAAACCGAGATCCAGCTCCTGCAGCAGGAAGCCATTGAAGCCAGCGAGGCAACCGAACAACTGCAGGCCCGCATCGATGCCATCAACCTGCGCCTGGAAGAAGCTGAAACTGGCCTGCTTGAGATCGAGCAACTCCAGCAAGAGCTGAGCCAGACCAGCGAACTACTCGAGAAAACCACCGTTCAACTGGCCCACGCCGAACAGACTGCCGCTGAAAAAGACCAGAAAATTCTCCAACTGCAGGAAACCATCAACAGCATCACTGAAGACAGCGTCAAGCTGGAAACAACGATCTCCGACCTTACCGCACAGCTGGAGGAAATAACCACCCAAAAGATCATAACGACCCTGTCCGAGGAAGAACTGGAGGCCCGGATCCAGAGCCTGCAGGAACTTGAAGCCCGCGGTAAAGATCTTGCGCAGATTGAGGTCCAGGTCGCGGAAACTGCTGCCCAGCTCGAAACTGCCACCGCTGAACTGCAGAGCGCCCAGACTCAAATCGAGGATCTCCAGCAGCAGCTCGACGCCGCAACCCAGGTCACCGCCGATAAGGATGCCGAAATAGAGGTCCTCAAGGAACAACTGACCGCCGCAACCGACACGGAACAACAGCTCAGGGCACAGGCCGAGGAAAACGCTGCCCAGCTCGAAACCGCCACTGCTGAACTGCAGAGCACCCAGACTCAAGTCGAGGATCTCCAGCAGCAGCTCGACGCCGCAACCCAGGTCACCACCGACAAGGATGCCGAAATAAAGGCCCTCAAGGAACAACTGACCGTTGCCACCGACGCGGAACAACAGCTCAGAGCACAGGCAGAGGAAACTGCTACCCAGCTCGAAACCGCTACTGCTGAACTGCAGAACGCCCAGACTCAAGTCGAGGATCTCCAGCAGCAGCTCGACGCCGCAACCCAGGTCACCGCCGACAAGGACGCCGAAATAGAGGCCCTCAAGGAACAACTGACCGTTGCCACCGACACGGAACAACAGCTCAGGGCACAGGCCGAGGAAAACGCTGCCCAGCTCGAAACCGCCACCGCTGAACTGCAAAGCGCCCAGGCTCAAGTCGAGGATCTCCAACAGCAACTCGACGCCGCAACCCAGGTCACCGCCGACAAGGATGCCGAAATAGAGGCCCTCAAGGAACAACTGACCGCCGCAACCGACACGGAACAACAGCTCAGGGCACAGGCCGAGGAAAACGCTGCCCAGCTCGAAACCGCCACCGCTGAACTGCAAAGCGCCCAGGCTCAAGTCGAGGATCTCCAACAGCGGTTCGACACCGCAACCCAGGTCACCACCGACAAAAAAGCCGAAATAGAGGCTCTCAAAGAACAACTGGCCGCTGCGGCCGACACGAAACAGCAAGTCAGAACACATGCAGAGGAAGCTGCAGCCAAGCTTGAAGCTGCCAGGGATGAACTGCAAACCGCACAGGCAGAAATCGACAGCCTGCAGCAGAAACTGGTCGAGGAAACCGCCAAATCAGAGCTTCTCCAGAAACAAATAACCGAAAACGCATTGACCGACCTTGAAGCGGCGAAACAAGAGATCGAAGCCTCCCGAAGCGAAGTTGATGTCGCCGGACAGACCCTGGCGGAAAAAGAATCGGAAATCAGCAGCCTTCTCCTTCAGCTCGCAGCTGAAAAGGCCAAATCGGAAGTCCTGCAGAAGCAGCTGGCTTCAGTTGAAGCGCGTCTCGAAAATGCTCGCACTGAACTCGGCACCACCAAAACACTTTTTCAATCCACCCAGACAGAGCTCGACACCACTGCCCAGACCGTGGCTGAGCAGCAGACCCTCATCAGTGAACTCAAACAGCAGGTCAGCGAAGGTACGGAAACAGCCCAGCAACTGCAGAGCCAGCTCGACACAACCCTTGCTGATCTCGAAACCACCAGAAACCAACTCGATAAGGTCAATGCCGAACTCCAGGCAACCTTGGCGGAACGCGACACCACCGCCCAGACCGTGACTGAGCAGCAGACCCTCATCAATGAACTCGAGCAGCAGGTCAGTGAAGGTACGGAAACAGCCCAGCAACTGCAGAGCCAGCTCGACACAACCCTTGCTGATCTCGAAACCACCAGAAACCAACTCGATAAGGTCAACGCCGAACTCCACGCAACCCAGGCGGAACGCGATACCACCGCCCAGACCGTGGCTGAGCAGCAGACTCTCATCAATGAACTCGAACAGCAGGTCAGTGAAGGCACGGAAACAGCCCAGCAACTGCAGAGCCAGCTCGACACCACCCTTACTGATCTCGAAACCACCAGAAACCAACTCGATAAGGTCAACGCCGAACTCCACGCAACCCAGGCGGAACGCGACACCACCGCCCTGACCGTGGCTGAGCAGCAGACCCTCATCAATGAACTCGAGCAGCAGGTCAGTGAAGGCACCGAAACAGCTCAACATCTCCAGAGCCAGCTCGACACCACCCTTGCTGATCTCGAAACCACCAGAAACCAGCTAGACAACCTCAACGCCGAACTCCAGGCAACCCGGGCCGAACGCGACACCACCGCCCAGACCGTGGCTGAGCAGCTGACTCTCATCAATGAACTCGAGCAGCAGGTCAGTGAAGGTACGGAAACAGCTCAACAGCTCCAGAGCCAGCTCGACACCACCTTTACTGATCTCGAAACCACCAAAAACCAACTCGATAAGGTCAACGCCGAACTCCACGCAACCCAGGCGGAACGCGATACCACCGCCCAGACCGTGGCTGAGCAGCAGACTCTCATCAATGAACTCGAGCAGCAGGTCAGTGAAGGCACCGAAACAGCCCAGCAACTGCAGAGCCGGCTCGACACCACCCTTGCTGATCTCGAAACCACCAAAAACCAGCTAGACAACCTCAACGCCGAACTCCAGGCAACCCGGGCCGAACGCGACACCACCGCCC
>NZ_JAFFQC010000199.1 GCF_016918545.1 Desulfobulbus alkaliphilus | reverse complement strand
GGCCTGATGCCGAACCCCAAGGTCGGCACCGTGACCCCGAACGTCGCCCAGGCCGTCAAGGACGCCAAGGGCGGCGCCGTCGAGTTCCGCGTCGAGAAGGCGGGCATCGTCCACGCCGGCATCGGCAAGGTCTCGTTCACCCAGGACGCCCTGGAAGCCAACGTGAAGGCCATCGTGGACGCCCTGGTGCGTTCCAAGCCGTCGGGCGCCAAGGGCACCTATGTGAAGCGCATCAGCCTGTCGTCGACGATGGGCCCGGGCTTCAAGGTCGACCCGTCCTCGCTGGGCGCCTAAGTCGAAAGACAAGCCTTACTGAAGAACGGCGGGGAGCGATCCCCGCCGTTTTTTCTTGCCCGGATCAGTAAGCCGCTGTGAAGCGGGCGCGGCTGTGCTTGGGGTTCTCCAACTCGTCGACCATGGCGATGGCGTAGTCGGAGAAGCCGATCTTGCTGTCGCCGTTGG
>NZ_JAFFQC010000198.1 GCF_016918545.1 Desulfobulbus alkaliphilus | reverse complement strand
TGGTACCCCTGGTGTTCGGGACCCTCAAGGCCTCCTTCTACGCCATGCTGTTTGCGGTGCCGCTCGGTGTCGCCGGTGCCATCTACACCGCCTACTTCATGTCGGCGGGCCTGCGCAAATACGTCAAGCCGACGGTTGAGATCATGGCGGCGCTGCCGACCGTCATCCTCGGCTTCCTGGCGGGTCTGTGGCTGGCACCCATCATCGAGGGGGCGCTGCCAGGGGTGATCCTGCTGCTGCTGTTGCTGCCGATGGGCATGTTGCTCACCGCCCTGGTGTGGAACTACCTGCCGGAGCGTGGCCGCTCCTGGCTGCCGGAGGGCTGGCACGCCATCCTGCTCATTCCTGTGCTGCTGCTGATTGGCTGGGGCGCCTTCGCCTTGAGCCCGCTCATCGAGAATGCCTTCATGCACGGGGATTCGCGTATCTGGCTGACCCACGAGATGGGCATCAAGTTTGACC
>NZ_JAFFQC010000197.1 GCF_016918545.1 Desulfobulbus alkaliphilus | reverse complement strand
GTCCTTCCGGGTGCCGCGGACCTTCGAGGCGGCCTGGCCGAAGGCCTTGCGCACCCCGTAGGAGAAGGCGGCGACCTTGACGACAGGAGCGCCGAAGGCTGCCGCGTACAGGCCCGTGAGCGCTGAGACGTTCTGGCTGACCTCAGCCGCCGACGTGGTGATGGTGTCGACCTTGACCAGCTGGGAGTTGGCGCTCGCGACGGTCTGCGCAGACTCGTCGAGGATCGGGACCGAGTGCGCGGTCAGGTCCTTGATGCTCTCGGTCGTGGTGTCGAAGACCTTGCCGAGCTTGACGAGCGGGACGGCGAGCAGCCCGACGAGAGCGACGAACGCGACGGCCGCGATGAGTCCTGCGATGTCACCGATCACTGAGTACTCCTGCACTGTTCTCCGGGCCGCTCCGGACCCGGGACGAAGACGACCAGGGGCCCTGCCCCCACCCGCCTGTTGGCTGGTGCGACCT
>NZ_JAFFQC010000196.1 GCF_016918545.1 Desulfobulbus alkaliphilus | reverse complement strand
CCAGCCCCTGCATCATGCCGAACTCATAGGCAGGCCCGGCACCGATGAGGGCCGAAAAGGCCGTGAAGCGGGAGTCCGGCAGCTCCAGGCAAACGCCCAGCTGGCTGAAGCAGCTCAGGATGTCCTCCTTGCTCTGCGCCGGGACCTTGTCGTCGAAGCACAGGGCGAACACGCCCTTGCCCACCAGCGCGGGCGTATTGGTCATGCAGCGCACCACGGGGCAGCGACCGGCCACGGCCGCCTGCAAACGGGCGATGCTGATGCCGGCCGCCACGGAGATCACCACCGTATCGGGCCCGAACTCGGGCGCCATCTCGGCCAGCAGGGACTCGATCTGATAGGGTTTGGCGGCCATGACCACATAGCGGGCCTTGCGGGCCAGCTCGCGGGCGGAATCCAGACGCGTGACGCCCGCCGCTTCCAGAGGCGCCATGCGTGCTGCCGTGCGCGTATGGCCATACAG
>NZ_JAFFQC010000195.1 GCF_016918545.1 Desulfobulbus alkaliphilus | reverse complement strand
CTTGAGAAGGCTCATGGCCGCATCGATGGTCGTGAGTACCATGTCATGGCGGCGGGCGAGTTGGCCGCCCAGTTTCCTCATTGGAAACAGTTGCACAGCATTGGCGTGGCCATCTCCTATCGCGTTGAAAATATGCAAAAAATTACCATAGAGCAGCGTTATTTCATCAGTTCCAAAGCGTTGGTGCAGGATGAGTTTGCGCGAGCGGTGCGTGGGCACTGGGCCATCGAAAATAGCCTGCACTGGGTGCTGGACGTCACGATGGGCGAGGATGATTGCCCGATTTATCGCGGTGATGCCGCAGAGATTTTGGCGTGCATCCGGCACATGGGGCTGAACATGCTCAGGGCCGAGACTTCACGCAAGGCGAGCGTAAGACGGAAGCAAAAAATCGCAGGAATGAGCAGTGAATATCTGGAAACGGTACTCAATGCGGGTCTCAAAAAACTGGGTGAAATTTAAC
>NZ_JAFFQC010000194.1 GCF_016918545.1 Desulfobulbus alkaliphilus | reverse complement strand
GTCATGGACGGCTCGTGATGGAATCGGACGCTGATCCCAGAATGAGACTGCCATGCTTAACGGGCGGTTTACCATCGGTTGCAATGCAACGACTCAGGTCGATTCTTTGCCATTTGGCGAGAAAGCGCCGCCAAAGCCGCTGCTGGACGATCCATCCTGACCGAGCAATAGCGCCAGAAGGCCTTGATCCTGCTTCAGCCGATCCAGACGTGCGGCCAGCATCTGGTCCTTGTCGCTCAGGTTCGGCACGGCGTATTTCGTCTCGCCGGCTCCGGCGGCGGGTGCGCCCTCGCCTGCCGTGCGCTGCAGATTGGCGTGGACCTCGGCGACCGTGGCGGCGCGTCCATTGCGATAGAAGATGCTGCGGTTGGCCCGCGCAGCGTCGGGGAACAGCGCTGCGGCGCTGCCGCCCGGATTACGATCCATCGCCTCCATCAAACCGGCGGCCCCAGCCGGCCCCAGGA
>NZ_JAFFQC010000193.1 GCF_016918545.1 Desulfobulbus alkaliphilus | reverse complement strand
CTTGCGGGCCAGACCGCCCACGAAGTACCACAGGATACCGGCGAAGATGATGAAGTTGAGCACACGCCAGCCAAAGTCGCCCCAGCGCGGCGCGTCATGCCCTTCAGAGGCCTGCGCCCCCACGGCGAAAAGCAGCGTAAGCGCAAGGACAGGCACCATAACTCGCGTCAAGCCCAGCCCAGCGTGTTTCCATTTGCTCAAAGCCCACCCCCTTGATTGGGTTTCTCTTGATTCTTTACCCTCGCGGTCCGAGGACCGCCCGAAAAACCACCGAGCTCGCGCGTGGCACAGTGGCAGAAACGGCGTACTAGCCACGCAGCACACGCTCGGCCAGCTGGCCGGAGAGCGTGGCGACCTGACCGCGCAGTTCCTTCAGGGAAGCATCGGCTTCGGCCTGCAGGTTGCGACGGGTCTCGGCAATGATCTCCTGGGCGCGCTTCTGGGCTTCAGCCACCAGGCTGGCC
>NZ_JAFFQC010000192.1 GCF_016918545.1 Desulfobulbus alkaliphilus | reverse complement strand
GGGTTAAAAGGAGGAGTCAGCGCAAGCGAAGCTCCGAATTGAAGCCCCAGTAAACGGCGGCCGTAACTATAACGGTCCTAAGGTAGCGAAATTCCTTGTCGGGTAAGTTCCGACCTGCACGAATGGCGTAACGATCTCCACACTGTCTCGGCCAGAGACTCGGTGAAATTGAAGTCGCGGTGAAAATGCCGTGTACCCGCAGAAAGACGGAAAGACCCTGTGCACCTTTACTATAGCTTGACATTGGGATTTGAGCCTGCATGTGTAGCATAGGTGGGAGGCTGTGAACTCTGTACGCCAGTATGGAGGGAGCCAACGTTGAAATACCACCCTTGTTTGTTCAGGTCCCTAACTCTTCGCCGTTACCCGGTAAGAGGACAGTGTCTGGTGGGTAGTTTGACTGGGGCGGTCGCCTCCCAAAATGTAACGGAGGCATGCAAAGGTTCCCTCAGGCTGATTGGAAAC
>NZ_JAFFQC010000191.1 GCF_016918545.1 Desulfobulbus alkaliphilus | reverse complement strand
GGGTCGAGGCCTGGGAGAGTTGTCTGAGCACGTCTCCCATCTGCTGGATCAGCAGGTTGATCTGGCTGCCGAGCTGGCCGAATTCGTTCTGGCTCTTGAAGCCGACCCGCTGGGTCATGTCACCCTGGGTCACCTCGGTCAGTACCCGCAGCAGTTCCTTGAGGGGGCGGCGGATGGCCTTGCCCAGGGTAAAGGCCACCAGGATGGCGACGAAGATGGCGATGGCGATGCTGATCCCCTGGGTCAGGGTGCTCTGGGTCTGCACCCGATCGGAGGCGCGGATGCTGGCGTTCATCAACTGCTGGCTCTGGGTTGTGATCCCCTCCAGCTTGTTCTGGATGCTGACGATGAGCTGGCTCGCTTGCTTGCTCTGCTCGCGCATGGTCTGCTGCTGCTTCATCAGCGCCAGGTATTGGGAGAGTACACCTTCATTGGCCGTGGTGTCGCGCACGAAGCCATGGACGT
>NZ_JAFFQC010000190.1 GCF_016918545.1 Desulfobulbus alkaliphilus | reverse complement strand
GACGTATTCACGCCCCGTCGCCTTGGCGATGGACTTGGCCAGCGAGGTCTTGCCGACGCCGGGAGGGCCGACGAGGCACAGGATCGGACCCTTCAGGCTGCCGGTGCGGGCCTGGACCGCCAGATACTCGATGATCCGTTCCTTGACCTTCTCCAGGCCGAAGTGATCCTCTTCCAGGATGTCCTCAGCCTTGGCCAGATCGATCGGCTTCTGCTTGGCCTTGCCCCACGGCACGGACAGCAGCCAGTCGAGATAGTTGCGCACGACGGTCGACTCCGCCGACATCGGGCTCATGTTGCGCAGCTTCTTGACCTCAGCCTCGGCCTTGGTCCGCGCTTCCTTGGACAGGCGCGTCTTACGGATGCGCTTCTCCAGATCCATGATCTCGTCGCGCGCATCGTCGGTCTCGCCCAGCTCGCGCTGGATCGCCTTCATCTGCTCGTTCAGATAATATTCGCGCTGGGT
>NZ_JAFFQC010000018.1 GCF_016918545.1 Desulfobulbus alkaliphilus | reverse complement strand
CGGCGCGGTGGAGTGCGGTTGCAAGGAGTTCAAAAACGTCTTCTACACCCAGTGGGAATCACGTCCGGCAACTGCGGCGGATAAAGAAAAAAATCTGCTTGAACAGGCCATCGAGGTGGCGGCGACCGCCGTCCACCTCCTCAATGAGGTCATCCCCAGGCCGGCGCTGGGAGGGGTAACGCCAGCCGATGTGCAGCGGGGTGAAGAGGAATGCCGTCGGCAGAAAATAGAGCGGTATCGCCAGGAGGAAGAGGACAAACCGCAGCCCCCCCCTCCATCACGGCCCATCTGGGAGGTGGTCAAACAGGCAGTGAAGGCAGAGGCGATGAGCACCAAAGAAGTGCTCACCAGACTCGCCTTCTTCGGCATGCGGCCCTTGCGAAGGGTCGCTCAACTTAATCGGGAGGTGTGGGGGAATTAAGGTGAATTTTTGTCCGATTTATCTTGCGCCACTGCAACTACTCGGATAATCTCACCCACCTTGTTCACAACGAGGTAGTCCATGATTTTTTTGTAGATAGGCAGGCCGCTGAGATACATGAGATTACAGTCGGAAGTGTCGTCAATGACAATGAACCCCGGCTGCAGATCAGCCACGCAGAAGCGGACGTCCGTGTATAATACGTTCAATGCTTTTGCGTCGATATTGCCTGATAAGGTGAGATACAATCTGTTTTTGGCGATATCAGCGACCGCTTTCACCTTTGACTTGTAATCCGCCATGCAATCACTTTTTTCAGGATTTTATCAATGAATTTAGGATTTTGCGCTTATCCCTGAATCCGTAAGCGTCCGATCGTCACGGGTTCAAAGTATACTTCATGTTTTAAGGCGTAAATTGGTAGGTCGGCAAGAGTCCGAGAAAAATAAATATTTCTCGACAGGCATGAATAAACCTGTATCCTTGCTACTAAAGGATCCTCATTTTTGTACAGTCATTGTATAAGCGGCTCAATGCCTTTGTCAAAATTATTTTCGAATTTGTATCTTGCATGCAGAGAAAGGAGTCCTTCAGGCCATGAGTAGAATAATAAAAAATCATGTACAGGTCATGATCCTGGTTTGTGCGTTCCTTTTTGCCGGGTGCGTTGACCACAGCGGCAAACAGATCCCTCCGGGCAGCACAGTCGTCTCCGAACCAATAGTTTTGACGATTTTGCACATGAACGATCACCATTCCCATCTCGATGCACGGACAATCACTCTGCAATTGGCCACGGCCAAAGGCAAGCGGGAGGCGATCAGGACCGAACTGGGTGGTTTTCCCAGAATAACCGCCGCGTTTAAAGAGATGGAGGCACAAGCCGAGCATGTTATCACGATACATAGCGGTGATGCCATAACCGGCGATTTGTACTACACCCTGACCGAGGGTCGGGCTGATGCCGAAATGATGAACACGGTCTGTTTTGATGTCATGGCCGTTGGCAATCATGAATTCGACCATGGAGATGCGGGGCTAAAGAAGTTTGCCGAGTATCTGCACGATGATCCATGCAGGACCGCACTGCTCAGCGCCAACGTCCGTTTCGGTCCCGAGTCCCCCTTGGCTGAAGCATCGGAATTGATACAGCCTTCGGTTATTCTCGAACGTGGTGGCCATGAAATCGGTATCATCGGTTTGACAGTGGCCGGCAAGACCCAGAATGCATCCCGACCGGATCCTGGAACCCATTTCATTGATGAAGCCACGGCGGCGCAAAATGAGATCGATCGTTTGCGGGCAGCGGGCGTCGATATAATCATTCTTGCCACCCATATCGGCTACGAGGCTGACAGGGCGCTGGTGGAACAACTCAGCGGGGTAGATGTGGTGGTCGGTGGAGATACGCACACCTTGCTGGGGCCCGAGATATTGCAGGAATACGGCATGTCACCAGCCGGACCCTATCCCACCCATGGCACCGACAGAGATGGGAACCCTGTCTGTATTGTTCAGGCCTGGCAATACACCGCCGTGGCCGGCGAGTTGCGGGTGCATTTTGATGAATACGGTGGGGTCACATCCTGTACCGGCACACCATGGGTCCTGATCGGCGATGAGTTCAGCCGGCCCCAGGCAACAGACGTCTCGCTGACCCCGGCAGAGTCGGCAGCCATTCAAGCCGATATCGCCACCGGAGATGTGTTGCGAATCACCGTTCCAGACGCAGCCGCAAGTGATATCCTGGCACCTTATGCCAAACAAAAACGAGAGCTTGGCGACATGGTCATCGGCAGTGCTGCCAACAACCTCTGCTTACGCCGGGTTCCTGGCGCAAAACGCGATATTTCAAGGTCAAGCCTGGGAGATCTCTGCAACCGAAACGAGAGGGTGAACGCCCATGGTGGCGATGTGCAGCAGCTTGTCGCTGAAGCCTTCCTGTGGCAGGGCAGGGAATTTTTTCAAGCTGAAATTTCCATTCTTAATGGTGGAGCTGTTCGTGCCGATATACCGGCTGGCAGGATAACCGTTCAGGATGTGTATACGGTCCTGCCTTTTGCCAACACCCTGGTGCAACTGAATATCACCGGCGATGAAATCAAGGCTGTCCTGGAAGATGCCATCGATGCCGTTATCAATATTGGCAACGTCGCATCCGGCAGTTACCCTTATGCTGGTGGCTTGCGCTGGCATCTTGATTTGAACCAACCCAAGGGAGCGCGATTCACCAACCTTGAAATCAAGGATGAGGATGGTCTTTATCGGCCCATTGATCTGAACAGAATCTATAAGGTGATCACTATTTCTTATCTTGCCGATGGCAAGGATTATTATACGACATTCAAGGGAATCGGTAGTGATCGGCGGGTCAATGTCGATCTCGATCATGCCGACGCTTTGCTGCAGTATGTACGTAGTCAGGAAACAAACGGATCCAGGGTGACCAGGTTGCCGATCAAGGCCTACAGCACCCAGGTCTTCATCGATACCTCGCCTTCCAGTTCCGAGGGGTTCGACCAGTATGTCCTTGCTCCTACTGATCGGTTTTGAAAAAATACCTTTAATCAGTACAATAATTGTAACAGTTTGCTCTATTTTTCAAAGAAGGGATTATGCTGCGATCCGAGTATGTTGCCGTTCGGGAGGAGAGTGCCCTGCTGATCATCGATATTCAGCAGGCAATGCTCAAAGTTATTGCAGGTTGGGAACAGGTTGCCAACAGGGTTCGGCAGCTTATCCAGGCGGCCGATACCCTGACCGTGCCGATTCTGCTCACTGAACAGTACCGCAAAGGGCTGGGCGAAACACTGCCGCAACTCCTCGGCGAAATTGTCGCCCCCAGAGTGATGCACAAGGAGCACTTCAGCGCCTGCCTGGAGCCCGATTTCCTCCCGGCGATCGCCTCCTTGAACCGTGCCAGGATCGTTGTTGTCGGCATGGAAACCCATGTCTGCGTCCTGCAGACCTGTCTGGACCTGCTCAAATCAGGCTATCAGGTGCACCTGGTGACCGATGCCGTGGCGTCACGGACAGAGGCAAATCGCCAGGTCGCCATCGATATGCTTCGCCAGGCGGGCGCCGTCATCACCTCCACCGAGATCGTCATTTTCCAATGGGCCTGCCGGGCAAACACCGATGAGTTCCGCAGGATTCTTCCTATTGTCAAGTAGCTGACTCCGGCCCTGTTTAATTGTCCTTGTTTTCTGGTTCGGGAAAGGTTGTGCGAAGTCGGATGCTGTGGTAGAAGGCGCACAATCTCCACTCCCCGTTCACCATCCGGTGTGGCGTGCTTTGGCAAGGCTGCCAGCTCTCGTAATCCACCAGATACAGCTTTTGGTTCGCACCCGTGAAAGGGTAACCCTTGAATCCGTGACGACTGGACGTTTGTTTTGAATATATCTTGCTGTAATCAGATTATAATTGCAGTGGAATCCTTGAAAATAACTTTCACCAGCCACCCTTCGGGGCGTCCGTCCGCACGCCATCTTCATTGCCCGTAACCGCCCGATAAAGTCTCCATTAATCGAACGGTCACGGACAATAAAGCTGACGCACGGACAAACGCTCACGGATTCAGGTTGTTATGACGATTAAAATAACCGTTGTTGTCCTCTACGCAGTGATGATCATCCTTGTCGGTCTTATCAGTGCAGGCAAAACCAGGTCATTCAGTGATTTTTTCCTGGGCGGCGGCAATATCGGCCCCTGGATGTCAGCCTTTTCCTACGGGACCGCCTATTTTTCAGCAGTCCTGTTTATTGGTTTTGCCGGCAAAATCGGCTGGGATTTTGGGCTTTCAGGATTATGGATAGCCTTTTTCAATGCCTTTGTCGGAGTCCTGGCCGTGTGGGCTTTCCTTGGCTGGCGCATCAAAAAAATGTCCATGGAATATGGTGTCAGCACCATAAGCGAATTTCTCGAAAAACGGTATCAGAGCCCGCTGCTGAAGCTACTCTCGGCCTGTGTTATTTTTGTGTTCATGATCCCTTATTCAGCTGCCGTTTTCATGGGGCTATCCTACCTTTTTACCGTAAATTTCGGCATCGGATACGAGCACGCACTTCTCTTCATGGGAGGGCTCACCGCCATATATCTTGTCATGGGCGGCTACACCTCCATGGCTCGTATCGATACCATTTTCGGGCTGATCATGACTGTTGGCGTACTCATACTGCTGACCAGCACAATGAACAAGGGAGGAGGTCTGCTGTCCATCATCCAGGCTCTGCGGGATATTGAACCGACACTGGTCCAGACTGTGGGACCTCCCGGATGGTGGCCGCTGTTTTCGCTGATTTTTCTCACCAGCGCGGCACCATTTGCCATGCCGCATCTGGTGCAGAAATTTTATGCCATTCGTGACCGTAAATCGATTCGATCGGGGATGATTGCCTCGACGTTTTTTGCCCTGCTCATAGGTGGCATTGCCTACTTTGTCGGCTCGACCACCAGGGTATTCATGACCCCCGAATCCACCCCGAATGCCTTTGTCGACGGAAGCCCTGTTTTCGACCGACTTATGCCCGAACTATTGACCAATGTCATCCCCGAACCACTGGCCGTGATCATCCTTTTACTGGTCCTTTCCGCCTCCATGTCGACTCTGGCTGCCCTGGTTCTGGTATCGAGTTCGTCTTTTTCGAAGGATTTTTTCGCCGGATTCATCATCAAGGATCTTTCCGACCGGGCGCTTACCACCATGATGCGAGGCATGAGCGCATTTTTTGTGTTTCTTTCGGTTTTGCTTGCGTACCTGAATATTGATTCAATGGTCGCTGTCCTGGGTATTAGCTGGGGGGCAATCGGTTCCTTTTTTCTCGGCCCTTTTCTCTGGGGATTATTTTCCCGGCGGGTCAACCGTCATGGCGCATTGTTTTCGGGCATTGGAGGACTCAGTCTCTGCCTGATCCTCTATATCCAAGGTCTGCCTTCCCCTCAAGCCGGAACCATTGGTATGATGGCCTCCTTACTCTTCAATCCACTGGTGAGCTTTTTCTTTCTGCCTCCTGAACGAATATGTAGAAAAGATGGGCAGGGACACGGAGAAAGACCCGGGATCCCTCAGGTGCGGTAAACACGCCGGGAACGCGGGCATGCAGATGCAGAGGCTCGCCGTTGACCGGATCCGGAGCGAGGCGCAGATGCACCAGGGTCGTGCCGGGAAGCAGTCGAGTGGTGACAACTGTGGCCGAAACTGCGGATTCCGGTGGAGTCGGGCCTGTGTCGATGAGAATTGATTCCGGACGGAACATGATGGTGGCATTGCTTCCTTCCGGCAGGTCAACGGCGACGATTTTGCCCAGGGCGGTGTGCACCAGGCTTTCATGAACGATGCCGGTGATACTGTTGACATCACTGAAGAAGGTGGCGACAAAGGCATTTTCCGGTCGGGAATAGAGATCCACCGGAGAACCGGTTTGCACGATCCGACCCCGGTTCATGAGTACTATCCGATCTGCCATGAACATGGCCTCTTCGGGGTCATGGGTGACCATGACCGTGGCTACGCCGCTTGATTTGAGCACATGCAGGGTTTGATCGCGGATCTGGACTCTGAGGCGGGCATCCAGGCTGGAAAAGGGTTCGTCGAGGAGGATGATTCCTGGTTTGGGAGCCAGGGCTCTGGCCAAGGCCACCCGTTGCTGCTGACCACCGGAAAGCTTGTGGGGATAAACATGGGCAAAACTGGCCATATTGACCCGTTCCAAGGCCGTGGTTGCCTGCTGGAGGCGCAAGGTTTTGTCTTGAATGGCGCCCAGGCCGAAAAGGGTGTTTTCCAACACGGTCAGGTGGGGAAAGAGGGCGAAATCCTGAAACAGAAAGCCGATTCCACGCTGTTCCGGTGCCAGCTGGTGCTGTTGCTCGGCAACAACACGACCATTGATGAGAATGCGGCCATGCTGAAGGGTCTCCAGACCGGCTATAAGCCTGAGCAGAGAAGTCTTGCCGCACCCGGAAGGGCCGAGCAGGCAGACCACTTCACCGGGCTGAACATGCAAATCAATGCAATTCAGGACCGTGTTCGGGCCGTAGGAGTGGCGAATTTGTTCAATAATCAGAGACATGTGGGGTCATTGTTCGCTGTATTTTTTCGATCCATGGCCAGGTCGGGATCGGGCAATCATGACGCTGGCGAGGATAACCGGTATGATGCCGGCGACAACAATGGCCAGTGATGAACTCGACGATTCCTTGAGCAGACCGTCGGACGCCAGCTCGTAGGAGCGGATGGCCAGGGTGTTGAGGCCAAAGGGCCGCATCATCAGGGTGGCGGGCAATTCTTTCATTACATCGACAAAAACCAGGATGCCGGCGGTCAGCAGACTGCCGCGCATTATCGGACCATGGACACGGCGCAGGGTTTGTCCGGCTGAAAGGCCGAGGGTCCTGGCGGCCCCGTCCATGTTGGCGGTCACTTTCTGCAGGCTGGCCTCGACGGTATTGCTGGAAACAGCCAGGAAGCGGACCACATAGGCGAAAATCAAGGCTGTCCATGTGCCGGTGAGCAGAAGTCCTGTAGAGATGCCAAACAGATTTCTGGCCAGATTGTCAATGGTGGTATCAAAGTACACACAGGGAATCATGATCCCCAGGGCAATGACCGCACCAGGAATAGCGTACCCCATGGATGCTATCTGCACGGCAACCGATGTGATTTTACCGGGCACAAGCCTGCGACCATACGCTAGCAGCACTGCGGTGCTCACCGCCGCCACCGCACTGATGGCCCCCAGCGTCAGACTTGTCTGCATCATGCGCAGATAACGAAGATCGACAAAGTCCCAGGTCTGTACCGTCCAGATCACCATGGCCGCGGTGGGCAGGATAAAGCCGAAAAAAACTGGGATCAGACAGAAGATGAAGGCCAGGCCAGCCCGTATGCCGGTGAGTTGAAACCTGGGTAATTGACGATAATAGCCTGTGGTGTGACTGACCTTTCCTCGCCTTGACCATCGTTCCAGGAGAATCAGGGCGAGGATAAAGAGCATCAGCACGGCCCCCAATTGGGCTGCTACCGCTGGCTGCCCCATACCGAGCCAGGTCCGGTAAATGCCGGTGACAAAAGTGTCCACGGCAAAAAAATCCACCGTTCCGAAATCGTTCAGAGTTTCCATCAAGGCCAGGGCAAGCCCCCCGGCAATTGCCGGTCTGGCCAAAGGCAAGGCCACCTGGAAAAAAGTGCTCCAGGCACCCTTTCCCAGGGTTCTGCTGGCATCGAGAACACAGACGGACTGCTCGAGGAAGGCAGCCCGGGAAAGCATGTATACGTAAGGATAAAAGACCAGGGTCATCATGACAATAGCCCCGGACAGCGAGCGGATCTGAGGGAACCAGTATTCGGTGGCATACCGCCAACCAAACATTTCGCGCAGCAGGGTTTGCACCGGGCCACCGAATTCGAGCAGGCCGGTGTAGGTAAAGGCGATGACATAGGCCGGTATGGCAAGGGGAATGACCAAGCTCCATTCAAAAAAACGACGCCAGGGAAAATTGGTCATGGTTACCAGCCAGGCCGAGCTGACTCCGATGATGAGGGTTCCCGCACCGACTCCCAGCATCAGTCCCAGGGAGTTGGCCACGTAGCGGGGCAGCACCGTGGACGCCAGATGACTCCAGACCTCGTGAGAAGGCACAAAAAGATGGGCCATGATCACCACAATAGGCGCTGCCACAAAAAGAGCTGTTCCGACAACCAGTATGAGCCAGAATCGCACCTGATTTCTCCTTAAAATAAACCTGGATTCATGAGCGTTCGTCCGTCACGCATTCAGGAATAAAAAGAATCCGTGGTGTACCCATAAACCACGGATTCTTTTCCTACAAGACTGGTTCCTGAACACTCACGTATCCAGGTGGTTGAAAACCGGACTCAGCGCCAACCAGCGCGATCCATGACGCGAACCGCCTCGGCATTGTATTTTTCAATCAGGGACAGGTTGAGTTCGTCCGCCTTGAAGGTGCCCATTTGCACAACTGGACCGCTGTGGGGCACTTTGGGATTCACCGGGTATTCGTTATTTTCCCTGGCGTATATCTCCTGTGCATGCGCTGCTGAGAGGAATTCCAGCAATTTGATGGCTTGTTCCACATTGGTGGCACTCTGCGTGACCCCGGCGCCGCTCAGGTTCATATGGACACCCCGATCCTGCTGATTGGGCCACATCACCCGGACTTTACTGGTGACATTCTGGTCCGCCAGGTTTTCCGAAGCCAGCAGCCGACCGAAGTAATAGCTGTTAGCGATACCCACCGCACATTCTCCGCTGGCAACCGCACGAATCTGGGCTGTGTCGTTGTCCTGTGGTGTGCGGGCAAAATTCCTGACGAAACCACGCACCCATTGTTCGGTTTCCTCAACACCATGGTGAGCGATCATCGAGGCAACCAGGGATTGATTGTAGATATTTGATGAACTGCGTACACAGATGACTTTGCCCAGTTCCGGATCAGCAAGATCTTCGTATCGTGCTATAGCCTCCGGAGCGACACGATCGGGATCGTAATAAATGACCCGCGCCCGTGAAGACAATCCGTACCAGTAGCCTTCAGCATCACGGTATTGCTGCAGAATGTTTTCTTCCAGAAGGGAAGATTGGACCGGTTGCAGAACGCCCGCCTGTTTGGCTGCAACCAGGTTGCCGACATCAACAGTGATCAGAATGTCGGCCGGACTATTGCGGCCTTCACTGCGGAGACGTTCGAGCAAGGCTGGCCCGTCACCTGTCAGCAGTTTGTATGAAATCCCGGTTTCCTTGAAAAAATCATCAAGTAACGGTTTGATCAGATGTTCCTGTCTGGCAGAATAGATATTGACCTCGGCGGCCTGAACGGTCTGCATACCGGTCATGGTCAGGATGACAGCGACGAATCCGGCAGAGAGTAGATATGATCTGCGCTTCATGGACAAACAAACCTCCTGGTAAGGATTGAAAAGAGAAAGATAGGGGATGTTCAATTGAAAAGGTATTCCTAATATAGAAGGAGAGCCCGTAAAGGTCAAATCATTTTTAACTACACCTAAAGAAACTGATCAAGAGTATTCCCGGTCATCGAGAGCAGGTGATCATGCTCTTGGTCGGATCAGGATTTTCAATGCATGGTTTTCTCCAGGACCTCCCGCAGGTCATCGGAAAGTTTAGGTTGATCGGCAATACGTTCCAATTGCTGGTGCATCAGTTGCTGGCGAAGATCATCATATCGCCGCCACTGGGTCAGCGGGGTAATCATCCGGGAAGCTATCTGTGGATTGAGGGCGTCGAGGAGGATGACCTGATCCCCGAGAAACGCATAACCTGAACCGTCCTCAGCATGAAACTGCCAGTGGTTGGTGGCGGAGAAGGTGCCAATCAGTGAACGTACTTTATTAGGGTTTTTGTACGTGAAGGCCGGGTGGGTTGTTAAGGATCTGACCCGCTCCAGGGTGCCGGGCAGGGGACATCCGGCCTGGAGGATGAGCCATTTGTCCACCACCAGGGGGTCATGCTGCCATTGGGCATGGAAATCAGCAAGCAGGTCGGTGCCGGCATCGAGATCGGCATTGACCACCGCGCTGAGCGCGGCCATGGTATCGGTCATATTATTGCTCTCCCGGTACTGTTGCAGGCCCAATTGCAGCAGGGAGGGTGCAATGGTCTCTCCGGGGGCAACGGCCAGTAGATAACCAAGGCAGTAATTGCGCAAGGCCCGCTGCCCAGCGTCCCTGGCACTGTATTGGTAGGGCCCCTGAAGATGCATATCCTGGTAGCACCGGATCAGCTGCGGGGACAACCTCTGACCGAGCAGGGCACGAAATTGTTGACGAACGTTGAAAACCGCCACCGGATCAATCACCGCCATCTGCTGGCTGATCCAGTTTTCCGAAGGCAGGGTCAGGGCCATGGCAACAAAAGCAGGATCACTGTCGCGGTCAATAAGAAGGGTATGCATGCCGTTGATCAGATCATCGCTCAGGGTGAGGAGCTGGCTCTCTCTGGTGCGATCGATCTGATCCAGGATATGCTTGAGAGCCAGGCGCTGACCGGCATCCCAGCGGTTGAAGGGATCGGAGTCGTGGGCCATGAGCAGGCCCAGTTCCCGGTCTGACTGGTCAAAGTGCACCCGGACCGGCGCGGAAAAAGCCCGCAGAAAGGAAACAACAGGAGGGGAGGGGAGGTCAGGAAAAACAAACTGCTGCTGTTGGGCCGTCAGGGTGAGCACCGTGCCGCCAGGGGATGAAGAAGATGGCGCAAGAGAGATCTCTCGACCCTGATCATCGAGCAGTCCTACGGCCAGAGGCATGAAGAACGGTTGTTTTTCCGCGTTTTCCCGGGTTGGAGGACAGGTCTGCGCGACGTCCAGGGTTAATTGTTGTTTTTCGGAATCATAGGTGACTTTGACTGTCACTTCCGGTGTACCGGCCTGACTGTACCAGAGCTTGAATTGATTCAGATCGCGGCCCCAGGCGGATTCCATGGCCGCTACAAAGTCATCGCAGGTCACGGCCTGGCCGTCATGTCGCTGAAAATACAGGTCCATGCCCCAGCGGAAGGTCTCCGGGCCCAGCAGGGTGTGCAGCATGCGGATGACCTCGGCCCCTTTGTGATAAACGGTGAGCGTGTAAAAATTGTTGATCTCGACAAAAGAGGACGGCCGCACCGGATGGGCCATGGGGCCGCTGTCCTCGCGGAACTGGAAGGAACGGATGATATTGGCATCTTGGATACGCTTCACTGCTCTTGAAACTGTGTCCGCGGTGAACTCCTGGTCCCGGAAAACGGTCAGGCCTTCTTTAAGGCTAAGCTGAAACCAGTCGCGACAGGTGATACGATTGCCGGTCCAGTTATGGAAATACTCGTGGGCAATCACCGACTCGATCCCTTCGTAATCGGTGTCTGTTGCGGTTTCGGGCAGAGCAAGGACAAACTTGGAATTAAAGACATTGAGCCCTTTGTTTTCCATGGCTCCCATGTTGAAGTCGTCGACAGCCACGATCATGTAGGTGTCGAGATCATATTCACGGCCGAACCGTTCTTCATCCCAGCGCATGGCTTGCCGCAGCGAGCTCATGGCATGAGCGCATTTTTCCCGGTTCCGCTCCTCGACATAGATATGGAGAGCAACCTCCCGACCAGATCGGGTGATGAAGCTGTCACTGATGCACACGAGGTTTCCGGCCACCAGGGCAAAAAGGTAGCAGGGCTTGGGGAAGGGGTCGTGCCAGACGGCAAAATGGCGGCCATCGTCCAGGTCACCACTGTCGATGAGGTTACCATTGGAGAGCAGCACCGGGCAGGTCACCTTGTCACCGACGATAGTGGTGGTGAAGACAGCCATGACATCGGGTCGATCGGGAAAGCAGGTGATGGTGCGAAACCCCTCGGCCTCACACTGGGTGCAGTAATTGCCGGAAGAAAGATACAAACCCTCCAGCGCGGTATTGTCCTGAGGATTGATAATGGTGTCGATCTCCACCTGGAAAGGTACATGCGGTGTTGCCGGGATGTCCAGTCGGCCATGAGCAAAACTGAAGCGATCCGGCGTGAGAACAACACCATCCAGGGCAACCCGAGCCAGGTGCAATTGTTCACCATTGAGCACTAGGGGCCGGGGATGGGTGGTGTTGGGGCGACAATGCAGGCAGGCACGGACCAGGGTGGCATGGGGATCGAGTTCCACCCGCAGGTCGATGCGGTCCACCAGGTGATCTGGCGGCATGTAATCCTTGAGGAATGTTTCTTTTTTCTCTACAGCCAATGGGGACACCCTTTGTTTGTATAATTGATCTGGAAGTATCACCTGAATCCGTGACGGCTGGACGCTTGTTTTGGATATATATTACTGTAATCTTATTATAATTTCAGCAGAATCCTTAAAGAGAACCTTCACCAGCCGCCCTTCGGGGCGTCCGTGCGCACGCCATCTTCATTGACCGTAACCGTCCGATAAAGTTTACTTTAATCGAACGGTAACAATCAATATAGCTGACGCACGGACGAACGCTCACGGATCCAGGTATCCGCTACCATAGTACCTTCCGGGCGTCCCTGCAACAGGGCAGCGACGAACTGACCCGGCAACAGCATCGTTTGCATGGTGACGCCACGCACTTAAATAAAGAGTAAAAAAAACGGTAACCCGTTATAATATGAAAATTTTTACTTTTTTCCAGCCGTTACCGGTCCATTATCTACAGACGAAACCTCACGAATGCAGACCCGGTTGAAGGGCTAGGCAATGTCTATCCTGAAACCAAGGGGGGTCGGTTTCCAGGTCAGCAGCCATATACCCGCACCTGCTCAGCGTGTACAATCACAGGGTTGGTCTTTTTTCAGGAGGAAGAGAAGCAAGCGTATGCAGGAAAAAACAGAAATACTGGTCGTCGGCGCCGGGCCGGGTGGGCTGGCCTGCGCAACCCATCTGGCCAGGAACGGGGCCAGGGTGGTGCTGGCGGAGCGCAGGACGACTCTTGGTGACAAGGTGTGTGCCGGTGGCATCACCTGGGGTGGCCTGATCAGGCTGGTCCCGGCCGACCTGATTGAGCGGGCCTTTCCGGAACAACATATCTTCACCCGCAGGCAACATGTCACCTTGAGAGAGAAGAACCCGATCGTCGCCACCGTCAATCGACAGCGACTGGGACAGTGGATGGCTGATGAGGCCAGGAGCGCGGGAGTGACCCTGCTCACCAATGCCCGGGTGCATAGCCTGAGCGATGAAAGGGCTTTGATCGAAATGGGCCAGGGCCGACATACGGTGGTGCATTTCGAACATCTGGTGGGCGCCGACGGTTCGAATTCGCTGATCCGCCGTTTTGTTGGCCTGCAATCGACCCTCATGGGAACAGGCCTGAACTGTATGCTTCCCCGTCAGGCTGAGCGGATGGAATGGCACCTGGAGACCAACCGATTCAAGTACGGTTACGGATGGATATTCCCCCACGCCCAAACAACGTCCATCGGCGCCTACATCGGCGGCTCGGCTCTTCCCGCGGTGCTGCTCAAACAACGACTGCTCTCCTGGGCTGACAATCAGGGGTTTTCGATCGATCCGGGAGCAATTCGGGCAGGTCGGGTCAACTTTGATTACCAGGGCATGCGATTTGGACGAATCTGGCTGGTGGGAGACGCCGCTGGACTGGCATCTGCTGTGACTGGTGAAGGGATTTACCCGGCCCTGGTTTCGGGCAGAGCTGTCGCCAATATGATTCTTGATTCAGGATATGCGGCGACTGAAATGACTGGTTTACTCCACAAACACCGGCGACATCGACGGCTTGTGCAAATTGCAGGTACTCATGCTCGTCTCTGTTCGCTGCTGATGGAGGCGCTTGTTCTGCTCTTTCGTTGGAAACTTCTTGATTTCCGAGTCCTGGAAATGGCAGAGTAGAAACGGTGTTTATTTCTTGAAGGTATTTTTTCCCGATGAAGGATTCATGACCACGCGACAAAAGCACATTCTGTACAACGCTCTTTTTCTGTTGGTCTGTGGCGGCATCCTGCTTTTTCTTCTCCTGGCGCCTCCCGAGACCACAAGGCCGCTGCCCAATGATCAGGATCATCAGATGTTCATGACCATGAAGAAAAAAGAGGCTGAGCGTTTCTGCCAAGCTTGTCATGGTCCCGACGGCAGGGCACCCCTTCCCAAGACGCATCCTCCCAAGTACCGCTGCCTTTTCTGCCATAAACTTCCATAAGCCGCCATCGGTTCGAGACCACATGACCAAGAGTAAAGATGTATACTATGTTTCTGGTTCCACAGCCATTCTTGCCGAAGATATGGGCAAGGCTCTGCTCGCTCAATTCAAGGGAACCCGCTTTCGCGAAGAAAAAATTCCTTTTATCCATACTCCCGATGGCGCCCGCAAGGCCCTGGCGCATATCCTCCAGCAATCGGAAGATTCCCTCCCTCTGGTCTTTTGCACCATTATGGACCAGGAGACCCGCGATGTTTTTGACTGTCCTCAGGTATTGTTTTTCGATATTTTTCTCAACACCCTTGAATTACTTGAAAAGGCTCTCGGTGCCAAGGCTTTGCGAGAACCAGGCTACTCCCGGCACTTCACCATTTCCAGGATGGATAAGCGAGTGGACGCGATCCACTTTTCCCTGGAACATGATGATGGAATACGGACCGCGGAATACGACCAGGCGGACATCATCCTGGTCGGCGTATCCCGTTCAGGAAAAACACCGGTGAGCATTTATATTGCCACGCACATGGAACTCAAGGCCGCAAATTTTCCCTTGACCGCTGATCATCTTGACCAGCATGAATTACCCAAGGATATTGTCCGCAATCGGCAGCGGGTGGTGGGCCTGACTTCTTCACCCATGTATCTTCATGCGATCCGCGAAAAACGCTATGCCGGTTCCACCTATGCCAGCCTGGCTAACTGTACACGGGAACTACAGCGGGCCAGACAGCTTTTTCAGCGGCATAATATCAAGGTCCTCAATGTTGAGGACCGCTCCATCGAAGAGATCGCTGTGCAGGCAATCCAAGCCATCGGTCTCAGTAAAAAAAGGCGACCAAGACAAAGAACTGCTGCTGCCACCCGTTCCTCGTGAACCTCTGAGAAGTCTCCAGGCGCAGTGATGCCAGTGAGCAGACTTCCGGCCGATTATTCCACTTGAATCCGTGACGGCTGGACGCTTGTTTTGGGTATATCTTGCTGTAACCACATTGTAATTGCAGTTGAATCATTGACAATACCCTTCGGGCGTCCACGCACGGATCCAGGTTTCGGAAAAACCCCCACACCCCTGCGCGCCGGCAGTTATGAACGGTTCAAGAGAGCGGACCGGAGGCCCGTCAGTTTTCTTCGCCGGGATGCCACATAAGTGGACGGAATTGCAGATGATAAAACATCTGCAGGTATCGTGATGTCTCCTCCTGTTCCACCTCGCTGACAAACTTCCAGAATCCGTAGATCCGCGACAGGGTCATCATCCTTTCCGCATATTTTTTCCAGGTGTACCGCTCTTCGACCCGGGCCATGGCTCCCTGGGAGATTCGAGTCCATTCTTCGGGATCTTCAGTGCAGCGTTCGAGAAAATCAGCTATCAGTTCAACTGCCGATTCACCGTAGTTCGGGTCGATGTGAAAACCGGAACGATTGTGCTGGACGATCTCCAGAGGACCGCCGTGTCGGGTGGTAAAGACCGGCAGACCTGACGCCATGGCTTCGATAATGGTGAGGCCGAAGGCTTCAAACAGAGCCGGCTGAACAAAAATACCCCGCTGGTCAGCGACGTAACGGTACAGTTCACCGGCAAGATTTTTATCTAGGCGCATCCCCAGCCAACGCATTTCGTTGTCCAGCTTATGGGTATCCATCAAGTGGTGCATTCGTCGGATCTGTTCCTGCTCCTCATGGTCCGATGACAGGGCCGGATCGATGTATCCACCGATAATGAAGAGATTGGCAACCTTGCGCAATCGTTCCGAGGCAGCGTACCATTCCACCAGACCGGTGAGGTTTTTAACCCGATCCAGGCGTGCCATGGTAAAAATCAGCGGTTTGTCCTTGACCAGATAGTTGCCCCGAGCCTGGTGTGTTGCCTCGCCATTGATCATGGCTTCGATTTCAGGAGCCAGTCCGCTCAATCGGCGTTCATGGTCCGTATACGGAAAGTAAATGTCCGCATCGGCACCGGGCGAAACAATGTTGAACTTGGGGTCAAACAGATCGATACCATTCACCACTCGGTACAAACCCGGCATGGTAAAGGACCGATAACTGCCATATTGGCCAATGGTTTCGTCTGTGCCGGCAATTTCCTGATAGGTGCTGGCAATAATGAAGTCCGCAGTGTTCATGGCGATGAGATCAGCAGTATACTGGCAGGAGAAGTGGTACTGGGATTCGTTTTCCCGCCAGTACAGGTCCGAATGCAGATACTTGGTTTTTTCCAGGGCGTGGGCAATATTGCATTGCGTGACCCTCAGGCGCTGACTCAGCAGTGAAGCGACCAGGTTACCATCGGAATAGTTGCCAATGATCAGGTCGGGCTTGCCGCCGAATTCAGCGAGAACCTCCCGCTCGACCGACTGCGTAAAGGATTCGAGATAGGGCCAGATTTCAAAACGGGAAATCCATTGGCGGACAATGGCACCATCGGGTTTATGAAACGGTACCCGGAGAATCCAGGTGTTTTCACAACCGCTGACCTTTTCCATACGCTGATTACAGGTGGTGTCGCCGGCGTCCGGAATCAAGCGGGTAACGATCAGGATCTTGGGGGTGACATGTACGCCTTGACGGGCCAGGCGTTGATACATTTCCCGTTCCAAAGCCCGTACCTGATCAAGAATGTAGACCACCTGACCGCCGGTGTCAGGAAGGCCGAGAACATTGTCCTGACCAAAGTATCCGTGCGGCGACAGAATCAGTAAACGGGAGATCATGGGGATTCGCGCCAGAAAAGCCTCCAGAGCCGAAGGGGAGGGTGCTTCAAGGATGTCGGCCAGCAGATTCATGGTTTCTGTCATGCGAGCGGCATTGTCTCCCCATCCTGGGGCAAATCCCAGCTTGTTCAACTTGTCGGCAATCTTTTCCCAGGTCGCCTCTTGCGGCTGTTTTTCCACCGCACTGATGGCACTGTGCAGAGCCTGTCGAAACGCCTTGACATCGCGAAAAGGGCCATTGAGCATGAGTTGCTGGCCCTCAATGGCATGAATGGTGAGGAAATGAAGCAGTTTTTCCATACCTTCATGCGGCTTGTTGAACATGTCACTGGAGAGCTGCCGGTTGAGGAAGATCACTCCCTGACCGATGGAACGAGGATCCGTCAGTCGGGGAAAACCCCTGCCAAACGGGGCAAAATCGATTTCCAGCACCGGTTGCGGTGCTTCGGTCCGGTCCGCCAGCATCTCCTTGAACTGGAGAAACTCGGAGATACTGACTTGATCCGGAATCAGCGATTCGCAGTGGATTCGGATATACTCCAGTCGAGCCACCCCGGGCCGTACAGAAAAATAGACCCAGGGAGAGCGAAACAGACCTTCCTGCAAGCGTGACACAAAATGCCCCAGGGTTGAATCAGCCAGATCCACCTGGTCGTATTCACCGACAAGGGCATTGAACTCCTCGCGCAGATCGGATTGGAGCAGAAATGGTCGGTTTTTTAGAAAAAGGCGACGAAGGAGAGTATAGAAGACGTCTCTGTTTTCCTGGAGACCGGTATTGAGGACCTCAAGCATGCTTTCTCCTTTTCTTGTTTGGTTGTTAAGTCCTGAATCCTTGACGGCTGGATTTTGGTTTTCGATTTATTGCACTGTGATCAATGTATAAGAACGTTGACATTTTGACGTATGGATGAACATTTACGGATCCAGGTGCGTTTGTGGCGTACAAGGTCAGGGCTGTATCGCGTTGTTGAACCCGTAGTGTTCAAGTCCTTCAAGAATGCCCCGGGCATGGGAGCCCCGGGCAAAGTACACCTGTTCAAGGCCGCGCAAATGTTCCAGTTCCGGGCTGTGATTGCCGACAACCACAGCCGAGGTGTCGCCCACCAGCATTTCGGCATCATTTCCCGAGTCACCGGCAACCAGGAAATTACGCAGGGGCAACCCCCATTTGTAGGCCAGGTAGCGAATGGCATGTCCCTTGGAGACCCGCACCGGCAAGACGTCGAGAAAAGCCTCGTGGGAATAAATGAGATTGGCATGCAGGTTCAATTCACGGAGTCGTTGGTATAATTGTTTTAGAGAAGGCATTTTTTTCGGATCCGTATCGTAGCTCACCTTGAATTCCCGTTGGTTCTCCGGGGCCTTCTGCAGAGTAAGTCCTGGTATATCGGCAAACGCTTCAACCAGAGCTTCCCGCCGCCAGAGATGGCGGATATGGTTGATCCAGCCCTTGTCCGGAGACAGGTCCGGGCCGTAGTTGATTTCGCTGCCCACGGAAGTGATCAGTACGTTAGGCAGGGGGATACGCCATTTTTCAAGAACCTGGACCGCGCTTGCCAGTGGCCGTCCCGTGGCGATGCCAAAAGCGACCGAACCGGCATGGGCGAGCAGCCAGGTTGTCAGTTCGCGGACGCTTTCCCGGTGACCGATCAGGGTATTGTCGATATCAGTGACTAAAGCACGCTGCGCCAGGGGCATGGGCGATTTGCCACCCTGCAGGGTCATGGCCAGCCGGCGACGACGGTGTTTGCGGCCCCGACGGAGAAGATTCCCTACGGCTCGCATATATTTGCCGACATGCGCATCCCAACTGTAATGGCGGCGGACACCCACCACACCGTTTCTGGCCCATTGCCGCCATTGATGACGATCAGCCAGGGCTTGATACAGGGCCTCGCCAATGGCCTTTGGGTCCAGGGGATCGACGAGCAGGCCGTTTCGGCAGTTGGCAACAATATCCCGGGGACCGCCGTCTTCGGTGGCGACAAAGGGCAGGCCGCTGGCCGCGGCTTCGATCAGGGTCAGGCCAAAGGGTTCTGTCAGGGCGGGGTTGACAAATACCCCTCGCCGGCGGGCGGCCAACCGGTAGAGTTCCGGCACATCCTCCGGGGTATGGCGTTTGGGGATGGCGACTTGACCCCAGAGATCAAATTTATCGATGTCAAGCAGGAGATCGGCGAGTACTTTCCGCTGGGCCTCTTCCAGGTCACGGATATCATCGCGGTTGCCGGCAATGATCACCAGATTGGCAATCTCACGCAACTGATCGTGTCCGCCATAGGCGGCAATCAGGCCATGCAGATTTTTGCGGATATCCGGTCGACAGATCGCCAGAATTATGGGCTTGCCAACCCTGGTAAAAAAACGGTCCACCATGTTGACGATGTTTTCAGCGATTTTTCTCCGGCCCGGGGGTGAAAAGCGCGAAGTATCAGTTCCAGGGGGAATGACCGCGCAGCGCCTTGGATCATGGTTGAGGTACAATCCGTATTGTTCCTCGATTTCCTGGCGGGTGCTGGTGACGATCAGGGAAGCCTGGGCCAGAACTTCTTCCTCGGCGGCAATACGGCGGGTAAAGTTGAACTGCCGTTCGATGGCCGATTTTTTCCGGCCCGATGCCAGGAGTCGATTCTGTTTGTCGCGGCCCAGGGAGTGGCCGGTATGAACCTGGGGAATACCGAGCAGTTGGGAAAGCTGGAAACCAACATATCCGGCATCGGCATAGTGGCTGTGGATGAGGTCGGGCAACCGTCCCTGCTGACGGAGCAGATGCAGGCAACGGTCCACCATCTGGTCCAGATGCGGCCAGAGCAGTTCTTTTCTGATATAGCGCCTCGGTCCGCACGGCAGGCGCAGGATGCGGGCGCCTTCACCGATGTCCTCCACGGGTTGTGCATAATCCTTCTCAACGCCCGGATCCTCGATCAGGCGAGTGAGTATATCGACCTGGCGGACCCCGGGATGACGGGCCAGAGCCCTGGCCAGTTCAATGACATAGGTCACCTGACCGCCTGTGTCGGAATCGCGGCCCAGTTCGAGATCATGACCGCGAACCAAGCCGTGGACCGTGATCATCAGGACATAAATGGGGTTGTCATATTTGATCGCGGTGTTGCTCATAGATGCCACTCCCTGAGAAATGGTGAATAGAATCCTTCATCGGGCGGAATTGCACCGCGCAGGGTGCAGATCGTCGCAGCAAATATGTTGGCCCGGTCAAGTATGAGTTGAGGTGGCCAGTCCAGCAGTTGTCCGGCAATGCATACAGCGGCAAAGCCGTCACCAGCCCCTACGGTGTCGACGATTGCACCCTGTGCCGAGCCCCCTTGTGCCTGGAGCAAGCGGCCATCGGTGTTCAGCTGCCAGGCTCCGTCCGCGCCACAGGTCACCTGGAGCCCCTTGAGGCCAAAGCGCCGCTGCAAAGCAAGTCCCTGTGCCTGTGGAGTGGAGCCGGCAAGATTGAACTGGGCGGATATGGTGGCCAATTCATCCTCGTTCATCTTGACGATATCGGCATTGGCGAGAGAACGTTCCACGGTAGCCGCGTCGAACCAGGGTTCCCGGAGGTTGATATCGAGATATTTCAACGCATCAATTCGCTGCAACAATGCCTCAAGGGCCTGTCTTGAAGTCTCGTGACGCTGCGCCAGGGTTCCAAAATACATCATAAGGGGGGAGACCGCCAAAGCCTCGCTACAGGCCGCCTTGGCATCAATGAAATCATAGGCCTGAAGCGGCTGGATATCAAAGTTATGCCCCTGTTGATCGATGCTGACTGTTACCTGTCCGGTGGGATGGACAGGGTCGCTCTGTACTCCGCGCGTGTCCATGTCGAAGCGTTTCATTGCCGCAAGCAGTTCGTCGCGCAACTGGTCCTGCCCGACCCGGGTGATGAGCAGGGGATGGAGGCCGAAAGCCCGCAGGTGGCGGGCGACATTGAACGGTGCGCCGCCCAAGACCTGGCGGTCGGGAAAGATGTCGGCCAGAACTTCGCCAAAAAGGACAACCGTTGTTTTGTGGACTGTAGGCATGATCAGTAGAACAGTTGGGGGGATAGATTCACGGATTCGTTTATCGGTCTTCCATCCGCGGACGATCAGGCTGCCGTGCTGAGGATGATATGGCCCGACCGACTGCCTGTCCGTATATGAAGCACTGGTAAACGTTTCCAGTTTCCAGGTCAGGTACTCCTGGATCCGTGAGCGATCGTCCGTGGGTCAAGTTCGTTGTCCGTGGCCGTTCGCTCAAAGGACACTTCAACGAAAGGGGACGGGCGATGAAGACGGCGTGCGAACGGACGCTCCGAAGGGTGGCGGGTGGAGGTTATTATTAAAAATTCAGCAAGTATAACCTTATTACAGCACGATAAAATCCAAATACTTCTCCTGCCGTCACGGATGCAGGGGTATCTTTTGCTTGTATTCAGGGGACATTTTCAGAGAAAAAAAATTTGCTTCAGGTCAAATTGAACTTACATCATACCATAAATATGTGGAAAAAGTCAAATTGCCCTGGTTTACCCGACCAGGTATTTCGGTTTTGGTGGCAGTAAAAAGGGGCGGGGAGGAGAAACAGCAGGTCTCCTTAAGGCTCACGGGGTGGTGTGGAACAAGGGGAAAGACAGGTGGTTGCGTCAACGATTGTCCTGCCCGGCGCCTGGAAATGCTATCTGGAGGCTACAAAGCGCGCAGATACTCGGGCTTCAACGCCATTGTACCGGACAGGGCGCGATCAAGCAGGCCCAGGGTACTGTCTTTTTCTTCAGGCAGCTTGGCCTTGATCGGCAGATAATTTGAGGCATGGTTGGCGTGAAAAAGGCCATTACTGAGATTGGTCGCTGCAATCATGGTGCGCAGCTCTTGCAGGATGGCAAAGGGTTCGGGCATGGCAAAATGGCCAGCCTGGTACTCATCATAAAGGACAGTCCCCGGTTCCAACATGAGACTGAGCGCTCCGACAAATTCCGGATCAATGGCGGACAGCACCCGACCGGTCTCGGTGGCATGGATCGTGGACCGTTCCGGTCCGGCAACCCCGAGCAGGACGGTGATCGATACTGGTATCCCGGCCTCTTTTGTTTTTGTTGCCGCAGTTATGATCTGTTTGCCATCGGCTCCTTTGTTGATGCGGTTCAGGGTGACATCATCACCACTTTCCAGCCCGATATAACAAATCCCCAGACCGTGCCGGCTAAGAAGCTGCAGCTCTTCAACGGATTTGGACCTAAGGCTCTTGCTGTTGGCATAGATTCCAACCCTGGTGACCTTGGGGAGTTTTGCTTGAATTGCCCGAAGGATGGTGAGCAAACGATCGGTACCCAGGGTGAGAGCGTCTCCGTCACAAAGAAAAAGTCTACGGGCATGGGCAAAATGAGTGGCAGCATACTCGATGTCCGCCAAGACTCTTTCCTCGGGCTTGATGGTGAAACGCTGCCCTTTATACATGCCGCAGAACGTACACTTGTTGTGGGAGCATCCGGTGGTGACCTGGAGCAGGATGCTGTTGGCTTCACTGGGTGGTCGATAAATGGTTCCCTGATAATGCATGGTAAAAGACTCCGTGGTAGTTAATGCCGATCCAGAAAAATTGTCAAAACAAATACAAGAGGAATTCTTTTTAAATTTCTGTTTTTATATTTTTTTTATTTTTTCGACCGCGGCGGCCATATTGCGAAGAACGCGCTGGTACTCTTCCCGGTTGAGGCCGGCGCCCAGGCCCACCTTTTCCGCCATTTCCATCGTCAGGAAGTCTCCAGGCTCGTGGGCATCCGCGTTGATGGCCAACGGTGCCCCAGTTTTCTGTGCCATCCGCACGACGTGACCATTGGTGAGGCTGTGCCCCTTACGTCCGGATAGTTCCAGCAGGATGTCCTTTTTCGCGGCCAGGGTAGCCTCCTCCTCGCTGAGAAAGCCCGGATGTGCAAGCAGGTCGACATCAGCTTCAAGGGCGGCCAGGTTGGTTCCCGGACGAACCGGTTCCACCGGGGTTTCGCCATGGACGACGACCAGTTGGGCGCCAAGCTCTCTGGAGCGCATGGTCAAGGGGCCAATCAGCTCCGGAGGGACGTGGGTCAATTCAACCCCGACAAGCAACCGGGTCTTGTTGACCGGATTCAGGTCGCGGGCCGCCTGAAGCAGGTTGGGAATAAGGAGATGAATGTTCGAGGAATCGGCATGGTCGGTGATGGCAATGGCTGAGTAGCCGAGAACTTCGACCCGCCGCACATGTTCAGCGGGGACCAGTGCACCGTCACTGAAAAAAGAATGGGAATGAAGATCTATCATACTATTGATAATTCAATGTGTTATTTAATACATTTCATGTTCATTGGCAATATTCACCCCTGAGGGAATGCTTGCCGGCATGGTTGATACAGACACTGACCAGAACGCCCGGGACTAAAGCCGGGTGATGAGGCTCGGCAAAGTGAACAACATGGTTGGTAGGGGTGCGCCCCTTGCATCCGCCGGTGGAACATTCCTCAACCATTACTTCCATTTTTTTTCCTATATATTCTTTATTCCGTTCAAGAGAAACTTCATCCTGTAGATGCTGAAACCGTGCCAGTCGCTGACTCTTGACCTCTTCGGAAATCTTGTCGACAAAGGCAGCTGATCGGGTGTGGGGCCGGTCGGAATATTTGAAGGAGAAGGAGCCATGGAAACGAACCCTGGCAAGGAGGTCCAGAGTGGCCTGGAAATCGGCCTCTGTTTCCCCGGGAAACCCGACGATCACATCAGTGGCCAGCGCGATATCCGGACAAAAAGTACGGAGCGTGTCCACTTTCCGCAGATAGGATTCAACAGTGTACTTTCTGTTCATCCTTTGCAGCACCGCATTGGAACCGGACTGGACTGGCAGGTGGAAATGCGGACAGAGAATGTCGATTTCCGCAAAACAGCGCATGAGATCTTCGCTGAGATCCCTGGGATGAGAGGTGGTGAAGCGAAGCCGCTGCACCCCCCGCACTCCGGCAACCCGGCGCAGCAGGTCAGTAAAGGTGGTACCGTCGCCATCC
Source organism: Desulfobulbus alkaliphilus (assembly GCF_016918545.1). Taxonomy (GTDB): domain Bacteria; phylum Desulfobacterota; class Desulfobulbia; order Desulfobulbales; family Desulfobulbaceae; genus Desulfobulbus; species Desulfobulbus alkaliphilus. Next base: position 58,026 of record NZ_JAFFQC010000018.1, on the reverse strand, counting down.
CCTAGGCTGTTCCGACCGTACGAGTTGACATTCTGTCCCAACAAGGTGATCTCCCTGACCCCCTGATCCACCAGAATCTCCACTTCTTCGATGATATCGACCATCGGGCGACTGATTTCTCTGCCCCGGGTTGCCGGCACCACGCAATAGCTGCAATAATTATCACAGCCTTGCATGATAGTGACAAATCGTTTGAAGTCAGGAGAAGCGGGGGAGGGGGGGCTGTTGCGCAGCAGTTTCTGAAACGCAGGAATCACAAAGCCGGCATCCAGATTGGTGGCGATCTCCCTGCCACTCCCGGTCCCGTGCTCAAGGCGACCAAGCATCATCGGCAGCAGGTAGATCTGCTGGGTGCCGACGACCAGATCCACATGGGGCATCCGTTCCATGATCCGAACCCCTTCCTGCTGGGCAACGCAGCCAGTCACTCCGATGCGCAACGAGGGGTTTCTGGCTTTTGCTTCCCGCAGGTGTCCGAGCAGACTGTAGACCTTCTGTTCGGGTTTGTCACGAATGCTGCAGGTATTCACCAGGACGAGATCGGCATCTTCAGGAGAATCAGTGGGGATATAGCCCTGCTGAGCAAGGAGTTGCTCGATGATTTCCGAGTCCCGCTCGTTCATCTGACAGCCAAAGGTTTTAATATAAAGATTTTTACCCATTTTTATCTGTTCTTTGCGCCGGAACGTTTTCCCTGATCAAACTGTCGGCCGGGAGGAAAGGGGTCAGTTCGGGGGCCAAGGCATCGAGCAGTTCCATCGCTTCCCTGTATTCAGAGGCAAAAGTCCGCATGCGGACCAGACCATCCCGGGCCGAGATCGTGGTCATGGTTGCCAAGCCGTCGTATCCTTCCAGGATAAACCTGAGCAGGCTGATTTTTTCAGGTCGAATGAGCAGATACCATTCAACAGTCACCGGCAAAGGTCTTTTCGGATGCATGTTGCAATCGCATTGAGGAAAAAAAATTACACGCTCAGCGAGGCGTCGATAACGCTCAGTTGATCCTTGTACCGTGCCAGCACCGGTGCCACGACTTCGAGAAGAAACTCTTCGGTCTGGGCAGCAGCGCGACCGGTGTACTGCTGATAGTTACCCAGCAGATCGTCGAGTTCCTGGCGCCCAAAAGGGATACGCTCATCCTCGGCCAGGCGTTTGAGCAGATTGTTGTCCAGACCCTGATTTTTCACATCCAACCCGGCGGCCACCGAGTGTTCACGGATCACCTCATGCATCTCCTGTCGACTATACCCACGCTCAACGCAGGCCATGAGAATTTTTTCAGTAGCCATGAACGGCAGTTCTTCTTTGAGATGTTTCTCAATTTGTTTTGGATAGACAACCATATCACTGGTAATGTTCACATACAATCTCAAGACGGCATCAGTGAGCAGAAAAGCCTGGGCCAGATCCATTCTGCGAATGGCGGAATCATCCAGGGTCCGTTCAAACCACTGGTTGGCGGCAGTGGCGGCAAAGTTGGCGGGAAGCCCCATCAGTTTCCGAGCCAGGCCGGTCATACGTTCCGAGCGCATGGGGTTGCGTTTATACGCCATGGCTGAACTGCCGACCTGTTTGCTTGCAAAGGGCTCTTCCTGCATTTTCAAGTTGGAGAGCAAGCGGAGATCCACGGCGAATTTATGGGCAGAGGCGCCAATTCCCGCCAGGGTCTCCGAGGTTTTCATGTCCAGCTTGCGGGGATAGGTCTGCCCGGTGACCGCAAAAACCTGATCAAAACCGAGTTTTTTCGCTACGAGCCGGTCCAGTTCCCGTACTTTGCGGTGATCGCCGTTAAATAACTCGATGAAGGTGGCCTGGGTGCCGACCGTTCCCTTGGCCCCTCGGGCCTTGATCTGCCCCTCAAGGTGTTCAATAGAGTCAAGGTCCATGAGTAAATCGTGAATATACAGGGTGTTACGTTTGCCAACCGTTGTGGGCTGGGCTGGCTGATAGTGGGTGAATCCCAGGGTGGCCAGGTCTTTGTGCTGGTCACAGAATGCGGCCAGATTGGCGATAACCTGAAGCAAGGCATTTTTTATGAGGGTCAGGGCACGTTTCTGGATAATCAAATCCGTGTTGCAGACTACGAACTGGGAGGTGGCCCCCAGATGGATGATGGGCTCGGCCAGAGGGCATTGCTGACCATAGGCATAGACGTGCGCCATGACATCATGGCGGATTTCCTGTTCCTTGGCAATGGCAACATCGTAATTGACCTTGTCGACATAGGCTTTCAATTGGGCAATCATTTCCGCTGAAACCGCGGCCAGACCCAGTTCATGTTGCGCCTCGGCCAAGGCGACCCAGCAGCGGCGCCAATGGGTGAATTTGAATCGCTCGGAAAACAGTTCCTGCATGGCACGACTGGTATAACGGGAGACCAGGGGCTCCCGGTAAATATCATAGGTCATAGGTCATCTCGTGGTTAAAAGGATCCTGAATCCGTGACGGCTGGACTCTTGTTTAAGTTGTATCAATACTGAATCCGTGACAGTTAGACGCCGCGCCACGTTCTGGTGGCTGATTGTAAAAAGGTGTAACGTGAACCATACGCTTGTGCATGGTACTCATCTTTGGGTACGTTTGCCACCATTGCATTGAATGGTTTCGCATGGGCCCAATGAGCAGTGACCCGGCACACGAACAAGGCGGTTCGGGTCGATGCGCCGGGTGCGGAATTTGACAATATTAACAATGTCGCATAATATATATTATGTAAAATTTTACTTATGTATGTATATCAACATGATGCGATATGAAGAGCGTGTAGCTGGTGCTGTTCAACGCCCCTGTACCAGGATCGTTTGACATGAAAAACCAGGTCAACGGGTTTTCGCAGGTCAAGAGAATCGCGCCAGAGGTGAAAGCCGATGCCCCGGATCGCTGCACCGTTGCCGCCGGAATGAACCTGGAAGCTGAGATGACCTTTCACGTTCCTTGGCTGGAGCAAACGTTCGCTGGTCATAAGAAAGACGGGCTCAGGATTTCCCTCTCCACAGGGCTGCAGCAGCTGCATGGCCCTGGCAAAATCCTCGGTCAGCATGCTGCTGTTCTCAAAATGATAGTCAACCTGAATTTTTACGGCTCCCTCCCCTACCGGCCCACCCATGCTCGTCACCTGTTGCTGAAAAGCCGCGGCAAAAGCGTCCAGGTTCTCCCTGGCAATCGTCAATCCGGCCGCCATGGCATGGCCGCCAAACTGATCCAGCAACGGTGAGCATGCCTGCAGGGCATCTACGAGGTTCGTGCCGGGGAGCGATCTTCCCGATCCCTTGAGGCGATTTCCCCCATCGCCTCCAGTTGCATCGTCGGTGAGAACAATCGCCGGTCTGCCGTATCGTTGGACAAGGCGGGCAGCGAGAATTCCCACAATTCCTGGATGGCAGGCCGCATGGTAGACGCTCAGGCCATTCCATCCCGCCTGGATCTGGGTGCCGCATTGCTCCATGACTTCTTCCAGGGTCTCAAACTCCAGCTGTTTACGCTCCCTGTTCAGTTCTTCAAGCACCAGGGTCAGGTCGCGAGCCTGATCACTGGTGGTTGCCAGCAGCAGGTTGACCCCATGGTGTGGTTGCCCTAGCCGTCCGGCGGCGTTGAGTCTCGGGGCAAGCCTGTAGGCAATATCTTCCGTTTGCACCGGTAGAGCACCGATGCCACATATATCACAAAGAGAAGAAACGCCATATCGGTTCTTTGTTGACAGGACTTCAAGTCCAGCACGAACCAGGATTCGGTTAATACCGACCAGGGGAACCACATCCGCTACTGTCCCCAAAGCCACCAGGTCCAAGTACTTTTTCAGATTGGGAACCGTGGGGCCAAATGAAAAACCGTTGGTCGTCATGGCCCTGCGCAGGGCCATGATCAGAAAAAAAGCAACCCCAACCCCGGCAAGCGAGGAAAAATGGGCAGCCTCCCCTGACTGCTTGGGATTTAAAATTGCGTCCGCCTCGGGCCTCTGTCCATGGGGCTCATGATGGTCAGTGACAATCACCCGAAAGCCGAGCGACCTGGCATAGGCCACCTCTTCTACTGCCGTAATGCCGCAGTCCACTGTGATAAGTACGCCACCATGACCATGGCTATGTTCATGCAGAGAAATAAGTTTGTCTATTGATTGTTTTGATAATCCGTATTTTTCCTCAAAACGATTGGGGATGTACCAGCACACTGATTGCATACCGATTTCCCTGAAAAAAGTAACGAGCAGGGCCGTGGCGGTCATGCCATCCACGTCATAGTCTCCATGAATAAAAACAGGTTTCCTGGCAGCGCAGCTGGTTAGAAGGCAATCAATGGCCTGCTCCATGCCTTGCATGGTCGCAGGATCGGGCAGCATTGCCAGTTGCGGATAGAGAAATTCCTGCAATTCGCCAAGGGTGGCAACACCCCGCTGGTAGAGAATTTCCGCCAGTTGTGGCGGTATATTGCATGCAGCGGCCGCGGCGCTGCCGAACGCTCTGGTCGCTGCGGCGTTGGTTCGAGGAGGAAGGATATAGGGTAAAGCCGGGGGGAGCGATTTCATGGTAAACCGGTCCTGGTGTGTGCAGGCCCCGCCCTTTTTTGCAAAAAGAGGTCCACATCTCGAAATATTTTTTCAGTGCAATGCGCCTCATGCCAGTGCAAATCAGCCTGGCCCCTGAACCAGGTTATCTGCCGCTTGGCGTAGCGACGGGTATCACGAACCAGCGCATCCGTGGCTGTATCGCGATCCCATGTTCCGTCAAGGCACCCGCACATGTGCCGATAGCCCAGGGCCTGCATTGACGGCAGGCCGCAGCGAAAACCCTGGTCGATCAAAAATTCAACCTCTTTCTGAAAAGAATCATTCATCATTTTGAATGTACGTTTTTTTATCTTTTCGTTCAGCAGAGTTCGATCACAGGTCAAACCAAGCTGCAGCATGTTGCTGAACACAGCGGGGGGTCCGGTCAGTTGTTGCCTGCGGATATGTTCCGACCAGGGAATCCCGGTGGCATGGTAGATTTCCAGCCCCCGCAACAGGCGCTGGGTATCATTGACATGAATTCTGGCGCCACTAGCCGGATCCACGCTACAAAGCTCTTCGTGCAGCGCTCCCCTGCCCTCCTGCTCCAACCGTTGCCGCATCTGCTCCCTGACCGTTTCCGCTACGATGACCTCGGCAAACAACCCGTTGATCAGGGCATGGAGGTACAGACCGGTCCCACCGGTAATCAGGGGGACCCTGCCCCGGGCTGTGATTGCGGCTATTGCGGCCTGGGCATCGCGGATAAAAGCGGCCGCATCATACTGTTCGTCCGGATCGACGATATCGATCAGGTGATGGACGATGCGACCTCGTTCTTCCCGGCTCGCCTTGGCGGTGCCGATGTCCATGTACCGATACACCTGCATCGAATCCATGGAAACAATCTCGCAATCAAACCTTTCGGCCAGACGTATCGACAGCTCAGTCTTGCCGATGGCGGTCGGGCCCACCAGCACAAGAACCGGTTCGAGAATCGTGGTCGAGGCGGTCATCATGGTGCAAAGCAGACCAGGGGAAGCAGCTGTTCCAGGGTCCTGGGACCGATCCCCGAGACGCGCAGCAGATCCTCCGGGCGGTTGAAGGGTCCATGCCGCTCCCGGTCATCGACGATGGCCGCGGCCCGGTGTGGCCCGATCCCCGGCAACCGCAGCAGGTGTTCGGCGGTGGCGTGATTAATCGGGACCGGGCGATTGAAAAAAAACAATAGATCAAGGGGCCATGCGTCCAGAACGTTCCGATCAAAACCAGGGATATCCACTCCACCTACGCCCAAAATAAGCGGGCTTGCAGCATTGAGTTGCGGGTCGGTGGACAGTACGACCAGAGACCACCCATTGTTTTCAGTACTACGGTGTATGCCGAGGGGCTGTGGTTCCGGCACTTCCGATACCGGGCGGAACTGCACAGCAATCAAGAGCAGGGCGAAAAGGAAAAGGACAAGCGCACGCTTGTCCCTGGCACTGAAGCTGTCGACCGGTGCCGGCAGTTTTTCGCTATCTCGTTTTTTCATCCTGCATCAATTTGTAGTTGATGCTGTCCACCAGCGCCTGCCAGCTCGCCTCGATGATATTGAACGAAACCCCCACTGTTCCCCAGCTGTTGTGGAGATCCCTGCTTTCCACCAATACACGAACCTTGGCTCCGGTACCGTGCTCACCGGACAGGACACGAACCTTATAGTCGGCAAGCTCCATATCTTCGAGGCTGGGATAAAATCTGGTCAGGGCCTTGCGCAGGGCCCGATCCAGGGCATTCACCGGACCTTCCCCCATGGCGGCGGTATGGACTTCCTTGCCATCGACATAAAGTCTGATGGTGGCCTCGGTAATCGGATCCTTGTTCATGTCATTCTTGTTGTTCAGGACCCGGAAAGCTTCCAGGCGGAAAAAATCGCGATGCAGGCCAAGGGCCCGCCGCATGAGTAACTCGAAGCTGGCCTCCGCCGCCTCATACTGATACCCCTGATTCTCAAGTTCTTTCAAGTCACTGATAATCGTGGCCATCATCGGATCATCCTGATCGATATCCAGGCCATACTTGCGGGCCTTGAGAAGTATATTGGCTTTGCCGGACTGATCGGAAACCAGAACCCTCCGGCTGTTTCCCACCTTTTCCGGGGCCAGATGCTCGTAGGTCATGGGGTTGCGCTGGACAGCACTGACATGAACACCCCCTTTATGGGCAAAGGCGGAATCACCGACGTAAGGCTGGTATCGATTGTGAGGCAGGTTGGCCAGTTCATTCACCAGCCGGGAGGTTGTATACAACTGGTCAATCCGTTTACCGACTTCACACTCCAGGCCCATCTTGAAGATCAGGGCCGGAATGATGGAGGTCAGGTTGGCATTGCCGCATCGCTCTCCAAAGCCATTGATGGTTCCCTGGACATGACTGGCTCCGAGGTGGACGCTCATCAGCGAGTTGGCCACCGCGGTTTCCGAATCATTATGGGAGTGAATACCGATACGGACTTCGCTGTTCAAATCAGCACAGTACTGTTGCACCCGTGCCATGATCTCGGGAATTTCATGGGGCAGTGTTCCACCGTTAGTGTCGCAGAGGACGATGGTCTCCGCACCGCCGGTAATCGCCCTGCCCAGAGTGGCCAGGCAGTATTCCCGATTGTTTTTGAAACCATCGAAAAAATGCTCGGCATCATATATCAGGTACCGAACCCTGGGACGAAGATAGGCCAGCGAATCTTCAATGATCTGGAGGTTATCGTCCAGTTCAATCCGCAGAGCGTCAATAACGTGAATATCCCAACTTTTCCCGAAGATGGTCACTGCCGGGGTTTGCGCTGTCAACAGGGCCTGAATATTGGCATCCGTTTCCGGTGTTTTCTGAAAATGGCGGGTCGAACCAAAAGCTGTCAGCCGGGCGTGCTTGAGATCGATGTCCTGCATCCGTCGAAAAAAATCAACAGCCAGGGGATTGGATCCAGGCCAGCCTCCCTCGATAAAATCGATACCAAGGTGGTCGAGCTGCCGGCATACTTTGATCTTGTCATCCACTGACAGGTTGAAATTTTCGGCCTGGGTGCCGTCCCGCAGGGTAGTGTCGTAGAGTTCGATGATCCGGGCCATGCTCTTAGTCTATTTCTTCAGCGGGTAAATTTTCCTTGTCCAGGGCAAAAGCGTCATGCAGGGCCCTGACGGCCAGTTCCGTATATTTTTCGGCAATGATGCAGGAAACTTTGATCTCCGAGGTGGAGACCATCATGATGTTGATGCCTTCCTTGGCGAAAATCTGGAACATGGTCGAGGCGATACCGGGATGATTGCGCATACCGAGACCAACAATCGAGACCTTGGCAATGTCCTTGTCGCCGGTCACCGCTTCCGCAGCGATTTCTTCAGCGACCTTTTTGAGAATATCCATGGCCCGGTCGTAGTCCCGGCGCAGTACAGTGAAGGTCATATCCGTGAGGCGGCCGTCATGGGTATTCTGGATAATCATGTCGACCAGAATGCCGGCATCGGAGATTGGCAAAAAGATTTTCGCCGCTATTCCGGGCTGATCTGGCACTTTTTTGATAGTGATTCGCGCCTCGTTTTTACTGTATGTGATGCCGGATACCAGCATGGATTCCATAATTTTATTCTCCTCAACCACCCAGGTGCCGATATTATCTGAAAAAGTTGAACGGACATGAACAGGGACACCGAAACGTTTTGCCAGGCCTACGGACCGTATATCGAGTACTTTTGCTCCCAGGCTGGCAAGTTCAAGCATTTCATCGTAACTGATGTGATCGATTTTCCGTGCCAGGGTACAGATGTTGGGGTCGGTGGTGAAAATTCCCTCGACATCGGTGAAGATTTCGCAGGCATCAGCCCGCATGGCCGCCGCCAGAGCCACGGCGGTGGTATCGGATCCGCCCCGCCCCAGGGTGGTGATGTCACCCTTTTTGGAGACCCCCTGGAAACCGGCAATGGTGACGATTTTTCCCTGATCAAGATACGCGTTGATCAACTCCGGATCAATAGTTTGTATCCGGGCCTTGGTATGCATGGCATCGGTATGAATCGAAACCTGACTGCCGAGCAGGGAAATGGCATCAAATCCTGCATTCTTGACGGCCATGGCAAAAAGAGCCACGGTGACCTGTTCTCCGGTGGCCAGCAACATATCCATTTCCCTGGGGAAGGGTATTTTCTGCATATCGAGGGCAAGGCCGGTGAGCCGATCGGTTTCACCGGCCATGGCCGAGAGGACGACAACGATCCGATTGCCCATTTTATGGCTTTGAATGACCCGTTGGGCCACTGCCTTGATTTTTTCTGTGGAACCAACCGAGGTTCCTCCATATTTTTGAACGATGAGCGCCATGTCCGTGTCCACTTTGAAGAGTGAGTCAGTGCCCATCCAGAAACGGCTCTCTTCCCCTGACTCTTTTTTTGCGCTGTCAAATGTAATCTTCGGAAGATTATATCTATATCTACCTTTAAATTCGCCAACGCGCCTTGATTCGGAACTAAATATTTCGTTGCAGGATAGGCACGAGTTATGAGCAGCCACGTTGCATGACAAATGCCGATTGGTCGCGGCCGCTTCAGAAGTACGGCCGTGGTTTACCGTATTCCGGGGGTTGAGGCAATGCAACAAAATTTCTGCAATCGTATTGTGATCCCATGGTTCAACAGAACAAAAAGGGAGCAAAGAGTTTAAGACGTATTTTTAAATTTGCAACCTCAATCCATATTCTGTACATACGAGTCTTTTGCAAAGAGGCATTTTAGCCGCCCTTCAGGGCATAACGCTCACGGATTCAAGGTTTGCAAGAGGCTCATACGAGCGCGGTCTTTCTTGGTCAACACTGTTTTTTATGTCTGCATCTCCTCTGCACATCGTTCTGGTTGAACCGGAAATCCCACCCAACACCGGTTCAATTGCCCGCCTGTGCGGCGCAACGGATACGGTTCTCGATCTGGTGCACCCCCTTGGTTTCGCCATCGATAACAGGCATTTGAAACGGGCCGGACTTGATTACTGGGAGCATGTTCGCATCAATCACTGGCGCAACCTTGAAGCATTCCTGCAGGAACAGGATGAAAAGAAACTCTATTTTTTTACCACAAAAACAAAGAGATCGTATACAGATGCCTTTTTCACTCCCGGAGACAAACTGGTGTTCGGCAAAGAGACAAAAGGCTTGCCGGAAGATATTCTCAGGCTGTATAGTGAGAGATGCTACACAGTTCCCATGAATAATACCAACATTCGTAGCCTTAATCTGGCCATGACCACAGGGATAGTTCTCTATGAAGCCCTGCGGCAGATTCGCCGGAATCGATAACGTACTCAGCACCCATCCAGAAACGCGATATTCTGCTTTGAATCGAGGCGCGCCGACGAACGGACCCGCGCAGGCTTATCCATAAAAGAGCCAAGGGGTACATCTGCCGGCGTAACAAGGAATCAGGATAAAAGAGCCGTTTTCGGATGGGCAATCATCAACACACGATACCTTGTCCCAAGGAGACAGTAATGCCTGAACGTATTTACAATTTCAGCCCCGGGCCCGCCACCCTGCCGTATTCCGTGCTGCAGCAGGCAGCGACCGATATCGTTAATTTCAACAATAAAGGTATCGGCTTGATCGAACTCAGTCATCGGTCCAAGGAGTTCATAGCCGTGGCCGATGAAACCGAGAGTCTGATCCGGGAACTGATGGGGATTCCCGCCCATTACAAGGTGCTTTTTCTTCAGGGTGGTGCCTCGTCCCAGTTTTTCATGGTGCCGATGAATCTGCTGGCACAGGGGCAAAAGGCAACCTATCTCAATACCGGTACCTGGTCAAAAAAAGCCATCAAGGAGGCTAAACTCTTCGCCACCGTGGATGTCGCCTATTCCAGTGAAGACATTAATTTCAAACGAGTGCCCCGGGACGATGAATACAGTGTGGATCCGGAGAGCCAGTATCTGTACTTCGTCACCAACAACACCATCTACGGCACCCAGTTCCAGACCATGCCCGCCAAGGATGCCCTGTTGATTGCCGATATGTCCTCGGATATCCTTTCCCGGCCGGTGGATGTCAGCCGTTTTGGTCTGATTTTCGCCGGAGCCCAGAAAAACATGGGACCCGCAGGGGTGACGGTGGTGATTATCCGTGAGGATCTCCTTGACCGGGTCAGCGACTCGGTCCCGTCCATGCTCAAATATAAAACCCATGCCGAGAAGGACTCCATGTTCAATACTCCGCCGTGTTTTTCCATCTATTGTGTCGGTCAGGTGATGCACTGGCTCAAAACCATGGGCGGAATCGGAGCTATGGAAAAAATCAACCAGGACAAGGCGGCCCTGCTGTACGAGGCTATTGACAGCACTGATTTTTATCGTGGCCATGCGGAAAAAGAGTCCCGTTCACTGATGAATATCACCTTCAACCTGCCCACCCCCGAGCTTGAAGCCCGCTTCATCGCCGAGGCCACGGCGGCAGGTCTCGACGGTCTGAAGGGACATCGCTCGGTGGGTGGCTGCCGGGCCTCGATTTATAACGCCTTTCCCCGGGCCGGAGTGGAGAAACTCGTTGAATTCATGGCCGATTTTGCCCGGAAAAACGGATGAGCCAGAGGCGTACACCGGTTCGCCATCCGTACGAGAGCTAATAGAGCACAGGTCAACCTTGTCCCGCACATGTTGATGCAGGGATTTTCTTGCACCTGGTCTTCAGTGACCAAAACCATTTTCTGCCCATGACGGCTGCCGTCATGGGCAGATACAGCAGGCATCCGTGGAGCATCAAGGAGATATCATCCGCCCTCCCAGCGAGGCTTTTTCCATCATCCTCCAGGTCACCATCGGTTGTTCTCATAACCGCTGTACCTTTTGCGGTGCTTACCGGGATCGTACCTTTGCGATCAAATCCTGGGAACGTATCGAGAAGGACCTCAGTTTTGCCGCGGCCTGGTGTCGCCGGCAGTCCACCCTGTTTCTTGCCGACGGAGACGCACTGGCGCTGCCCGATGACATGCTGGTCGCCTTGTTGCAGTGTATTCGGGAGAAACTCCCCTGGGTCCGACGGGTGAGTTGCTATGCCACCTGCCAGAATATTGCAGGCAAATCCGATGATCAACTGCAAACCTACCGGAGTTTGGGACTGGGTCGCCTGTATATGGGCCTGGAAAGCGGTCATGATCCAACCCTCAAAGCTATTGCCAAGGGGGTGGACAGCAAGGCGATGATAACGGCTGGACAACGGGCCAGAAATGCCGGCTTCTTTGTTTCCGTCACCTGCCTGCTGGGCATTGCCGGGGTTGGGTTGTCACTGGAACATGCCGCGGCCACGGCATCTGTACTCAACCGGATGCAACCGCATCAGGTTGCGGTTCTCACCCTGATGGTCCTCGACAACACCCCGTTATTTCGCCAGATGCGTGCTGGACACTTCACTGTACCTGAACAAGGACAGCTTTTTTCGGAACTGCGCTGCCTTGTCACCGGACTGCATTCGTTCCGTACCCAGTTCCATGCCAATCACGCCTCCAATTACTTCTCGCTCAACGGTCGTCTGCCCAGGGACAAGGAGCGCATCCTGGCCACCATCGATTGCGCCCTGACCGGTAGCCTCCCTCTGCAAACGGAAACCGGCCGCCGTCTGTGACCGCTTACTGCAGATCCCGCGGAGATGCAAGACCGTATTGCAAGTGAAACAAACTGATTATCATCCTGGGAAGACCTATGTACCCGGAAAAAACTGATCTGAAAAATCTGACCCAGGAGCAACTGGTACGCTTTGTCGAGTCCCAGGGGCAGCCGGCTTTTCGGGGCCGCCAGATTCTGGCCTGGGTGTATCGACCCGGAATCAATGAGTTCGCCCAGATGACCGATCTGGCCAAGGAATTTCGAGCCGTGCTCAGCGAAACTGCGTATATAAGCAGATTTGAGGACAGCAGGATCGAATGCTCGCGGGATGGAACAGTGAAGTTTGCCTTTCGCCTGCACGATGATCATGTCATTGAGTCGGTGCTGATCCCCGAGGAGGACCGCAACACGCTCTGCCTCTCAACCCAGGTGGGTTGTGCCATGGGCTGCGTTTTCTGTCGTACCGGCACCATGGGGTTCCATCGTAACCTGACCACCGCGGAAATCGTCAACCAGGTTTGCTCGGTTCGCGACTGGGCACTCGAGCATGACAAGGGCACGCTGACGAATATTGTTTTCATGGGCATGGGCGAACCGCTGGCTAATTTTACCAACCTGCTTGACGCTATCTCGATTCTTACTGAACAGCGTGGACTTGATTTTTCCAACCGCCGTATCACGGTCTCGACCTGTGGTCTGGTGCCGCAGATGACCATGCTTGGCGAACAAACCGACGTCAATCTGGCCTTGTCGCTCCATGCGGTGGACGACGCCATGCGCAGTGCCCTTATGCCGATCAATAAACGCTATCCCATTGCAACCCTGATCGAGGCCTGCCGTACTTATCGGCAGAAAAAACGCCAGCGGATCATGATTGAATACACCCTGCTGGAAGGAATGAACGATACCAAGGCTGATGCGGACAAACTTGCAGCGCTGCTTCGTTCCGTTCCCTGCAAAATCAACCTGCTGGCCGTGAACCCTGTCGATGACTCTAGGTTTCGCAGTCCCCCACCACTACAGGTGCTCCGTTTCCAGCAGATCCTTCGCGCTCACGGATATACAGTGTTTATTCGCCAGAGTCGGGGGGAAGATATTGCCGCAGCTTGTGGTCAGCTCGCGGGACAAGGGTGGGATTGTTGAGAAATGAAAGCCCGTAACCGTCGGATAAAGTCTCCTTTCGTCGAACAGTCACAGACAACAAAGCTGACCCACGGACGAACGCTCACGAATCCAGGAGTATTCCAGCCACAAGCGAAGGGACCGGTTATTCGTCCTTGATAAAACTGCCAAAGGTAAAAATGCCTTCACCGTTCTGTACCCGGCTGAGAAGAAGATTATAATCTTCGTCCTCGGTACTCATACCGTCTTTTCCCCAAGTAAAGGAGCCACCGATCCGTTCCCCCTCGTTAAAAAAGAGGATACCACTGTCAGGTTTGTTTGCGAGTTGTACATCGATAAAACCGGAAAAGTGTTTTTGCTTGAGGCGGAAAATGAGATCAGGCAGAGGAATCTCAGTTGAACGTAGGGCGGATTTTGCCCTCTGGAAAGGAGGCATCTGCGCCCAAAAAAAAATAGCATGCGGCCCCAGTTGATACAGTTGCACGGAAAAACTGGTGCTGTAGAAGGATCCTCTGGCTACCTCGTAGGAGGGAGTGAAGTTTGCTTTGCCTCCCTTTTCCTGAACGAGACTGCTGATGATTTCATTTTCGCTGAAGAAAACAAGCATCTCCAGGTTGTTGGACAGACAATGGATTCCCCCGGAGCCGATTTCCCCTTGCATGTGCTCAATGAATTTTTCCAGGTGCAGGTAATAGCTGTTCAAGCCTTGCAGATACGGCTTCTCGCGAGGAATCAGCATATCTTTGTAATGCAGCACCGCCCCAGCCGGGAATCGGCTTGGATATCATGAACCGCGGCAACCTCCCTGATGGGGCCGCACTGAACCGGCTTACGAAACATCGCTGTTCATGTCCGCGGTGGGTTTATAACCAGAATCTTGACCTTGATCCAGGGTATTTTTCACAACCACGATAATATGACCGCATTCCCGGCAGGAAAAGCGTGCCCTCATACTCTTCATCTTTGCTTCATCGATATTGTATTTTTTTGAGCATTCTTCACAAATAGCCAGCATAGCAATCCCCCCGAAAGAAAAACAGAAACCTGAATCCGTGACGGCTGGACTCTTGTTATAGATATATCTTGCTGTAATTATTTTTAATTGTAGCGAAATCCTTGGCAATAAATTTCACCAGCCGCCCTTTGGATGCTCACGGATCCAGGAGAAATCCATGGTGCGACCCGGTACCAGGCACGGGGCATTCTATCTTTTATGGTTATAGGTCTTTCGCGGGTGTCGGTCAAATTCTTTTATTGAAAATCAACATACTGTTGAATACCAGCACATTGTTCCGCCTTCCTGTATCGGCTGCTCAAGGAAGAGCCAGGAATCACTTTCAAGCGTGGATTTTTTTCAGCAGCCAGGCCATGTTTTTCCCCAGATCCTGCATGGTGGTGATCCCTTCCTTGTCCTCGGCCACCTCGCCTTTTTCTCGACCCACGCCGATATTCCAGTACGAGGATCCGACAATGATCATCTGACCGATGGTGAAAAAGTGGTTGATGGAATCGAAGGCATGGATGGCACCACCACGCCTGCGGGTGACAATTGCCGCCCCGAGCTTACGCTTGAACATGTCCCCGTTCGCCCGGGAGGTCATACCGGCACGATCAATAAGGGCCTTGGTTTCAGCAGTGATATCAGCAAAATAGGTGGGTGACGCCAGGACAATGGCATCGGCCGCCAACATCTTCTCAATGCAGCTGTTGATACAGTCGACATCAACGATACAGCGGTTGTTTTTGTTTTTAAAACACTGATAACAGGCGATGCAGCCGTGGGGATGTTCTCCGGCGAGTTGGACCATCTCCGTTGCGATCCCTTCTTTGGCGAGTTCTTCAAACAGGTAGCCGATCATCAAGGCCGTATTGCCGTTTTTACGAGCGCTTCCGTTAAAGGCGACAACTTTCATTTCTTTCATTTATACCTCATCATCATTGAAGATCGAACGTGGCAAGGTTTCCAAGCGTATCTTGGCAGCCTCCGTCATGCCGCGCTGCAGGGCTTTCTGGTTCAGTTCCTCTGTTCCCACCGGCACTCTGGCCAGCAGAGCTTTTTCCAGGCTGGCGGCGTGCACACGACCGGACAGCACCCCGACCGCCCCTAAAGCCACCATGTTGGCCACCATCTCCCTGCCCAATTCCTCTCTGGCTATGGTGGTAAAGGGAAGAGCGACAATACGGCTGGTGGGGTGCTGCTCCACCAGGGTGGCATCCACCACCAGCAACCCACCAGGGGACAGGTCACGATAATAGGCATCGCAGGCCGCCTGGTTCATGGCGAGAAGAAGGTCAAGGCGTCGGGCCTTGGGATAATCAATGGGTGCATCGCTAATCACCACTTCGGCCTTTGATTTGCCCCCCCTTGCCTCCGGACCGTAACTCTGGGTCTGACAGACAAATTGACCGTCATAGACGCCCACGGCTTCGGCAAAGATCACCGCCGCGGTGATCAACCCCTGACCTCCTGAACCGCTGAAACGGATCTCGTACCGGCTGGCTTCGTGTTTCTTCATGGCTCCCCTCAGGACTGTTCGGCCCGCAGACGAATCTTTTCGTATTCCTCTGTGGAGACAGGCAGTTGCCGGTCAGTCAGAACGCCGATGGTTGTTTTTCCTTCAAGTTGTTCGGCTGTGAGTTGGGCAGCCCGGGCGACGGTAATGGCGTTCTCCTTATACGACTTGAGCATATCCACCGCACCGCCCAACTGGTTGCGCCGCCCGTACTGGACGTGACAGTTGGAAATGACCTCAACCACGGCAAACCCCTGCTTGTGCATGGCCTGCTCGATGAGTGTATCGAGAAGTTCGGCGTGATACACAGTGGAACGAGCCACAAAGGAGGCTCCGGCGGTCACCGCCAGTTCGGCAATGGAAAAAGCCTGTTCAATGTGGCCGTAGACCGAAGTGGTCGATCGAGCCCCAAATGGTGTGGTCGGTGAATATTGCCCCCCCGTCATACCGTAGATCGAGTTATTGATGATTATCGCGGTAAGATTGAGGTTGCGCCGGGCCGCATGGATGAAGTGATTGCCGCCGATAGCCGTGGCATCGCCGTCCCCCATGACTACCACCACATTGAGTGCCGGATTGGCGAGCTTGACGCCGGTGGCGAAGGTCAAGGCCCGACCGTGGGTTGTGTGGAGGGTGTTGAAATCGAGATAGGTCGGCATGCGACCGGAACAGCCGATACCCGAAGCCAGGACAACCTCATCCTTGCTCAATTCCATCCGGTAGATGGCCCGTAACAGGGCGGCCATGACAATGCCATTGCCACAACCCGGACACCAGACATGGGGAAATTTTTTATTATGGCGTAGGTATTCGTGGCGAATGGTCTGGGTTGATACCGACATGGTATGACCTCTCTACATTTTGATCAGACGGGTGGAGAGTTCGTCCGGGGTGATAACCTGGCCATCGACCCGGTTATGCTTGACCACCGTGCAAAAACTCTGATTGACCCGCTGCACCTCCCGGCTGATCTGGCCCATATTCATCTCCGGTACCAGGACAGCGCGGCACTGCTTGAGCACCGGAGTCACATGGCTGCGTGGAAAGGGAAACAGGGTGATCAACTGCAGCAGTCCGGCGCGAATACCCTGTTGGCGGGCTTCCTCAACGGCCCGCATGGCCGAACGGGCCACTGAACCATAGGCAATGATGGCCACTTCGGCATCCTCGAGCCGATAGCTTCTGGTCATCATGATCTCCGGAAAACCCCGGGTGATTTTCTGGGTCAACCGTTGATGGAAATTGAGAATTTCTCCGGGATTTTCCGTGGGAAAACCATGGTCGTCATGTACCAGGCCGGTGATGTGGTGGCGATACCCATCACCAAAAGAAGCCATGGCCGGTATCCCTCGACTGTCCCCTTCGTAGGGCTTATACCATTCCGGTGGAACACTGGGCCGGATCCGGTTGATGATATAGACTTCCTCGGGTGCAGGTAATTCGACGCATTCTCTGGTGTGGGCAACAATCTCATCGGAGAGGATAATCACCGGTACCCGGAACTGTTCAGACAGGTTAAAAGCCTTGATGGTGGTGGTGAAACAATCGCTCACCGTGGACACGGCAAGAACAATGATTGGATGGTCACCGTGGGTCCCCCAGCGCGCCATCTGCACATCCCCCTGAGCCGGACTGGTGGCCAGGCCGGTGGACGGGCCGCCACGCATGACATTAACCACCACACAAGGGACTTCGGCGGCGCAGGCGTAGCCGAGGTTTTCCTGAATCAGGGAAAAACCCGGGCCGGAGGTGGCGGTCATCGCTTTCACACCAGCCAGGGAGGCACCTATGATCGCTCCCATGCTGGCTATTTCATCCTCCATCTGAATAAAGGTGCCGCCAGAGCGAGGCATCAGGGTGGCCAGTTCTTCGGAAATCTCCGAAGCAGGGGTAATGGGATAACCGGCAAAAAACCGGCAACCCGCTGCCAGGGCGCCATGGGCAATGGCCTCATTCCCCTGGAGGAGTTGACGTTTGCTGGGTGTTTCAGGCATCATCCTTCCTCCTTTTCGGCTGACGCTCGCTGACCGTAATGGCAAAATCAGGACAGTGCATCTCGCAAAAACGGCAACCGATACACTGGTCCGGTTCCTTTACCATTGGTTTGCCGCTTTTATCCGCCAGAATGATCTTCTTTGGGCAAAAGGCCATGCACAGACCACAGGCTTTGCACCAATCCCGATAGAAGGCAAGGTTATAAAAAGTTTTTTTTCTGGAGGCCGGCTTGGCTGGAGATGGTTGCTCAACCGGAGGGATGTCGGATTCTGCTGTCATACCGCCGCCATAAAAAGAGGGAAAATTGTGCAGGCCAGTGTTTGTCACTGACTCTCGATCTGCCGCGTATATAGTTTTGGCATACAGGTTCTGTAGGTAAAAAGCAAGAAAATCGTCATCGGTTTTGGACGTATATGGATCTGTCGAGGTTTCCGGACAGTCAACAGGCAACTCTGGCATGGGCTGAAAAAGTCAGCCTGTTGGGTTGCGGAAAAATGGGTCTCAGAAAAACGGGTTGCTGAAAAACGCCGGATTTGAAGAAATACATTTGTGTCTGCGAATTTTTTAACTAAAATAATAGGATGAATCATCCCTCCACCAGCACCTCCAACAACGAAACCTGGCCAAAGAGATTTTTTGCCGAGAAAGAATTTTCAGGAACATTCGCCGGTGAGACCGTGACCGGGCTTGCTTTTGCTGCCCGCCTGGCAACCATGCGCCTGATAACCTCGAACTGGGCCTGGGGCGGATTTGCCGGTGTCAACACCGCACCCGATCATCATGAATTCGAAGGGGGACTCTTTTTTCGCTTCTTTTTTGCCCCCCGCAACGCTGTGTGCGATACGGGTCTGCCATCACTGCAGAGATGGCGTTGAACCGTGAAGGCTGGTCGCTTGTTTCTGGTATATTCTGCTGTATTCAGGTTATAAGTGCGACGACATTTTTGCCAATTCTCCTTCACCAGCTTTTCATTATGGCCCTTGTCAGTATGACCACACTCATCAGCGACAGCCTGCGGGCTTTGAAAAAAATACAACCCCCCGGTGGCATCGAACTCCTGTCCTATAAAAGGAACCGTGGTATTGCTCTCATTAAAAAGCAGGACGACCTTGTAGAGATCCGAGAACATGGATATGAAGAACAGGTTCTGGAGGTCACCATCGATAAACTGGAAAAAGAGCTGAAAACCATGATCAAACGCGAATTCCCGCGAAGTAGAAAGGTGCGGCTGATCAAATTTGCCGATCCGCGGGAACTGGAACGGGAACGCCAGAAAATATAGCCGACAGCGAAGAAACCATGCTGACAATTCACTGTGCCGCCTGCAGGAAAAAATTATGGCGCTATGATAAGATCGGACCCGGCGAGGTGCTTCGCTGCCACAAAAACCGCATCAAAAAGATGTATAACGGTCAGATACACGAACATAAAATCCGGTGCCCATGCGGCAAGGATATTGGTATCGACAAGGGAACACTCTATAAAATGATTGCCAAGGCCTTTACCTATAAGGGAACAAAGCGGAACTGAACCAGGCGATCACAAGTAACCCCCATTTTGTACTCGGTCGCGGTTGCACGCACAGAACCCGTGCAGATAGGTGACGAATGAGGGCGGGCTGGGTTGATTTCAGCTCAGGCCGGCACCAGTCGTTTGCGGAAAAATCGATTGAAAAGGGGTTGGATCGACAGCAGGAGTAACAGCAGGGTTGCCGCCAACATGAGCCAATGCGGCAGAGTTTCCGTTACCTCGCCAATAGTGGCCACCACAGAGATCCCCAGAGAAAAATAGACCAGATCGAGGGCCAGGCCACAGAGAACACTGAGCACCGAGATGGAGGCCAGATACAGACCAACCCCTTTTTACCGAGAATTTTAACCAGTACGGCCAGAGAGGCGATATTGGTTGCCGGGCCGGCCAGAAGAAAAACCAGGGCTGCACCGGGACTGACACCTTTGAGAATAAGGGCCGCGGCAACCGGTGTTGAAGAGGTAGCACATATGTACACCGGAATACCGACCAGCAGCATGAGCAGCATCGAACCGATCCCTCCACCCAGGTGCCGCATGATCATATCATCGGGAACCAGGACGGTGATGCAGGCGGCGAGTATAAGACCAACAAAAAACCAACCAACCAGATCACCCCAGATATCAACGACTGCATAACGTATGCCCTCCCTGCATCTGCCCCTCAAGCCGCCTGCCTGCTTTTCCTGGACGCATTGACAATCGGTTTTTTCCCGGCAGCCTGATGTTGCAGCACGGATAAGCGGCACGGGTTGGGCGGTTTCCGCCCTGCCCTGCCGGTCCAAAAGCAGGTTTGCCATCACTCCGGCGGTACAGGCGGAGAAAAAAGCTGCTACAGGCCGGGCCACGGTCAACAAGGGGTCGAGCAGCGCCCAGGATACGGCAATGGAATCCGCTCCGGACTCGGGAGTTGCAATGAGAAAGGCGGTGGTGGCACCGTTATTGGCGCCCTGCTTTTTCAACTGGGCCGCTGCCGGAAGAACGCCGCAGGAGCATAACGGTAGAGGAATACCCAACACGGCTGCCTTGAAAACCGATGTAAACCGTCCCTGCCCCAGATGGGCAGCGACATAATCGGGCGAAAGAAATATTTTCAGCAGGCCGCCAATGAACAATCCGAAAAGGATATAAAGAAAAGATTGTTCCAGAAGGGACCAGGCGGCCAGGCCTGTTTCGACGGCGAGGTTCATGGTCAGCTGCATCATTCCCTGATATGCTCCAGGGCTTTTCAATTTTTTTCAGGACATTTCCTCTGGTTTGCATTATCAATATCAATGTACTGGTAAAACTTTGATGTATGCAACTTGAGCCGGAAAACCTGGCAACATTACTCGAGTTGCGCTTAATCAAGTATATACAAAACTGCTGCCATCGCATACCAACCATAAGGAGAACTGGATTTCGAAAACAGAGCAACGGGCGAACACCTTAATGCAGAACCAGTCGCGACAATGACGGGGGATGCACTGACTTGCACAATCAGAGGAGGTTTCCATGCGACAACTGACCACAGACCATTTATCCAAGATTCTCGCCGATCATGGCCCACCGTGCATTTCCATCTATCAGCCGACCCATCGGCTTCGCCCCGACAATCTGCAGGATCCTATTCGCTATCGCAATCTCCTCTCCGCAGTTGAAGAGTCTCTTCGCCGCCAGTATCCGGCCCGGGAAATTCAGGCGCTTCTCACACCATTCCAGCAACTGGCCAATGATGAAGAATTTTGGCGCCTGCGGACCGAAGGCCTTGCAATCCTTGGTGCCCCCGGAGTGTTTCAGATTTTCGAGCTGCAGCGACCGGTCAAAGAGACCGTGACAGTTGCGGACAGCTTTCATGTCAAACCGCTGCTCCGTATTCTCCAATCCGCTGACCGTTTCCAGATTCTCAGCCTCAATCGTCACAGGGTCAAACTGTACGAGGGGAATCGCGACGCTATTGATCCGGTTGAACTGACTTCGATACCGACAACCATTACCGAGGCCCTGGGGAATGAGCTGACCGAACCGCACCAGACCGTCGCCTCCTACGGCATGGAAGGCGGCAGCGGCAAAGCCATGTTTCATGGTCATGGTTCGGCTAACGAAGAGGTCGATATCGATATGGAACGATTTTTCCGGGTCGTTGACCGGAATATTCTCGAGCACCACTCACGCCCCTCCGGCCTGCCGTTAATGCTGGCCGCCCTCAAGGAATACCATGGTCCTTTCCGCCAGATCAGTCGCAATCCCCTCTTGATGAAAGAAAGCCTTCAGGTCAATCCTGAGGCATTAAACCTTGAACAACTGCGCCTGCAGGCCTGGAAAAAGATCGAGCCACTGTATCTGCAACGGTTGGCCGAACTGGTGGCAACCTATGAACTCGCCCTGTCCCGGCAGATGGGGACCGACGATATCGAGGAGGTGGCCGCCGCTGCTGCTGCGGGTCGGGTTGGCAGCCTGCTGGTCGATGCCGACCGGGAAGTTGCCGGCAGTGTGGATCCGGAAACGGGTCAGGTGACCTTCAGTGCTCCCGGGCAACCTGCTACGGGCGACATCCTGGATGACCTGGCGGAACTGGTGTTTAGAAAAAAAGGTGCGGTGGTGGTCGTTCCCAACAACCGGATGCCCACGGCCACTGGCGTTGCCGCTACTTATCGCTACTAGACCCACGGAACTGGACACAGATGGAACCGGAATCCATCCTTGATCAATGATTCCGTTTCATAACCAAAAAAAGGAGGAAACCATGCAGAATAGAACCAGGAACGGCGGCTGGAGCCCCTACCTGGCAGGAGCCCTTCTGGGCCTGCTTGCAGTGCTTTCGGTCTACGCAACCACTCAATTGTTGGGCAAAACCAACTATCTCGGTGCATCCACTACTTTTGTGCGCGCCGCCGGCTATCTCGGACAGATGTTTTCCGCCGAGCATGTTGCCGCCAATGAATATTTTCTCAAAACCAGAGTGGTAGTTGACTGGCAGTTCATGCTTATCACCGGCATCTTTATTGGTGCGTTGATTTCATCTGTTTCTGATCGAAGTTTTCGTTTTGAGGCTGTGCCACCCACGTGGCAGAAACGTTTCGGTCCCTCTACTGGCAAACGGGCCTTGGGAGCATTCTTTGGCGGTATAGTCGCCATGGTGGGAGCTCGCATGGCTGACGGTTGTCCGAGCGGGCACGGTCTCAGTGGCATGATGCAACTGTCGGTGAGTGCCTTTGTGTCTTTACTGATGTTTTTTTCCGTCGGCGTGGTGGTTGCGGCATTTGTCTATAAAAGGAGGTCGTGATGGGTATGGAACAATGGTTGGGATTGCTGACCGGAATAGCCTTTGGTTTTTTACTCCAGAAGGGACGGGTCCTGCGCTTTGACAAACAGGTCGGTGCCCTGCTCCTCAAAGACATGACCATTTTCAAATTCATGCTTTCGGCCATTTTGGTGGGGATGATCGGTATTCTTTTCCTGGCCGATCAGGGCATCATTTCTTTAAGTCATAAGCCGATGAATGTCGGTGCCATTTTGATTGGCGGGGCTCTTTTCGGTGCCGGTTGGGCTGTCATGGGGTTCTGTCCCGGCACCTCTGTGGGGGCATTGGGTGAAGGCCGCTGGCATGCTCTTTTTGCCATCCTCGGCATGATAGCAGGAGCCGCTCTCTTTGCTGAACTCTACCCTTTCTTCCAGTCCACGGTGTATGCCTGGCAAGATTTCGGAAGAATTGGCCTGCCGGAAACAATCGGGTATTCCCCTTGGATAATTGTTGCCGTCCTTTGGGGAATCGTCATCGCCATGTTTTTGTTTTTTGAAAAAAAAGGCCTGTAAAACCTTCATCGCCTTCCCATTTCTTTTGCCTGAATCCGAAGGGCGGCTGGTGAAGAATTTCTTCAAGGATTCTGCTGTAATTATAATATGATTACAGCAAGATGTACCCACAATAAGAGTCCAGCCGTCACGGACTCAGGCCTTGGTAAACGGTTTCACCGGAGGCAGGGACAAGACTGCATGACCTGGAACCTGTGGAACCGTTTACCATCATGTATATGGAGACAGGCAGGCTGTCGGGCTCAGGTATCCCTGTGCACGGCAATCTGATCGTCCGCAGATGTATCAATCAAGCACTGGTGAACGGTTGCCTTCTCTCCTGACCAATACCAAGAGAGGCTGTTCTCCTGGCGGACCAGCTTCTCTCTTGCCACTCTGCTGTTTTGTTCCACTGTCCTCCATGCATCGCTACGGTTTTTTAAATATTTTTTATATCCAATAATTATTTAAAATCCCTATATTGCCTCTGGCTGCTCATCAGCGTACAGTACTGCAAAAAGCGTTTTTTTCGGGGGACAGTATTCATACGCCTTTGTAGAACGAGGCGTTTGCGGGCATCCCGGTCTTCATCCCTTTTTAAGAAGGTGAAACTCCCTGTTGCCTCCTTTCCTTGAGTGCTCCTGATAAACCAGAAATTGATCGCGGAGAATTGTATGTTTTTCCAACCCATCAAAAAGAATATTAAAAGCATGGCGGTCCAGCCCAATCTGACCGACTACACCACGATCCGGGCCGAATTTTCCTGGGAAGCGGTGCGTCGGGAACTGAGCGGGCTACCCGGCGGCCAAGGCCTGAACATTGCTTACGAGGCCGTTGACCGCCATGCTGAAGGACCTGGTCAGAACCGGATTGCCATCCGCTTTCTTGGCAAGGACGGCGGTGTCAGCGATCTCTCGTATGGCGACCTCAGAGATCGCTCCAACCGCTTTGCAAATCTGCTCCGGTCCTTGAAGGTCGATAAGGGTGATCGTGTTTTCTGGTTAGCCGGCCGTATCCCTGATCTCTATCCGATCTTTTTTGGCACTCTCAAAAACCTCAATGTCTTCTGCCCACTTTTTGCCGCCTTTGGACCGGAGCCTGTGCAACAACGACTGGAACGAGGCAACGCCCGCATCCTGGTCACCAATCGCAAACAATATACCAAAAAAATAGCGCCCCTTCTCAACCGACTGCCGGAGCTTCGCTATATTCTCCTGGTCGACAGTACGGAAGATATCAATGAACAGGTTCTTTCTCTCCCCCGCCTGATGGCCGAAGCTGCGGATATGTTCACGATTCCACCCACCGATCCCGAGGACATGGCTATTCTTCATTTCACCAGCGGCACCACCGGGTTACCCAAAGGTGCGGTGCATGTCCATAACGCGGTGCAGACCCATTTCATTACCGGCCGCTATGTCCTTGACCTGCACCAGGATGACATCTACTGGTGTACCGCTGATCCCGGCTGGGTAACCGGCACCTCGTATGGGATCATTGCACCCCTGCTCCACGGGGTGATATCCATTGTTGATGAAGCCGATTTCGAACCGGAGCGCTGGTATCGTATCCTCCAGGAGCAAAAAGTTACGGTCTGGTACACGGCACCAACCGCGATCAGGATGCTGATGCGCGTTCCTGAGGAGCTGCCCGGAAAATTCGATCTTTCGTCTTTACGGCTGGTACACAGTGTCGGTGAACCTCTCAACCCTGAAGCCGTTCTCTGGGGACAGAAGGTACTGGGCCTGCTTATCCATGACAACTGGTGGCAAACGGAAACCGGTGGCATCATGATCGCCAACTACGCCGCCCTCGAGGTACGTCCCGGTTCTATGGGATTGCCCCTGCCGGGGATTGAAGCCGCTATTCTCACCCATCTCGATGCCGAATCCGTGCGGGTGGAAGAATCCGATGTGGAGGGGGAACTGGCTCTGAGGCGAGGCTGGCCATCCATGTTCCGTGCCTATCTCCACGATGAAGAACGCTACCAGAAATGCTTTGCCGGAGAATGGTACCTCACCGGTGACCTTGCCCGCCGCGATGCGGATGGGTATTACTGGTTCATCGGGCGAGCCGATGACATTATTAAAACGGCTGGACACATGGTCGGCCCTTTTGAGGTGGAAAGCTGCCTCATGGAACATCCGGCCGTCGCCGAGGCCGGGGTGATCGGCAAACCCGAATCCACAATTGGTGAACTCGTCAAGGCCTTTGTCGTTCTCAAGGCCGGGTATAAGGCCACTGATGAACTGAGTCACGAGTTGATCGGTTTCGGACGTGGTCGACTGGGTTCGGCAGTGGCCCCCAAGGAGATCGATTTTGTCGATAACCTGCCGAAAACACGCAGCGGAAAAATAATGCGCCGTCTGCTCAAGGCCCGGGAACTGAACCTGCCTGTTGGGGACACCTCCACTCTCGAAGGGAGCACAACATCATGACGACACTCGATAAAAAACACGCGATCCGATTATTACGGCAGATGCTGCTTATCCGCCGTTTTGAGGAAAAATCGGCGGAAATGTACAGTGCTACCAAGATTCGTGGCTTTCTCCATCTGTACATCGGTGAAGAGGCGGTGGCGGTTGGGGTCATGGCGACACTCACCCCGGAAGACGCGGTGGTTGCCACCTATCGGGAACATGGTCAGGCCCTGGCACGGGGTATGAGTGCTGACAGTATCATGGCTGAGATGTTCGGTAAGAAAGAGGGGTGTTGCCTTGGCCGGGGAGGATCGATGCATCTCTTTGATGCGGCTACCCGTTTTTACGGCGGTAATGCCATTGTCGCCGGCGGTCTGCCCCTGGCGGTGGGTCTGGCCCTGGCTGACTCAATGCAAGGCCGCAACAGGGTGACCTGCTGTTTTTTCGGGGACGGTGCCGTTGCTGAAGGTGATTTCCATGAATCCATGAATCTGGCCTCCTTATGGCGACTGCCGGTTCTGTTTTTATGCGAAAACAATCTCTATGCCATGGGCACCGCTCTCCGCTACACCCAGGCCAATCAGGATATCGCCGCCAAGGGGCCCTGTTACGGAATGGCGTCGGCGGTCGTGGATGGTATGGATGTGATGGCCGTTGAGGAGGCAGCACATGCCGCGGTCAGTCACATTCGTAGCGGACAAGGTCCGTATCTGCTTGAGTGCCGCACCTATCGTTTCCGTCCCCATTCCATGTTCGATACCGAACAGTACCGTACCAAAGCAGAGGTGGAGGAATGGAAAAAACGCGATCCCATTGAATTGCTGGCCGAACGCCTGACTGAAGCCGGCCTGTTCAATAATGAGGAGCGACAAAGTCTTGAACAGGACGTCAGTGCAGAGGTGGAGGCCTCGGTGGCCTTTGCCGAGGCCGGCACCTGGGAGGCAGTTGAAGACCTGACCCGTTTTGTCTATTCGGAAAGGAGGAAGGTATGAACCAACAGACAGCTCTGCGAACTATCACCTATCGCGGGGCGGTGCGGGAGGCGTTGTGCGACGCTCTGCGCCGCGACGAACGGGTCTTTCTCATGGGCGAGGATGTCGGCCATTACGGCGGGTGTTACGCGGTCAGCAAAGGTATGCTGACTGAGTTCGGTCCGGAACGAATCCGCGATACCCCTTTGTGTGAATCAGGATACGTCGGTGCCGGCATCGGTGCCGCCCTTGGCGGCATGCGGCCGATCGTCGAGGTGATGACCGTCAATTTCAGCCTGCTGGCTCTGGATCAGATCGTCAACAATGCCGCCACCCTGCTGCATATGTCCGGCGGCCAGTTCAACGTGCCCCTGGTGATCCGCATGGCCACTGGCGCCGGCAAACAGCTGGCAGCTCAGCATGCCCACTCCTTTGAAGGTTGGTACGCCCACATTCCTGGCATTCGTGTTTTGTCGCCGGCCACGCTGGAGGACGCCCGGGGCATGCTCTGGACCGCCCTGGAAGATCCAGATCCGGTGCTTATCTTTGAAAACAATACCCTCTACAACATGGAAGGTACCCTGGCCGAAGACGCTGGTCCAGTGAACATCGATCACGCAGCGGTTCGGCGGCCCGGGCGCGATATCACCCTGATCACCTACAGCGCCAGCCTATTCAAATCCCTTGATGCCGCTGAGATCCTGGCCAGGGACGGGATCGAGGTCGAAGTGATCGATCTGCGAACCCTGCGGCCTCTGGATGACGCCACCTATATTGCTTCGATCGCGAAAACCCACCGAGTGCTCATCGTCGACGAAGGCTGGCGCAGCGGCAGCCTCTCCGCCGAGATATCGGCCCGGATCACCGAACAGGCCTTTTATGAGCTGGATCTGCCGGTGGAACGGCTCTGTACCGCCGAGGTCCCCATTCCCTATGCCGGTCACATGGAAGAAGCCGCGCTTCCTCAGGTCGATACAATTGTCGCGATTATTCGGAGGATGATGGATAATGGGTGATTTTTGCATGCCCAGTCTGGGCGCGGACATGGAAACTGGCAAGCTGGTGGAGTGGGTGGTGGTCCCGGGACAGCGAGTCCGACGCGGCGATATCGTCGCCCTGGTCGAAACCCAGAAAGGTCTTTTTGAAATCGAAATTTTTGCTGACGGGATTATGGGGGAACCACTGGTCCAGGCCGGCCAGACCGTCCCTGTCGGCACTGTACTGGCCCATTTTCAGAGCGATCAAGAATCATCTAGGACCGACGAGGACCTGATCATTCCACCGCCGCCCGTTGAGCAGCAACCATCGGTCCCGGAAGCCTCATCGGAAGTGTTGCCGCCGACACCCCAGGTGAAGCCTGTGCTCGGTCGCATCGCCTGCTCACCCTCGGCCCGGAGACTGGCCATGGAGCTGGGGGTGGATCTGGCAAACGTCCAGGGCACTGGTCCAAACGGAGCCATCCGGCGCGAGGATATCGAACAGGCGGCCCAACACCAGAAAATCGAACAAGAGGACGATGCTCCGGGTCGGGGGCTGCCCCCTGAGACAACGGCCGATGAAACACCCGGATCAGCAATGCGGCGGGCGATCGCAGCTGCCGTCAGTCGCTCCAACCAGGACATTCCCCACTATTATCTGGAGACAGACATCGACATGAGCAGGCCGCTGCAATGGCTGGAGGAGGAAAACCGCAAACGCTCCATGCGGGAACGTATTCTGCCCGTGGTTCTGCTCCTCAAGGCTGTTGCCAAGGCCTTGCATGATGTCCCTGACCTGAACGGCTTCTGGCAGGAGGACCGATTGCAGCCTAAGACGGATATCCACATCGGTTTTGCTGTCGCCCTGCGCGATGGCGGCCTGATCGCCCCTGCCATCCATCATGTCGGCACACGGAACCTTGACGACCTGATGCAGGCCATGGCCGATCTCATTGAACGGACTCGGGCGGGCCGGCTGCGAAGCTCGGAAATGACCGACTCCACCATTACCGTCACCAACCTTGGCGACCGGGGTGTCAAAACCGTTTTCGGGGTTATCTACCCTCCCCAGGTCGCCCTGGTCGGTCTGGGGCGTATCAGCGAGCGTCCCTGGGCCGAAAACGGCATGCTGGGGGCGCGCCGATGCCTGACCGCCACTCTGGCCGCCGACCACCGCGCCACCGACGGTCACAAGGGGGCGCTGTTTCTTGATGCCTTTAACCGCCACCTGCAGCATCCGGAGGCTCTATGAACCAGGAGCAATTGCAAACGATCATTTTTGCTGAACTGAAAACCATCGCTCCGGAGAGTGATCCTGCCGAACTGAGTCCGGATGAAAATATCCGTGAAGCGCTGGATATCGATTCCTACAGTTTTCTCAAGGTCCTCGTCGGTCTCAACGAACAGACCGGGGTCGACATTCCGGAAGCGGACTATGGTAAACTCTCAACCCTGCAGGCGATGACAGAGTATCTTGCCGCCCGCATCCGCTGAGGACCATTTTTTTTCGGTCCGCTTGCTTCTTCACCGAATATATCGTGAGCCCATAGCGCTGTGCCATGCGTATAATTGACACGATCTCCCAGGGACCGCTTGCCTACAGCCAGGCCCTGGCGCTGCAGGAACAACTGGCCGCGGCCATCGTTTCGGGCCAGGCAGAGGAAACCCTCCTGCTGGTGGAGCATCCTGCCATCTATACCATCGGTCGTGGCGGCAAGGTGAGCAATTATCTCGACCCAAACCTGGCCGTCGAACGCGTCAACCGGGGTGGTGATGTCACCTGGCATGGACCGGGGCAAATGGTGGGGTACCCGCTTGTCAACCTGGGGCACCGCGGTCGCG
This sequence comes from Desulfobulbus alkaliphilus, assembly GCF_016918545.1. Taxonomy (GTDB): domain Bacteria; phylum Desulfobacterota; class Desulfobulbia; order Desulfobulbales; family Desulfobulbaceae; genus Desulfobulbus; species Desulfobulbus alkaliphilus. The sequence continues at coordinate 28,786 of NZ_JAFFQC010000018.1, read as the reverse complement.
ACCTGCACAGCTGGCTCCGTTTTCTCGAAGAAGTTCTTATCGATCTCCTTGCTCTTTTCCGGATCGTGGCCTACCGACAAAGTGGAGCGACCGGTGTCTGGACAGACCAGGGCAAGATCGCTTTTATCGGTATCGGCGTTCGCCGCTGGGTGAGTATGCACGGTTTTTCCTTGAATGTCTGTCCGGATCTGCGGGCCTTTCAGCACATCAACCCGTGTGGTATCAAAGGCTGCCCGGTCACCTCGATGACCAGGGAAGCAGCAGCGCCGCCATCGATGGACGAGGTCCGATTAGAGTTGAAAAAAATGTTTGCACCGCTTATGAACAAACGGCTACCCAAATCGGCTCAGGGGTTGTGTTGACCTATTTGAAGACAATTCAACGAGTTACTTTTCATCCACATACGAGTTTTTATTCGAATCGCGAGGCGCGCCGGCGAAAACAACCGCAGGCATGGAGGTCCTTCACTCGGATACACGGAAAACAATGGAACCGCACACTGCTCCCAATACCTCGGAAAACAGAGACGAACAAGTTTCCACCGAAGCAGTACCACCGCAAGATCCACAACCAGCCGCGAAAAGCCCGACCAGCGAGGCAGAGACCGTGTGCCAACTGGCTGCGGGTCTGGCCGGTGAAATCGATCCTGATCGCCGCAACCTGCATGTTGAACTGGACAGCTCCCTGGAACGCGATCTCGGCTTCGACAGCCTGACCAAGGTTGAGCTGCTGGCCCGAATGGAAAAGACCTTAGGGGTGTCCCTGGGAGAAGAAGTCCTGGCCACCGCGGAGACCCTGCGGGACCTGGTTCGGGCCGCCGGCCGCGGGTCGGCACGGGCCGAGTTCATACAGGAACGCATTCCGATAACACCTCCTGAATCGATCCAGTCGCAGACAACCATCGCCGATGATGCCCGAACCCTGATGGACGTGCTCCACATACAGGCATCCAGGTCTCCGGATCAGGTCCACTTGCTGCTGACCGGCGGAGACAATGAACCAACTCCTCTGACCCATCGCCAACTCCTTGACCATGCTAATAGCGTGGCCTCTGGTCTGAGGGAACGGAATCTGCAGCCCGGAGCCAACATTGCCCTGATGCTCCCCACCGGACTGGAGTATTTTTTCAGTTTCTTTGGTATTCTTCTCGCTGGTGCTGTACCCGTCCCATTGTATCCCCCGGTGCGCCCCTCCCAGTTGGAGGACCACCTGCGCCGCCACCTTCACATTCTCAACAATTGCCAGGCCCAGGCCCTGGTCACCGTTGCCGAGGCGAAACCAGTGGCCAGGCTCCTTAAAGCCCAGGTGGCAACGCTTGAACAGGTCGTTACGGTCACCGAACTGCAGGAATCCGACAGCACCATTGTTCAGACACCGAGCCTGCCCGAAGATACCGCTTTTCTTCAGTACACTTCGGGCAGCACCGGCATCCCCAAGGGTGTCATTCTCAGCCATGCCAACCTGCTGACCAATATCAGGGCCATGGGCCGGGCCATCAGCGCCGGTCCGGATGATGTGTTCATCAGCTGGCTGCCACTTTACCACGACATGGGATTGATCGGAGCCTGGCTGGGCAGTTTGTATCATGGCTGCAGGCTGGTCATCATGCCCCCCCTCTCTTTTCTCGCCCGCCCGGACCGTTGGCTCTGGACCATCCACCATCACCGCGGCACCTTGGCTGCTTCACCCAATTTCGGCTACGAACTCTGCCTCAATAGAATCGATGCCCGCACACTTGCTGGTCTGGACCTCAGCTCCTGGCGGCTTGCTTTCAATGGTGCCGAACCGGTGAGCCCGGAAACCGTCACCCGCTTTAACGAGCGTTTTGCTGCCTATGGATTGCGACCTGAGGCCATGGCGCCGGTTTATGGCCTGGCTGAAAATACTGTTGGCCTGGCTTTTCCTCCTCTCGGTCGAAAGGTGTTAATCGATCGTATTCAGCGTCAACTTTTGATGAACAACGGTCAAGCCATCCCCGCCGGCAACGATGATCCCAATCCGCTGCGTTTTGTCGCCTGCGGTCGTCCACTCGCTGGGCATCAGGTCCGGATCGTTGATGACAGCAATCAGGAACTGCCTGAGCGCCACGTGGGCCGTTTGCAATTCCGAGGACCTTCGGCCACCAGCGGCTATTTCCGTAATCCCCGGCAAACCGCAGCTCTGTTCCATGGTGATTGGCTCGATACCGGTGACCTGGCTTATCTGGCTGACCAGGACATCTATCTCACCAGCAGGGTCAAGGATATTATTATCAAGGGTGGCCGCAATCTTACCCCCTATGAACTGGAGGAGGCTATTGGCGCCATCGAGGGTATCCGTCAGGGGTGTGTCGCTGTTTTCGGGACCACAGACAAAACCACAGCCACCGAAAAACTTGTTGTTCTGGCCGAGAGCCGCAGTCAGGATACCGAAAAACAGGCGGCCTTGAAAAACCAGATCATCAACCTCGCTGTGGATATCCTCGGCTTGCCTCCTGATGAAGTGATTCTGGCCAGACCGGGCACTGTCCTTAAGACGTCCAGCGGCAAGATTCGCCGGGCGGCCAGCCGGGAACTCTACGAGCAAGGGATGATTCATCGACCTCCCCGGGCTCTCTGGCTGCAATTCATCCGTCTGACCGCAAGCGGTGTGCTGCAGCAAGTCAACAGATGGCTGCAGCGGGGGATCAAGGCCTGCTATTCCGTCTATTGCTGGCTGCTGTTCGCGATCATGGCGGTGGCTTCGGCGCCGCTTGTTTTCCTGTTGCCGGGGAGCGGTCTCCGCCGACGGGCTGCTCGCGCTGTCGCCCGCCTTCTGGTTCGTCTCACCGGCACCAGAATATCGGTTCATGGTCTTGAAGAGGTCATGACCGAAGAACCGCTGGTTCTGGTTGCCAATCATCAGAGCTATGTGGACAGTGTTATTCTGATGGCGATATTGCCGGAGCGATTCAGGTTTGTCGCCAAGGCTGAACTGGCCGGCAATCCCGTATTGCGCCCAATATTGAACCGGCTTGGTGTTGTTTTCGTCGAACGCTTCGAAAACAGGAAGGCCATTGAGGATGCCCGCCGTCTCAAAGAGTTAGCCGGGGCAGGACACTCCTTTTTCTTTTTTGCGGAGGGCACGTTTCAACGCATGTCCGGTCTGATGCCTTTCCGCATGGGCGCCTTCTTCATTGCAGCAGAAAACAATATGCCTGTGGTCCCGATCACTATCCGAGGCACCAGGAATATACTGCGCGCCGAATCTCTATTTCTGCGGCCAGGACCAGTCCACCTGTTCATAGGATCACCGCTCAAAGCCCACGGTTCCGGTTGGAACGCAGCCCTGGCTCTGCGTGACGAGACCCGCAAGCAGATTCTGCTTCATTGCGGCGAACCTGACTTGGCAAGCGGCGGTTCGTGACTATTAAACGTGCCTGAATCCGTGAGCGTTCGTCCGTGCGTCAGCTTTATTGTCTGTAACCGTTCGATTAAAGTAAACTTTATCGGACGGTTACAGACAATAAAGCTGGCGTGCGGACGGACGCCCCGAAGGGCGGCTGGTGAAGGGAATTATCAAGGATTCTTCTATAATTATAAGGTGATTACAGGAATATATACTATTAATAAGCGTCCAGCTGTTACGGATTCAGGAAGTGGTCAGTTTACGGAACCATCACGATATTGACAGGGAGAGACAAAGCGTGAAGGCAGGATACGCACCCAAAAACAGCAGTGATACCGCCATCGCGGTTGCAGCGATGTCATTGCCCGATCTGTTTCGTCAGCGCTGCCAGAAGACGCCGGACGCTGTTGCCTACCGGCAATTTGATCGGCTTGCCGGGATCTGGCGCGGGTACACCTGGCAGGAGGTGGGGAATGAAGTCAGTCGCTGGCGCAATGCTCTACGTCGGACCGCCATGCAACCCGGTGACCGGGTCGCCCTCTGGATGGCCAATAGTGTCGCCTGGGTCTGCTGCGAACAGGCAGCTCTGGCAGAAGGCCTGGTCGTAGTCCCCTTGTACGCCAGAGATAACCCGGAAAACTTGACCTATATCCTCAACGATTGTTCCTGCAGTCTCCTGGTGGTGGACCATAGCGAACAATGGGGGCAATTACTCGACTGCGGGCAGAAAATGACTGCTCTGCAAAGGGTGATCTGTCTTCAGGAAACAGACGAGAGTGTCAACCTGGATATTCTCCAATCCGCGGTGCAGTGGCTCCCTGGTAAGCAGCCTGAGGAGCCGGTTCCCGGCACGGAACTGAATATACAGGCACACGATCCGGCCACCATAGTCTACACATCCGGTACCACTGGTCTGCCCAAAGGCGTGATGCTTTCCCATGCCAATATCCTGAGCAATTGTCGGGCTGTGCTTGATGTCCACCCGGCCCGACCCGACGACATATTCCTCTCGTTTCTGCCCCTGTCCCATTCTTTTGAACGAACTGTCGGCTACTATATTCCAATGATGGCGGGTTGCTGCATCGCTTACTGTCGCTCCATTCAGGAACTGGCGGAGGATTTACAGGTGATCCAACCGACTGTTCTTATCTCTGTTCCCAGAATCTTCGAAAAAATATCAGCGCGCATCCAGGAACAACTGAACGAAAAAGGCAAAATGGCGCAATTGTTGTTCGCCGCAGCCGTCAAGATCGGCTATCGTCGTTTTCTTACTGATCGTGCCCGGACACAAGCGAGGATAACAGACCGTCTCTTCTGGCCGGTACTCAAACGGCTGGTGGCCGACAAAATACTGCGGCGCTTTGGTGGTCGTCTCCGCCTGGCCGTTACCGGCGGTGCTCCTCTGCAGGTCGAACTCTCCCGTCAATTTATCGGTCTTGGCCTGCCTTTGGTCCAGGGGTACGGCCTCACCGAAGCGGCACCGGTGGTCAGTGCCAACCATGAACATGACAATCGTCCGGAATCCGTTGGACCGCCGCTGCCCGGGGTGGAGATCCGCCTCAACGAGGAAGGTGAATTACAGGTGAAAAGTCCCGGGGTCATGCTGGGGTACTGGAACAATGAAGAACAGACCCGGGAATCGCTGGACAGCGAAGGCTGGCTGAAAACCGGCGATATTGCCCGGGTTGAGGATGGATATATCTACATTATCGGCCGGAGCAAGGAAATTCTGGTCACTTCCACCGGAGAAAAAATAGCTCCAGTCCCTCTGGAAATGACCCTGGAGCAGCACCCCTTGATTGAGCAGGCAATGGTGGTGGGGGAAGGAAAACCTTATATCATTGCCCTGCTGTCTCTCGATGTCAAAGCCTGGCAGCAGCAGGCAACCGGACTCGGTCTGGACCCGAACAGCGCCGAAGCGCTGCATGATCCAACAGCCAGAAGCACGGTCCTGGCGACGGTGTCCGGACGTCTCCACAAATTTCCAGCCTCGGCGCAGATCCGCGGTGTTGTTCTCACCACGGAGAAATGGAGTATTGACAACGGCCTTCTCACTCCGACGTTGAAATTGATCCGTAACCGCATAGCAACACGATACGCAATGGACATTGAATCCGTCTACCAGCAACACCATGGGCGCGCCAGGACTACAACGTAAGAACACCGTCCACTGTTCCAGTTACCAGGTCATGCAGCCTTATCCGGCATCCGATGAACGATTACTCATCCCTGGATCCGTGAGCGCTCGTCCGTGTGTCAGCTGTATTGTCTGTGACCGTTCGATTCAAGGACACTGTATCGGGCGGTACGAGCAATGAAAATGGTCACTTTTCTTGATATCGAATCCAACAGCACCAGGCAACAGGTGCTGTTGGAACTATATCGTCCTATTATCGGGCAGATGTGAGCGAAAAGAACGAAGCGGAGCCTCGCGATGACCAGGGATTGTCCCAAAAGCAAACACAGCACGGCAAGCGTCCCGGTATCTGTTGTGGTGCGTAAAGGTCTGGCAACTGATTTTATTGATATAGAAAATTTTGTTGCGGACGCGATTTCCAAGACCTATTACCGTGACGATCTGCAAAGTGACGAACTCCAATCCCATGATGATCTGGTGAAATCCGCCCCCGAGTCTTTGACCAAAGCCCTCGCAGCCGATGACCAGAAGGTCTTCGTCGCTGAGGTGTCAGGTGATCTGGCCGGCTTTCTGGTGCTCATCAATCTGCGGGCCGAGGCACCGGAACTGGACTGGTTCATTGTGGCCAGGAAATTTCACGGCAAAGGAATCGCACAGGCCATGATGGACGTTGCCCTGGCTTCGCTTTCCAGGTATAAACAGGTGCGGCTTGGTGTCATTTATTACAACACAAGGGCTCAGAATTTTTACAAAAAATATGGATTCTCCGATACGGGCCAGATAATGGGCAGCTACCTGATTCCAAGAATCCTGATGGTCCGCGTCAACAGTACAGCAACCTGACAGAGGAAAGACAGCCAGATGCGGCCTGCCTGCGCTCCACATTGCGTTTTTTTTCGACCCTATCTCTATGAACGTTTCTGGCTGTGAGTTCTTGCGATGATCATGGACGTAAAAAAAAAGTGGTCTGCCTTATTCACCCCTCTGATATTCTTAGCCTGCACTGTCAATGCGGAAACCAACTCGGCTGAACAACCCATTCCGGTGGCCGGTAATGGTGAAGTCCTGGTTGTGAGTTCAGAACAGGAAGCAGAGACCGAAAAAATATGGGATGTTTGGCACTCCCTGGTTTCTTCGGCCGTGGCAGATTCCATCGACAGCATTGATCAATTTTTCGGTGATGACCGATTTGATGATGAAAACCGTCGCTCCCGCCTGTTCACAGGCATAGGTGTCAAATACGAACAGGAAGAGGGCTTTTCACTGGTCACAGACCTTTCTCTCCGGATCGCCCTGCCGCGGCTGGAGAACCGCCTGCTGTTTTTTGTTGATGGATTTGTCATCGACGATGACCCCGACAGCATCAGTTACGTTTTTGAAACGGCCAAGGAGTCGGATTCAGACGTGGGGCTGCGTCGCATTTTCTCAAGGGATGAGTTCCGATCTCTCAATACCGACATCGGCATTCGCCTGGGCAGCACCTCCCAGGTCTTTGGACGAGTGCGCGGGCGACTTTTAATCCCCATGGATCTGTGGCAGTTACAGCTCAGTCAGCGGGTCACCTGGTTCACATCGGATGGACTGGTGACAACCAGTGAGGTCCGCTTTGACCGCCCAATGGCAAACGACTACCTGTTCCGCAGCACCACCAGCCTGACCTGGGAGGAAAATGAAAGTGGTTGGACCCCGGAGCAATCACTGGCCCTGTTCAAGGAACTCAGTCCGCGCCGGAGTTGGCGGTTGGTCCTCGCGGGTACCTGGCCGGAAAGCCCCCATACCACGGCAGCGAATTATTCCACCATCTTAACCTATCGCCAGCGTCTCCACCGGGATTGGCTGTTTCTCGATATTGCCCCAGGAGTAGAATTTCCCCAGGAAAATAATTATCATGCCAACGCCTTGATCACCGCTAAATTCGAAGTTATCTTCCGGAAAAGATAATCAAAAAAGAGCTGAAACGTCCTGTTCTGCCGTCCATCCAGTACGGTCTTCCAAGCGCTTTATCCAACCTCCTGAATCCGTGCCGGCTGGTGCAAGGTATTGTCAAGGGTTTAGCTGCAATTATAACTGATTAAAGCAAGATATGTCCAAAACATGCGCCCAGCCGTCACGGATTCAGGAACCTGCCACATGGACCAGGCCAGCCTGCTCCGGTCGCTTTGCCGACCTGTCTGCCTTGCCTCGCTCTAAGAGATTGATTATATTATAACGCTGAAGGTCAACACAACCCATTGGTACATCACTGTTTTCAGGAGGAATATTCGGAATGAAACGAATCATGTTATTTCTGCTCACCAACATCGCTATTCTCATTGTCTTGAGCATTGTTCTGCGCCTGCTCGGGGTAGACAGAATCCTTGACGAAAGTGGAACAGGTCTGAATTACGCTAATCTGCTGGTCTTTGCCGCGGTTTTCGGTTTTGGCGGCGCGTTCATTTCCCTGGCCATGTCTAAATGGATGGCCAAGCGAATGACCGGCGCCCAAGTCATCACCACACCCCGGAATCAGACCGAGACCTGGCTGCTGGAAACCGTCAAGAGACAGGCCGCCCATGCCGGTATCGCCATGCCCGAAGTGGCTGTGTACAATTCCGATGCCCCCAATGCTTTTGCTACCGGCATGAATAAAAACAACGCCCTGGTAGCGGTAAGTACCGGATTAATGCGACTCATGAACGTGGACGAAGTCGAGGCTGTTCTGGCCCATGAGGTCAGCCACGTGGCCAACGGTGATATGGTCACCCTGACCCTGATCCAGGGTGTGGTCAACACCTTTGTCATCTTCATCTCCAGGGTCGTCGGCCATTTTGTCGACAGAGTTATTCTCAAAAACGAACAAGGACATGGAGTGGGGTATTTCGTCACCACTATTGTCGCCCAGATTGTCTTTGGTATTCTTGCCAGTGTCGTTGTTCTCTGGTTCAGTCGTCAGCGGGAGTTCCGGGCCGATGCCGGCGCGGCACAACTGGCCGGACGGGACAAAATGATTGCCGCTCTGGAAAAACTGAAACGAGGGGCCCAGGAACCCCTGCCGGAGCAGATGGCCGCCCTGGGTATTAACGGCAAACCTTCAGGCCATGGCTGGAAGCTGCTCTTCATGAGCCACCCCCCGCTGGAAGACCGGGTTGCAGCCCTGAAAACACAAAATATCCGCTAAGTTCCATTCAATATATCGAAATCAAACCAAGGCCGTCCGTGGCAGTATGCTGGACGGCCTTGAGTTTTCTGCTGCCCATCAAGCCACAGTCATTTCCTCCACCTATTTCCCCCACCTTTTTATGGCTCAGTCCAATCTACTCCGCGGAACAGCAGGCTGATTGGCACACCTTAACATTTGTCCGTCAACCTGATCGTCCACAGATGGAGTGCTGGTGAACTCGAATCGGCCCCCCTGCCTCACTGTTTGTTCGCCTGTTCCGGCCACATCGCCCAGAGTGACGAGAGGCTCTGCTGCAAGCGCTCCTGCAGCTCTGACCACACCTCTCCACCCTGTAGCGGCCATTTCTGGTTCACTTCCAGCTCCAGTCCGAGATAGACAGTCGCGGGAAAACATCGGCGTAATGCGGTGACGAAGGCATCGGCTGTGCCGCGATAGGGGTAGTTGCGCCGTATTCGAAACCGTTCCTGCTTCTCTGCCAGCAGGTTCTGCCACAGACTGCAGAAACGCCTTTCCAGAGCCCGGCGCGGATCGTACAGCAGGCCGATATCGGTCTGGCGCACCTCGCCCTTGAGTTCCGGGGTAAAACTGTGCAGCGAGATATGACAGACCGCTCCGCCGGCCGCGACTATCCCCTTGATCCGCTCCGTCACCTCCTGCCTGAAGGGAAAATAATAGCGCTCCAGCAACTGGCGCCGTTCTCTTGCCGGCAGGTCTCTGCTGAACTCAGAAAAAAGCCCTGGGTGACCTGGGGAGCGGTTGAGTTCAACCAGCAACCGGGTCACCTCGGCCATGGTCAACGATACGCCAAAGGCCCCTGCCAGTCGCCTGGCAAAGGAGGCAATACCGAGATCGTAGCCGCGATGGGTGGAAAGCACCTCCTCGGCGGCATCGAACAAGTCCGCATATTCCGGTGGCACCTGATTGCCCCCATGTTCGCAGGAAAAGATCAACTGCCAACCGGCACTCTTATGCAAACAACACTCCCTGCTCAAGACAATCAGCGAGCCGTCGGTAGAGGTGGTGCAAATCCTTTCGTCCGAAGCCTGGCGGCAGAGCCCTGAGCATGCGCTGCGCCAGTGAACCTTGTTCGAGGATCTGCCGTAGAGGGGCACGATACACATACGGTACCTCGTCTTCCACCGCTGAAAAGAGATACCGCCACAACGAAGACACCGGCAGACGGCCAACGGTGTGCCCGAAACAGGCCAGATAGTCGGGCGCGGCGATGATCTCGTCCCCGCCATGCTGCAGGACGCGGACGAGCAGTTCAGCCAGTGGCTCGGTACCTATCTGCTGCTGATCATGAAGCGAACGCCAGGTTTCGCGGCAGAGGGCGCGGATCACGGCACAGACCAATGCGGCGATGGCCAGATCAGCCAGCGGGCATTCCTGCAGATCGAGCAGCCGGATTTCGATGGCGCCACGTTGAAAACGCGCTATGGCACCGCGCGAATTCAGCCATTCATCCTGCAGAATCCCTTGCGGATCATAGGGCGCGATCGCCGCATAACTGCGCTGGAGAATCTGCTCCTCGTAGTCTTTTTGGGAAAAAACCGGCTCCGGAATGATCTGCCCGGCGATCTGTGGAATCATATGTTGGTTATGACCGTAGAACTCCAGGCGGTTATCCAGCAGTCCGTTCGCCCCACCACCGTAGACTGGTGAACTGGCGGCCAGCGCCGGTAACAGCGGCAGCACCAGACGGATTGCCGCATGCAGGCGACCGAACTCTTCGTCACCGCGGAACGGCAGGTTGATGTGCATGCTCTGCAGGTTCGACCAGCCATGCCCGCGGCAGTCGAAGATCCGGTTGTAGGCCGCGTAGATCGGACTGTTGTCGTGCGGCCAGAGGACTGTTTCGCGATGCGGGTCCATCCAGGGGTGCATTGCCGTGCCAAGCAGTCTGGCATGCATACCCTGTAACCGTTGATTGATCTGCGCGACACCATCCTGAAAAACCGAAGCCAGGCCGTCGAGTGACCGGGCCGGGCCATTGGTTTTCAATTCGACCACATGCAGTACCAGTTCGTTTGACCAGCACAGCGGTCCGACCTCGACCTCGTTGACGATTCCGCCGGCCGCCTGCTCCAGCAACAGATCTGTCACCGGTCGGATATCAAGCGAATCACGATCAACGATCATATATTCCAGTTCGATGCCGTAGCCTGCAAACAGTTGCAGACACTCCGCTTGCCTCATACCGGCCACCCCTCCTTACGCCGTTCGACCCGGCGCAGCATCACCCGCATAATCCGTAAATAGAGATCTTCTTTCAGCACCTGATCTTCGACACCACCGTCAAGACTCGGGTTGTCATTGACCTCGATGACGTAGACCTTTTTACCGACCTGCTTCAGGTCAACCCCGTAGAGTCCGTCTCCGATCAGGTTCGCCACCTTCAGAGCGGTTTTGACCACAGCGGTCGGCACATGTTCAATGGGCAGGGTTTCGAACTTCCCTTCGTCGTTTCTGACCCCGTTGCTGTCATGGCTGAGGATCTGCCAATGCCCCTTGACCATGTAGTAGCGGCAGGCGTACAGCGGTTGCCGGTCAATCATGCCGATTCGCCAGTCATAATCGGTCGGCAGGTATTCCTGCGCGATGATCAGCTCCGACTTGTCGAGCAGTTTATTGACCGCTTCCTTGAGCGCCGCTGCTTCCGTGACCTTGACCACCCCCTGTGAAAAAGAACTGTCCGGCTGCTTCAGCACCACCGGCAATCCGATCGCCCCGGTCACCTGATCGCGGTTGTCACGATGAACGATCAAGGTCCTGGGGGCCGTGATTTTATTGCGCTCCATCAACTCGGCCAGAAAGACCTTGTTGGTGCATTTGAGGATCGACTCGGGGTCGTCAATGGCGATCAGCCCCTCAGCCACAGCCTTGCGGGCAAAGCGGTAGGTATGATGATTGACGCTGGTCGTCTCGCGGATCAGCAGGGCATCGAACTCCCCGAGCCGGCTGAAATCGTCGCGGGTGATGAACTCAGTGGAAAAACCGACCCGCTCAGCGGCTCGAACAAAACGTTTCAAGGCTTTTTCATCCGACGGCGGTTCGGCCTCGGCTGGATTAGTCAGGATCGCCAGGTCATAGCGACGACTGATCTTGCGGGTAACCCGTCGGCGTTTGCCGGAGAAATAATCCTGGGCCACGGTGACCACGAATTCCCGATGCTCTTCGGCAATATCGCTGGCACCGATAACCCGCATGTTTGCCAGGGTCCACTTGCCGTTTTTACCACCGAGCACGAAATAAGCCCGCAGCAGTGGCGCCTGAAACAGGCTGAAGAGCTGGGCGGCCAGTCGGTCATAGCGCTTGGCAACATTCCGGCCAAAATAGATACTGAGGACGAATTCCTTTGACTGGATATGGGCCAGGCTTCTTTGAATCAGCTCCTGCAGATCGTCCGACGCAATCCGCATGATCGTCTGTGATTTGAGATCCTGGACCGCGGTGACGCTGGGGCGTGGTTTGTGGCCGCGGGCCGCGGCCAGCAAGGAAACATAATAACCGCTGCTCTGATACCGATAGGAACGGCAAAGGTTGTAGACCTCCGCCTTTTTCAAGGCCTGATACCCCGGGTCGGTCAGATAGGCGCGTGCCGTGATCCGTTCGACCCCGGCGATCTCAACGGGCCACTGCGCCGGATCATCGACGACGATCAGGATGGGTCTGGGCATTTTGTTTCCCCCTTGCAGGCTGAATAATCAACAGGTTGGCATCATAGGTCAATACTCCCAGCAAAATCGCGTTAATCACCCTGTCCATGCTTGCTTCATATTTCCGTGATCCGGTTAGGGGGTTGCTCTGTAAGGGATCAGCGACATGCACCAGGCGCTGCTGCTGATCGTATCCATGCAGCACGACGAAATGTCCGGACGGCTCCCCGCGGATGTCGTCATAATCGCACTTTGGTCCATATTCGCGGGGGCTTCGATACAGGTAAGTGGCTGACAGTCCAGTGATGATCGGCGTCCCCTGATTGAGAAAGGCGCGCAGCAGTCTGCCGTTTAAATCCTTGGCCCGCAGCTCTCCGCCCAGCTCAAGAAACTGCAGATAGGCGCTGGTGGCAATCCGCAACTTTTCATCCGGCTTGTACCGAGCCTGGGCTTTCAGCTTTTCAGCCAGGGCCGTTGGCGACAAGGAAGCCCAGGTCGGATCGAAGAGCTGCAGTTTATAGGTGTAAATAGTCGCCCGGTAGCCGCGCTCCAATGCATGGCAGGCAAGCAGCACAGCGAGCGTCCCCCCTTCTTCGAGCATTGATACTTCGGCAATCGTCTGCTCGAGACTGATCGGATCCTGGTAAAAGCGATAGATTGCATGCAGACAGGTCGGGCCGCAGGTAATCTCATCCGGTTGGGGGGCTATTTCAAAAGGAACCAGCGATTTCATCATTTCCGAAAACACTCACAACGGGCAAATGACGGGTCACCCTATACAGATTGCATTTAAAAATGATGCACATACCGCAAAGTCACCCGCTCACCTTCGGTGCGAAACTCGGCACTCGACTCCTTGAAGGCGTTGATGAACAGGTGCTGCTTCTGGTTGAAGTGCCAGACCAGCCCGGGACCAATGGCAAGGACCTTCTCCCGTCCATCGATGGCGTTTCCGTTGACTTCGTTGTCGGTCGTTTGTTTGAACCAGTAACCGTTGATCCCGAGGCGCAGGTGATTGGGAATAACTTCATAGGCCGTGGTAAAGTTGGCATGGACCGCCTGACCGGGTTGGAACCCGGTATCATCATTCTCATCGTTCCACAGGTAATGCAGGCGCCAGGACACAGTCCAACGAGGAGTCAGGAAAACGGTCGCCGCCCAGTAGGGGTTAAAAGAAAAATGATTGCTGCTGGGATTGATGGCTACGTTTTCATCATAACTACCAGTCGGAAAAATCATCTGTAGTTCAATGCGATGCATGAACACCGGGCCGTTGGCACCCATGATCGGATCCCACTGTAGATAGGGACCGATGAGCAGGTCTCCTATGCCGCTGTTGGCGGATAATCCCGAGGCATCGTTCAGGTCGAAGCTGGCGATCGGCAACATGACGTTCATCCCCCACTTGCCACCAAGCAGCAATTCCTGGTCGGACTGGTAGAGCAGTTGCGTCAGACTGACCCAGACATCTATTTCGGCGGTCGGCGGGCCATCGACGAATTCATCAGCGGTGTAATACTGCAGGTACTGCTGGAAATAGAACCCGGGGCCGGCCGGTGGACCACCATCGACGAAACTGGTGAACCCGAGGTTCACTGACGGCTGGCCATAGCACCAGCCGCTGGTCGGCAGGGCAACGACGACAAAGGACAGCAAACTGACCGCGACAATAAATTTTTTCATTGGCAACTCCTGTTGAAATGGAATAACAAGTGGATAAAATCAGGACTTAATGCATCCTGAAAACAACAGACCGGTCGGCACAGCTTCACGTAAAGCGGCATGTTACAAGATGAGCTGCCCCCTGAACAGGCCCCCAAACATTACCGGGGAATGTGCCAGGGAAATACAGTTGATTAAGGGGTCAAGTCTACTTTTGTTAAGGGGTCAAGTCTATTTTTGGCCTTTTTTCAGCTTTTCCCGGACCTCATCAAGATGTTTCCGGACCATCCGATCTTTTTTCATGCGTGACTTCAACCGCTCCACCGCACTGCTGACCGTGCTGTAGTTCTTCATGCCGAAATATTTCCCTACTTCGTTCAAGGTTGAATGACCCAGAAGGCGGACAAGATAAACAGCCATGTCCCGGGGAAGGTTTTCCCGGCCTCGCCGGGTAACGGTCAACTGTTCTCTCTCGACCTGGAAGTGATCACACACCTCGCGGATAATCTCTTCCGCTGTTGGGGCCAGTATCCGGGATTCAGGTATCTCTTCATGAAAGCACAGGTGTTGAAACTTCTCTTTCAACCAATCCTTGAATGCATCTCCACCTAACACGGAGGGAAGGTTTTTCAATGAGTAGAAACGTTCAATTTCCTCCGAGGTATCCTTGGAGACAAAGTCTTCATAGGCCGCCCTGCGACCGCTCTTTTTTGCACAGAGCATGGTCAGCAGGACATCCTTGTCCAACCACGCCCATTTCTTTGCCGCGGAGAGATATCCATGGTGACTGCTCCAGGTCACCTCATCCATTTCCTCTACCAGTCCGGCACGCAGAGGATTTCTGTGGATATACCGTAAAACTTCAAGAAGGTGACTGTCCGCTTCCACTAGCACGGCCTTATATCTGCCCCGGAATAATTGACCGTCTGTCTTATGCTGGCGATTGAATCGCTGGGTATAGATACCGTTGATATGTCGCATGCACCGTGAGATATTGCCTTTCGGCGTATTGACCAGCAAATGATAATGGTTGGGCATCAGGCAATAAGCGGAGATCTTGATATGCCAGTTTTCCGATGCCTCCTGAAGAATTTTGATGAAATTATCATAATCTCCCCGGGTCAGAAATATCTCCTCCTTTCTCCTTCCACGGTTCATGACATGATACCATGCGCCTGGGTATTCTATTCGTAATGGTCTAGACATAATCTATATTTGTACCATGCTTCATCAAAATAGCCAAAAGAAGACTTGACCCCTTTACATGACCCCTTTACATCTGACCCCTTTACATCCTTGTCATCCCGGCGTTATTTCATCCATTCCTGGGGGTATGTTCACCAACTGTAAAGAGCGCATCGAGTACATTGATGGACCCTGCCTCGCGTGCAATCGCCGCCGCAGTCCTTCCCTCACCATCAAGCAAGCCTGGTTCCGCCCCGTTACTCAACACGCTCTCAGCCAGCGGCAGGTTGTCGTTATGCGCGGCAACATGCAGCAGCGTGTCGCCATGCAGGTCGCGCTCGTCGATGTCCCAGCCGGCGGCGACCAGCATTTGGAGCAGGATCTTGCCCTGCTCATAGTGTTTCCACTCAATGAAGCGGACAACCAGCTCTCTCAGTAACGGAGGACCGTCTGTTTGCGGGGTCACACCGTGCTCCAAAAGGACAGGCACAAGGGCAAGGGCGGCCTCGGACCGAAGGTGATAGTGCAGGACTGTGAATCCGTCTTGGTCCGCAGCTTTCGGGTCGGCGCCGTGCTGCAGCAGGAAACCAGCAACGTCACTGTCAAGGGCACACATAAGCGGGGTTCGACCCAGTTCATCCGCGATGTCAATATTCATCCCATGGCGGACCATTGCGCCAAGGAATCCAAGATCCCCCTGCGCCACGGCATCGCAAACGTCTTCGGCACGGTTGGGGTCGTGCTGGCCGTAGAATCGCCACTCCGATGTGGCAGCGCCGGCCAGCCTTTGGCCCGCACAAGGCCCGAATGCGCGATCTGCGCTCTTCTGCTGGTCACGACTTGTTGTCGTGGCATGGTCTTGAATTGTTTCGCCCGCCAGAGCCATCTCCGCTGCCATCGGGGTCATGCGGATGTTGCCGCTCCCGCTATCCGTTTCTGCAAAGGAACTTGTGGGGTAGAAACCCAAAAGCGCTACTGCAACAATTCTGATCCATCGTGCAGCCATTGGGAAGTCAATGAAACGCATGCCATTACCTCGAGCGGCTAATTGCATCGGGCCTGGCGCATCGACACCTGCATCAAGCGCCAAAAGGCCTTGGCCGATCTGCATTTTCCTGCTCATTGCCGGCAACCCAAGTCCACCATCTGATGTCGAATATTGGTGATTTCCCTTCGTCGCTCCAGGAGTTCTGCCTGGTATAATGTTTGGTGGGCGGCAATTGCCCGTTTTAACATCTCGATCCTTTCTCGCATTTCAGCGATCATTTTGGCGTGGTTTCTTTTCCAATGCTCAAGCCTCTCGCGCTCGCGTTGCAAGCGTGCCCGTTGGGAAGGAGCGGGGTTATCTATGCCTTCAAGACGGGCTATTCCCCCCCGTATATTGGTGGCAGTTGTCCATCCGCCCGCTATGGCGAAGGCGTCTTCGCCCTTGGCAAGATACTCCTGCAGCTTCTTTTCTTCCCGCATGAGACTTTCTTCGAGGACACCATTTGTTTGCCTTCGTTTTGTAATCGGGTTACGTTTCCAATAATTTCCTTCGCTCCATTGGCGTTTCACTTCATCATAGGTTTCTTGGGCTCTTGCATGGTTTCGGCGTAATCCCTCACAGGCCGCCGGTTCCTCCCTAGTTGGCTCCAAGTTGCGATCGACGCAGCGGCCGTCTCTGCAGACAGATCGGTCGTCACATAATGGATAATTATCTTCCCCGCAGCAGGGATTTCCGGCCCAGCCGCACGCAATACAGATTGGTGAGAAAGGATTATAAACACTGCGGCCCCCGCATTGGTTTCCGTAACACGGGGGAAAACCAGCTGATCCGCAGTCCCCGGCACGGATCAGTGTCCGATCCCTGGCGCAGTATAAGCGCCCCTCGGGGCCGGGTACTGGCACCCAACCCCAGCGGGCATCGAAGCATGGGATGTCATCCTCGCAGGCGGGTTGACCTGGGCCCCCACACACTTCGCATAAACCGCCTCGGCAGACCCCCTGCGCGCAACGGCCATTCTCAAAGCAGGGAAACCCAAATGTGCCGGTCATGTCCCTTTGGAACCTGGTGGGGGGATCCGGAAAAAGCGCAGGTGATGCACCGAACGTTGCCGTCCCTCTTCCCGAAGGATCTGACCGGGGCGGTGCGGGAGGGGGTGAAGGTGCCGGTGCAGTCCAGTATGCCGGATCTCGACCGGTCGCATTACCAAGAATCGGCGGTGCCCAGGTCCCAGGGTCGTAGTTGAAAATTTGGCCGGCGAGTTCGTTCGCTTCTCCACGCTGCGCATCGCGCATCACCTCCATGAGTGCCTCGGAGGTGAGCGGTTTCCCGTCGCTATCGCGAAAACTGCGCGCCCGAGCCATAAAGTCAAAGTAGGCCGCCACATCATCCTCTAGCGCCATAAACCACGGCCAGTGCTCCCGGTTTTCATTGATGTGTGAGCGGAACTGGGCTTGCATGGCGAAGCCTAGTGACAAGGCCACAACCGCCGGAGGCGCATCGTTCTGGAAACGTTGAAAGGTGAGACCGCGTTCAACCAGCATGGTTCGCTCAATCTGCTGGAAGAGTGCCGCCAGCGCAGGCGATGGCTGAAAACTGTGAGTTTGCTGGGCCATGCTGGTGGTCGATGTCATAACAAAAAGAAAAATAACGAAAAACATCAAGCAGGTGCGGACGGGATCGGTCATTTGGTTCACCTCTTTCAGGAATGAGGAGATGACGGAAGTTACCTGAAAATCACTTTTCGCATATAATTTTTCTAGCAGGTGTTGTCAGCACCGTCAAGGCTCTATTCATTCCAACACCGAAGAATATGAACCGAGAGCCTCCATGATGTAACGGGGTGGTGGTATGAATATTGAAGGTAAGTCTCTCCTTTTTCCTTCCACGGCTCATGACATGATATACCATGCGCTTGGGTATTCTATACCCTGAATCCCTTGGAACCAGACGCCTTCCATCCTGATTTAATGAGTATTTTCAGTA
The DNA here is from genome assembly GCF_016918545.1 of Desulfobulbus alkaliphilus. GTDB lineage: Bacteria > Desulfobacterota > Desulfobulbia > Desulfobulbales > Desulfobulbaceae > Desulfobulbus > Desulfobulbus alkaliphilus. The sequence continues at coordinate 10,646 of NZ_JAFFQC010000018.1, read as the reverse complement.
TATCGGGTGCCATTCTGAATGGCACCGCTCCTGCCGCTGCATCTTCCATTGAACCTGCAATCGCTACATCCAGTTCAGGACAGTAGAACAGCCAGCACCCTGTGGAACCCGTATGACCGAGCACTGCGGGTATGGGCGCGATGGGGGAAAATAAACGCGGCACGCGGAAACGCATCATGCCAATCGCGTATTCGATCGGCCAGCTGGGAGAACGCAGTGCGGCGCGGTCCATTGGAAAACCGAACCGGCGCCAAGGGCTCATCATGGCGGTGAGTGTCTCAGGGGATGCAAACACTTCGTTCTTCATGAGCCGCCTCATGAATTTCATCATATCCGCAACCGTGCTGTAGATTCCCTTAACCGATTGGATCAGCAATGGGATATGCAGGGGCTCACCGTTGACGCGCAGAATCATCGGCGCCGAAGTGAGCAGCAACGGCTGGCTCTGCTTGAAAAAACAGGTCTGGGCCAGCCCAAAGGGTTCATAGAGCATCCGTTGATGAACTTCATGCAGCGGCAGGCCTGTCACCGCTTCGATAATTTCGGCCATGAGTATGAAGTTCGTGTCGGAATAACGAATTTTTGGACGTTTCCCGGGCAAATCCTGCGGAGGGAAATGCGCTTTGAGGCGCTCGCGCACATGACCAGCAAGCTCGTCGATGGACAACATCCGGTCTCCTTGCGCAAACACGATTTCGGCGAGACTGGAACCTCCTTTGGGGTAATCTTCAAACCAATCAGCAAGTCCGGAGGTGTGCGTCAACAAATGCCTGGGGGTTATTTCTGCCGTACGGTCACGCCCGCCATACTGATGCAGTCCGTGAGTTATGGTATTTGGCAGGTAACCGCGGATTGATTGATCCAGGTCCAGTTTGCCGCTCTCGGCAAGCATCATCGCGATGGTGGCATTGTACAGTTTATCAATGCTTGCGATGAAAAAAGGCGTGTTCTCGACGACAGGATCACCCGCCTCCGTCTCTCCGACCGAGCCAATCCACCTGAATGACTGATTCGGTGCATCAACCGCTACGATTGCCTGGTTCCCCTTTCTGCTCTTCGCAAGTCCGCGCAGCAAGTCTTCAAGTAAATTTCTGGCCAGGTCTGGATTTTCTGACATCAGCAAGCTCTCTTTGCCAGGTCTTTCCACAGCAGGCAAATCGCCAGAGTGCTCCTTGAAAACGGATATGCCCCGTTGACCGAAAATTTGTTGACAGCAACGCAATGAAGACTCTGGAATCCGATTTTTTCATGACACTTGCGCGATGCGATGCTTGTGCATTCCGAAAACGCGTGAGTGAAACCACGAGCGGTCGCATCAGCAAGAGCCTTTTGCAGAAGGCTCGTTGCGATACCCGCCCCTTCGTATCCAGGAGCAACCCCTACCGCGGCTATGTGCAAGCATTTGTCTGCTTCCGACCCGATCCGTTTTTTCCCGGGTCTGCGAATTTCTTCCATTAAAGCCAGCAGAGCCGAGATCCTCTCTCTTTCGTGGTCTGTAAGATTTTCTGGAACCGGCTGGTTGCTTTCCGCAGCCGGGTCATCACAAGCGATAAACCCGATTTCCCTCATCGCAGCGTTGCCATCCCGCGCCATCCAGCAAAATCCACGCGATATCGGATTGGCATTCGCCATATACATACTCCGCGCAACCGCAATCATGCGCTCCCTGCTCAAACCAAGGCATTTCGTCAAGGGTTCTCGATCATGAAAGAGATCAACATACAGATTCAGCAATGTTTCGGTCTCATCGGGGTGAACTCGATCTATACAAATTGTATGGTGGTCTCTGTGCATATGCTCTGATAGGTCCTGTCTGGGGTTGAATTCAGTGGCCCGATGTTATTCGGCTCAGTTGGAGTGTCGTTTGCGAAATTGCCGCTGCCCGACAGATAAATCGTCAATGAATCTATTAGCACATAATGAGTGAGTCGGCTAACCACCAACCGGGCGGAAAAAGGTAAGCACGGGGGACCAACTCCAGCCCCCCCTGGTGACGGCCTCGACCAAGGGTTGCCGCATCTCCTCCACACTGAAACGATAGCGGTACGCATCCTGCACCCGCCAATTGCCCTCATCGTCGAGCAGTAACCCCACTTCGCGACCGTGCCGGCGATCAAGGAAGGGGATACTTCGATGCCAGTAGAAACGAAACCATGCACGTCCGAGCAGCGATGCCGAGGTATGGGTTCCCTGGGCGGTGTGGATGGCTCGTACTCGCCTGGAACGGGAATCGAGCTGCAATTCGATCGTATATACCCGGCGCACAGCTCCTTGCTCGAGGAGTCCTTGCCATTTCGCATCGGCATAACGCCAGTGCACGCGCAGTCGACCCTTCTGTGCTTCACTCACGGAAAAGGGTGCATCGACGCCGTTGAGCGCGAGCAGGCGACCTCGCATTGTATCGGCATCGATGGGCGCCACGGCGCGGTCCGAGTCGATCCGCGCCGCCCAGGCAGCACCCCGGCTCATCCACAACGCATAAAGAAGCAGGTACAGGATTGCCAGTGAGACGGTCAGTCGCAGATGCTCACCCACCGCGACCGCGACCGGGTTACGGCGGGGATTGGCGGTCACGAACCCCAGTTCATTCATCCGCATCTCAACCGTTTCGCGATCCGCCGCGTCGACCTGAACGGCGTATCGATCAATTGCGCCGACCAGACCGTAACCACCGGTAACACGCTGGTACCGGTGAACCCCTGCAATGCTTTCCAGTCGCCGCGTCTCGATCCTTTCTGCCGTGCGACGAGCGAGGCTTCGTGCCTCCGATGGCGAGACGGTCTCAGCGACGATGACCCGGGAGCCATCGTCGAATCGCTGGCTACCGACGTAGGGGGCCGGGTCCACCCCTGGAACCGGGATATAGGCCGAAGGGCCGAATATCGCAACCGCGATAAAGCCGCCCACGGGAATGATGAGCCCCCCGAAAACCCCCAGAAAATAAACCAGCACCTTCACCCCTGCCCTCCGCGTTGCTCCTGAGTCTCTGAAAAACCAGCCCCTGTATCACCCTACCCCTTCTATTTTGATGCTTCAACACCTTGTGTGATCTGCCGGCCGCAGCGAAGCGGAGGCCTGTGAGGTTCACGCCTTTATTCGGCATTCATTGCGGCTTGACACAGACAAACACTGTGTACTCATCCTCGCCAAGGCGGTATTGTTTCTCGTGCGTCTGAAAGCCGGTTTCATGCAAAACCTGTCGCCAGGTGTCCAGAGTAAAGATACCCATCACCCAGTGGTCGGTCTCAATCCGCAAGCTGCCCTGCTCCCGGATCAAGTACAGTATCGTCGTTTCATATTGCTCATCACTCGTATCAGAATCATAGACGTTTTCGATGAAGACAACGTCCAGGCCGTCTTTCGTGGCCGAAAAGGTCGTGGTCTTGTTCTGCTGGAAATTCTCGACGGTCACATCCGGTGTGACAACCATGACACCGCCCGGGTTCAGGTGGGCATAGGCTGCGCGGAACGCCTCCTCGAAATCCACGCGATTGTTCATGTGTGCGATAGCATCGTCCATGAGTACAGCATCAAAGCTTCTGTTGAGGCTGAACGACCGCATATCCCCATGGACAAAAGTGCATTCCGGGTTCAGTTCCTTCGCCTGTGCGAGCATTGTCGGACTCAGATCCAATCCGGTGACGTTGAAAGAACGCTTCAAGTTGTAGACATTTTTCCCGCCCCCGCAGCCGATGTCCAGCAAGGTGCGGACTTCGCGCTCAGAGTACTGGCGTATCAGTGCGATGACATGTTCACTGTAATCCGCGTATTCCGCTGCGGCACCTCCCCACAACGGCCACAACCATGCCAGATCCGTATAAAGGCGATTTGTCTCTTGCAAGTGCTTCCCCCTGTCCAACGATATGCCTTACCAGCACGCAGCGATCTTCCGCGCGTCCGCGCCAAGGCCTGGTTCGCTACCGATAAACATCTTTTCGGTTGCCGATTTTGATCACCCATACCGTCAGTTCGTTATCCTGGATCGAGTATACGATACGATAATTTCCCTGATGGATGCGGTACAATTCAAGGCCGGTGAGGTGGACAGTTCATAACACAATGCCACCGGCTTCCAGCCCCAACGGGTACTCATGCACTGACTTCACCGTAAAAGCCAAAAACAGACCTGACCCCATTATCCCTTTTCATAAAAGTATCTGCCAGCATTGTCGGAAATGGATAATATTCAATGAGGATGAACAGGTTGAGCCACTAGACGGACGCCAAGGGCTGCACATACCTTATTGATCGTGTCAAATCGAGGTTTAGCGTTTGGTTTAAGCGCTTTATATAAGGCTTCGCGGGTAAGCCCTGTGGCTTTGGCAACTTCGCTCATTCCACGAGCCTTGGCGGCTACCCCCAGAGCGTGGGCCAGCTCGGCGGCATCACCGTCTTCAATCACCATTGTGATATAAGCAGCAATGTCTTCTTCGTTTTTCAGTTGTTGGGACATATCAAAATCCGGCAGATCTGCAATATTTTTTTTCATGGTTCAATCCTCCAAAGTGGCTTCACGTTCTCTGGCCTTGGCAATATCGCTCTCCTGACTGTTTTTGGCTCCGCCGCCAAGCATAACGATCAGAATTTCACCCCGCTTGGCGTAGTACATTCGCCAGCCTGGACCGAAATGTTCCCTCATTTCAAAGACGCCTTCGCCCACCGGTTTCACATCACCGAGGGTACCGCGCTGCGCTTTATCGAGACGGCGGCCCAGGCGAAGACGCGTAATGGGGTCTTTCAAACCATTAAGCCATTTGTCAAATTCGGGTAATGTTTTAACCGTATACATATCAAAATATGTAATCGATCGAATACAAAAGGTCAAGCAAGCTGTTTGTTAAGAAAACTAATCTCCATGCAGATACCCCTTCGGTTTGATTTGTTCTATCATCAGCTGAATCGATCAGGTGAAAACATTTTTATATCGACTTCCGAAGAGACGTCAGTCATCAGGTCCGCAAGTATTTCCCCGAGAACGGGAGCAAATTTGAAACCGTGCCCGGCAAGTGCAGTACCATAAACGTTTTCAGATCCGGGCCGTTTTCCGAGATAAAAATGGCCGTCGTATGTCATGGTGTACATGCAAACTTCCGAAGTAATCGGGCAATGGCGAAGGCGGGGTAAAAAGCGTCCAATCATTTCTTTTATGCCGTCGACCTCATGCGGAAAAACCGATCGATCAAGCGTCATTGGATCGCAATCGGCAAGTTTGTTGTGCAATGCGATCTTCATTTGCGATGAAGGATGAATCACCGGCAGAATATAAAACTCTGTATGGTTTTTCGGGGCTTGCAAACGCTCATGATCGGGTACCTGCCAGAAGGAAACCGGAAAATTGCCCAAGCGAAGGCTTGGATCTTCCGGAACTTCTATCCAATGCACAGGAACCCGTTTTGGCTGCAGAGGACTTTCAGGCAACTCGAGCAGCCCGTTGGTCCAAGCGCCTGCCGATATGAGCACCCGACCGGCTTCAAAAGCTCTGCGCGCAGTATGAACCTGCACATGACCATGGTCCTCCGACCACCGATTTACCGGTTCATCGAAAACCAGATCGGCCCCCGCCTTTTCAGCCTCTGCTAAAAAAGTCTTGATGCTCAATTCTGGAAACACGATGCCGGCCTCTTTTTCCAACCCTGCGACAAATATGTCCGGCAGGGCCAGTTGCGGCCATTTTTTGAGGACTTCGGATGCGTTGAAGACTGCGTGGGGAATATCGTATGTCTGTGCGCTGGCCATAAACCCCGCAACAGCTGGGCTGTCTGGTGGGCCAATGGTCAGGTTGCCAGTTGCGACCAGCAGGTCCCGCCCGGAATCTCTTTCCAGTTTCCGCCATAGCTCCCAGGATTTCATCGCCATCGGCACATAAGCGGTGCCCTCCAGATAGGCTCGGCGTACACTCCGTGAGGCGCCGTGATGACTTCCCATGGCGTGTGGGGGGCGGTGTTTATCGATGCCCAAGACGCGAAAGCCCCTGCGGGCTAATGTCATGCAGGTTGCCGAACCGGCTGTCCCTAAACCGATAATGATAAAATCATATATGGGCATGCAGCCTCCTGATTGTCTCTTTCCTTGCGGAATGCCGCTCAGACCGAGAACAACAACTATTGGTCAAACAAACTCCTGAATCCGTGAGCGTTCGTCCGTGCGTCAGCTTCGTTGTTCGTGACCGTTCGATTAAAGTACACTTTATCGGACGGTTACGGGCAATGAAGATGTCGTGCGGACGAATGCCCCGAAGGGCGGCTGTTGAAAGTTTTTTTCAAGGGTTTAGTTGCAAATATAACATGCTTGCAGCAAGATATATCAAAAAAAGGGTTCAGCCGTCACGGATTCAGGAAACTGTGACGTCCGCGCCCAGGCCTGGTTCGCTACCGATAGACATCTTTTCGATTGCCGACTTTGATCATCCATACCGTCAGTTCGTTATCCTGGATCGAGTATACGATACGATAATTTCACTGACGGATGCGGTACAATTCAAGGCCGGTGAGTTTTTCGCAGCCCATGGGCCGGAGATCGTTTCCGAGTTGCTCAACCCGTGAAAGTATTTTTTTCAGGTCACTTTTCGGAAGCCTTCCGAGTTCCTTCCAAACCGATTCCTTGAAAAATATTTCATATCCGGCCATCATTTTTCAGCCTTTTCAACATTTCTGAAAAACTGATCAGCGGCTCACCGGCTCTTTCCTCAAAGGCCGCTAAATCTTCAGCATCCTCCGCCAGCGCTGCCTTAACGGCGTCGTTGACGAGATCGGAAATTGATTTCGATGTTTCAATAGATTTTAATTTCAGCGCCTTATGTATATCGGGGTCGAAATATACAGTGGCGCGTTTGGCTGGTGTTGCCATAATGTCACCTCCAAAACAATTGTCCTGACATTATAACGTTTGAACGTTATGACATCAACGCAACAATCAAAACGAAAGGGTTGGTTCGGCCGCGCAACGAAACACAGCAGAACAACAGCGGCTGCAGCCTGCTGTCTGCCTGGCCGGAGCACATCAGCACCCCCCCTACTCTTCCTTGGTGGACGGTCCATAACACAATGCCACCGGCTTCCAACCCCAACTGGTACTCATGAGCTTATTTCACCCAAAAGCCAAAAGTAGACCTGACCCCCTTCTGCACCTTAAAAAATTATTCTTTCATAATTTTTATGACCTTTTCATCTAAGCAGGAGCGCAGAAATATATTCATCGGTTTCTGCTGACCAGTTTCATAAAAATCGAGCATCAATTGGTTGAACTCTAATTGTCTCTTCGCGGGAAGATTAATCGCGGGATATCCGCAGCTCAACAGAAGCCCATTCATAATGAAGCGCCCCATACGCTTATTCACATCATAAAAAAATTGGTATCTCGCCATTGTAAGGAAGAAATGAATAGCACGATCGTACACATCGGGAATACTATATGAGTCATGAACCATTTGTTCAAACAGCCCTGGTAACGAATCAGCCTGTGGCGGCATATAGCTTGTCCCTACTATAGTAACCCCACCAGATCTAAACTTCCCCCACTCCAATGCCTCGTCCTTACCCGCTATGAGATGTAAAGCACAGACTTGTTCCTGGGTGATTTCAAACTGATTTTTATCAATTAACCCAAATAAGGCGCGCCATGTATCGGCTTGGTTCAATGCTATTTGCTGGTCGGATACTTTATGGCCTCCAACCGTAATTCCATCCAGAAGTGTTTGGATTTCCGGTAAGGTAAAATTAATCCCTTCCAATTGAACTGCGTCGTATACAAACTCAGCTAATTGACGCTTGGCAAGCATCATTGCTTTTGCTTTATTTGGCTTGATGTGCCAATGCGTTTCATTCATTTCGCTCACCGATCTCGGCGTGTCCCGTGATTGTGATTCGCTGCGCTCGCGCAATCTAACCTTATTCGTTAGCCGACATCTTTACTATATGCCTTCAGAAGCTCAGCAATAATCGCGTTTACAGAACATTCTTTTTTGACAGCCAACTCATTGAGTTTCTTATAGTTGGCAGGTGAAATATACTTATCGATAACTTGTACCGTCCCGTCGTTCCATTTCAGGTTATTTCTCCCATCAAGAATGAACTTATCAGGATAGAGCTTTGCGGCCTTCTTTTTCGTTTGCGTCCATGCTTCATTGAGGTCGCGAGTCGTAGCCATTTGCCCGATTAACCCGAGGCGAGCAACGATGGTTTGCTTCAGATTGCTCGATCCCATTGGAAGCTGAAGAAGTACATCGAGCATGGCTTCGGATAGCTTGGCTTTAGAAACGCCAACATCCATGCCGGCCCTTCGCATGTCAGAAAATACTTTTCGGTTGAACATGATACCTCATGAAATATCAAAAAAACATCTTGCTGGCGGCGCATCCTTGCCTTCAGCTCTTTCACCCAATTTCAGCATCAGCAGCCGCTGTTGTTGGCGGTCTGCTGAATACTTTGGCTGGCCTATCCATAAATCAAGCATCTACTATTGACAGTACTTCAGACAACAGTTCCTCATTCCGTCGCTCGATACGTCTGGCACGGCGAGCTTGGTAATCAACTGATTGTACTTGCTCAACCATGACGAAACCGGTCAACTTGCTTCCCTCCGGAATTGGTGCGCGAAAGGGGAAGCCACGGTCTGTAGTTGTCATTGGGCACTCAATAGCCCAACTTGTGCTGCTCTTGAAAAGATCCTTGCTGACAACCAACGCTGGCCAGTGACCTTTTTCTTCTGTCAATACTCTTCACGATAAAGTGTCGAATGAGTTTTATTGAATGCACGGCTTACTTTCTTCAGGGTTTTATGAAGGTTTTCTGAATCATTTGATCCCGAGACAGCAAGTTGAGCGAATTCAATGCTTGCTTTTACTAGACTGAATGCCGGACTGTAAATCGCCGGGTGCTCCGCAGATCCCTTCAAGTTTTTAGCCTTGTTGGCTAACTCATTCAATTCAGGTGTCCAATCTTTTAATGAATTGAGTTTTACAGGTTTTTGATTTTTATCGTGAAGTGTCCCCAAATCATCGATAATTCGATTGTTTTGCTTGGCTCGCATATAGGTTTCTTTTAGGCTTCGTTTAATCCCACCCCCAAAGTAGATATTTCGAAATCCCAAAAGACCGTCATAAATAATTTTACCTTGAAATGGCAATAAGACCGTATCGACATATAAAGGTAAGGTCGAATGATGAATTAACTCATCAAAGCTCTGCGAAAGTCCAACTACTGCGTATACTTTTTCTTCTTGTATGAAAATTGCGTATTTCTTTAAAAGTCGTTCTATGAAAAAATTTCCGCGTATGAAATTTTTCCATTCTGAGATGATTCTCAAAGTTGTTTCCGGAAAATTTTGAGGATTTTCTTGAACAAAAGAATCGATTAAATTTGGGTTTTCGAAAAGTGCGTCACGAATTTTTTCCTTCACATCAGCACCGGTATCAGCATACTCATCAAAAGTATTTATGTCATAAATCCGGAGCTTTTGATTTACAAAAAACTGTAGCGTCCACATTGATTCAAAATAAAGTTTGGCCTCTTGCTCTGAAAGTTTCATTATTTCACCTGCGTGCTATTTTTGACCGCTGAATGCCGGCTGTTCAGATTATGGCTCGCTGCGCTCGCAGAATCTAACCTTATTCGTTAGACTGTTTTTTATGGGCATGGTTCTTTCGAAAATTCTTTTGGCGAGTTCATTCTTCCACATAAATATGCCTGACGAATCTCTTTAATTTTCCAGGAGGATTCTGAATTTTTGCGCTCCAAATAAAACTGGAACCACTGCCCTCTAACAGAATCATCAAGATATCCTTCTTCAATTACTGTAATAATTGAATTTAAAGGATTTTCTCCCCTGTCATGTCTCATCATAATATTTACGAATCTTGTATCTGTAATATTGCGATATCCCTGAATAACCAGAAGAGGATTATAAACCCATTTTTCTCCATTCTTCAATGCAGTATATATTTTTACATTGAAATTTTCTGTTTTTAAATTGTTATATGACACTACAGGAAACTCATCTGGCCTTTTATCTTCAGCAAACATAGGGTAAGATAGAAATAACAAAATCAATATAGCAGTCAATAATTTCATTTTTCCTCCGTTTCACTTCACAACAAGGCTCAGGTCTTGAAATATTTTTTTTTATCTTTCCTCTCACCACCTTGCTGACCGTTGTATAATGAACACCGAGACAATCCCCAATTTCTTTCAGGGTATACCCTTGAGTATTATGGGGGGCATATGGGGGGCAAGTCTATATTTGACTCTTTTTGATTTTCAACCTTATAACAGTTAGATGTTGTTATGATTTCCAGTCCTCATTCGTGTAACTCAATCACTCAATTGCATTACTGACCGTGCTGAAACCTTTACAACCGAAATATTTTCCGATTTCAATCAAGTTTGCATGCTTAAAAGTCGGACAAGATCAAATATCATGTGATGTGGATAATTCTCCTAGCCTCAACGGGAAATCATGACCAGGGCAATCGCATCAAAATTACTGCGCGAACAAAACTCTAGCGAGGTAGTCGTTGTCCCACCCCGCCTTGAGTCGTTTGTTCTTCACGCCGAGTTTGGCCGTTTTCTCTTGGCGGATGAGGTTGAGGGTTATATGTCTCAATACGGCCAGATTTTCAGGGGCATGTCCCTTGCGAACCCTTGAGTCAT
>NZ_JAFFQC010000189.1 GCF_016918545.1 Desulfobulbus alkaliphilus | reverse complement strand
CCCGAACTCCACCAGCACGTCGTCCGCCGCCACCGCATCGCCGTCCTTGGCGCCGACAGCCTTCACCACGCCGTCGCGCTCGGCCTTCAGGATGTTCTGCATCTTCATGGCCTCGATGATCGCCACCGTCTCGCCGGTCTTGACCTCCTGGCCCACGACCACCGGGATCGAGACCACCAGACCGGGCATCGGCGACAGCACCATCTTGGAGGTGTCCGCGGCGACCTTCTCCGGCAGGCGCGCATACAGTTCGGCGACGTGGGGCCGCAGCACCCGCACCCGCGCCTTGGCCGCACGGTGGCGGATGTCGAAGCCATCGGCGACGCGCTTGACCTCGGCGGTGAAGGGCTCGCCGTCCAGATCGGCCTTGAACTGGGCCAGACCCGGCCGCCAGTCGATGTCCGACAAGCGGATATCGCCCCCGCCCGTCAGGGTCAGGATCATCTCCTCGTCCTCGTCATAGGAC
>NZ_JAFFQC010000188.1 GCF_016918545.1 Desulfobulbus alkaliphilus | reverse complement strand
TCCGCTACCCCAGCCTGGAGGTGATGATAGAGGTGCCCTCCGCCCTCTACATCCTGCCGGAGATGGCCCCCCTCATCGACTTCTGGTCGGTGGGCAGCAATGACCTGACCCAGTATCTGCTGGCGGTGGATCGCAACAATGCCCGGGTCGCCAGCATCTATGACGCATTCCATCCCGCGGTGATCCGCGCCCTGCAACTGCTAGTCGATGCCTCCCATCGCTACCAGAAGCCGCTCTCGGTCTGTGGCGAACTGGCCGGGGATCCGGTCGGCGTGCTGCTGCTGCTGGCCATGGGCTATCGCCGTTTCAGCATGAACACCCACAACATCTCCCGCATCAAGTACGTGCTGCGTCAATCCGATCTCGGCGAGCTGAAGGCGCTGATGGCAGATGGCCTCAAGCACGACAATCCCCACGTGCTCCGTGGCCTGTTTGCCCGCTACCTGGAAGAGCACGGTCTGGGCGG
>NZ_JAFFQC010000187.1 GCF_016918545.1 Desulfobulbus alkaliphilus | reverse complement strand
GTTCTCGATCTCGGCGGCGCGCTCGGCCGTGGCCAGCAGACGACCCATGCCACGACGGGCGGGATTCGCCAGAGCGGCCAGAACCGGGTGGCGTCCCCACAGAAAATTATCGGCGTCCGACTTGCCCCGATCGGGCGAACGGGGCTGACGAGGGGTTTCATCGCGCCGTCCAAACCCTTGCGCAGCGGGCTTTTGGCCCTTGTCACGGGGGCCGTCGGGACGGTTTCCGAAGACCGGTTTTTTACCGCTTTTACGGTCGTTGCGTTCTGATTTCGACGACACTATAAGACGCCCTCCGATTTGGAGCCCCAAGGGCTTTCGGGTCTGGGCGCCCCCTCTATCCTAGAGGAGGCGACAAGCCGAAGGCTTTTGTTTCGTCCCGCTTCTTTATGGGCGGAAACGAGGGGTCCGACGGTTCGACAAGGCGCGCTGGGGGAATGTCCCGAGTGGCAAAGGGGGGGGACTG
>NZ_JAFFQC010000186.1 GCF_016918545.1 Desulfobulbus alkaliphilus | reverse complement strand
CCCAACTGATCGTCAAACGCCATCCGGCGGTGGCGGCGGGCAAGAAACGCGGCTGCGTGACGGACCTGACGGGCGTCACTTTGGTCGATACGGATGTACGGCCCGCCGACCTGCTGGCGGCGGTGGATGCGGTCTATTGCGTCACCTCGGCCCTGGGGTTCGAGGCCCTGTTGCGCGGCCTGCCGGTGCGGTGTTTCGGGGCGCCCTTCTATTCCGGCTGGGGTCTGACGACCGATGCGGTGCAGACGGGGCGGCGCCGCGTCGCGCGATCGATCGAACAGGTCGCCGCGGCCGCCCTGATCGCCTACAGCCGCTATGTCGATCCGGTGACGGGCGACAGGTGCGAGGCCGAACAGGCGCTGGAGCGGTTGATCGCGCTGCGCGACCGGGCGGACCGGCTGGCGGGCTCTTGGTCGGCAGTCGGGTTCGCCCCCGCCAAGCGGCCGCCGGTGCGCCGCCTGCTGAAC
>NZ_JAFFQC010000185.1 GCF_016918545.1 Desulfobulbus alkaliphilus | reverse complement strand
GGGTTAGTTCCAGCTGATGTTGGACGATTGCGATGGCCGATGAGTTTGGCCCGCCATGATTACGATGCCCCGGCGACCGTGGTTCAGACCAGCACGCAGTCCCCACAGCAAGCTATGCGAGAGCCACTGACCTGGTAATAGAGGCAACAGCTGCGGCGGTGAAAGCCCGGTCCGGCAGTGATACCGGGGCGTGGGTCGACCATAGCCAATATCTCTGTGGCGACGTCGATGGCTGCCTGGCGTAAATCTGGGCGACAGCGAGTCACCATGATGACCGAAGTGCTCACTGCTGAGGCTAGGTTGTCCCAGGCGACAATTTTGCTCAACCCGGCGGCGATGAAGGCACGAGTGATCTCTTCAACCGCTGAACCGGTGATTTTCGCTGGTCCCGGTTGCCAAGCTACCGACACGGGAACCGGAGCAAGAGGCACATCACGGAACCAGAGGTCCGCGAGCCTGGGGAAATC
>NZ_JAFFQC010000184.1 GCF_016918545.1 Desulfobulbus alkaliphilus | reverse complement strand
ACATTTACTAGCCTCGGCTCACGGGGATGTCAAGCGGCGGACAGCACGAAGGCCGCCTGCCGCCCTCCCCTACACGTTGCCCTTGGTGGCAAAGTTCTCCACGGCCTTGGCGCCCTTGGCGGCGGGCATCACCACACCGGCGCCGCCCACGCAGACGCCCACGCAGGTCATGACTTCCACCAGGTTGCCGTGGCAGCCGCCCTTGACGAAGGACTGCAACTTCTTGAGGCCCTGGGGCGAAAGGCCGTTGCTGGCCACGGGTCGCACTTCGAAGCGGTCGCCCACCAGCTTTTCCACAGCGGCGGACACGCCGCCCGCGATGGCATAGCCGCGCGCCTCGTTGCTGGGGCGCTCCAGCTCGTGCTCTTCGCACTCTTCCACCACGATGACGCGGGCATTGAACAGGGCGCCCACTTCTTCGAAGGTGAGCACATAGTCCACCATCTCGTCGTGCAGGCCTTCCTGGCG
>NZ_JAFFQC010000183.1 GCF_016918545.1 Desulfobulbus alkaliphilus | reverse complement strand
CCGATGACCTTGAACGCCTTGAGCAGACCGTTCAGAAAACTCTGGCTCTTGGCCTTTTCCAGCTGCTCCTGGATGGACTTGAGCTTTTCCTCATTGGCCATGGCGCGCTCCTGAGCGCGGGCCTCCAGTGAGGCCACACCGGCCTTGGTCTCGGTGCGGCGCTGCTCGAAGCCCACAGCATCCAGCAAGGTCTCCAGAGAAAGACCGCTCATGGTCAAAGCGGACAGCGAGACCGTGGCGTTGCTCTTCGAGGCCGGTGCCTCAAGATCCGGCAGCAGCGAATCGCCGCTCGCAGCCAGGAAGGAACGCAACGCATTGAGGCTTTCTTCCAGATCCTTGACATCCAGGGTGTTGCTCGAGCCTTGCTGGGTCGCCGCCAGTTGCAGCAACGCGCTCAGATCGGTCGCAGGCGTCCCGGACTGTGTTCCCTGAACCATACTCATGGCATCACTCCTTGGACTGGGCCAG
>NZ_JAFFQC010000182.1 GCF_016918545.1 Desulfobulbus alkaliphilus | reverse complement strand
CCCGGGACGAGGGCCATCGCCTGCGCGAGACCGAAGTACAGCGCGTGGCGCGGGGTCAGCTCGTCGAGGGTCCGCGTCTTGCGGCCGACCTTGTCGGCCCAGCCGAGGATCAGACCGAAGACCACGAGCATCAGCGCGATGAGGTAGAGGTTGCGGAAGTTCTGGTCGATCGCGCTCTCGAGCAGCAGACCGAGGACCACGATGGGGATCGACCCCAGCCCGATGAACCAGCCCATCCGTGCGTCGTGGTTCTGCGACCCCATCCGCTCGCGCCAGCCCGTGCCGTCCGCGCCGCGCAACGCCTTCCACCAGGCTGTGCAGATGGTGACGATGTCGCGCCTGAAGTACAGCAGGACCGCGGACTCCGTGCCGATCTGGGTGATCGCCGTGAAGGCCGCCCCCGGGTCGTTGGAGCCGATGAGGTCGCCGACGATGCGCAGGTGCGCGCTCGAGGAGACGGGCAGGAAC
>NZ_JAFFQC010000181.1 GCF_016918545.1 Desulfobulbus alkaliphilus | reverse complement strand
ACACGGAAGTTAAGCTCTTCAGCGCCGATGGTACTGCATGGGAAACTATGTGGGAGAGTAGGTCGCCGCCGATCCTCTACAAAAAACCCCCGTCGATCAATCGATCAACGGGGGTTTTGCTTTGCCCCTCCTCCATATCGGTCGGACACTCAGGATCCGTGCAACGCCTGGGGAGAAGTCGAGACAGCGGTCAGCACCATCAACCCCGGCAATCAATCCAGGGGATCAAAGGCCTCTTTTGTCGCGTAGCACATGGGACACACCCATGCTTGCGGCAGTTGTTCCCATGTGGTTCCCGATTCGACCCCATTCATGGCATCACCACGGATCGGATCGTATATATAGTGCCTGAACTAAAACTCAAAAACGACAATAAATCAAGTCGTTGTCACCATACTCCAGACATGAAGAAAATGAGAGCATGATTAACGACGAGAGCGGTTAATGGTGTAACATATTGATTACTATG
>NZ_JAFFQC010000180.1 GCF_016918545.1 Desulfobulbus alkaliphilus | reverse complement strand
GTCTGACGGTACAGAAGGAGATGCCGAAATCCGGCGTCTGGAAGGACCCGAAGACCGGCTATGAGTATTTCGTGCATTTTCCCGGTGCGGACAAGGGCTTCCGTGGCAATCCGGGCATGGACTGGCTGGACGGCCTGGACCTCAAAAAGTACCCGGACCTGAACAAAAAGAGCTATGCGGAACAGCGCGGCCCGGCTTCGACAACTTCCGATACCGTGGAAAAAGCCCTCGGAATCAGGAAAGGTCCGCCTATGGACTACAGGGAAGCGGCGGAAAAGGCGAACCCCAATTTTCATGTGGATACGGCATATCAAATCAACTGTCAGCGCTGTGTTCCGGTCTATGAATTACGACGGCGGGGATATCCTGTAACGGCTATGCCAAAACGAAACCAGTATGACGGGAAGGCAAATGCCTGCCTTTATGGCTATGAGTGCTTCGATTCTCCGCAGGTCAAAGGGGTCTGGGG
>NZ_JAFFQC010000017.1 GCF_016918545.1 Desulfobulbus alkaliphilus | reverse complement strand
CCATTCCGAACACGGAAGTTAAGCTCTTCAGCGCCGATGGTACTGCATGGGAAACTATGTGGGAGAGTAGGTCGCCGCCGATCCTCTACAAAAAACCCCCGTCGATCAATCGATCAACGGGGGTTTTTTTTGTCCGTTCCTTATCTCCAGTTCCATCTTCCAACCACCTGAATCCGTGACGTCTGGAGTCTTTCTTAGAGTACATTTCACTGTAAATAGGTTATAAATGCGGCGATTTTCTTTGCAATATGTCGTCACCCGCCGCCTTCGGGACGTTTGTCTGCATGCCATCTTTATTGCCCGTAACCGTCCGATAAAGTCTACTTTAATCGAACGGTTACGAACAACAAAGCTGACGCACGGACAAACACTCACGGATCCAGGAACCAGTACCCCTCCACACCGACCAAATTTTTCATGGCGGAGGGCATACCTGGTTACCGGTTCAGATACTGATCAATTTCCGCATAAGTAATAATCTCAATTTCAGTCTCCATGTTGGCCGATTTGACCTTGGTCGGTGGTGTCTGCCCCTGTCGCAAGGGCAGGAGTTGTGGTTTTTGCTCATCGATAAACACTATAACCGCTGGAGCCCGGGAGGTATCCTCAAGCCGGAACCCCAGCAACTTTGTAGTCTCTTGAGCAACGAGTACCGTGTGGTTTTCTATAGTCAGCATTTTCTCTCCTCAATCATGATCAGGACGGGAGCCCTGAAACAGCGCCCAGGGCCTCCAACACACCCCACTCTGATAAAAAGTAATAACCGTTCCTCGGCATTCCATATATGGACGATCAGCCTGCCGTGCATAGATTGATCAGAGCCCGGCAGCCTGCTTATCCGTGATGAAGCGCTGGTAAACGGCGCAAATTCTCAGGTCAGGCAGCCTTTTGCATGTA
The DNA here is from genome assembly GCF_016918545.1 of Desulfobulbus alkaliphilus. GTDB lineage: Bacteria > Desulfobacterota > Desulfobulbia > Desulfobulbales > Desulfobulbaceae > Desulfobulbus > Desulfobulbus alkaliphilus. The sequence continues at coordinate 85,726 of NZ_JAFFQC010000017.1, read as the reverse complement.
CCCGGTGAATGTTTACAAAAGTAGGAGCCGGATCTGTCAGAACAGAACTGGTTCTGGTATTCAAACCGAGACATGCTATACTACAGGCAAGCAATTATTTTTGTCTACTTTTCTCTTCCTTTTGTACCAGGCGTGAGGTTCAGGCTGTGCTTCTTTCTTGCAAACATTCACTTGTTGTTCAGTTTCGCCGTATCTTCCTTTGTCTCGTTCTGCAGATCTGGATGATTCCACCCGTTATCCATGCCCAGGAACAGACCACTGTGCTGACCATGGGATCCTGGAGGGTTGATGATATTGTTCAAATGTACAATTTTTTGGATTATTTTCATCTCAAATTCCCCCACATCCGCATCCGATTCGATCCCACCACACCACCGCAATATGATCAGGTCTTATCCGCCCAGTTACAAGGGGGAACCGCGCCTGATCTTATGTATCTGCGCTCGTACAGCACGTCCAGAAAACTATATGATAGCGGTTTTCTCGAACCGCTCGATAACATGCCCGGGTTGCGAACCAGCTTTCAAGCATCCCATCTGCAGCCGTGGCAGGGCGACGATGGTTCCGTGTACGGGGTGCCCTTTATCGCTGTGTCCCATGGTATTTATTACAACAAGGATCTGTTTCATCATCTCAATGTCTCCGTGCCGGACACCTGGGAGGAGTTACTCCTCGTTGCCCGCACCTTTGCTGAATCCGGGGTGATCCCTTTTGCCAATGCTTCGGGGGACGCCTGGACTATCAATGAAATTGTGATGATGAATATTCTCCCGAATTTCATCGGCGGTCGAGAAGGACGATTGGCCTATCTTACTGGAGAACGCTGCTTGAACGACCAGAATATGATCAATGCCTTTCAGGCCCTGGCTGATCTCAGCCCTTTTTTTCCAAAAAACCATGCATTACTGAAATACACGGATAGTCTTTCCCTTTTTTTTCGAGGGCAGGCTGCCATGTGGATGGGCGGATCCTGGGATATCATTCTATTTGAACACGAGCAGCTTCCTTTTTCCTGGGACATTTTTGCACCGCCCTCCCCGGAAGGCGAGTCACCAACCGTAGTCTTCCATCCGGACGCGGGTATGGGGTTGAATGCCGCATCCGAGCATAAGGAGGCGGCGATGGTATTTTTATCCTGGTTAACCTCACCCGAAGCCGGCAAACTGATGGCCGACCTTTTGCCGGGTTTTTTTCCTATGCATTCCGTCAGGCCGGATTTGAACAATGTTCATATGCAATCATTTCTGGATCTTTCCGCGGACAGGGAGGAGGATATCCGCTTTGTCTGGGACAAACTGCGCGACGGTGAACCTGATGGGTATTATCTCCTTGAACATCTGTCCCTGAAAGTCCTCAACGGTCGTTTAACCCCTCGTCAGGCGGCTGATGCCTTGCAATCCGGGTTGTCCCAATGGTTTGTTCCATCGCAAACCTGTGCACATTGACAGGGTTAGGCAAGTGTTTGGTTTTCCTGGATGATGAAATCTAACTCCCCGCTGCTCACCGTTGGTGGCAAAATATTTTCAGGTTATTGCGTTCTCTGTCTGCTTTTGGCCGGCGTTGTCTTTTTAGCCTTCTGGCGTATGGCGGAAATATCAGATTCCTTTACGGTCTATACGAGGAATCTCTCCAATGAGATGCGTCTGGCCAGAGATATAACCACCAGGACCATGGCGGTCCGGCTGTCTGCTCACTCCTTCATGGATACCCGGGCCCAAGCCAGTCTCAACCAATTCCACAGTGAGATGGTCTTGTTGCAAGAGTTGGTGACGCAGGCATGCGACATCGTTAATGATCCCGATCGGCGCCATCTGGTCACGGAATTGACGGAACTGATAGATGCCTATGCGCACGGTTTTCATGAGGTGGTCGCGTTGATTGAGGCCCGTCAGGATAGCGAGTTTCGCGATCTCAACGTGCTTAAATTTCGCATGGAAAACCTGCTTGGTTCCATCCGTACGGCGATCACTTCTTTTGAGAATGTGTCAGCCTTCCTGTTGTTGGGTAACACACAGGAAGCTTTCCAGCGTATGCTCATGTATTCAACCCGTTATCTGCAACAGGGGGACGAACGAGATGTTGTGCTCTTTGATCATGCGCTGGCCGAGGCGCTGGCAGCCATCGATGGTTTGGTAACCATAGTCAACGATCCCCGTCATCTGCAACAGATTGACCTGGTTCGCTCATCGATGCGTGAATTCAAGGTCGTCATGGTTGAGCAGCATCGAAATTTTCAGCGACAACATCACCTGGTCCGACACACGTTGCGAGGCCTGGAAAGGGAAACAGCAGAGGCGGTGGAGCGCATCGTCGAGGCAATTGCCGGTCAGGTGATCGACCGGGAGCAGAGCACCAGTCGATTTCTGGAACGGGTAGGTCATGAAATTCTTGGTTCCTTGCTGGTCATCTTCTTCTTGGCCCTGGCCTTGAGTCTCATCGTTTCCCGAGGGATTGCCACTGCCCTCAATAAGGTTATGCTGACCTCACGCCACATTGCCGAGGTTGATTTACGAGCTCTTTCCGATAATTTCAGGAGATTGTCCATCGGAGATCTGCGGGCCGACCTGACCATCACCGCTGAACCGCTGCGGATCAGACGCACGGATGAAGTCGGCCGCATGGCCGAGGCCTTTGACAATATGATTTGGCGTCTGCGGGAATCCGAGCGATCTTTTGCCGCCATGATCGCCTATCTGCAGGGCAAGGCACGCACCGCGACCGACGTGGCCCTTGGTGACCTGGATCGTGATGTGGCCAGTGCTTCCAGCAATGATGTCCTGGGAATCGCACTTGGTGATATGGTTACCCGGTTGAGGGCGTCACAGGCAGAGGTACGCCAACACCAGGAACATCTCGCTGAACTGGTCGCTGTACGGACGAGCGAACTGGAAGAAAATCGGCGATTTCTGGCGAATCTGCTTGCCAACCTGCCGGGCATGGCCTTCCGATGTCAATTTGATCCGACCTGGACCATGGAATTCGTCAGTCAGGGTTGTGTCGAATTGACCGGTTATCAACCCGAGGACTTTCTCCATAATCAGCGGCTCAGTTTCAGTGACGTTATTCATCCACGGTACCGACAGCAACTCCGGGATGCCTGGCAAGAGGCTTTAAGCCTCAGGCAGCCCTTTCAGCATGAGTATCCATTAATCACTGCCTCTGGCCAGGAGAAATGGGTATTCGAGCAGGGAATAGGGGTGTTCGAGGATGATGAATTGCTGGCCCTGGAAGGATTGATAATTGATGTGTCGGATCGTAAACGCCTGGAGAATCAACGACTCGAGATGGAGCGTCAATTGCTGCACACCCAGAAACTCGAGAGTCTGGGCGTGTTGGCCGGCGGTATTGCCCATGACTTCAACAATCTCCTCGCCGCCATGCTGGGAAATATAGAGTTGGTAATGGTGCTGACACCCGAGGACGCCCCTTGGAGGCAACGATTGCAGCAAGCTGAAAAAGCGGCTCGTCAGGCAGCCGGCCTGACCCGGCAGATGCTGGACTATTCAGGCAAAGGTCATTTTGTCATTACCGCGGTTGATCTCAATCAATTGGTACGGGACAATGTCGACATCTTCAGGACATCCATCGCCAGGACCATCAGTCTGACCCTGCAACTGACGGAACCCCTCCCGTCGATCAGCGGCGACGAAGGACAGTTGCGTCAGGTGGTCATGAATCTGATCACCAACGCTTCAGAGGCCATGGAAAACAGGCCCGGTGGGGTTCTGACATTGTCCACGGGTGTTGTGTACTGTGATGCTGATTATCTCAGGCAGACACTGATCGAGCCCGGGCCTGATCCCGGCTGGTTTGTCTGGCTGGAGGTTGCGGATCAGGGGGAAGGAATGGATACGGAGACCTTGCAGCGGCTCTTTGATCCCTTTTTCACTACCAAGTTCACCGGTCGCGGTCTGGGCCTGGCCGCGGTTCAAGGTATACTTCGTGGTCACGGCGGCGGGATTATGGTCACAAGTTCCTTGGGGCAGGGGGCAACCTTCAGGGTGCTTTTTCCCGTTTCAGAGGACCTTGTTACCGGGGAAAGAGAACCGATACAACTGGTGGAGGCGGCATCAACAACGGAAACCGTACCTTGGCGGACAGCGCTGCAACCTGCGCAAGGTTCCCTGATCCTGGTGGTGGACGATGAGGACATGGTCCGTGATTTTTGCGTCGAGGTTCTGCGACACATGGGCTACGAGACCCTGGAAGCAGTCGACGGAGTAGAGGCTGTACGCCTTTTCCGGGCTCGGGCCAGGGATATTGCCTGCGTATTCCTCGATCTGATGATGCCCAACCTGGACGGGATGGCGACCTTCACTGAATTGCAGCGAATACGACCGGGGGTGCCGGTCATCCTCTGCAGCGGTTTCAGCTCGCAAGAGGCCACGGCCCGTTTCCATGGTCCAAAACCAGATGGTTTTCTCCAGAAACCATACAACCTCAGACAGCTACAGGAAGAATTGGAGCGAATATTTACCTATAAATATTGAGTTGCATCGAGAGTGTCAGAATGAACAAAATGATTTTTTCCGCGCTTCAATCCACGAAAAAATCACCAGGTGCAAGCAACAGGCTGCCTGACCTGAGAACGGGACCGTTCGCCAGCATGCCTTGATTCAGACCTGAATCCGTGACGACTGGACTCTTGTTTTGTGTATATATTACTGTAATCATTTTGTAATTGCAGCGGAATCCTTGGCAATTACTTGCACCCGCCACCCTTCGGGGCATCCGTCCGCACGCCATCTTCATTGCCCGTAACCGTCCGATAAAGTGTACTTTAATCGAACGGCCACGAACAACGAAGCTGACGCACGGACGAACGCTCACGGATTCAGGTCAGACTATATTATCTCGTTTCCGAATGGACAATAACCAGATACTGTGGTCTGATGAGCACGGTATATGTATCCACCAGAGGGTGTTCTTGCGGGGCTTTTGAGATCCATGGAACAACTGATCCGAGAGAAGATGTTCGTTATTCCAGTGGGCCAGGCGTGACAATCATTGTGTAGTTTTAGAACGAAAAGATTGGTATGAAAAAGGCAGAGTATCGAGAAAAGGCCTTGAAATTATTCTCTTGGGTTTGTGCAAGTTGCGGGCGGGATTTTACCAGAAAAAACTTGCGGGAACTCACGGTCCATCATAAGGACCATAATTACCAAAACAACCCGCTCGATGGCAGTAACTGGGAGTTATTATGTATCTATTGCCACGATAACGAACATGCCCGTCATCTTGATGCTCAATGGTTGCCTAGCCATAATGCCGATACCGATAAAACACCGATTACTACCCACTCCCCCTTTGCGGGACTTGGCGCATTAGTGCAAAAATCCGGTAGATCCCATCAAGGCGATGAATCAGACGAACCTGATCCAGGGACCTCCACACCTTGCCAGGAAAAGGGGCGGTGAGGTCGGAAATTTTTTCTTGTGGCTGTGTTTTTTTATCGAAATACAATTCGTTAACACAAATACCTGTCAGGCTGACACAAGGATATCTTCGCGCCGGCACGATTGCTTCCTTGGTTAGGGTATCTCCATTATCAATGCTAACAAGCAGATTTTTCGACCGGCAGATCGTTTTTTTAATAGATACACGGAGACCGACTTATGAAAAAAATAGTTGCCTTGACGATTAATCCGGCAATAGACAAGAGCGCCCGTATCGATCATGTTGTTGCCGAGCGAAAACTGTATTGCACAGACCCGCACTTCGAGCCCGGTGGAGGAGGGGTCAATGTCGCCCGGGCGATCAAAAAACTCGGTGGCAGTTCACGACTGCTTTATGCCGCCGGGGGATATACCGGCAACAGGCTGGAGGAACTCCTCGCCGAGGAAGGTCTGGATCAGCGCCGTATTCCCATAACAGGTATGACCCGTGAGAGCCTTGCTGTCCTGGAGGAGGCTACCGGGCTGCAATACCGCTTTGGCATGCCGGGACCAACACTGCACCCGGAAGAGTGGCTTCAATGCCTCAAGGAAGTCTCCGCACTTGATCCACCTCCCGATTATCTGGTTGCCAGCGGCAGTCTGCCCCCGGGTATACCCACCGATGCTTACGCTCAAGTGGCGAAGATAGGCAAAGAGCATGGCGCCAGAGTCATTGTCGACGTTTCCGGTGATGCTCTTAAAGAGGCTCTCGGGGAAGGCGTCTACCTGATTAAACCTAATATTCGTGAATTCAAGGAACTGTCAGGAAAGGATGTCAAAGAAGAGTTGGAACTCGAAGCAGAGGCCTTGGAGATGGTACGAAAAGGCTGGTGTGAGGTTCTGGTTATATCTCTTGGTTCGGCCGGTGCCTTGCTGGTATCGGCAGAGAATACCGAACATATCCGGCCGCCAACGGTACCGATTATCAGCAAGGTCGGGGCAGGTGACAGTATGGTGGCTGGTCTGGTTCTGCAATTGGCGCGGGGGGCAAGCCTCCGAGAGGCTTGCTATTTCGGCGTGGCCTCTGGTGCCGCCGCGGTCATGACTCCTGGTTCAGAGTTGTGTCGTCGGGAAGACGCCGAGCGGTTGTATGCCAAAATTATTAAAAAGAGCGAATAAATATTGTGAGTCGTCATCTGAGATCGATATTACCGGATGCAGCAGCATGATCATCATCTGCTACCTGTGCGTGGTCTCCGTGCTTTGCAGGTTCATCAACAGCTTGGACGCGTTAAAATGGTTTGTACCGGTCAGTAGCGGTTATAGCTGCACATCTGTTCACGGCTTTTTCTGATTTTTTTCCGCATAGAGGTGCCTGCCTTGGCGTAGCCGAGGGTGATAACCAGCCCTATGCGTTTTTGCTTCGGGATATGCAGCAATTGTTTGATGACAGGTTCGTCAAACCAGCCGAGCATGCAGGTGCCCAAACCTAATTCGGCTGCCTGCAGACAAAAATGTTCGGCAGCTATGCCGATATCGATTAATGGAAACTCCCTTGATTTGAGCATGCCACCGATCTGAGTGATCCATTTGGGTTTTTCCATAACCAGGACGGCCAGAACCGGTGCCTGGGGTGCAAACTTATTAAAGGAAACCAAAGGACTGAAAGTAGCCTGCGCCACCTTGTTTTTCAGTTCAAGGTCATCGACGAGTATGAGTTTCCAGGGCTGGGAGTTACTGGCTGAAGGTGCCAGCCGTACCGCTTCGATCAAAAGGACAAGTTTTTCTGCTTCAACCGGTGTGTCGGCATAGGCTCTGACACTCTGTCGGATGGCGATTAATTCTGAAAAATGCATCAGTATGCTCCTGTGGTAATGTTCTCGTAAGTCCCATGATGTTGGGATGGGAGAGTCTGTATTGTAAGGAGAAGTGCCGGCAAGGATCGGTCCTGCATCAACAGGCAGCATTCAGGATACGGAAAACAGCAAATTTCCCGAGAGGTACCTGTATTCAAGATCCGGTATTTGTAAACGAGGAGGACACTATGCAAACAAAGTCGAAACAAGGTAATGGTGCATTTACCACCGGTCTGGTGATGGATGAACGATATATCGATCATGACATTGGTCTTGGGCATCCTGAGTCACCTGAGCGGTTGCTGGCAATTCGTCGTCAACTGGAAATCTCCGGACTGGATAAAGCTGTCCAGCGCATCGAACCCACCGTTGATCCTGAACCGTACTTGCGTACCGTTCACCCGGACAACCATATCAGGCGTATTCAATGGCAGGCACCAGACGAGTCCATCTGTCGTTTGGCAGTTGCCGGGGTGCTTTCCGCTGTGGATGCGGTCTGCACCGGTGTCGTGGCCAATGCTTTTTGCGCGGTGCGGCCGCCTGGACACCATGCCGCGGATGATGGAGAGTCCGGGTTCTGTTTTTACAACAACATCGCCCTGGCCGCTCGTTATGCCCAGCGAGAACATAAACTGACCAGAGTACTCATCGTCGATTGGGATTATCATCATGGCGACGGGACGGAATGGGCTTTTTATGCAGATCCGAATGTCCTGTTTTTTTCCACCCACGCCTTGCATGCTTTTCCAGGGACCGGGTCGGCAAATAAGGTCGGTAGCGGCAAGGGCAAGGGATTCAACATCAATGTGCCACTGCCCCCTGGTGCCGATGACAGCGACATTGTCAAAGCCTTCACGGACCAGCTTGTTCCGGCCGCACAGAGTTTTGCGCCGGAATTGATTCTGATTTCAGCAGGATTTGACAGTCGCAAGGCCGATTATCTGGGTGATTTTGCCATCAGTGACGCCGGATTTGCTGAGCTGACCAGACTGGTTATGTCCCTTGCTGATCTTTCGGCACAATCGCGTGTTGTCTCGGTCCTGGAGGGGGGCTACAATACCGGAGGATTGGCGCTGGCCGTTGAAGCACATATCAAGGCTCTGCTTGGGCGGTAAATATTTCCTGAATCCGTGACGGTTGGACACTTTTTTGGATATATCTTGCTGTAATAAGATTATAATTTCAGCTAAACCCTTGAAAAAAAATCACCAGCCGCCCTTGGGGGCATCCGTCCGCACGCCATCTTCATTGCCCTTACCCGTCCGATACAGTGTACTTTCATCGAACGGTCACGAACAACGAAGCTGACGCACGGACGAACGCTCACGGATTCAGGTAGTTAAGAAAATCAGCCGCACCCAGCTCACACCACTAAGGTGTCGCTTTCGGTTGCGCAGTATGGGCGCGTATCGGCCCCGATCCATACCCTGACCCTGAAGATGTAGCCACCATCTTTCTGAGCAACAGACCTGTCTGTTGTCTGCGGAAGGTCTATTCGGAGCGCGAAACCCCGTGTCCACTTTTCTTTTTGCCAGTCTCATTTTTCTTTTTGCCGGCATTGTGCAGGGGTTGACAGGTTTTGGAGCTGGTCTGCTGGCTATCCCCTTGCTTTGCCTGGTCATGGATGTCAAATCAGCGGTAAGTCTGTGCATCCTCAGCACGCTGATCATTTCGACGACCATGGCCTATGATCTTCGACGTCTCCTTGATCACCGGAAAATTCTGCCTTTGCTTCTCGGCTCCCTCCCAGGTGTCGTTGTTGGCACTATGCTGCTCAGAATGGTTGACCAGGGGCTGATAAAAAATCTGCTTGGTATCCTGCTTGTCGGGGTGAGTTGCTTGAATCTTTTATTCAGTCCCAGGGCGCTCAATCCATCGCTTATCTGGGGATATCTCGCTGGCTTTCTCTCTGGGGTCATCAACGCCCTCCTGGCTGCCGGAGGACCACCGGCTATTATCTATACGACCTTGCATGACTGGAAAAAAGATGAAATTAAAGCTACCCTCACCGGTTTTTTCATGCTGGTCGGATATTATACCGCCGGGGTACATACCTTCAGCGGCCTGATCGATACGAGGATTTTAAGCTATTTTGCGGTGACCCTGCCTTTTGTGTTTGCCGGTACGATTATTGGTTCACGGATTTCCGAAAGGATTAACCGCCGCCTGTATGTACAGGTGGTGTATGGGGTACTGATGGTTCTGGGGTTGCTGATGCTTGTCAAGTGACAATGGAACTCTCACGAATCCAGGATACTGAAAGAAATACATTATATCCTGAGTTGTGTGATGAGGCGCTGACGGGCACGGGTCAGGAATCGGTCATATCTGCCACTTCTGAAATCCGGAAAGGTGCAGGGAAAAGCCTGCCAGGCCCCATGCACATAGGCGAGAGTTACCTCGGCATAGATATGTTCGCCGATATAGATTCGATTGGCAAAGTTTTTGGTCGAGGCAAGGACCAGCTTGCTCGGCTCGATCAGGCCGGGATCAATATTGACCGGGCGCGGCCAGGGAGCGGCCAATTCTCTGATCAGATCCTGTTCGATATGATTGGTGATGTGTTTGATCCGTGCCAGATGGCCTGGATCGATCAGCTTGTCAAAAACAACAAACTGGCGCAGAATTGCCGGGCCGGTCTCCCGAGTGTAGTAATCGCTCTGTTCAAAGGGCCAGGTTTCGCTGATCAGGTCCAGGGGACCCAGTTGGGCCGCCAGTTTCGTTCTCGCCGCATCAAGGGCGGAAAGGTCGCATGCCAGGAGCCCGCAGATCAATTTAACCGGATTAGGCGGCCGTCCTTGCCCCATCGCATCAGCTCCCTGCTTTTTCTGACCAGCAGACCTCAAAGTGGATCATGCTTGCTGGTTTTGTTGCAGAACAGGTAGAAACCGCTCCATGTACGTGGACCCCATGACCCCAAGCCGGACGGCGGCCTGGGCGGACAGAGCGGCAAAGGTACCGGTGGCCGCAGCGCAGACGGTCCCTTCCCCGGTGATGAGTTCGCCACTGACCACGACCTGTCTGTCCGAGGGTATTTCCTGGATCCAGCCGACAACGGTCAACAGTTGTTCCACCTGCACGGGTTTCTTGAAGTCCACTGTCATGGATGTGGTCACCCCGATTTTTTTCAGCAGGTAGATTACCGACCAGCCCATGATTTCATCGAGCAACGTGGCAAGAATCCCCCCATGCACGGTTTTATCCCAACCGGCCATTGTTGCCGGCACGGTAACAAAGGAATACAGTTGTTGACCATCGGTGAAAAAATCCATGTGCAGACCGATAGGGTTGTCGGTACCGCAACCAAAACAGGTCTGGCCGTCAAGGTTGACGACTTTTTTCAAGGAAGGATGGTCGATGTGCATAAAAGAACGGTACTCCGGAGGTCAGGGTATGGTCGGATACTTCTCCGGCGCCAATGGGCTTTGATGGTGGCAGCCGAGCTGTTTTCAATGGAGGTTTCCGCAGGTGATCGCGGGAAAAAAAAGCCGGTCAAGGATGACAAGCGAGAGCCACGAGCGGCTTTTGGTTGCTGGATTGCGAAGGAAAGAGGGACCGGGTTAAATGGTCTAACCCGGTCCAGCCTGATGTCATTAGTTGATTAGTTGATCCATCAGGAAGCAGGGAAAATATCCTTTGCTTGCCCCCGGTGAATACCACACAGGAAGATTTTTCAGTACGCTCCTGCCCCCATGTTCCGGCAAGAGAGGAGCATAATACTTATTCCGTGGTGGTCTCTGCCTCTGGAGTTTCGGGAGCGGTTGCTTCATGGATTTTTTCCTGGACCTTTTCCAGGGTCTCATCAGCTTTTTCTGCGGCCTCCTGCCCCATTTCCTTGGTAGTTTCCACGGCCTCCTGTCCCATCTCCTTGGTTGCGTCTACGGCTTCTTTCGCTCCCTCGACAGTCGGTTCAGTCGCGTCCTTGGTCTCGCCAACAAGTGTCTTGGTTTTCTCGGAGACGGTTGTTTTCACCTCTCCCGCTTTCTCTGTGGTGGCTTCCCAGACTTCTTGGGATTTTTCAACAGCCGCATCGGTGCCCTCTTTTACCGCTTCCCAACTTTTTGCCGCTGTTTCTTTACTTGCCTCGGAAATCGCACCAGCCGCTTCCTTAACTTCTTTGCCGGCCTGCGTCCAAGTGGCAGCCTCTTCAGCTGCTTCTGGTTCAGCGGCCTTCGTGTTTGCGGAAATAAGGGCGATGCAGGCGACGACGAGACAAGACATGAAAAAGGTACCGCTGGTTCTCAACAACATAGTGTTCCTCCTGTTCTGTTTGATATCGAGTTCTTGCTTGATATCTTGCCACCGACAAGGTGGTCAGTGGTACTCTTTTTTTTGCCAATGGCCAGTTCATTATAATTTAAAAAATATATCATTTTGATGTTTCTGCAACATTTGTATGGTTGGCGGATGCGATTGAGGGAGAATATTTCCCGATTGAAAATCCAATAATCAGCGTTGCCAAGGTGGGCGATCATAACATACCCAATCTTTAGCAACGGTTGACCAGCACCCTCTCAAGGTTCAGAGTTTACTGAGAATGTTCTGTGTTTCAGCGATTTCCTCGGCAGTGATGGTCTGGCGGATTTTTTCCATTCGTTTCATGGTTTCAGCAAAACGAATACCTTCGGCGGCACTGATCCATTCCAGTTGCAGCCGTTCAGGGCGCAGGCCGATTTTCTCCATTTTTTTATGGATGCGGGCAACCCGTTTTTCGGTCCAATGGTTGGCATCGATGTAGTGGCAGTCACCGATGTGACAGCCACTTACCAGAACCACTGGCGCCCCCTTGCGGAAACCATCCCAGATAAATTTCTCGTCCACCCGGCCAGAGCACATCACCCGGATGAGATGAACATTGGGCGGGTATTGCAATCGGGACACTCCGGCATAGTCGGCACCGGCATAGGAACACCAGGTGCAGGCAAAGGCCAGAATCTTCGTTTCCGGGGCTGTCTCAAGCATGCTGTCGACCTGACCCATGATCTGGGCGTCGGTGAAATGGTTCATGCTGATGGCATCAAAACGGCATTCGGCCGAGCAGGTACCGCATCCTGAGCAGGCCGCGGAATTAACCACTGCCGGTTTTTTATTTTTTACCTCAACAGTTATGGCATTGTAGGGGCAGACCTCGCTGCATTTTCCGCAGGCCTTGCACTTTTCGGTGATGATCACCGAGGTAATGGGTTCGGTGGTGATTTCCCCCTTACACATCAGACGAATGGCCCGCATAGCCGCGGCCGAGGCCTGGGTCACGCTTTCCTTGATATCCTTGGGCCCCTCGGCGCAGCCGGCAAAAAAGATACCGCGGGTAGCGGCGTCCACTGGCTGCAGTTTGGGATGGGCTTCCAGATAGAAACCGTCCGGGGTCAGTTGCAACCCCATGATTTCCTGGAGACGTTGGGTTGAGGGTGCCGGCTTCATCCCCTGGGCCAGGACCAGCATATCGAGCTCGTGAAATTCAAGTTTGCCGGTGGCGGCGTTTTCGACTGCCACACGCAGGCTTCGGTCATCGGTTTCTTCCACCGAACCGGGCAGGCCGCGGATATATTGGGCTCCCATGCGGCGACTGCGGCTATACAGGTCCTCGAAGCCTTTGCCAAAGGCGCGAATATCGATATAAAACACCTTGACCTCGACATCGGGATAATGCTCCTTGATGATGAAGGTCGATTTGATGGTGTTCATGCAGCAGATATTGGAACAGTACAAACCACCTTTCCGGGCGGAACGGGAACCGACACATTGAATGAAACCGACTGATTTCGGGTGCTTACGATCCGTCGGGCGAATAAGATTCCCCTTGGTTGGGCCACTGGCGTTGACCAGCCGTTCGAATTCCAGACTGGTCAGGACATTATCGAAACGGGTGTAGCCGTATTCATCCAGTTCGGTGGGATCATAGGGGGTGAGTCCGGTGGCGACAATGATGGTCCCCACTTCTTCGATGATCTCTTCGTCCGACATGTGGAAGTTGATGCACTTCTTGGCGCAGACCTCAACGCATTTTGAGCACACAGCCGGATTATGTCCCAGACACTCCTTGCTGTTGATCAGGAAGGCCGAGGGCACCGCCTGGGGAAAAGGGCTGAAGATCGCCTTACGTGACCCCAGACCTATATTGAATTCATCGGGGCGTACCACCGGGCAGACATTGGCGCAATCGCCGCAGGCGGTACAGCTGGTTTCATCGACATAACGGGCTTTCTTGATAATTTTAACCTTGAAATTACCAACATAGCCTTTGACATCGACGACTTCACTTAGCGTCAACAATTGTATGCGGGGATGTCGACCGACATCCGTCATCTTAGGACCTAATATTCAAATGGAGCAATCCATGGTGGGAAAGGTCTTATCGATCTGGGCCATGACGCCGCCGATGGATGGGCTTTTTTCCACCAGGGTGACATCGTAACCGCTGTCCGCCAGATCCAGGGCTGCTTGAATGCCGGCAACACCGCCACCGATGACCAAAGTTTTGGCTGTCAGCGGCAGGGTGTCCTCGATCAGGGGTTCCAGTTGACGGACCCGGGCAATGGACATGTGCACCAGGGTTTCCGCCTTGAGGGTAGCTTCTTCCCGCTCGTGCATGTGTACCCAGCTGCATTGTTCGCGCAGGTTGGCCATGTCCATCATATAGGGGTTGACGCCCACCGATTCAACCATCTTTTTGAAGGTTGGTTCATGCAGGCGCGGTGAACAGGAGGCAATAACAACCCTGTCGATATCGTTGTCAAGGATGTCCTGTTTGATCTGCTGCTGGCCCGGCTCGGAACAGGCATAGACAATATCCTTGGATACGACAACCCCATCCTCTTGTTCAACGGTTTGCGCTACGTGGGCGCAGTCAACAGACTGGGCGATATTGAGGCCGCAATGACAGACATAGACGCCAATGCGCGGATTCTGATCGCCGGTTGCGGTTTGTTTGACTGGTATGGATTTTGACATGCTTTTTCTCCGAATAGCTTTGAGTCGGCCTTTTTTTTGTTCAGGGGCCTGAATCCGTGAGCGTTTAGTCTTTATTCCCAGCGTATGGTCTGGGCAATAATGCTGGTCAGGTCCATCATTTCAATGCCCAGCTGTTCACGGCGGAAAGGATCTTCCATGGCGCATTTGAGGTGGATCTGACATTTGGGACAGGCGGTCACCAGCAGATCGCTGCCTGTGGCGTGGACCTGTTCCAGGCGTTTGACCTGCATGGCTTTGCTGTAGGCGTCGCATCCGGTCCAGGCGCAGTTACCGCAGCAGATGGAGGCCCCCCCGGACTCTTTCATCTCCGTAAACCTGACCGGTTTGAGTCGTTTGAGCAATTTGCGCGGCAAATCCGCCCGGTTTTCGAGACGGCCGAGACGGCAGGAATCCTGGAAGGTGATGGTCCGATCCAATGGTTCAAAGCATACCGCACCTTTATCGATCTGCTCTTCGAGAAAATCGTAGAGATGGATGACGTTGAATTGTGGTTCGAATCCCTGTTCGGCATAGGTGGTGTGCAGCGTCATAAAGCACTCGGGACAGGTGGTAATCACGGTCTCTATCCCGAGCTCATGCAGTCGATCGACATTGAGGCGGGCCAGGCGGGAAAAATTTTCCTTGTCACCGGACCAGAGCAGATCATGGCCGCAACAACGTTCGTCTTCGAGCAGGCGGGGGGTCACATCAAAGAAATTGAGCAGGCGGAGACTGTCGACCAGTATGGTACTGGTTGCCACGTCGCTGTGCTTGCTGAAAAAGATGTCATAATATGGAGCACAGCCACCATAAAACAGCGTGGTGCTGTGTGGATCGATACGGATATCCTCGGGCAGGCCTGCCCACCGACGGGGCTTGACCGCCGGCGAGGTGAGGGAGCGCATCAGAGAGTGAAAAAAACCGCCATGCACTTCCTGACCGCTCAATTCACTTTGGCGGTAGAGGTGGCGCAGGTCTTTGATAAAGGCAGGGAAATTGACCGCCGAGGGACAGCGATCATAGCACAGGCCGCAGGTCAGGCAGGACCAGGCGTTTTCCCGTACCCCCGGAGCATGGATACCGCCGGTAATGACCGCTGAGGCAATGGCACGGGGTGAGAAGGCTTTGCCGACGAGGGCCAGCGGACAGGCGGATGAGCACTTGCCACAATCCTGGCAAGCATGGATATCAAAGTTGGTTACCAGCTGCTGCAATTCTTCCTTGCGCTGAGCCGTATCCGCAATGGGCGGGGGCGGCAGAGTCTCGATTCCGGCATGGCCGAGCTTGCGGATATCGGCAGTGAAGTCTTGGAGAAAGGTGAGCATGTCCTCTGACTGTTCGGGAAGAAAGGCGGCAAAGCGCAATCGCTCGCCACCAAGGCCCATGAGATCGAGGATATGTTGCATATCACCGGTGTTGCGCACGGAGGTGGCCGTCCCACTGCCGTAGCGGCAGGTGCCTGGCTCACAACCGACCACAGCAACCCCATCGGCGCCCTTGGCAAAGGCCTTGAGCATCATGGCCCGATCGATGCGACCAGTGCAGGGGGTGCGCACCATGCGGATTTCATCCGGGATGGGACGTTGTTCATCCTGCAGGTTCAGAAAAGCGGCGTGCGCTCCCCAGTTGCACAGGAAAAGAAGGATATTCAATGAATTTTCGTTGGTTTTATTCATGGACACTGTCCCTGGAGAGTACTTCCTCAAGAGCCTGCTCGAGATAGGCCCGGTTACGGTACGGACTGTCAGCGGCTCCGGTGGGGCAAACGGAAAGGCAATTGCCACAACCCTTGCACAGGGCCTCATCGATATACGCATGCCAGCCATTGGCCTCATTGGCCGTCAAGGTTACTGCGTGATACAGGCAGACGTTGATGCAGCGACCGCAACCCCGGCATAATTTTTCGTCCACCGTGGCGGTAAACCCTTTGGACTGGCGTGGGCCTCGAGGAATGGTTGCTGCCACCATGATTGCGGCCGCTGTTCCTTTTTTAAGTTTGGAGACGTTGATGCCGGAGGGCTCGGCCAGATACAATCCAGGTACTGAGGTGGCGCACGGA
The DNA here is from genome assembly GCF_016918545.1 of Desulfobulbus alkaliphilus. Classification (GTDB taxonomy): domain Bacteria; phylum Desulfobacterota; class Desulfobulbia; order Desulfobulbales; family Desulfobulbaceae; genus Desulfobulbus; species Desulfobulbus alkaliphilus. The sequence goes on along the minus strand of NZ_JAFFQC010000017.1, from coordinate 69,485 downwards.
TAGGAAAAAGGAACACCTTTTTTCCCTCGTTCCTGAAGGACAGGTTCGACTGTCGTATTGGGGAGGCCTTCCTGATGAGTATAGGCGATGCGTCGACGTGCTTTTTCTCCGAGAATCACCGTGCCGACGCGAAAGATCTGCTGATGCCCTTCGGATTCGACCAGGATCTGGAAGTCGCCGATCGTGCCACTGATCCCTTTAACATTCCAGTCCGGAAAATTGTGGATATTGGCATGTTCAACCGGATTTTTCAGGGGTTGCTCCGCTGTTCCGAAGCGGAAGACGTCATGATCCGTGTCGGCCAGAGTCAGGGCGCTGGTGTTGGCTGCCTGGGATGTGCCGATGACGGCGGTGGCGAAATTGTAGTTGCGATCAACTGTCGGCAGGGGCTTGAGGACTGCGGATCGCTTGATGGACCGTTGCAGGAGCCCTTTGAACCGTATCAGGGCCAAGTCCGGTTTGTTTTCCACCAGACGGAGGATCTCGCCGCGCAGATTGCAGGTTTCAACCATGGAGCGGCTGATACCGGTTCCATGGAACAGATTGTTTTTCAGGCGGCTGCGCTGGTCGGTGCAGGCGCTGCAGACAAAGTTGAGGGGGCAACAGACACAGGATGCAAGGACTATGCGGGTGAGCGATTTCTCCCGCACAGCCCGGATGATAGCTGAGTAACCTTCCTTGACACATGCCGAGGGCAGTGTTTCCGCGTGGGCGATGCGGGTATCCTCTGTGCTCAGCTGGTCGAGGTATGAGCTCATTTCATCCATCCAGCCGAGCGCATCGTTACAGCGGCAGGCAAAAACGCCAATGCGGATTTCAGGGGAGAGAACGGCGTCCGGGACAGTAAAGGCAAGACCATGGCCCTTGGTTTTTCTGGAGGCTCCGCCGAGGAGGAGCATGGCCCGAGCCGCAGCGTCAAAGCCGCGAACCACCATGTCATTGACATCCGGTCGAGCCGCTTTGGGTCCATAGGCACGAATAATATCGTCCCCCTTGATGCCGGAAGGTGCCAGGGACGGATCGGCAACGATGACAGCACCGCAGTGTTCGACGATCTCTTCCTTTTCCTGATGATGATCGATGGCCTTGAGGGCTCCACAGGCAGCCACACATTGCAGACATTCGGAGCACACGCCGCATTGCAGACAACGGCCTGCCTCGGTGCTGACCTGTTGGGCATTGAAACCCATGATCACTTCGTCGAAATCTTTTCTCCGCTCCTGTGCCGGTCGTTCAGCAACCGGTGTGCGGTGCAATGGTGTGAGTGTCTCGGGTATAGCGGGAAAATCTCGTGTCGTTGGCCGGGAGATCGGTACGGGACACTCCCTGCCGGTGAGGTCGGCATGGATCGATCGAGCGGCCTCGCGGCCAGCAGCCATGGCCTGAACCACCGAAGTGGGACCGGACACCGTGTCGCCGCCGGCATAAACCTTGCTCAGGGTGGTGCGCTGGTTATCGTCGGTGACGATGAAGCCGCGATCACTGACCGCCAGGAGACCGTTGAAACTGTCTGCATTGTACCCGCCTACCTGACCAATGGCGACAAAGGCTCGTTGAACATCCAGGGTAAAAGGCTGACTGCCCTCGGTAACCACCGGCCAGGCTACTCCTTTCTCATCTGCCGGACCGGGTACGGTCGGCATGCATTGCAGGCGGGCAAGACGATTGTTTTCCCCCTGGAAGGCAATAACCTGGGTGGCATCGATGATGGTGACGCCTTCCTCGAGGGCTTCACGGACCTCAATCGGGTCGGCGGGAATGCGGTCAAGGTCGAACCAGGACAGGATGCTGACCTCGGCCCCCATTCGGGCCAGGGTCCGGGCCAGATCAAAGGCGGAATTGCCGTCACCAATGACCGCGACCTTGCCTTCCATCCGATTCAGATCTTCCCATTGGCTTCGGGCCAGAAAGTTCAGACAGCCTTCAACACCTGCGAGGTTTTCTCCCGGCACACCCATCTGCCGGTCATACCAGGTGCCGGTGGAGATGAGTACCCGGTCATGATCCTGACTCATTCGCTGGAGGTCACGGGACAAGTCAATGGGATGGTTGGTGACAAAGGTCACACCCATCTGTTCGATATACTTGATTTCACGATCAAGAATGGCCCGTGGTAAACGGTGCCTGCCAATGCCGTAGCGAAGCAGACCGCCTGGTTCGGCCTCCTTCTCAAAAACAGTGACCCTGTAGCCTCTGCGGGCCAGGTCGGCGGCCGCGGCAAGTCCAGCGGGCCCGGAACCGATGATGGCAACTTTCTCCCTCCTCGTCGGTTCGATGTCGGCCAGCAGGGTCTGGACAGCTGTGGCCTGTCGAGAAGGATCAGAATTCTCGTAGTCAGCCAGGAAACGTTTGATCTCACGGATCGCCACCGGATCATCGATTCCACCCCGGCGGCATGCCTCCTCGCAGGGATGGGTGCAGACACGGCCACAGATACCGGGAAGAATGTTATCCTTGCGAATCAAGGCCAGGGCTTCTTCATATCGGCCCTGGGACGCCAGGGCGATGTAGCCCTGGGCATTGACCCCCAGAGGGCAATTTTCCTGACAGAGCGGTTGGTTACGTTTGTCGATATAGGGTCGACCGGGCAGGCTGGTACGGGCATGGAAATGCAGGGCCTTGCCGGTTTCCGGTTGGGTAACGGGGCAGACGGCAACACACTTGCCGCACAGCGCACATCGGTCAGAGTCGATGAAAGTCTGTTCCTGGTCGATACGAACGCTGAATCCCTGGTGGGTGTGCTTGATCGAACTGATCTTTGCCGGCAGCAGGGTGCGGATGGAGCTGTTGCGGGCAATACGGATCAGCCCGGGACGGTGGGCATAATTAAAGGTCAGGCCCGAGGGCAGCCGGTATTCCTCGGCCGCCAGTTTTCGGTCAAGGTCAGGAGCTGATTCCACCAGGGTCACCGGGATGCCCAGTTCACCGAGTTTATTGGTGGCGGCGATACCCTCCGGGGTGGCACCGGCAACGATCACTTTATAGAGACGCTCTTTCTGTCGTTTCATTATACCATGGCTCCTGTCTGGCCAGCGGCCCGCCTCTCTCGTCCCTTAAGGGTGGAAAGGCCGTAGTCGAACCCCTTGTTGAACGCTTCGATGTTCCGTTCCACCGTGCCCTTGGGAACCGTCTCGGCAATGGTGGCCTGGATCGATTCGGTGGTTACGACTTTGGTGATGGCGGTACAGAAGCCGAGCATGATGATATTGGCCATCATTTTATTGCCCAGGTTCTCGGCCATACGGGTAGCGGGGATGGCGAAGTGATCGCAGGGTACCTCCTGAGGTTGCACCAGGTCCTGGTCGACGAGAAGAATGGAATCAGCACGCAGGGCCGGAGTGAATTTTTCATAGCCGGCCTGGGACAGAGCCATGAGAATATGTGGGGCGTTGACATAAGGATAATGGATAGGGGTCTCCGAGATGATGACTTGGGCGTTGCAGGCGCCGCCCCTGGATTCAGGTCCATAGGCCTGCACCAGAGTGCTTTCCTTGTTGTCGCCAAGCGAGGCCGACATGCCAAGAATACGCCCGGCCAGGATGATGCCCTGGCCACCAAAGCCGGTGACAATGATCTCGGTCTGGATGTTGTTTGCTGGTGTGCTCATGATGGTGATTGGTACCGGTACGTGGAGATAGAGAGAAAGGGATCAGTCATCACTGCAGGGATGGCAGGTCGCATAATAGCGATCATCACAGGTGGAGCGATCGACATCGATGAAGGTGCCGATGACCACGCCCTTGTCAAAGTCGATATCGGCCTGGGCAGGATTTACCCCGTTTTTGATGATGGTCCGTTCCTGGTAAAGCCTGAGAGTCTCCAGGGGTTTTTCCTTGTTGCGGCGGCCGTAGTTGACCGGGCAGGGTGAGAGTACCTCGATAAAGGAAAAACCCTTTCTGATGATGGCCTCGTTGATGGCTGTGGTCAGGTCCCGCGTATGGAGAATGGTCCAGCGAGCAACATAGGTAGCACCGGAGGCATAAGCGAGCAGGGGCAGGTTGAAGGGGGCATCAGGATTGCCCATCGGCGTGGTGGTGGATTTGGCCATGCTGGGAGTGGTGGCCGCGACCTGCCCGCCGGTCATACCGTAGGTCAGGTTGTTGACGCAGATGACCGTCAAATCCATATTGCGCCGGGCGGCGTGAATGAAGTGGTTGCCGCCAATGGCAAAAAGGTCACCGTCCCCGGAAAAGACAATCACTTTCAAGTCCGGATTGGCCATCTTGATGCCGCTGGCAAAAGGAATAGCCCGGCCATGGGTGGTGTGGAAGGAATCGAGCTTGATATACCCGGCGCCACGGGCCGAACAGCCGATACCCGAGACCATGGTGAAACGATTGTACGCAATGCCGGTGGCCTTGATGGCGCTCAGGCAGGAAGAAAAGGCCGTACCGATGCCGCATCCCGAACACCAGATATGGGGAATACGATCGGTGCGGATCAGATCGTCAAGGGGATGTTCCGGTTTTTTGGCTGTTTTTTTCGGATTGGTGGTCATGGTATCAGAACTTCTCCTCAATGCGGGCAAGTACCTTGTCCGGATGGATGATTTTCCCGCCGGCATCACCGACGAGATAGGCGGCGGCCTGGCCGCCCGCGCAGCGTTCGACCTCATAGTGCACCTGACCGAGATTGATCTCTACAGTAATGAATCCTTTGACCCGGGACGCGATTGACCGAATCATGGTCTCGGGAAAGGGCCAGACCGTAATCAGTCGCAGAAGGCCGGCCTTATAGCCCATTTCCCGAGCCCGATCGACTGCTGACAAACCGGTACGCACGGAAATACCATAGCTGACGATGACGATTTCAGCATCCTCCATCCGATAGCTTTCTGTTTCGATGATGTCATCAAGATTGTTGCGGATTTTGCCCTTGAGTCGCGCCATCATCTCCTGCTGGGCTTCAACGGTCATGGCGGGATATCCGCGTTCATCGTGGGTGAGACCGGTAACGTGAATATTGTAGCCGTCGCCAATGGATGGCATGGGGGCGACGCCATTGGGACCCGGTTGGTAAAGTTTGAAGCGGTCCCTGCGACCGGTTGGTTTGGGCCGCTCTATCAGGTGAATCGTTTCAGGTTCGGGGATAACCACCTTTTCGCTCATATGGCCGACGATTTCATCGGCCATGACCAGCACCGGCACCCGGTATTTTTCGCTCAGGTTGAAGGCGCGGATGGTCTGATAAAAACAATCCTGGGGTGATGAAGGGGCCAGGGCAATGAGTTCATAGTCGCCATGGGAACCCCAGCGGGCCTGCATCATATCCCCCTGACCGGTCATGGTGGGCAGGCCGGTTGAAGGTCCGGTCCGTTGCACATTGATGATCACGCAGGGTGTTTCCGTGCAGACGGCAAGGCCGAGATTTTCCATCATCAGGCTGAATCCGGGCCCCGAGGTGGAGGTCATGGTCTTGGCTCCGGTCCAGGCCGCGCCGATGATGGAGGCCATGGCCGCGATTTCATCCTCCATCTGAATGAAGGCACCGCCGACATCGGGCAGCCGTTCGGCCATGTGCTCGGCAACTTCGGTGGCCGGGGTGATGGGATAGGCCCCAAAAAAACGACAGCCGGCGGCAATAGCGCCTTCGGCGCAGGCAACGTCGCCATTGATGTAATGCTCACCGGTGAGGACAGCTGGTCGCATAGGTTGTCTTTCGCCTCTGTGATAAATTGAAAACTATACGGTTGCCGGTGGTATCTCCACCGAAAAGATGGCGAACTCGGGACAGATGATTTCGCAATAGTGACAATTGACACATTCGTCGGGTTTGACCACCACTGGAGGGTGATACCCCTTACGATTATATGCCTCGGAAAACTGGAGGATATCCTTGGGGCAGAATTCGATACAGTAGCCGCAGCCCTTGCAGCGGTCGTCGATGATATGGACCAGGCCCTTGGTGACCTGTATGTCCTGCGCGTCAAGCGGAACTCGCCAGAATGCCATGTTGCCTGCCTGTGAATGAGTGAAGGTTGGGTTGGAAACTGGTGCACGGGTGCAGGCACCGGATCCTGCGGTTGTTTCCTGCTGGCTGATAAAAAGGTACGGGAAGTCTGTGCTTCGGTGTTGACAGCTTGAAAACTTAGCAGAAAATGCGAGCAAAAGTCAAGAAGTATGCCTTGGGTTGTGAGAAAAAATAAAGACACGGTCGATGAAATACCGACAGTGTCTTGATTTTTTTCTGATCTTATGGCTAGCAGGGGGGAAAGATGGTTTTCGTGCTTTCGCAGGTCCGATTTGTTTTGCTGTTGCAGGCGAATGAAGGGAAGAGAACCCCTGGTTGTTCACCGAGTTGCTCACTGGTGTGGGCTGGAAGAGGGACACGAAGTCCGATCGGACGGAGGTTGGCGACAGCTGGGGCACATGGCGCCACCGGTGTCGTGACACATGCCGCTCAGTCCATGGCGGCTACGGTGCAAACGGCGACGACAGAAGATCAGCAGCCAGCTGAAACCGAGAAAAATACAAAGGGTCAGAAAAAAAAGGAGAACATTCTGCATCACGAATCTTTCAGCCGCCGAAGTCGTCGAAGTGAATATTGGTGGCTTCAACGCCAAGATCGTCGAGCATGGTCAGCATCGACTGGGTCATGACCGGCGGGCCGCACATATAGTAATCGATGTCTTCTGGAGCCGGATGATCCTTGAGATAGTTGTCAAAAAGCACTTGATGAATATAGCCGGTCAAGCCCTGCCAGTCATCTTCGGGTTGGGGATCGGAAAGGGCCAGGTGGAAGGCGAAATTATCATGCTCCCGGGACAGGGCCTCGAATTCTTCGGCGTAAAAAACCTCCTTGAGACTGCGGCCGCCATACCAGAAGGAGACCTTTCGAGTGGTGCGGCGCGATTTAAACAGTTCCATAATATGGCTGCGCAGAGGAGCCATACCGGCGCCGCCGCCAACGTAGACCATCTCGGAATCACTGTCTTCGATGAAGAAGTCTCCGAAAGGACCGGCAATGGTTACTTCGTCACCTTCCTTGAGATTGAAGATATAGGAGGAGGCCTGCCCGGGAGGAGTGCCCAGAGGACCCCGCGGCGGTGGGCTGGCAATGCGGACGTTGAGCTTGATGATGCCTTTCTCGGCCGGATAGTTGGCCATGGAATAAGCCCGGCTCACCGGTTGGTGAACCCGGGACTGGTACTGGAACATTTTGAATTTGGTCCAGTCGCCCAGAAATTTTTCATCAATATCAAAGCTCTTGTAGTCAAGGGCATGGGGCGGTACTTCAATCTGAATATAGCCGCCTGGTTTGAAGTTGACTTCCTCATCAGAAGGCAGTTCAAGGACCAGTTCCTTGATAAAGGTGGCGACATTGCGATTTGAGCGAACCCGGCAGACCCACTTGCGGGTTTCCAGCATTTCCGAAGGGATACGGATTTTGAGATCGCGCTTCACCGGGACCTGGCAGGATAGGCGCATACCCTGCCGGGCCTCGGCGGGTTTGATCGATGAGAGTTCGGTGGGGAGAATGGCGCCGCCTCCCTCCTCAACCAGGCAGCGGCATTGCCCGCAACTGCCGCCACCACCGCAGGCCGAGGAAAGGAAGATACTCTGCTCGGCAAGGGCGCTAAGGAGTTTGCCTCCAGGAGGGACTGTCAGTTTTTTTTCATCGTTGACCAGGATGGTGACCTCACCACTGGGAAGCAGCAGACGTTTGGCAGTGACAATCAGGGTGACCAGCACAAGCTGAATGGCGAGAAAACAGAGGACTGCAGCGACAATTTCATGCATGCCGTCGCCTCCTTATAGAAGGAGAGGTTCTTCCGGGCTGTTGGTCCTGTGCGCAAAACATATCAAAAGCCCCCCAGGCCCATGAAAGCCAGGGCCATCAGGCCGGCACAGATGAAGGTCAATCCCAGGCCGCGAAGTCCGGCGGGTGGGTTGGCATACTCCAGTTTTTCACGGATACCGGCCAGAAGAACCACGGCCAGAAAGAAACCACCGCCGGCCCCGAAACCGTAGGCCGCGCTCTCGCCCAGGGTGTACTCGCGCTCCACCATGAACAGGCTGCCGCCGAGGATGGCGCAGTTAACCGTCAACAGGGGGAGAAAGATGCCCAGGGTCGCATACAAGGCGGGCATAAAACGATCAAGGAACATCTCCAGAATCTGGACAATGGCCGCGATCACGCCGATGTAGATGAGCAGGCCGAGAAAGGTCAGATCCAGGTCGGGCTGACCTATCCAGGCCAGAGCTCCCGCTGCGAGCAGGTATTCGAGGATCAGGTGGTTCACCGGCACGGTGATGACCATCAGGACCAGTACTGCCGCCCCGAGACCAATGGCGCTTTGCACTTTTTTAGAAATGGCGAGAAAAGTGCACATGCCCAGAAAAAAACTGAGCGGCAGGTTTTCGACAAAGAACGAGCGAATGATGATTTCCAGGTAGGGGTTCATCAGTTCTTCTCCTGCTGAACCGGATCAATAGTGCGCAGAAACCAGATGATCAAGGCGATGAGAAAGAAGGCACTCACCGGCAGGACCATGATACCGTTGCGCAGGTACCAGCCGCCGTTGGTGGTCAAGGGCAGGATTTCGACCCCGAACAGGGTGCCGGATCCGAGCAGTTCCCGGAAGAACGCGACGGTCATAAGGATAAACCCATATCCCAGACCATTGCCGATACCATCGAGGAAGCTGCTTATCGGCGGGTTGGACATGGCAAACCCCTCCGCCCGGCCCATGACAATGCAGTTGGTGATGATCAGACCGACATAAATGGAGAGTTGCCTCGCCAGGTCAAAATAAAAGGCCTTGAGGATCTGGTCGACCAGAATCACCAGGGTGGCAATAACCGTGATCTGGATGCCGATGCGTACAGAGTTGGGGATGTGGGCACGGACCAGGGAAATAGTCAAACTGGAAAAAGCCACCACCAGGGTGACGCAGATCGACATAACCAGAGCAGTTTCCAACTGAGTAGTAACCGCCAGGGCCGAGCAGATGCCCAGCACCAGAAGGGCGATGGGATTGCGCTCGATGATCGAGCGCAGGAGGAGATCACGTTTCCTGTCAGCCATTGAGTCCTCTTTGCCGCTGCAGTTGTTGGAAAAATGGTCGGAAGCCATGGTCACCAAACCAGAATTGCAACAGGTTGGAAACACCGTTACCGGTGTTGGTGGCCCCGGAAAGGCCGTCGATATGGTGAGCGGCAGCTCTTTCTGTTTCAGCCGCGGGGCCCTGAACCAGGCGCAGGGCTACTTCCTGATCCGGTCCGTAGATTTTTTTACCCCGCCACCGTTCCTGCCAGCGGGGGTTTTCAATCTCTCCACCCAGGCCAGGAGTCTCGCCATGTTCGAAAAAACTGACGCCGCGGATGGTGTTCAAATCGGCATCCACAGCCACATAAGCATACATGGTCGACCAGACACCCCTGCCTCGGATAGGGAGGATGATCTGGTCAATCCGGTCCTCCTCTTTCACCAGGTAGACCAGGGAATAGCGTTCTACCCGTGACAGTCCGGCCAGGTCCTCGTCCCTGCTCAACGGTCTGCCCAAATCACTGTCCAGAGCCGCTCGACGTTGATCAAAGGTTTCCGGAGCGATGCGGTCCGCGGATACAAATTCACCGCTGGCGAGTTCAATAACACGGGTGCGGATGGTGAGAAACTGTTCCTGGACATCCTTGTCTCCACGGTACAGGCCGGCGGCGCGGAGAATATTCCTCTGCTGATCGATCTGGCGGTTGGCCTCCTGCAGGGGGCGTAGACCCACGGCGGCACCGGCGACCAGGGTGGAACAAGCCAGGGCCAGGATCAGCACTGTATAAAACGGCCTGGCAAGGGATTCTTCAGCCATGACGCAGTCTCCTCCGCTTGATATTGGCCTGGACAACAAAATAATCGAAGAGTGGGGCACAGACATTGCCCAGAAGAATGGCCAGCATCACGCCCTCGGGAAAAGCCGGGTTCACGGTACGGATGAGGATGGCGAGAAAGCCGATCAGTCCACCGTACAACCATTGTCCTGTTGGTGTCTGCGCCGCGGAGACAGGATCAGTGGCCATGAAGACCATGCCAAAGGCGAAGCTGCCCAGCACCAGATGCCAGTGGGCCGGCAGGGTGTACAGACCGTTGACCGGGTCGGGCAGGTGGGCCAGGATGACGGCGGTCAGGACACCGCCCAGGAGCATAGCCCCCATGATTCGCCAGGAGGCAATACCGGTAATGAGCAGCAGGCCGGCGCCCAGCAGACAGGCGAGGGCTGAGGTGTCGCCCATGGATCCGGGCAGAGAACCGACAAAGGCCTGGGTCCAGGTGTAGGGCAGTTCGGCCAGGCCGACGCCTGGATCAAGATCAGCGATTTCGGCCAACAGGGTCGCACTGGTGTACCCGTCCACTGGCACCCAGACGGTGTCACCGGTCATCTGGATCGGATAGGCAAAATAGAGAAAGGCACGGGCCACCAGGGCCGGGTTCATGAAGTTACGACCGACACCGCCAAACACTTCCTTGGCGAAAATGACGCCGAAACTGATGCCGAGCGCCACCTGCCAGAGGGGAATGGTGGCCGGCAAAGTCAGAGGAAAGAGAAGGCTGGTGACCAGGAAGGCCTCGGAAAATTCATGTCCGCGCAAGAGGTTGAAAAGCCCTTCCCAGATGCTGCCCACCACCACGGTCACCAGATAGATGGGCAGGAAGTAAAGGGCGCCATGCACCAGATTGGCCAGGTGGCTGGCCGGATCGCAACCAACCAGGGCCATGACCGCACCCCTCCAGCCTGGAGGCAGAGCAACCCCCAGTTGCTGCAGGGCGAGGTTGGCCTGGTAACCGGTGTTCCACAAGGCCATGATGACACAAGGGATCAGGGCAATGATTACCGTGATCATGATCCGTTTGTAATCGACGCCATCGCGGACATGGGGAGCTGTACGGGTAGTCCGACGGCTGTGGAAAAGAAAGGAGTCGGCGGCCTCGAACAGCGGGTACCAGCGGTGGAGGGGGCCGCCTTTGGCAAATCTTGGCGCTATTGCATCGAAAAAATTACGGAGAAATGGCATGGATACCGCACCTTGATGTTATCCTGGAGAAAGAGTCGGCCATGGATCATTCACCTTCCTGGATGGCGTTGAGCACTGCACGCAGCATCGGTCCGTATTCGTTTTTCCCTGGACAGACAAAACTGCACAAGGCCAGGTCCTCCTCAATGAGTTCCAGGCAACCGAGAGCAGCGGCTTTTTCGGTATCGCCCACGGCCAGGCTTTTCAGCAACGGGATGGCCATGATGTCCAGAGGCATAACCGAGTCGTAGACAGGCAGGGGATAAATGGCCCGCCGGCCGCCCCAGGCAGCGGTGGTCATGCTGAAGCGTTTACTCCTGAACAGCCTGGAGGCAAACAGGCCGGTACGGGAGAAACGGTCACTGCCCGGAGCCAGCCAGGCAAAAAGCGAGCGGCCGTCTCCCTCACTGATCACCGTGACTTGACGGTGATATCGGCCCAGGAAGCCGGTGGAGGTTGTGTGTATACGGCCATCGAGAACTGAACCGGAGATGATTCGTCGAGGCCCGTCGGCAACGAGTTCATCCCGGCAGAGATCCTGCAGCGATGCCCCGGCCCGGGTGTTGATTAGCCGGGGGTATTGCACCCCGGGGCCGGCCAGGGCGATGATCTTTTCCGTGCTGAGTCTGCCGGTAGTGAAAAGGTGGCCGATGGCCAGCACATCCCGGGCTTCGATATGCCAGACCTGTTTGCCGGCATGCACCGGATCGATATGGTGAATATGGGTTGAGGGCAGACCAGCGGGGTGAGGTCCGGCAAATCCCCAGGATTCAATGCCGTCTTCGTCCATACCGGGCAGATCTGCCCCGGAGCGAGCGCACAGATGCAGGGGAACCTTGAGTAGACGGCGCAGAACCCGAAGCCCGGCGAGGAAATGCTTTGGTCGCCGCTGTATGAGCACCTCGGGATCGGCGGCCAGTGGTTGGCTGTCCAGAGCGGTGATAAAAAGAGATTCAGGGGTGTCCTTGGCCCGGGGGATAAGACCAAAAGGCCGGGTCCGAAACCCGCTCCACAGGCCGCTTTGGTGCAGGAGTGAGCGAATAGTCTCCGCGGATTGAACCTGCAAGGGTTCCATGGCCTCGGGAAAAGAAACTTCCCCATCCCCTTCGAGGCGGATGACCAGGGATTCGAAACGTCGCTTCTCGCCCCGGTTGATGGCCACCACCATCCCGCTGCCCGGCGAGGTGAAAAAAAATCCCTCGTTTTTCTTGTCCGTAAACAGAGGCTGGCCCAACTGGATCCGATCACCTGTTTCGACCAGCATAGTGGGTTTGAGGCCCGGGTAGTCGTCACCGATAAGGGCCACTTCCTTGATCGAAGCACTTTTGGTGATCACCTGCTCCGGAACTCCGGCCAGAGGGATATCAAGGCCCCGACGTATGTTAATGGTCTTCATCTCACCCCTGAAAGCCCGTGGTGCGGTACTGGTGGAGATCCTTGCTTATCAACAGTCCTTCGCAGCCGGTGTACTTTTCCAGCACGGTCAGGGCCTGTTTGGGTCCAAGAACCATGGCAGCGGTGGCCAAACCATCGGCCAGAGCAACTGAGGGTGCCGTGACCGTGGCGCTTGCCAGTTCCAACGGCGACATGCCGGTACGGGGATCAAGAATGTGATGATGCCGGAGATCATCGCTAAAGGCCTGCATATAGTCACCGGAGGTGGCCACGGCCAGAGGGGAGAAGGTTGAGATCACTGGCATGGTTTCTGGCCCGTACGCTCGGGGCGGCCGAACGCCAACCCGCCAGGGCTGGTCTCCCGGTTTGTTTCCGGTCACCATGAGATCGCCCCCGGCCTCGACATAGACGTCGGCAAAGCCGTTGCTGTTCAGAGTGGCCACGCCTTGGTCGACAATATATCCCTTGGCTATACCGTCCAGGGTGATTCCCATGTTCGGTCGGGTAAAAGCGAGACGGGCTCCCCGTCGTTCGATGGCACGGTAATCGACCAGCCTGAGGGTTTCTGTCAGCTGATCCTGCTCCGGCAGTTGGTTATGGGCATAGAGTTGTAAAAGTGGCAGAACGGTGATGTCAAAAGCACCTTCGGTGGTTTCGCTGATGTGGTCGGCCAGGTCAAGAACCTCCAGAAACTCGGCCGGTGCCGCGGACAGGGCCCCAGTTGCATTGAGGCGAGCCAGGGCGCTTTCAGCCCGGTATCGGCTGAAAATATGTTCCAGGGTCTCCATACGGGCAAAGGTGTCTCTGGTTGCCTGCAGGCACTGGTCCACATCCGGACCATGGACAATCAGGTTGATCTGGGTGCCCATCATGATCCGGCTTTGCCGAATCGTGTGCTCCCCGGGATTTGGTCGCAGCGCGCCAAACCCATAGAAACCGGCCGCGACCCCGGTAAGAGCGAGAATAGTGAGAAATCTGCGTCGCCCGATTCGGGGACGGCTGTCGTGATGTACGCTCATAGATTCCCTGCCTTAACATCCGTTTCGATGATTACCGTATGTGCTGATAGCGGCTTATCCCAGGCTTGAAGGCTTCTGGGCTGCCGCGATGGATGCATGGAAATAACATTTACCTCCAAACACGACTCATGTGGCCACTCTTCCTATATTCGCATAAAAAGTCAACCCAATCAAAAAACACGATGCAATCCCCTGATGAATGAAGCACATTCCAGCCGTCATGGATCCAGGTGAATTGTTCCGGGCTGAATCATCCACCTTAACCCTTTAAAAGTTAAAAGGTAATGACCTCGTTGCCTTTAATCAAGCTGGCTAATTCCTGCTGCCACGGTTGCGCAGCCAGTTTTTCCGCCAGGAGCACGGCCAGATGCTGCGGCATTATGCCAAGGTCGCGGTTTCGTCCCAGGCCGGAAAGACAGGACGGGCAGTTGGTGGCAATGACTTGCGCTTCCGGGTGTGACCTGCGCTTTGATTGCATACCATGACGTTTACGCTCCAGCATGGCGCCGGTGATATCCGGGCGTGACAGGGCCAGGGTCCCGGCCTCGGAGCAGCATGCTTCGACTGGAATGACCCCGCCGGCAATCCGTCGAACCATAACAGGGCCATCACCCTGCAATGAATCGTGGCAGGGAGCATGGTACAGATAGCGTTGCTCCTTGTCCTGCGGGAAAGACTCCGGGGCGTGTTCAAGCACAAAAGAGGAGATATCGGATATCCCGCACCCGAAAATTTCCTCGGCAGCCAACCCATGCAGCGCTTCTCTGCAGGTACCGCAACTGACCACCACGCTGTCAAAATTGATATAGCCGAGCATCTCCCTGATCTGACTAAGAATGATGGTATCCCGCAGGATGAGGTCATTGTGCATGGTGGTTTTGGCATTAGCTCTGGCCGGAAATCCGCAGCAGAGGTTGGGCGGCGGCAACACCACCCGCACCCCGGTTTTGAGTAGAATGTACAGGGAAGCGGCGGCAATGTCGGCATACAGTCGTTCCGAGCCGCAACCTGGAAAATAGAACACCGTCTTGCCCCTGGGTCCCGGGGGAGTGAAGAGCAAAGCCTCGCTGAGGGAATACTGGGGCAGCCTGGCTCGCAGAGGTTGGTCGGATGGCGGCATCATCGGCGATTTAAGCATAGCCATTAATTGCCAATTTTTCGATGTGATCGCCGACGGAGCCTGGCGGAGGATTTTTGTGCCCAGGCGCTGGAGAGACGCGCCCCATGCCATCACGGTTGTACGGAACAACGCGTTGAAGAGACGATTGCGGTTTTTCAGGTAGTAAAGAGACAATCGGGTGGCCAGAGAGGTCTGTTTAAAGCCTCGATCACTGAGGATTTCACGTTCAAGAATGGACACCCGGGCCGTGTCGATGTCCACCGGACAGGGTTTGAGGCATTTGCCGCACAAGGTGCAGTGGTCAGCAATCTCTCCCAGATGCCGAAGCTGATGAAAGCGGGGATAATGGGATCGTTGCATGTCATAGAGCAGGGCTTCGATCAGTGAACCAATGGCCAGATTTTTGTTTCGAGGATGGAAATAAAGATCGCCGCCGGGAAAAAAGACGCAACAATCGGTCTTGCACTTGCCACAGCGGATGCACTTGGAAATCCGGGAAGCCAGGGTTTCCAGGGATCCATGTTGAAGGATCCGGGCTTCCAGCTCAAGAAGATTGAAAGAAGGGGTGAATACCTTGTCTATAATCTCGGGGTCATCAAGCTTGTTCGGGTTCATCAGCCCTTTTGGATCTGCCTGCTTGCGGTAGGCACGCAACTCGTCAATCAGTTGACGGTCAAGAAATTTCATCTTGGTAATGCCGATCCCGTGTTCACCACTGACCACGCCGTTGAGGGCAACAGCCTTGGTCATGACATCGTCGGCGGTCTGGGCAGCGCGCTGCATCATGGCCCGATCATTGGAAAAAACCGGGATGTTGACATGGACATTACCATCGCCGGCGTGCATGTGGGTGGCAATGATAATGCGCCGTTTGCGCACCTCTTCGAAAATGTGGCGGATATTGGTACTGATGCGGGTGTAGCCGCGGAACAGTTCCAGCAGGTCGGCCTCGAGATTTTTCAGCAGTATTCCGCCGCGAAGATCAGCCCTGGTCCGGTCAGCCAAGATGTCAAGGGTATTTTGACAGAGTTCATCGGCCTTGGGCATCTTGGCCTCCAACCAGTCCGGATCCTCGATGGGTTCAGCGGTTACCAGATAGTCCATGGTTTCGTGGATCACGCTTTCCTGGTTGAAGATATCCTCTTCTCTGTTATATGCATCGACGAAACGGGCGAATTCAGCCAGAGCCGGCAGCGGAAGGACAATGTCCTCGTTGAGCTTGAAGGCATTAGTGCGGGCGGCAATGGCGCCAAGTCGTTTGCGATCCCGCCAGAAACGCTCGGCCTCATCGGCATCGCTGGCTATGAAAAGTTCGGTGTTGGTATAGGATGCGAGTAATTGTTGCAGCCTTGCCTTACCTCGGAGGATCTGGGGAGTGGTGTGGGCAACCATGTCGATAAGCAACACGGCCTTGGGGGGCTCGCTGCGCGCTGCCTTGAATTTGTAGTTGATCGCCCGGATATACTCCTCGTCAAAATGTTCCAGGGCCATCAGTGCCTCCTCGCCCTGGTTGACAAAAGTTTCCGAGATCTCGACGATCACCCGGCTGGCTTCGTCCATGTCCGTGCCGAAAAACTCAAGGCAACAGGTCAGTTTTTTTGCATAGGCTCGATAGAGAATGAATTCCGCCGAGGTAATCACCCCGTCGGTACCTTCCTTCTGGACCCCGGGAAGCCCGCCCAAGGCTTTGTTGGTAATGTCTTTCCACAAGCCTTTTTTGCGAATCTCTTCACCGCCCAATTCGATCCGACGTACTAACGTGCCCATAGCATCGAAAATATCAAAGAGGACTCGGTCTTGGGGAAGGATCTTGCGCATGGGGTGGTTGACCCGCTGGACGGTTAATTTGCCGGCACCTGGGGTGACAATCGTGTATTCCAGCACATTGTCAATGGCCGTACCCCAGAGCACGGCGGTCTTGCCACCGGCATTCTCCGCGATATTACCACCGATGGTGGAGGCCCAGGCACTGGTTGGATCAGTGGCAAAAACCAACCCCTGTTGCTCGGCATAGGTCATGGCATCCTGGGTGATGACCCCGGCTTCCAGGCGGAGCACCGCCATCTGTTTGTGGTTGCCATCATCGTCGGTAAATTCCCGGTGATCCATGCCATGGATACGGTTGAGTTTTTCGGTGTTGATCATCACACAGCCACTGCTCACCGGCACGGCACCGCCGGTGAGCCCGGTGCCGCCTCCCCGGGGAATGACATGCAGTCCCAGTTCTTCGATAGCCTGGAGCAGATGCGGTATCTGCTCTTCCTGTGAAGGGCGGAGTACGGCCACTGGTAAATACAAGCGCCAATCGGTGGCATCGGTGGCGTGACTGATAACGGAGAAGGGGTCAAAGCAGACGTTCTCAGCTCCAATAACGGCCCCAAGCCGTTTTTTCAGTGTTGTCTGCCAAACGGTGACAGTACTGATTTCCTCACCAACCTTACCGACCTGTTGCCGGCAGAGTCGCACCAGATTGATGACCTTGTCGCTTCGTTCCGGATTGCCACGTACCTTTCTGGCCGTGTCTTCGATGATGGCCAGATCCTTGTCCATGGTAGCGAAGAAGGCATTTCGCCGTCGGGGGGAATCGATCAGCTCCCGGTAGAGAAAGGGATTACGGTGGAGGATGAAGAGATCGCCGATGCAGCGCATCACCAGGCGGGCGGAACGGCCGGTGACTCGTTGGCTGCGCAGTTCTTCCAGGTCTTCCCAGACCGCGGGACCAAAAAAATGATTAATAATCAATCGATCGTCGGCTGAAGTGAAATTATAAGGAATTTCACGATAATTGGTGGTTTTCATGTATTGTCCTGCTTGTGGTGCAAGCTGAATATTCAAAGAATAATTGTCCGCAGAACTGGAGCTGCGATTCAGGCACTGGCAACGGTGACCGGCGGGAAGGGGACCTGACTCTGCGCGTGACAGCAGCAGTCGCGTTTTTTCAGGAAAAGAGCTGAAACAAGGATGTGCGGACCAGAAAAATCAAATATTTTTTGTACCACACGAGTGGTTACGATGCAAATAATCTTGCGGGAAATGAAATTGGCAGGGATACTTATCTGGTAGTTCTATGCAGGGTGTCTTGCAGATGATCAGCTCAAACACCAAGAGGGCAACGTCTTACGACGTCGCCCTCCTGGTCAGGCTATGAAATGAGTTAAATTATCCGAGATAGAAACCGGTAGGATCAATTTCGCGGATGATGCGCAACTCTTCCTCTGTCGGTGAAGGTGTTTCAATGACATTGGGAGATACTTTGAGATCCCAGGCGCAGTTTTCCTTGATTTTTTCCACGGTCTGGCCGGGGAAGTACTCAGCAAGGTACATTTCCTTGGTGTCCTCGTCGAAACGATATACACCCATGGTGCTGACCACACAACTGGGACCATTACCGATCATGCCGAGTTTTTCCCGTTGGCCAGGACCACCGAGAAAGCCGGGGGTGGTGATGTAGTCGACTTTTTCAACGAATTTCTTCTTGTCCTGGGGCAGGATGCCAAGAACACGTTTTCCGGAGGTGGCCATGTCATTGGCGCCGCCACTGCCGGCGAAGTAGGTGAAACTCTCCTTTTTGGCCCAGTCGCCAACACCGGTTGAGTTGATGTTGCCGAATTTATCGATCTGCGCACCACCGATAAAGGCAACGTCGATTTCACCACGCTGCAGGGCAGCCATGGTGGCAAGCATACCGTAGGTGGCGTCGGCATTGGTGAACAGGCACGGGTCATCAACGGTGATGGCCAGGCCTGGAGGCGAGGTGGCCCGGATAGCACCACCTTCAGTGCACATGATCATGTTTTTGGCATGGGTCTTCATGGCATAGCCG
Organism: Desulfobulbus alkaliphilus; assembly: GCF_016918545.1. Lineage (GTDB taxonomy): Bacteria > Desulfobacterota > Desulfobulbia > Desulfobulbales > Desulfobulbaceae > Desulfobulbus > Desulfobulbus alkaliphilus. Next base: position 51,122 of record NZ_JAFFQC010000017.1, on the reverse strand, counting down.
GCAACAACAAGCGGCAGGCCGACACCGACGAAGACAACCTCTCCGTCCATGATTTCCTTAGCGCAACGGATGGACATCAGTTCGGTCAGTTTAAAAGCTGTCATGTCAGTTCCCCCCTTTTTTTGCGGCGAGTGCCTCTTCATACGCTTTGAGGCGGTCATCATTGTATAAGGGTACCCCCTTCCACACTGCCGGATCGTGGTAGCCGTAATCAATATCCAGTTTTGGCTTGAACCCAAGGGTTGGTTTCAGTCGATCCAGACCTTCCTGGCCGAATTTTTCTTTGTATTTTTCAATGTACTCAGCGTGATCCTTGCATCCGTAGACCCACTCATCGAGGAATTCAGGCAGGAGTTCTGCATGGCGCTCGTATCTGCCCTGGTACTGGCTGAAACGGATGTCCAGACCGTAGTAGCCGCGGCAGGCGGAGGGATGGGCGCCCCAGGGGCAATGGACAACAGCCAGGGTTTTGAAGTAGGGAACAATGACCCGGTCGGGATCGCTTCTGATCTCTTCCGGCTCAACAATCTCTTCAGCAGTGACGATGACACCGCGTTTTGTGCCCATGGCTCCAAATTCGTCTGTCACACCGCGTGTTCCATAGGAAACAACGTTCCCCAGACGATCGGCCTTCTGCGCATGGATAATCGCCACGTCAGCACGCCAGGCCCGGACTACGGTGATTTTTTCCCCGGTGAAGGGATCTTCCAGGAATCTGATGTCTTTGCGGTTGTGAATAGGCATGTCCGTACCGATGTTACCACGCACGGGGATAAAGGGAATGCCAAGAAATCCAGCCATCAGAGCGCTGGTGGCGCCGAAGTTGGATATGTCATGCCTTTTCAGGTGACCTTTGTTGAAGGCCCGGCGAATGGCATACGGCGCTTTTACATACCAGTTCATGATCCAGGCGGTGTGGATTTCCGTCACACAACCGGCACCCACCAGAATATCCAGACCACCGACATCCGTTGATGACTCAACAGTGGTGAGGTGTCTTTTTTTCTGCCTGATGATTTCGTGGGTCAACGCCATGGGGACATGAATCTGGAACCCCCCGTAGTACACCGTGTCTCCATCTTGGATGAACTTTGCTACTGCATCTTTGAGTGTCATCCTTTTGTCAATGTCCATGCAACCCTCCTCGGTCTTCGGTTTATCCTCGTTCTTCTGTTTAGGTTGGAACAGCGATGCCATCATTTTTTGTAAAAATCCCATACACCTCCTTATCTAGGGTTCAACATAACCTCTTGCAATGCGTCCTTCATAACAAGGGCGACATAAGTGATACACGTGGATGTTTCCACAGCCTGTGCCATAAAGTTGTACAGTGAAGGTGCATTTGTCACAGCTGGGCAACATGCATGCGCGTTCGCAGAGTACGCATTCATCCCTCGATTTGCCGCAGTCATCACAGTAACGGGGTTCTTGATGATTAGCCATGACCATCTGCACCTCCAAGCTTTTTTGTTTCGGTTGCGCTAGACCTCTTTAAAAAAGGTTTATGGTTGAAAAAGACAGTAGATTGTCAAGGTCAGAGTGAACAATACCACGGTCGGAGCAACAAGGGTATATGTTGGAAGAGACGTTGTGATGGCAGATTGGGAAGCTCCTGATTGTACCAACCTTGCGGGAAGGATCAGGAAGATCGGGATCATCACATTGAAGGGAGTGTTTGGCATGCTTTGTTATTTGCTGAGCTTGTGAGTATTGTAGCGACAACCAGTAAAGCGAACCAGTAAAGCAACAAACGATAAAGCTGTAAATAGTAAAGCAACTGATGATGTGCGACAGGGTCGGTGGAACGATTTTGTCAGGATGCACTGACGAACATGGTGCAGGTTCGAAAGCTGCCCGAATTGCTGGCTCCTGTCCACACGGTGGTATTTAATTTTGTTGCCCCAACAATTCAAAAAAACCGTCGTTATGTCAACCTATTTTTCAATCTTGACTGTTTTTTTCCTGATCGGTTTTTCTAACTTGTTGATAAAAGCTTTTTTCAAGCAAAGGCCTCTCGCGACTGCTCACTGCTTTGCGGGGAGATGATAGGTTGAACGAAAGACGGTACGGGCGGCAACAGAGCCGATGATTGCCACCAGATCCTTTTCCCTGAAACTGATCCAGCCCAGGATTGGGGCAAGGTGGTCATCACGGAGGATGCGCTGAGCAATGCCAGTTTACCCTGTGCTTTGATTGTAGCCGATCAGGCCAGGGCCTCGCGGACCTTGACGGCTAACTCACCCAGGAGAAAGGGTTTTTGCAGAAAATTGATGCCGGTGTCAAGCATACCATGATGAGCAATGACATCAGCGGTGTATCCAGACATATAGACTTTTTTGAGTTTCGGATACAGCACAAGGAGTTGCTGACAGAGTTCCCGGCCATTCATCTCCGGCATGATCACATCGGTCAAAAGCAGGTCGATGGTACCGGCATACTCAGCGGCGATGCGCAGCGCTTCATGAGGACTGCCGGCACTCAGGACCAGGTAACCGAGTTCCTTGAGCATGAGCGTTGTCATTTCGAGAATGGTGGCATTGTCCTCCACCAGCAAAATGGTTTCTCCATGACTCTTCCGCGGCTGAAAAGCTGGTTGATCATCCTTCTGGACCGAGTCACCCGTGTCCGTAATATGACAGGGCAGATAAATTCTGAAGGTGGTTCCATTACCCGGCTCACTGGCAACATGGATACAACCATTGTTCTGTTGAACGATCCCGTAGACCGTGGATAATCCAAGGCCGGTCCCGACACCGACCCCCTTTGGTGGTGAAGAAGGGCTCGAAAATTTTATCGATGAGTTCTCTGTGCATGCCGCAACCGTCGTCGCTGATGGTGAGCACCACATACTCTCCGGGTAGAAATCCGGCGGTACCGGCACAGGATTCTTCATCCAGATAGGTTGTCCCGGTTTCGATGGTGATGGTGCCGATTTCCTCGATGGCATCGCGGGCATTGACACAGAGATTCACCAGGATCTGATCGATCTGGCTCGGATCCATGCACACCGGTGGCAGCTTGGCCGACGGTCTCCAGGAGAGCGTGATATCCTCACCGATCAAGCGCTGCAGCATGTTCAACAGGTCTGTTACGGTGACGTTGAGATCAAGCTGTCGGGGTGCGATGGTCTGCTGACTGGCAAAGGCCAGCAACTGCCGGACAATATCAGCGGAACGCAAAGCAGCCTGGTGAATGGCGGTCAGATCCGCATGCAGCTTTCCACGGGAGTCCACCTGCTGCAGAGCCATTTCCGTATACCCGAGGATCACAGAGAGAATATTGTTGAAATCATGGGCCACACCACCTGTCAACCGCCCGACCGATTCCATTTTCTGGGCTTGGATCAATTGATTCTGCAGGTGTTTTTTCTCCTCTTCAACCTGTTTACGATCAGTGATATCGAGGGCGATTGAGAGCACCGCCCGGCGTTGTTCGCGGCCGTAGCGGAGCGGCTGCAAGGTATTGAGCAACCATCGTTCCCCCTGAGCCAGCTTCAATTGTACTTCACGAACAACACCTTCACCGGTGGCAAGGGTCTCTCGACAGGACGTAATCAGCCGGAGGGCGTCTTCCTCTGGCAGCAGTTCGCTGATATTTTTACCGATAATTCCTGTTGGTCCACCGTCGCCGGTGAAGTTGATCGCAGCCTTGTCGTTGGCAAAGAGGATAGTGCCGTCCATATCGATAACAAGCAGACTTTCCTGCATAGCGCTGACCACAAACTTATAATTGACCTCACTTTCCTGGAGAGCTTTTTCAGCTTCCTTCCTGCCGGTAACGTCATGGATGATGGCATGGAGCAGGGACTTGGTTCCCACCTCGATAATGCTGTTATACACATCTACGTCCCGATAGGTGTCATCAGCAAGGCAATGACGGGATGCGGTGTGAAAAAACGCTGGGGTGATGTCAGTTTCCTGATCGTTGGCGATTTTTTCCAAAGGAGGGCTGCCCAGATCGCTGATATTCATGGCCTGCAGTTGTTCGCGTTGCCAACCGTAAAAATGTTCCGCGGCACGGTTTGCCTCAAGAATAGCTCCGGTCTCGGGATCAATGAGTAATTTGACCGCGGCATGGCGCTCGAAGAGATTTCTGAACAGGAGTTCGTTTTCGCGTATTTTTTTGCGGGCAATGTATTCAGCGCTCACGTCACGAAAAGCCAGGACGATTCCCTTGACTCTCCCTGGTGGTCACGCATGGGAGCCGCATTCTGGGCGATATGACAGGTTGTTCCGTTTCGCGCCAGCAGCAGGGTATGATCATCACCGCTGGCGGTCGCCGCTCCTGCCAGAATTTCTGCGGCGGTATTGGCCACCGGAGCGCCGGTCAGTTGATCGACGGTACGAAAAACATCATCCAGAGGCTTTCCTTTGGCAGCATCCTGTGGCCATCCGGTGAGTTGTTCCGCCATTGGATTCACCAACAGGATCCTGCCGGACAGGTCCGTGGAAATTACGCCTTCGTCGATGAAGCGCAGGGTCGTGCTCAATTCTTCTCTGGTTTGCCGCAGTTCATTGATGGATTGCAGTTTGAATTCATGATCAAGAAGGATTTTTCCCGCCAGGATTGTTGCCAGCGGGTAGAGGAGCAGAACCGGGATGCCGATGCCCTGAAGAGTGGTGATCGCTGTATCCAGCGGCAGGGAAAAGGCCATGGCCAGCATGAGCAGATGCACTGCGATTCCGAAGAGGTAGAAGTGTCCAATACTCCAGGCCACTGGATTTTTGCGGAAACGTGCATGGACAAGAACGCCGATAACAGCCGAAGACAGAATGACCAGGACCCCCATGATGGTCCCGACCCCTCCCATCCAGATACGAAAGATTATGGTGATCAGACCGGAGATGACCGCCGCTACCGGCCCGTAAAAAAGAGCGCAGAGACTGACCATGACCGAACGGCCGTCAACAAACAGACCGTGTTCCAGGTGCAGGGGGCGCAGCATGCCCAACACGGCCACGATACCGAAAAGCAACCCCTGGGCAACCATACCTATCAAGGTCTGGCGGGGCCAGCGTTGCTCCATGAAACCGGAAATCACGCTCAGGGCAACCAGCAGGGCCAGATTAAGAATAAGATCCAGATATATCATGTTGTGCTATCGTTCTCATGAACAAAAGAAGTATGACGGGTGCTCCGGCCAAGACCGACCGGGCATTTGCACCTGAGAAAAAAGAGGCTTGAGGCCGGGCCTGTGGATGGTCCCGGAGGCTGTAAGGTTCGCAAGCCGCGGGGAGGTGCAATGTGCAGTTGGTGCAGCAACCTATTGGATATTTTTAATATCTATATTATACCTAAAACACCTGTGTTGTATTTTTAGAGTATCTGGTTCATCATATAGACATTTTCAACGTTGAACAGGAAAAGCTGCTCAGGCTCGACGTGGCCGAACCAGTGTCTGCCAGAAGAGGGAGGAAGGTATGGACACTTCGTTTGTGGTCAAAGATTGTGCGCTCATCTCGATCGCCACCGGAGAAGAAGCCCAGAATCTCAGGGAATTGAGCGATCGCGTCAAGATGGTCCCCACAGGTTGCATTTATTACCATTTCTGGGGTGGCATGTTGCGCTCCAGTTTCGATGAACCGGAATATCAGAACGACTTTGCCGCCTGGGCATGGAGGTGTCTTCATGACAATCGGCTGGCGGAACGGCTGGCAATTATCGATCCGTCCGCGTATCAGGACCTGGAAGCACTGCGGAGTGAACTGGCGGATGTGATTGATGAACGGCTGGCGGAAAGTGAACATGTTCCCTGGGTTCGTTCCGGTCAGCGGTTCAAATTTATTCGTTCACAGATAGTTGTCTTCGATACCGGCATCCGCATTACCCATCCCAGCGAGATGGCCGAGCAGATCGCGAGAATGTCCCTTGGTTCAATTTTTTATCATTTTATAGACGCACGGCGGCGGACAGGACAAGGGAAAAATGATTTTGTCGAGTGGTTTACTTCCTTTGATGAGGCAGATTGCATTAAGCTGACCAGACGAATCAACCGAATCGATCCGTACTTCACAACATTGGCCGCATTACGCAGAGAGCTTGAGGCGGTTTTCACCAGTTAATATTCATTCTGCACGTTGAGTACGTTCAAGGAGAGTAACAGCCATGAGCAATTTACTGGAGAGGTACGCAAAGATTGTCGGAGATATTGTCATTGACCATCTCAGACAACTTGCCCGTCCTTTGCAGGGCATGAAGGTGGTTCATGTCAATTCTACCCGCGAGGGTGGCGGGGTAGCGGAGATTCTCAGCTGGCTGGTTCCTTTGAAGCAAGAATTGGGCCTCGATGTCAAATGGGAATTGATCATTGGTGAACAGGGATTTTATCAATGCACGAAACAATTTCACAACGGTTTGCAGGGAAAGCCGCTGGTTATTCCTCAAGAATTGCTTGTGACCTACGAACGAACCAATGCGGAAAACGCCGATCGGATGCGACGGACTCTGAAAGAAGCGGATTTTGTCTTTATTCATGATCCTCAACCAGCTCCGCTAATGCACTTCTGCCCCGATCGCAAAGGAAAATGGGTGTGGCGATGCCATATCGATCTGAGTCGGCCGTACCGAACCGTATGGAAATACCTGCGCAAATTCGTGGTGGGGTATGATGCCAGTATCTGGTCCCTGGCGGATTTCGCCCAACCCATGCCTCATCCGCTCTATCTCATTGCTCCCAGTATCGACCCTCTCAGCCCGAAAAACATCGAATTGCCGACGACAGAGGTCAATGGTGTCTTTGCCCGGTACGGTCTCAATCCTGACCTGCCACTCATCCTCCAGGTGTCCCGATTCGACCATTTCAAGGATCCCCTGGGGGTTATTGAGGCCTACCGCCTGATCAAGGCTTTCACACCTGTACAACTGGTGCTGGCCGGTGGTGGGGCCGCCGATGACCCTGAGGGCGACCAGGTTCTTCACGAGGTGCGGATGGCAGCCAAGAACGATCCGGATATTCATATTCTGCTGCTCCCTTCCGATGCCCATCGAGAGATTAACGCCCTCCAGCGAGCGGCTACCGTCTGTGTGCAGAAATCGATCAGAGAAGGGTTCGGCCTGACTGTTACCGAGGCGATGTGGAAAGGCAAGCCGGTTATTGGCGGTGATACCGGTGGTATTCGTCTCCAGGTCGTCAACCACCATACCGGTTTTCTGGTCAACACCCCTGAGGGGGCGGCGCTACGAATACGGTATCTCCTGAAAAATCGACAGATTCTGGAGAATATGGGGCGGAAAGCCAGGGAATATGTGCTCACGAATTTTCTGGTGACTCGACATCTTCGTGAATACCTCATTCTCATGGTCGCCATGATGCACGAAAGTGCCGACCGCATAGAAATGTGAGTACAGAGGGATGGAATAGCGACCGGTACAGACGGTACGAGGAGGACAGGATGGCACATGACAACCAATCAGGATCAACCCTTCCTTCAGCTTTGGATGATTTGGACGGTATTGTCCGCCGGGCTGAAGGGAAACGCATTGCCGTCTTTCTTGATTACGATGGCACGCTGACTCCTATTGTCGATACCCCAACTCAGGCAGTTATGGCGGAAGAGGTACGGAAAGCGGTGCAGGAACTTGCTCGCCACTGCCCTGTGGGGATCATCAGCGGCAGGGATCTTGATGATCTGCGGGAAATAGTGCGGATAGACAACATTGCCTATGCGGGAAGCCATGGGTTTGATATTGCTGGCCCCGATGATGTGCAGGCCGGTCATGCGAAGGGGGAAGAGTTCCTGCCAGATCTTGATCAGGCGGAAGAGGTTCTTGGCCGCCAGCTCGACAGAATACCGGGTCTGCTGGTGGAACGGAAAAAATTTGCCATTGCCATCCATTATCGCCTGGTGGATCCAGACAGGGTAGATGATATTACCGCGGTTGTTGATGCGTTTATTGCCAGGCATCCAACCTTGAAGAAAACCTCCGGGAAAAAGATTTTCGAAGTTCAGCCGAAAATGGATTGGCACAAGGGCAAGGCGCTTTTGTTTTTATTGCAGACATTGCAGCTCGATCGGGAAGAGGTGTTGCCGATATATATCGGGGACGATGTTACCGACGAGGACGGGTTTAAAGCCCTGCCGGGCCGGGGGATCGGGATTGCGGTTCAGGAGCGGCCCACGGCTACCGCTGCGTCCCATGTCCTCCGAGATCCCGATGAGGTCCGCCGATTTCTCCTTCAGCTGATCCCTTTATGCATGAACCGTCCAGCCATCACGGATTCAAGAGGAGCCTGAATCCGTGAGCGTTCGTCCGTGCGTCAGCTTCGTTGTTCGTGGCCGTTCGATTAAAGTGCACTTTATCGGACGGACACGGGCAATGAAGATGGCGTGCGGACGGATGGCCCGAAGGGCGGCTGGTGAAAGGTATTGTCAATGGTTCCGCTGCAATTATAATATGATTACAGAAAGATATAACCGAAACAAGAGCCCAACCGTCACGGATTCAGGGAGGAGGTCACCATGAGTACCTGGACACTGGTCTATGAAGGATTTGACTCTGAGGAGGAAGGGCTTCGCGAGGCCCTCTGCACCGTGGGGAACGGGTATTTTGCGACCCGGGGCGCGGCTCCTGAGTCCGAAGCCTCTGCTATACATTACCCCGGCACCTATCTCGCCGGAGGCTACAACCGCCTGCAGACCAGGATTGCCGGTCGGGTCATCGAAAATGAAGATCTGGTCAACATGCCCAACTGGCTGGTAACCAAGTTCCGGCCCGAGGGGGGGGACTGGTTCAATCTCCGCTCGGTTGATGTTCTTTTTTATCGTCAGGAACTTGATCTGCAACAGGGGGTCTTGCGACGGACTATACGCTGCAAGGATAAGCAGGGAAGGGAAACCACCCTGGTACAACGGCGCTTTGTCCATATGGGCCGTATGCACCTTGCCGCCCTGGACACGGTTCTGGTGGCTGAAAACTGGTCAGGACGCTTCGAGGTGCATTCCAGTCTTGATGGCACTGTGATCAATGCCGGGGTGGAAAGGTACCAGCAGCTCAACGGTAAACATCTCGATCCTGTACGCAGCGAGGCTGTTGACGACGAAACCATCTGTCTGCTGGTGGAAACCAATCAATCACGACTGCGGGTAGCCCAGGCGGCGAGAATTCGGGTTTTCAGCGAACAACAGGTGCTCGAAGCGGATCGAAAATTGGTCATGCGTCCCGGGTACATCGGCCATGATATTCTCGTCGATGCAGTCGAAAAGCAAGCTATTCGCATCGAGAAGGTTGTCTCTTTTTTCACCTCCCGAGATTGTGCCGTTGCCGAGCCCGCTCTGGATGCCGTGGACACCGTTGGCAGTGCCGAGGGATTCGATCAACTTCTTCAGAGTCATGTGCTGCAGTGGGGACATCTCTGGAATCGATGCGACATCCGTCTTGAACGTAGTGACCGGGCGCAGATGATCCTGCGGCTGCATATCTTCCATCTGCTGCAGACCGTGTCAAGAAACTCCATTGATCTGGATGTGGGCACCCCGGCCAGGGGATGGCACGGGGAGGCCTACCGGGGGCATATCTTCTGGGATGAACTCTTTATTTTTCCCTATCTCAACCTGAGGATACCCTCGCTGACCCGATCGCTGTTACTGTACCGGTACCGGCGGCTTGATCGAGCCCGGCTCGAGGCGCGGACTGTGGGACTTTGCGGAGCCCTCTATCCATGGCAGAGCGGCAGCAACGGCCGCGAAGAAACCCAGCATCTCCACCTGAATCCTAAATCGGGGCGGTGGTTGCCGGATAACACCCATTTGCAGCGCCATGTCAACAATACCATCGCCTACAATGTCTGGCAGTATTACAAGACCACCGGTGACCGTGAATTTCTCGCCACCTACGGTGCGGAGATGATTCTCGAGATTGCCCGATTCCTGTCTGCACTGACAACGTTCAATCAGGAACTGGACCGTTATGAGATTCTCGGGGTCATGGGGCCCGATGAATACCATGATGGATATCCGGATGCGGAAACCCCGGGCCTTGACAACAATGCCTACACCAATGTCATGACCGTTTATGTGCTGCGAACCGCTCTGAAAGCCATCGAGGCCCTTGCTCCGCAGAGGCGGGGAGAATTACTGCAGACCCTGGGGGTACATCAGAAGGAGTTGGCGCGCTGGCAGGATATCATCAAAAAGATGCGCGTCGCTTTTCATGGAGAGGGCATTATCAGTCAGTTCGAAGGGTACGATCAGCTTCGCGAATTTGATTGGCAGGCCTACCGGAACAAATATGGGAATATTCATCGCCTGGACCGTATTCTCGAAGCAGAGGGGGACACGCCCAACCGCTATAAGGTATCCAAGCAGGCTGATGTACTCATGCTTTTCTATCTTTTTTCCGCCGATGAAATTCAGGACCTCTTCGCGCTGATGGGCTATGATTTCGCACCGGAATCCATTCCCCGCAACATCGAATACTATCTGCAGAGAAGTTCCCATGGTTCGACCTTGAGCAATATTGTCCATTCCTGGGTGTTGGCCAGATCAAAGCGGCAGGGTTCCTGGGAACTGTTTCAGAAGGCGTTGGAAAGTGATATTTCCGACATCCAGGGGGGAACGACCCATGAAGGAATCCATCTCGGCGCCATGGCCGGGACCGTGGATATTCTTCAGCGCTGCTATACAGGACTGGAGTTTCATGACGATGTGCTCTATCTGCACCCGAGCATTCCCCAGGGACTGCCCCGGCTGTCCATGCGGATCAAATACCGGGGCAACTGGTTCGACATTGCCGCAACTCAGGAATCTGTCACCATTGCCTGTGATCAGTGTGACCTGGAAACAACCAAGATCTCGTTTCAAGGCAAAATTTATCAACTCAGCCCCGGGGATACTTTGACCTTCGGCTTGGGACCGGGGGGATACTGAAAGAACATCATCATCAGTCCTGTTCCCGATGATCAGCGCCTGTGTATATCCACCGTATTTGTAATTGATACAGTCCGGGGGAGGCTGAAATATTATCTCCAAAACCGGCCAGCCCGTGCCGTGCCGGCCTGCCACTCTATTTCACCGTGCAGTCGTCACGGATTCAGGTTGTTGAAAGCGGCCAGGAGTACTTTGAGCAGGATCGGGGTGAAAATCGCTGTCATGATCCCGTTCACGCACAAGGCCAGACCGCTCATCGCCCCTTGCGTTTCTCCTTCCTCGAGGGCTCGCGCCGTACCCAGGCCATGGGCGGCGGCTCCCATGGCCAGACCGAAGGCTGTGGGGCTGACAACACCAAGGCAGCGCAGAACAAAGGGGCCAATTACGGCTCCTAAAACCCCGGTGATGACTACTATGGCGGCGGTCAATGAAGGAATGCCCTGGAGTTTTTCAACAATCCCCATGGCAATCGGGGTGGTCGCTGATTTGGGAGCCATGGAGATTATGATGAGGTCACTGGCACCCAGCAGACCGGCCAGACCGGCGGCCGTGAGGATACCGATGATGCTGCCGGCCAGGATGGAACAACTGATCGCTATACCCCGTTTTTTGATGGTCTCCATGTGCTGGTACAGAGGTACCCCCAGGGCAACCACAGCCGGCCCCAGCCAGAAGCTGATGTATTGACCGCCGGCCTCATACCGCTCATACGGGATCTGCAGTCCTTTGAGCAGGCCCATCAGGGCCAGAATCGTGATCAAGACCGGATTAAGAAAAGGGAAGTTCCAGCGCTCGTATATTTTCTGTGCTGCCCAGTAGGTGACCAGGGTGGTGGCGATGGCAAAGGTTGGTGAGGTCAGGATTTCATTCATGGCGGCGGCGTTCCAGGTATTGTTGGAGCAAACCCACCGTACCGAGGACGATAACCGTGCTGACAACCAGACTGACTCCGATGGCCAGCCAGGAAGCTTTGAGGACTTCACCGTAGAGCAGCAGACCCACCCCAGGCGGCACAAACAGCAGGGCAAGGTATTTAAGCAGGCCATCGGCCACCGGTTTGACCTGCTCCAGGCGGACAATGCCGAGCATAAGCGCCGTGGTCAGGATGACCATACCAATGACATTACCCGGGATCGGCAGGCTCAACACATGAGCCACGCCTTCACCAAGCAACAGGCAGATAAAAATAATCGATAATCCGACAATCATCACTCCTCCCTGCTACGAACAGAACAAGGCAGATATTTGTGCCTTTTTATGGCGATTTGCTGGCCACCGATACAAGAAGTCTTACAAAACAGCCGGTTGCCTGTAAAGGTCTTTATGCACGAACCTGATACGTGAGGGGATTGATAAACCGGACAGTGACAACCCCTCTGATCGTACGGCGCTTTCTGTCAGCAGCCTCGATGGAGTTGGCAAAATGACCTGGTGCATCAATGGTTGCCAGAAGTATCGGGGCTGATTACAAAGAAAGGGAAAACGGGGCCGCAACGCAGCCCGGCAAACGATGGAGTATCTCCTGATTAAGGCGAGGTTTTCTTTAAGGGGCGTAGGGAGATGCCCAATGTGTCAGGAATGGACAACAACGAGGCAGGTTGTGAAAAAAGAGAGGACCAAGCATGCCGGGGATGTCACCAATACCATCCTGGAAAGCATTTCCGACGGGGTATTCACGGTTGATCATGAGTGGAGAATCACCTCGTTCAATCGGGCCGCTGAGGAAATAACCGGTGTCCCTCGAGCGGAGGCAATCGGACGTTTCTGCTGGGAGGTCTTTCGGTCGAACATGTGCGAGGGAGATTGTGCTCTGCGCCGAACCATGCAGGAGGGCAGATCCTTTGTCAGTACCTCTACCTATATCATCAACAGTAACAGACAGCGTATTCCCATTGATGTGTCCACCGCGCCCCTTGTCAACGAGGAAGGTGTTGTTCTTGGTGGGGTGGAAACCTTTCGCGACAATACGGTGGTGGAGGAATTACGCCGTGAATTGAGTGATAGTTTCCGTCAGGGCGATATGGTCAGTCGCAGCCACCTGATGAAAAAAATCTTTACTGTACTCCCCAGAATCGCTGTGAGCGACTCCACTGTCCTCATCGAGGGTGAAACCGGCACCGGCAAGGAGATGCTCGCTAAAGCCCTCCATGACCAGTCGACCCGAAAAAATAAACCCTTTGTGGCCATCAATTGTGCCGCCTTACCTGATTCCCTGCTGGAATCGGAACTCTTTGGATATAAAGCCGGCGCCTTTACAAACGCGGTGCGTGATAAGCCGGGATATTTTGCCGTGGCCCAGGGTGGTACTATCCTGCTTGACGAGCTGGGAGAAACCAGCCCTGCGTTTCAGGTCAAACTTTTACGGGTCCTGGAGGAGCGAACGTTTCAGATGCTGGGTGATGTGCGTCAGTATCGGGCCGATGTCCGCATCCTTGCGGCTACCAATCAGGATCTCGAATCTCTGGTTGAACAGGGACGGTTCCGTCAGGATCTCTATTATCGAATCAATATCGTTCGCATTCGCCTGCCACCCCTGCTTGACCGAAAAGAAGATATACCGCTGCTGATCGAACGCTTCATCGATAAAATGAACCGGCTCCGCGGCAAGACGGTGAGCGGTATCAGTGCCGAGGCTATGGAGTGTTTGATGCGCCATGAGTATCCTGGAAATATCAGAGAACTGGAAAATATCATCGAACATGCCTTTATTCTCTGCACCCAGGGGGAGATTCATCCTCAGCATCTGCCAACACATCTGACCCAGCCTGAAAAGAAAAGGCCTGCGTCACAGTTGCAGGCAGCTCAACAGGCCACCGAAGCAGAGGTAATAGGCGAGGCCCTGCGACGGAATGGGTACAACCGGCTGGCCGCCGCCCGGGATTTGGGCATGCATAAAAGTACCCTGTTTCGTAAGTTGAAAAAACTCAACCTCATGCTCCCCCCGGTTGACGGTCGCTCGTCAACGTCTCCGCATACAGAGTAGCGTAATCAGCACCCTTACAGTCGCACAGGGTTCCCTTGGTGCGACCCTTTCTTTCAGAAATTCTGATCCAAAAGAAGTACCAGCAAAAAAAAGCCCTAATTCCAGAAAGAAAAGTTATTTTCTGAGAAAACGTATATCAGGCACAGCTTTTGGATAAAGAAGGGCATGCAACAGGAAAACTCGTGCCGAACAATTGCTGTGACTGTGTGGGGCCATCGGATATCACCGGTGTTTGACTCAGCACGTACACTCTTTATCGCTGAGGTTCACGGAACCGAGATCGTCAATTCCTCGTATCTGCATTTTGACCCCGGCCGACTGGTGGAATTTATTCAGTTGCTTCGAGCACATAAGGTCATGGTAATTATCTGCGGCGCTGTTTGCGAAGGACCGGCAAGCATGCTTGAGACAGCTGGTTTTGAGCTGATTCCCTTTGTTGCCGGAAATTTTCGCCGAGTCCTGACCAGGTATGCGCGGGGAAAGTCGTTGCGGGGTGAATTCACCATGCCGGGTTGCGGAAAACACATCTGCTGTCAGGGAAAAATCCGTCGTGGACGAGAAATCAAACAATCCCCAAGAAGAGGACAGTATGCACGGGGGCAGCGAAGGTCTCAGATGACAACTGAGAGAAAGGATGAAGACAAGAAATACGGTCCGCTCGCTCCGGATCCATCCGCAAGGCTGGTGGATGAAACCTGAACAGAATTAATATAAAACCAACTCTAACAATGGAGGTACGAATATGCCTGGAATGAATCGAAGAGGGCCTTTGGGTAACGGTCCGCTCACTGGTAGACAGCAAGGTCTCTGCCGTCAGAACGGTTCCACGGATACCGCCCAATCCCAACAGGAAGGACCAAGGGATCAGGAGCAGGCCCAGCAGGAAGCTGCTCAGGCCCGCACGACCTGGCAAGGTCAGGGACAGGGACCTGGCAGAGGACAGGGCAGAGGCATGGGTCGCGGCCTTGGTCGAGGCAGACGCAACAGCGGTCAACGGAGAAGTGGGCAACGCTGATCAGCTCCTGCCCTGAAACCCCGCTTCAACACGATAATCGACCGGCTGGCCTCTTGACCAACTGGTCCAGGTATAAAGAGGATTCTTTTGATCATTTTATTTGTTGCCAAGGACTTTTCCCGCTTTGCTCTGTTGGTTGATCGTTTGCGGCGGAAGCAGGATGTCCGGTTTATGCCGGCCGCAACTGGGTCCTCCGGTCTGAAACAGCTCCAGGGAATGACCATGGATCTGGTTATTGTCGACCAGCAGCTCGATGATATGAGCGGAATCGAATTTGTCCAGCGGCTGGTCCAGGTCAACCCATTGGTCAATACCGCCATTGTCGGAACTCTTTCGGAAGCTGATTTTCATGAAGCCACCGAAGGACTCGGTGTGTTGATGCAATTACCGCCTCATCCTGGGGAAAAAGAAGCAGAAGCACTGCTTGCCGTGATCGAAAAGATTACTGGACTGATGCAGGTCGAACCGAACAGGGCGGTGGCATCATGATCATCAGTGTTGCCAGCGGCAAGGGTGGAACCGGCAAGACAACCGTGGCCACCAATCTGGCTCTCGCACTGGGGGCAGATGTTGAATTGCTCGACTGTGATGTCGAGGAACCCAATGCCCATCTTTTTCTCCATCCGATTCTGCAGCGAACTGAACGGGTGGAAACGCCGGTTCCTCAGGTTGATATGGAAAAATGCACCTTTTGTAAAAAATGTGCGGAAATTTGCCGATTCAACGCGCTTGCTGTTCTCAAGGACACAGTGCTTGTCTTTCCAGAACTCTGTCATAGCTGTGGGGGCTGCATGCTGGTTTGTCCTGAAGGGGCGATCACGGAAACCGGCCGGGAACTGGGAACCCTCAACTTCGGAACCAGCAACGGCATCCGCTTCATTAATGGCCGATTGCGGGTAGGTGAGGCCATGTCGCCGCCTCTGATCCATCGGGTACGGGATGCTGCTGATCCCCAGCTGATCACCATTGTCGATGCGCCGCCTGGCACCTCCTGCCCTGTGATCGCCGCCATGCATGGCGCAGACTTCATTCTTCTGGTCACTGAACCGACCCCCTTCGGTCTTCATGATCTGCGGTTGGCGGTGGAAGCCGTGCGAGTGCTCGGTATCCCCTGTGGATTGGTGGTCAACAGGGCCGATATCGGCGATGAAAAAGTCTTCGCGTATGCGCAAAGTGAAAACATCCCGATATTGTTAACCATCCCATTTGAACGCCGAATTGCCGAAATTTATTCCAGAGGCAAAATGGTTGTTGAAGAAATACCGGAGTGGAGGGAAAAATTTCGGCGGCTGTTCTTGGATATAACCGGCGTTCTTGCGGAAACCTGAATCCTGAATCCGTGAACGGCTGGTGAAGGTTATTGTCAAGGATTTCGCTATAATTAAAACATGATTACAAAAAGATATATTTAAACAAGAGTCCAGCCGTCACGGATCCAGGGGAGAGGAAAGGAGTATCATGCGTGAAATAGTAATCATCAGCGGCAAGGGCGGGACCGGTAAAACAAGTTTGGCCGCTGCTTTTGCCGCTCTGGCAGAAAACAGTATTCTCTGTGATGCCGACGTTGATGCCGCTGACCTGCACCTGTTGATGCAACCGCAGGTCCGCCAACGAAGCGATTTCATGGGCGGCGGCAAGGCTTCTATTCGTCCCGACACATGCACCGGATGCGGGGTCTGTCTGGATCTGTGCCGATTCGGAGCCATCACCGATCGGTTCCAGGTCGACCTCATCCGGTGCGTGGGATGCGGGGTCTGTGTTGATTTCTGTCCGGTTACGGCCATCGATTTTCCGATACAGCGTTGCGGTGAATGGTATATTTCTGCAACCCGATTCGGTCCCATGGTCCATGCCCGCCTTGGCATTGCCGAGGAAAATTCAGGTAAGCTGGTCAGTCTGGTGCGCAAGGCAACCCGTCAACTGGCGGAAGAACGGCAATGCGACCTGATACTGACCGATGGCCCGCCTGGAATAGGATGCCCGGTGATAGCTGCCATCGGTGGGGCTACGGTTCTGGTGATCGTGGTTGAACCAACGGTATCCGGCCTGCACGATATGGAGCGGGTGGTGGAACTTGCCGCTCATTTCCGGATACCGGGCATGGTCTGTGTCAATAAGTATGATCTCAATATCGAAATGACCGAAGCGATCGAGGCAATGGCAGAGCAGCATAATATTATCCTCCTGGGCCGAATTCCGTTTGATTCGGTGTTTACCCATGCCATGGTGGCAGGAAAAACCATCTTTGAATACCGTGAACAGGGTATGACCCAGGATCGGATCAGAGCAACCTGGAAAAAAATCATCAGCTCTCCCTCCATGAACCCGCTTGGGATTGTGGATTTTAAAACAACAATTCAATAATCTGGATTTGTGAGCGTTCGTCCGCGCGTCAGCTTTGTTGTTGGTGACCGTTCGATGAAAAAGGACACTGTATCGGACATGTACGGGCAATGAAAACGGCGTGCGAACGGACGCCCCGAAGGGCGGCGGGTGACGGCACAGTACAAGAAAAGTCGCCGCATTTATAATCTGATTAAAAAATATATTCCCAACAAGATTCCTGTCGTCACGGATTGAGGAGTAAGAAAGATCAAAAGGAGTAGGACAATGGTGCGCGTGGCAATCCCTTCAGAGGGTAACGGCGGATTAGATGGCATGAGGGCAGGGCATTTCGGTCACTGCGATGTTTTTACCTGCATTGACGTCGAGAATGGTCAGATCAAACAGGTCTCAATCCTGGCCAATCGTGAGCATGTCCAGGGTGGTTGCATGGTGCCGGTCAATCTGCTGGCTGAAGCCGGAGTGAATGCCCTGGTGGTGGGCGGTATCGGTATGCGACCGCTGATGGGTTTCAGGCAGGTGGGCATAGAAGTCTACCACGACGGGGAGCGAGCTGAGATCCGCCCCGTGGTTGAGGATTTCCTTGCTGGTGCTCTGCAGAAAATCACCGACCATCAGGTCTGTGGCGGTGGCGGTCGCTGACCGCGCTCGGCAAGGAGTAAACCATGAAAATTGCAGTCACATCAAAAGGTCTCAACCTCGACAGTGAAATGGATCCCCGTTTCGGTCGCGCTCCCTATATTCTCATTGTTGACACGGAAACCCTGGAGTTTGAGGTGGTGGATAATTCGATAAATGTCAATGCCTTCAAGGGAGCGGGCATCCAGGCGGCCACCATGGTGAGCGACAAAGGGGCCTCGGTGCTCATGACCGGATATTGCGGCCCCAAGGCCTTTATGACCCTGGAAGCTGCTGGAATCAAAGTGGTCAGTGACACTTCCGGCACGGTTCGCGAGGCAGTACAGGCCTTCAAGGATGGCCAGGTAACTTTTGCCACGGCGGCCAACAAGGAGGCTCACTGGTAGCCGGATCCGTGAGCGGATGCCCCGAAGGGCGGCTGGTGAAGGTTCTCTTTAAGGATTCTGCTGAAATTATAAAAATGATTACAGTGAGATATATTCAAAACAAGAGTCCAGCCGTCACGGATTCAGGCGGTAGTTTTTGCTGGTACAGGGTTCCGGGTTTGTCAATCTTTAACCTGCACTCGGTCAACGGTCATTTTCTTCATAATCTATTGAAGTTTTGTTTGGAGTAGAGGGCTGGGCAGAGAACGAAGAACCCGGGGGTTCCGATTCGGTCCGGCCTGTTTTCATGGGGGCATCGGAAAAGAGGACTGGCACACCCGGAGGTGGCTCATATTTCCAATGCCAGGGTTCCCAGGGATGTCCGGTGCGGTTGTTCTGGTGATAGGTTTCAATAAACCCGTACTCTCCTGCATGTAGGCGCAGCCACTGGTAGGCCTCTGTATCGACAAAGGTCCAGTTGCTCGGATAAAAATCAACCACCGTTCCCAGCATATGCTCGGAATACCCTGGCGGCGCGACATAGCGGATGATGTCGTCGAAAGTCCTGCCTCTGGCCATGAGTTGCTTGATGATCGTTCTCTGATATCGAGCGCTGCGGTATCCGGAATGCACCTCAAGGGCGACTCCTTCCTCCGCCGCCGCCGATGTCATGGCCTTGAGCGGCGCCACGGCTTTTTCATGAAGATAGATCTCGGTGCGATCATGGGTCAATTCCCGGGGTATTTTCCGTAATTTTTCAACAACATTACCAGAAGGCTCTATCTTGTTGCCGGCCCAGGGAGGAGGAATAGGATAGACGATGCCGTCAATGAGCATGACTTCCCCTGAAGCCTTATCCATTGGCAGGGAATGGGATACCTGGGGGTCCGTCTTGTTTGGGATTGGCTCGTCCCCCCGGATGCCTCCTGGAATGGACAAAAGGAGCACGGTACTGATGATAAAGCACCAGAGGTGAAGGCGGGACGATTGCACGGGGAAGCGTTGATGTGGTTGCTGCATGGCAAGAAGAGGATCGGAGATGGAATTGGCTGTCGCGTCAGAAATAATTCTCTCTGCATATCGTACAATGACTGGCTTCGGTTGACCAGGCTTTTTTAGTTATCCTGAATCCGTGACGACTGGACTTTTTTGGATATATATTACTGTAATTTCGAAAAATCTTTGACGAGAACTCCACCAGGCGAGTGGTTTTTTTAACGTATCACTTCAACTTTTCCATGATCAGCCTGACGACTTCATCCTGGTCACGACCATCACAGGGAATGGTCATTCCAGCATATCGCGCATAGAGGACTTGACGCTCATCATAGAGGCCCTGGAAGGTCTGGTGTGTTGACTTGGCAATGCCTCTGGTGTTGAAATTGTTGATCCGTCTTTCGATTTCAACTCTTGAGACCTGGAGAAAAACAATGGTTGACAGTCGCTGCAGGTGGGCCATAGCCTTTGCACTGTAGACGGCGCTGCCGCCGGTGGCGATAACATGGCGGTTGAGGTTGATCGCGAGAATTTCCTTTTCCTCAATGGCCCGCAGGTGGAGATGACCGTAATCATCCACTATCTGCTGCAGGGTTTTTCCCTGGTTGACCTCGATGAGGGAGTCAGTATCGATGAAGTTCAGGGAAAGACTTTTGGCCACCAGGAGACCCACCGTGGTTTTACCGGCGCCAGGCATGCCGATCAGGGTGAGGTTGGATGGGATCATGCGCGTATCACCCCTCAAAAGTGATCCGCGCAGGAACGTGATGTGATGGTCGATGAGAATCGGCTTTGAGCAAAGGGTGCGTCCCTGCATTGAACCAGACGACGGGTTCGTCTTTGTTGTCCACAAGGAATAGAGGATCCACACCCCGGGGCCATGGTAAAAGAGGCAATGGGTCCGGGGTGTGACGGCAGTCTACCATGGGGTGTCCGATTTGATTTCACCCTGGGTGGAAATAACCACCTGGCGGACAGGGAGCGCAGGCTTGCCGGCATCATCATAGGCTTTCTTGATGATCGGCACCATAACGTGACAGCAGGGCACTTCCATGATCAGGATGGTCAGGGATTTGAGAGTGCGGGTGCGAAAGATCTCGGTGAAACGATCAAGGTAGAGTTGCTGATCGTCAAATTTGGGGCAACCCATCATCACCACCCGACCGGCCAGAAAATCTTTTTGCAGACCGGCATAGGCAACCGCGGTACAATCGGCAGTTACCAGCAGATCACAATTTCCCAGAAAAGAGGCGTTGGCCGGAATCAGGCGGATTTGTACCGGCCAGTGGGACAAGGCCGATTCGCTCTGCAGACTGGGAATATTGGCTGTCTGGCAGGGGGGCATCGGTTGCAGGACCTGCAGCCGGGCGGAGGGGCAACCGCTCCCTGACGACACCGGGGCCAGGGTTGATTTTTTCTGCGATGCCAGAAATTCCTCCACTGCGGCTTCGTCGAACTCTTCCGCTTCACGTTCTATGATTTGCAAGGCCCCGGTGGGGCAGGAACCAAGGCAGGCACCCAATCCGTCGCAGAGTTTATCTGCCACCAGGCGGGCTTTACCATCAATGATCCGCAGGGACCCCTCAGCACAGTCCGGGACACAAAGTCCACATCCGTTGCAGAGTTCTTCGTCAATGGCGATAATGTTTCGTTTCACTTTCATGGTGTATGTTGTCCAGAGAGAAATATGATGGTTTTCAGCCCAAAAGAGCTTTTTTCAGGGTATCGATGCCGACCCGTTCCATGAATCGAGCAGAACGGGTTTTGCATCGCGCTTCTTGAATATAATAGTTCAGGGTCTTTTTCACCAGGGTGACCGCCTCATCATCACTCAATCCTTGAGCGACCAGATCACCGATGCGTGGTCGACCGGCACCATTGCCACCGAAACTCAACCGCCACCCTTTCTTTTCCGCTGCCAGTCCCACATCCCTGACCCAAGATTCACAGCAGCACATGCGGCATCCGGAAACCCCGACTTTCACTTTCGCTGGAAGCGGGCCGGCTAATTCGAGTTGTTCCAGCCTCCGCCCTACAGTCAGGGCATCACCGACACCATGTTTGCACCAGGTGCTGCCGGGGCAGGCCTGGACGTAATGAACCCGATTACGGGTGTGCGGCGGACTGCTGGTAATCCCCAGTTCGGCTTGCAGGGCTTGCAAATCATCCGGGGCCAGTCCCAGGACAGCGATGCGCTGGGCACTGGTGATTTTCATTCGAGGTATCCGGTATGACCGGGCCAGGGCTGCCAGATTTTCCAGGTTGTCCGGAGTGAGCATGCCGGCGTGGATGTCGGGAAGCACGGTATAGGTCTTATGAGTCATTGTCCCTGGTGCCGAGGCGGAAAGGTTCATGGGAGTGCATGCGTACAGCTGCATGACCTGGGGTCCACACGGACCGGATGAGGTCCGTGTGGGCCTGTTGGTTGCAAAGAATGAGAAAAATGGCTCAGCCAAGAATGGATTGCAGATCTTCCTCCGGTGTGTCGGCCACTGGTTTGATGGCAAAGGTATCGACCAGAAATTGCAGGACATCAGGTGAAATAAATGCCGGCAGCGACGGTCCGAGGCGAATATCCTTGATCCCCAGGTAGAGGAGGGTCAGGAGCACCGCCACGGCCTTCTGCTCATACCAGGAAATGATCATGGAGAGCGGCAGATCATTGACCTCGCATTCAAAGGCCTTGGCCAGGGTAACCGCGATCTGGATGGCCGAGTAAGAGTCATTGCACTGGCCGACATCGAGCAGGCGGGGAATGCCTCCGATATCGCCAAGATTCTGGTCGAAAAAGCGGAATTTACCGCAAGCCAAGGTCAGGACCACACAGTCCTTGGGAACCTGCTCGACAAATTTGGTGAAATAATCACGGCCGGGTTTGGCACCGTCGCAACCACCAACCAGGAAAAAATGCCGGATGGCCTTGGATTTAACTGCTTCGATCACCTTACCGGCCACGCCCAGCACTGCATTGCGGGCAAAGCCGACCATGACCGATCCGTTGTCGACTTCGTCGGTGAAACCGTCCATGGCCAGAGCCATGTCAATGACCGCTGAAAAATCTTTGTCGCTGATATGCTTGACCCCTGGCCACCCCACCAGACCAGTAGTGAAAACCCGATCTTTATAATCGTCCCGTGGTTTCTGGATGCAGTTGGTGGTGAACAGGATCGGGCCCGGAAACTGCGGGAATTCTTTCTGCTGATTTTGCCAGGCCGTACCATAATGGCCGTAGAAATGGGCATATTTCTTCAATTCCGGATATCCGTGACAGGGAAGCATCTCACCATGGGTATAAATATCGACACCTTTTCCTTCACTTTGCTTGAGGAGCAGTTCGAGATCGTGGAGATCGTGGCCTGAAATCAGAATGCACTTGTTTTTTCGGTGTCCCAATGGCACCGAGGTCGGGACCGGGTGACCATAGGTGCCGGTATTGCCCGCATCAAGCAGCTCCATGGCCCGCAGGTTGATGGCACCGGCCTTCATTGCCACCGGTACGCATTGCTCCACGGTCAGGCCGGATGCAAGCAGCACGGTCAGTGCTTCATAGCAGAAAGCGGCAATGGCTGGGTCTTTCTGACCGAGAATGGCAGCGTGGTCGGCATAGGCGGCAATACCCTTAAGACCGTAGAGCAGGGTCTGTTTGAGTGAGCGGATGTTGCTATCGCTGTCCAGGTTTTCAATCAGATTGAGGGCTTGCCCCTGGGCAACAAGATCCGCGGTTGATCCGGCGGGGATAAAATGGGCTGGAGCCTGATCAAAATCGGTTTTGCCTCCGGCAGCCGCCACCTTGGCATTCATGGCCTCGCGCAGTTCCACCGCCCTGTTGATCAGGACAACAAAACGGTCAGCGTCAAAATCGACATTGGTCAGAGTGGAAAAGATGGCCTCCATGGTAAAAAGATCGGTGGCATCATCAACAAGACCAAGCTTCCGGCCTTCATGGGCATAAAGAGCCAAGCCCTGCAGGGCGTGGATAAGCAGATCCTGAAGATCGGCGACTTCTTCGTTCTTGCCGCAGACTCCAACGATGCTGCAGCCGACTCCCTTGGCAGTTTGTTCACACTGATTGCAAAACATGGCATTCCTCCTTGTTGTTTTTTTGTGTCGCATTCGACAGTGTTGCTCTGTAGTATGCCTCCACTCTACCAGTTATTGACATACTTTCTTTGACCTGGGTCAAAAACAACTTTTTTTTGGGGAACGATGAAAAAAAGGCATGAATTGCTCGCCAGCAGCCATCTTTTCAGCGGGCTGCCAATGAATCAGATTCATGAAATCAGCAGGCTGGGCATCTCGAGAACTTACGACAAAGGCACTGCGGTGTTTTTTGAAGGGACTCCCGCCGCCGGTTTTTACATGGTGGCATCCGGTCGGGTGAAAATTTTTAAAATGTCCGCGGAAGGCAAGGAACAGATCCTGCACATCTTTGGTGAAGGTGAACCGTTCGGTGAGGTCCCTGTTTTCCATGGCAGCCCCTATCCGGCCAATGCGACAACCCTGAGCGCGGCTGAACTGATTTTTTTTCCACGTGCCGAGTTTATTCAACTGGTGACGGCCAATCCTTCGCTGGCTCTCAACATGCTGGCCGTGCTCTCTATGCGCCTGCGGCGGTTTGCGACCCAGATTGAGAATCTGGCTCTGAAGGAGGTGCCGGGGAGGCTGGCATCCTATCTCCTCTATCTCATGGACGAGCAACACCGGCATGATCAGGTGGTGCTCGATATTCCCAAGGGCCAATTGGCCAGTCTTCTTGGCACAAGCCCGGAGACACTCTCGCGCATTTTTGCCAAAATGACTGAAGAAGGATTAATATGGGTCGAGGGCAAAACAATTCATGTGTGCGATGAACAAGGGTTAAGACAACGCTAGATCCGGCATGGGATCAAGGTTGATGCCCTGCATTCATCAACCTTGTGTTGAGTCCTGGTCAACGATCGCCGTACCGGGTACCGGGAATCAATGGCGCACTGCATATTATTTGTTGAAAATTGTATCATTGTATGCCATTATTATTGCCGCAATGTGGCAGTGTCGACAAGCTGTGGTCCAAGAGCAGATGGTCATGTATCTTCCCTGGCCCTGTACAGGCACATACCAGTAATCGGTTTCATTGTTTTCTTTTTTGGCACAGGCTTCACTTTTTCCGTTTGAGGAAAGATCCCATGGAGCGTTGACTCCCTGGTGCAGTGATATAGACCTTCGGCTTTCGCGGACCCGCATGGGGCGGGTCAGTGATTTCAACAAACGAGGAGGAGAAATAATGAAACGTTTGATGGTTCTGCTTTCCATGATCGCTGTTGCTCTCTTTGCGACCCAGGCCTTCTGCGCCGACAGAGATGCCATCAGCAAAAATGTGGATGAGATCGTTGCCGGCATTGATGGAGGCGCGGAGGTCACCAGCTTTGCCTATGATGCCTATGATCCATATGCCTTCATCATGGACACTGAGGGAACGTTGCATGTACATCCCACCCTGGCGGGAGAGGATCTGAAAGAACATGCCATGCCGATTTACGAAGCCCTCCAGGCTGCGACCGCTGAAGGCGTCTGGATCACCTATGAATGGGGTGGCGAAGATAAGCATTCCTATGTCAAGAAAACCGAATCCGGTCTGATCGTCGGCAGTGGATATTAATTAAAAGCTGCAATAACAAATCATGATATCCATGGGGATTCCGCCAGGAGTCCCCATTTTTTTTCAGTTCACCACCCTCCTGCCGACCGTTTGTTGTCCGGGTCGCTCTGTTTTTCCGTTGCCATAACCGGCATCGTCACCACCGTACATGTCCATTTTTTTGGTCACCGTTCACCAACGCTTCACCTGCGGACAGTCCGGCCGCCCGCGCACAGGATCACTTCAGTTGCCAGTCTGCTGATCCACCAGTGCAACCCTCCCTGGTCAGCGGTTTCAGTTCCCGGATCTACCGTCTTGTATTCCACTGCAATTATAATATCCTGAATCCGTGACGGCTGGACGCTTGTTTTGGATATACCTTGCTGTAATCATAGTATAATTGCAGCTAAACCCTTGAAAAAAACTTTCACCAGCCTCCCTTCGGGGCATCCGTCCGCACGCCATCTTCATTGCCCGTAACCGTCCGATAAAGTGTACTTTAATCGAACGGTCACGAACAACGAAGCTGACGCACGGACGAACGCTCACGGATTCAGGAATATGATTACAGCAAGATATGTCTAAAGAAGTCCAGCCGTCATGGATTCAGGAGGGGGAAGAAAGCTGTTTCTGAAGGGACACTGGTTAGCGTTTACGGCCCGATGATGGGGTCATCGCCCATTGCGAGGCGCGGGGTACGATCACATATTCACCGTTTTCCACCAACACCTTCGGTACCTGGCGGGAGTTTTCAAAGGCACTGAATCCCGGTTCCAGGGACTTCCAGAATCCGATCCAGGGTGACGCAGCATATTTCTGCAAATTATCCGCGGTAAGTGGAAAAGGAAAAATGTGGACACTGAACTGTTCCTGCCCCTGCCTCAGTGCTTCATGCGCCAACAGGTATATTTCTTCGATGCGGTGATTGCTCATGGCAAAACATCCCACGGAACGGCATTCACCATGGACCATGATTAAACTGCCGGTTCTGTTTCGATGAGTGTCGAAGGCATTCGGGTACCCGATGTCGAAGGAAAGATGAAAGCTCGAATTAGGGTTCATCTGCTCAGCAGAAACACTATAAAACCCCTCGGGAGCCTGCCAGTCGCCCTGGTTGCGCTTTGGACCGGGAAAGCCGGAATAGCTGCAGATTCGATAGGTTTTAAACAGTTCAAAATTCTGGCCCTTATCCATCCATAGTTCAAGCGTGCCCGGCAGTTTGAAGATGCGGATGAAGATGGGCTGGCCAGCGGAAAAACCGTTTTGGTGAAGATCCTTCCTGATGTTTTCCCAGGTACTGGCCAGAATGGTCTCCAGCCGTGGATTTGTCGGTGGACTGCACCAGGAAGAAGAGGGGGCAACGGTAAACAGGAAAGTCAGAAGGAAGAGAATGAGCAAAGGGTGTCCGGGTGACGGGTGGAACTGCGACTGGTTCATATGTCTTCAGGTTGAATGGTTGCTGTCTTTTGTTGCTGGATATCTGTGCAGGATAACACCTGGATCCGTGAGCGTTATTGAACCGTTAACTCACTCAATATATAAGAATTCCTGATGGTTGTCCACATAACATTTCACTGTTCATCCGGCTATTTTCTTCGCCCATGGCCGGCAGCAGCATGCCCAGGGCGAAGTGGGCCAGACCGATACAGGCGAAACTGCCCAGTGTTCCGGAAATAACGATCAACCAGCCGTAGTGAAAGGGCAGGGGGCGGTTCATGGGAGACAGAGAAGCGCAGGTTCGAAAGTCGTCATTGGTCGCACAAGAGGACAAAAAATCCGACAATCATGATTGAGGACATCCGAAACCGCCTCCTCCGGGTGTTTCGATAATGAAGATGTCACCGGGTTCCATGGCTACCTCGTCATTACCCTGCAGTTCGATGTATTGCCGGGTTGCCTGGCGGAATACAGCGTTGCGGCCCCGCAGGCCGGGCTTCCCTCCCACTAGGCCATAAGGTTCGGTCACCCTGTGGGAGGAGAGAATAGTGGCGGTCATGGAAGCAAGAAAACGCACCCGGCGCACCACCCCATTACCGCCCCGATAGCGCCCTTGCCCTCCGGAACCGCGGCGGATACTGAATTCCTCCACCCGCACCGGAAATCGCAATTCCAGAACCTCCGGATCGGTCATACGGGTGTTGGTCATATGGCTGTGGACCGCGCTGGTACCGTGATGGTCGGGCCCGGCACCGGTGCCGCCGCAGATGGTTTCGTAGTTCTGGTATCTGGCATTGCCATAGAGGAAATTATTCATCGTGCCCTGGGAGGAGGCGAGCAGCCCGAGAGCCCCGTACAGGCAGTCAGTGATTGCCTGCGACACTTCGGTATTACCGGCAATAACAGCCGCGGGGTAGCGGGGATTGAGCATTGACCCTTCAGGAATGACAATGCGCAACGGCTTCAGACAGCCCTCATTCAAAGGGATCTCAGTGTTGACCAGGGTGCGGAACACATACAGCACCGCGGCCCGGCATACGGCCCGGGGGGCATTGCGGTTGCCCGGATGCTGTCGGGATGTACCGCTGAAATCAATCACAGCCTGCCGAGCCTTCCGGTCCACCGCTATACGGACCTGGATGCGACTGCCGTCATCCATGGGATAGATGAAGCTGCCATCCCGCAGGGCGGCCAGAACCTGTTGCACTGCTTGCTCTGCATTATCCTGGACATGGCCCATGTAGGCCCGGATGATTTCAAGGCCGAAGTGGTTGACCAGACGCTGCAACTCGCGGCGCCCGGTTTCATTGGCAGCGATCTGGGCAGTGAGGTCGGCCAGGTTCTGCTCGATGTGACGGCAGGGCCAGGGCCCGGAGGCAAGCAGTTCACGAGTGGCCTGATCGCGAAGTTGCCCCTGCTCGACCAGCAGCCAGTTATCGATGACAATCCCTTCTTCTTCGATGCGATTGCTGTCCGGCGGCGAGGAACCGGGAGTTCGGCCGCCAATGTCGGCGTGATGGCCACGGGAACCGACCAGGAAGAGAACCTCCTGGCCGGTCTGATCCCAGCAGGGGGTGATGACGGTGACATCAGGGAGGTGGGTCCCGCCGTTGTAGGGCGCATTCTGCATGAACACATCGCCGGGCCGCATTCGGGCTCGGTTATCACGAAGGATCGCCCGCACCGATTCACCCATGGAGCCCAGGTGAACCGGTACGTGGGGAGCGTTGGCCACCAGGTTGCCCTGATGATCGAACAGGGCGCAGGAAAAATCGAGACGTTCCTTGATATTGACCGAGTGGGCGGTCTTGGCCAGAGTGACCCCCATCTGCTCGGCAATGGACATGAACAGATTGCTGAAGACCTCAAGCAGGACCGGATCAGGCCTGGTGTCAGCGGGTGCAGCGGCTTTTTGCAACCGGCAACGACGGAGCAGAAGATGATTGCGGCTGTTGCAATCCGCTTCCCAGCCCTGGTCCAGCACCACGGTACCGGTGGGATCGATAATGAGCGCCGGACCCTTGAGTCGCTGGCCCGGCAGAAGTTGTTGACGAAGAAACAGTGGTGCGGGTACTGCTCTACCGTCGAGCCAGAGGACAATGGTATCGTCTGCTATCGGCAGCGAAGTCTGCAGAGGAAGCTCCGGGTCGATCAGGGATTCAGTGCAGCCGACGGTCTCAACCACCAGGGCTTCGACCATGAGAGCGCGATCCGCGGAGATAAAACCAAAGCAGCGACGATGGGCCTCTTCAAAGGCCAGTTGCATTTTCGCTGGACTGTCGAGGGCAACGGCCAGCGCTGTATCTGTTCCGGTATAGCGGAGGTGCACAGCTGTATAGGTGGTGATCGCTTCTTCCGGGACCCCTTGATGGCGGACCTCGGCCTCGGTTTCGGCTTGCATTGGCTTGACAGCGGCAGCAAGCAGGGCATCGAGATCGGGATGGTCGAATGGCTGCTCGATCTGCTGCTCACGCAGGGCACGGATATCGGCCAGGCCCATGCCGTAAGCGGAAAGAACCCCAGCCAGGGGATGGAGAAAAATCTGGCGGATACCCAGGGCATCCGCAACCCGGCAGGCATGCTGCCCGCCGGCGCCGCCGAAGCACTGCAGGGTATAACCGGTCACATCGTACCCTCGCTGCACTGAGATCTTTTTGATGGCATTGGCCATGTTTTCAACGGCAATACGGAGAAAACCCTCGGCGACCTCTTCCGTTGACGGCGGCGGGGTGCCGTTAGCCGCACCGATCACCTCGGCCAATTCGCTAAATTTTTCTTGAACAACAGCCAGATCCAATGGTTGATTTCCCTGAGGACCAAACACCTTGGGGAAAAAATCAGCCTGAATGCGACCTAGGAGCAGGTTGCAGTCGGTGACAGTCAGGGGACCGTTGCGCCGATAACAGGCCGGACCGGGATTGGCGCCAGCCGAGTCGGGCCCCACCTGATAGCGGCCGGACTGGAAATGGAGGATCGATCCCCCTCCGGCGGCCACGGTGTGGATTTGCATCATCGGCGCCCGCATCCGGATTCCGGCCACGGGAGTTTCAAAACTGCGCTCGAAGGCACCGTCGTAGTGGGTGACGTCGGTGGAGGTTCCACCCATGTCAAAGCCAATCAATCGAGTCAAGCCGCTCATCGCGGCGGTACGCACCATGCCGACCACGCCACCGGCAGGACCGGAGAGCACCGAGTCCTTGCCACGGAAAAGGGCGGCATCGGTGAGGCCACCATTGGACTGCATGAACATCAGCCGGGTCTTGCGGACGCCATCACTGAGCTGTCCCGCCACCTGGTTGACATAGCGGCGGAGGATAGGGGACAGATAGGCATCAACCACCGTGGTGTCCCCACGGGCAATTAGCTTGATCAGAGGACTTACCCGATGGCTGACCGAAACCTGGGTAAAGCCGATGGCTGTGGCCAGCGCAGCCAGGCGAATTTCGTGATGAGGAAATCGGAAGCCGTGCATGAGGACCACAGCCACCGAGCGCAGGCCGGCAGCAAAGGCGGCCTGCAGATCACGCTTGGCCTGTTTTTCGTCAAGCGGAATGATCACCGTACCTTCGGCATCAAGGCGTTCCTCCACCTCCATGACTCGAGAGTAGAGCATCTCCGGGAGTATGATGTGGCGGGCAAAGAGGTCAGGACGGTTCTGGTAGCCAATACGCAGGGCATCGCCAAATCCCCGGGTGATTGCCAGCAGGGTCGGCTCGCCTGTACGTTCCAGCAGGGCATTGGTTGCCACGGTGGTGCCCATTTTAACCGACTCAATTTGTTCCGATGGAATGGGAGCATCTCGGTGCACCCCCAACAGGGTGCGGATACCATGGAGAGCGGCATCCGGGTACTGCTCCGGATTTTCCGAGAGCAGTTTGCAGGTGACCAGGGTGGCATCGGGCCGTTTGCCGACCACATCGGTAAAGGTGCCCCCCCGATCAATCCAGAATTGCCAGAGCCTCTGTGTGGTTGTCTCCATGCGTTGGCTACCTCCTGCCCGGATCCGTGCGTGTCATATACTTCAAACTGCAGGCCAGCCATCACGGATTCAGGTCCTGGATTGATGGATGGCGTACGACGTCGTCAACAAGCTCCTTGTCTTGGCACACAGTGGGGAGCCCTGTCAATATTTTCATTATTTCAAGGTAACCGTTCACCAGATATACGTTGAGCAGGTACTGAATGGTTACCCTCCTTGTAGGAGCCCACCCCCGTGGGCGAATTCCCCTTTCTTTTCTCAGCAGCTTTATCGCCCACGGGGGTGGGCTCCTACGGGAAGGACCCGGGAGTAACGACCAAACTCTCGTGCCCAGTGAATGATTATATTTCAAGAACGTTCACCAGATGCAGACACAAGCGAGCACATGGTCTGGACACTGAATCCGGTTGCCATTGTGCACCAGGCAGTGTTGAGAAGATGCAGAGGAGGTGATATGATCGTGAACATATTGGTGTCAAAAGAAAATTTTCCAACAGACAAGGCTTGTAACGGCAACACCTTCTGCTGTCTTTCTCCTGAATCCGTGACGGCTGGACGCTTTTTTGGGTATATGACACGCACGGATCCAGGTTTCTGGTAACCGATGTTTTTTTTTGACAAATCCAAAAGCCAGACCCTACAATAAACAAGTAATTATACTGTTTTTTCTCTTCTTCCTGAATCCGTGACGTTTGGACTCTTGTTTTATATTATCTTGCTGTAATCATGTTTTAATTGGAGCGGAATCCTTGGTACTAAATTTCACCAGCCGCCCTTCGGGGCATCCGTCCGCACGCCATCTTCATTGCCCGTAACCGTCCGATAAAGTGTACTTTAATCGAACGGCCACGAACAACGAAGCTGACGCACGGACGAACGCTCACGGATTCAGGTTCTTGTTTTCCTGCCCTTGCACACAGCAGTCAGTTTTCCTGACTTTTTTCTGCAAGGCAATCATCCGTGGTCTCCACGGTCCTATTCCGGGAGCTGTCAGCAATGGATGAATTTTCGCAAAACCTGGCCGAGCACCTTGCCCATCTTGAGTTCGCATCAGGAGGGATGAGGTAAAACCATGAATACCGCGCTATCATTATTTTCAGCCGAGATCGGACTGCTTTTGGTGGGCATTCTGCTGCTGATGCTCCTGGTGCTCAATCAACGTAAAAAGGATATTATTTATAGCAAATACAAGGAATTGGCTGACACCGAGGCCCGGTACCGCCTGCTCTTTGAACACTCACCGATCCCCCTGATGGAGGAGGATCTGAGCGCGGTCAAAACCTTTGTCGATGCATTGGAGAGCCGGGAGATATCTGATTTAGACCAGTATTTCACCGACAATCCGGAAAGTCTGAGCCGCTGTGTTGCGCTGTCGTGTGTTCTTGATGCCAACAGGGCCGCGCTCAAAATGTATGGTGCCGGGGCGACCGACGACCTTTCTCGGCTCAGCACGGTGCTGCCTGAAGATCAACGGCTCTCTTTCAAAAATGAACTCGTCAACCTCAAGCAGCACGGAGGTTCGGAACTGATTCTGGAAAACAGAAGGCTTGATGGGACGGTACTGACCGTTGAACGACGGGCCGTGATCGCAGCCGGTTTTGAATCGACCTGGAGCAAGGTGTTCGTCACTGTCATCGACATTTCGGAACAGGTGCGGCTGAGAAACGAGAACAAAGCCTTTGAAAAACAGTTACGCCATACCCAGAAACTCGAAGCCATTGGCAGTCTTGCCGGCGGCATTGCCCATGATTTCAATAATATTCTCGCACCAATCATGGGTCGGGCCGAACTGATGCTGGTGGAAAACAGGGATAACCCAACCATTCAGGGACACTGCCGGGGCATTGTCGATGCTTCCAAAAGGGCCCGCGACCTGGTCAGGCAGATCCTCACCTTCAGCCGGCAGGTGGATCAGGAAATCAGGCCGGTCTTTATTGCCGATGTCGTTCGCGAGGTTGTCCAACTGGTAGGTCCAACTCTGCCGACCACAATTGAGGTCGTTTGTCACCTTCCCGATACATCTTCACCGGTGATGGCCGATGCCAGCCAGTTGCATCAGGTGATCATGAACCTGGTGAACAACGCTTTTCATGCCATGGAAAAACAGGGTGGCCGTTTGATTCTTCGCTTGGAGACGGTTTCTCTGAACATCGACGAATTCAATGCAGGTTCCTCCGTTTCGCCCGGCTTGTACCAGAAGCTGAGTGTCGAGGATACAGGCCACGGAATGGACCAGACCACCATGGCTCAAATATTTGATCCTTATTTCACCACCAAACCTCGGGGCAAGGGGACAGGTCTCGGGTTGGCGGTTGTCCTTGGCATCCTGCGTGGTTATGGTGGTGAGATCCGGGTGGAAAGCAAACCGGGCAAGGGCACGATCTTTACGCTGTATTTACCGGTCGTTGAACTCACTACCGACCAGGCTTTTCCGGTCTATGATCCGGAGGAACCCATGCCCCGCGGCAACGAACATATTCTTTTAGTCGATGACGAGAAATCCATTGCCGATGTGACCACCAGCATGCTAGAGCGACTGGGATACAAGGTGACAGTGCGTATCAGCAGTTACGATGCCCTCGAAGCGTTTCGGAATCTGGCTGATGGTATTGACCTGATGATTATCGACCTGACCATGCCCCAGATGACCGGTTTGCAACTCTATCGGGAGATTAAAAAGATCCGTCCTGATATCAAGGTCATAATCTGCACTGGATTCAGTGAGCAGCTCGACAGTCGTCAATCCAGGGTCTTAGGAATCGAAGGATTTCTCAATAAACCGGTGATCATGGCCGATCTGGCCCGCTGTGTCCGTTCAGTGCTTGACGGATAAAAAGAAGCGACCGGTTGCCGGCGGCGGATGCCCGAGTAACCATTCACCTGATAAACGATGAGCAGGTACTGAATGGTTACAGCCCCTTGTAGGAGCCCACCCCTGTGGGCGAATTCCCGTTCCTTTTCTCAGCAGCTTTATCGCCCACGGGGGTGGGCTCCTACGGGAAGTGCCGGGGGTAACGACCAAACTCTCGTGCCTGGTGAACGGTTACGATCTTTCAACGACGATAAGGATGGCCTTTCTTCGGCTGCAGTGGAGAAACAGGTGAAAAAAATAGAGGTGCGGGAAGCGACAACCCTGCTGACGGTGTTGCTCAAGGCCGGCTATTCGCGGACCAAGATCAAGCAGTTACTCAAATATCGAGCCGTTCGCCAGGCGGAACAGCCGCTGACCCGCATCGACCAGGAACTCGCCCCCGGTACATCCATCACCATTATCTCGGAAAAGGAAGCCAGCGGCAGGTATCGCCCTTGTCCCGGCCTGCCCATCGTCTACGAGGATGAAGACATTCTGGTCATCAACAAACCCGCTGGATTACTGACCATTGCCTCGGCCACGGAAAGGGAGAAAACCGTATACTACAGGTTGACCGCATGCCTCAAGGATCGGGCCGGGAAAGAACGGATATTCCTTGTTCATCGCCTGGATCAAGGGGCCTCCGGTCTGCTTGTTTTTGCCAAGACTGACACGGCTCAGCGTGCTCTGCTGGCAGCATGGCCGGATGTCCGCACCCGCTATCGGGTCATTGTCGAGGGGGTACCGCAACAAAGCAGCGGCACAGTCCAAAGCTGTCTATGCGAATCGAAAATACACAGGGTCTACTCGGTGGCCACCGATAAGGGTATCGGCAAGTACGCTGAAACCGCATACAGGGTGGTGCGGGTCCAGGGGGAATACGCCTTGCTTGAGGTGATTCCGGTGACCAGTCGCAAGAATCAGATTCGGGTGCATCTGGCCGATCTTGGTCATCCGGTGGTCGGCGATAAAAAATACGGGGCCAGAACCGATCCTCTCCGCCGCATGGCGCTGCAATCCTCCTTTCTTGCCTTTACGCACCCTGTCAGTGGTAAAGCAATGGAATTCAGCCTTGAGCAACCGGCCGCATTCAAGATCCTGATGCCGGGGAAAAAAGCCGTCAAACCCTGATAAGGACAATTTCATAGCCTTATCTTCCCTCTCCGCAAACCTCTCTCTGTTCATCAATGGTCAGATGCCGAAACGCGGGATCGTCTGGCCGTTTTTGTTTTTGTCAATTGCTCTTGGTTGTCTTGGTTGACAAGGCTTGGTACAGTATACCTGATTGTTGATCGGATAGAATAACCCTGGATCCGTGAGTGTTCGTCCGTGCGTCAGCTTTATTGTCTGTGACCGTTCGATTAAAGTACACTTTATCGGACGGTTACCGGCAATGAAGATGACGTGCGGACGGACGCCCCAAAGGGCGGCTGGTGAAGGGTATTATCAAGAGTCCAGCTGTCACGGATTCAGGATAACCAGAGGGCAGACGCCATGAAGTTCCTCGTTCTCATTGCAGTGGTTATGGCATTGAGCGGATGCGCAACTCTGAACGTTGAGCAATGCCGGCAGGGTGACTGGTACGGTATCGGCCTGGCCGATGGGCGGGACGGTCTACCGGCGCCCGAGCGACTTGATCGTCACATGCAGGCCTGCGCCCGATATGGAATGCGCGTCGATGGGGGCTTGTATCTGCAGGGTTACGCCCAGGGCCTACTGGACTACTGCAGGATTGAAAACGCTTTTACAACCGGTCTGCGGGGCCGGCGGTATCGGCATGTCTGCCCACCGGAGATAGACCCTCTTTTTGATCGGTACAACAGGGCTGCGTACAGAGTCTACCAAATACGACGGGAGCTGAACAGCATGGAAAGCTGGTTTTTCGGCAGAGAATACAGGGGGCTGAACCGAACCCTGACGAGGGACTACCGTCGTCGGTTCAGGGCTGACATTCACGACTGGTACTGGCGCCGCGACCGACTCCTGTATGAGCTTATCCAGAGTGAACAGTATCTGTTTTTTCTCATGGACGAAGCCCGTGGCCTGGAACGTTCTTCTCACCAGAAATGAAGGGATCGCTCATTTTTTCACCGCCCAGGAATAATCTTTGGTTCCTTCGGCAATTTTTTTGCTCAATTGCTCTTGAATCTCGGCAGCGGCCGATGGCACGCTGATTTCATCACCGGCAAAGGCGGCAACTTCCAGGGGGCGAGGCCGGCCGGCTTCACGCTGAATGGCGATATCAGCTATGATTTCCGTATCCGGATAGGTACTTTCCAGATAGTCGTTGATAATCTGCCACTTTCGATCAGCGAGATTGTCCGCGCTCTGTTCCTCATCGTAGCCGTCTTCCTGAAACAAGTTGCCGATAAAGATGCAGTCGGCAACAACAATTTTATTGATTTTAGCGTCAGTCATATTTTTCCCCGTTTCAAGGTGTACCGTTTTCAGTCGTCAGCCTGACTGCTTACCACAGAAACAATGTTTACGTCATGACAAAACTGAGCGAGCACGTCGACTGGTATTATGTGTTGAGAGAGTTCTGGACCATCTACCGTTTTAATTCCGCAGGCGGCAGCAAGCCGATTCGATCGCACAAACGGGAGGTACGCAATCGTCTGAGCGATGAAATGGACAAAGATCCAGAACTGCTGCAACGGCCGGCGCAGGTGCTGCCGGCCTGCGACTGGTTGGGGCGAGCGCTTGATCAAGGAATGCTTGGCGTCGGTGCCGGCCTGATCCGCAGTATTCAGCGGATTGTTGATCAGTTGGAATGGGAATATGGGTACCAACGCATGCCGCCGGGCCTGAAACCAAAATATGCTTATGCCGAATTGATGAGTCCCCGCGGGCCGGTGGTCAGCGAACATCTGTCCCTTGGCCTGGTCCTGTTTGCACCCCGGTGTATTTATCCAGCCCACAGTCACGACGGTGTCACTGAGTCCTATGTCTGTCTCAGTGGCGTTGTTTCCGAGGGGGATGCCGGTGTCTTTGCCCCCGGGTCGTTGATATTCAATCCTTCTCACAAAACTCATCGATTGACAACAGGTGATTTTGAACCGACTCTGCTCGCTTATGCCTGGACCGGGCCGCCGGAAAAATTACTCCACCAATCGATGAAGTTTTCCCGGCAACGGTATGAAACCAGGCGTTTTTAAGCATAATCATCAAGTGGAAAATTTCCGGACCAATCCGGTCCGATGGCGGCTGACGTGTTTGGATTGGTAACGTTGACCAGCGACACGGAAAAGACTGCAAACCAGGAAAACCGGAACCGTTGATCGTATATGAAGTGCTGGTGAGCGGTTGTCTGGATTTTGGGTTGTGCTTAATGGGCTTTGAAACAATACGGATCCCGATCCGTAAAAACGTTGAGACCGAATCCATGGGCAACGGCGGCACAACCGCGACAAACCGAATGCAGTTGACAGGCCTGGCAGGCGCTGCTTCCGGCTCGGTATTTTCGGGCTGGTTCGCCGGCATGGATATCGCTGAGGGATTGGCTGTAAATATTACCGATGGGTGAGGGGAATTTTCGGCAGGCATGGACTTCGCCATCGGGGAGGACGGAGACAAAATTAAACGCCGCCCCGCAGCCAAATCCGGTACAGCCACCGGTGAGCGGCCTGTTGCGTTCTGCAAGATGGAGATTGAAAAGACTGTCCTTGAGGCTGAGGCAGGCATTGTTCTCGGCCGCGGCAAGATAGGCTTCGAGAAATTTCGGGAAACGATCGATCTCAACAGAGGCGAGTTCCGCTCCCTTTCCCACCATCGCCAGACGGTTGAAGGTGAAGAGATCGGTCCTGTCGCGCAGCATATCGGCCAGAGCAAGAACCTCGTCGCAATTGGCCCGGGTCAGGGTGAGCATTACCATCGAGTAGATGCCATAGCTGCGGAGTTGATCAAGGAAGGCCAGGGTCCGGTCAAAATGTCCTTCACCCCGTATGTAATCGTTGTGCTCCCGCAGTCCTTCCAGGCTGACCTGGAAAAATTCCGGTCGTTTGATCTCCACCAGCCGTTGTATGTGCCGCTCCTCCATGGGGTTGCCGAGGATAGCCACCAGAAAACCGCGATCCACCGCTTCCTGGTAGAGTTCATAAAAAAACGGATAGAGTAAAGGATTGCCGCCGCTGAAACTCACCTGGGCGTCGACATGATGCGCCCGACTGAAGGCATACAACTGGTCGAGCACATGCAGAGCCTGGGAGAATTCCATCTCCTGTCGACTGGTTCGATCATAGCAATGGCGGCAGTGCAGATCACAGGCCTGGGTCAGGTGCCACTGGAGGGCAAAGGTGGCGACTCGTTTCGGCCAGGGCTCACCGGATGGATTCTCTTGAACCGATAGATCGCGAACAAGGGATGAGGGTGGAGCCAGGATCAATCCCTTGTGCACCGCCGCGGCAAGAATCCCGTCGATCCTGCCAACGGTGACCCCGGCCTCACGGGCAACTTCCCTGGTGTCAAGGCCTTCCATGATGATTTTCAGCGCCAGCAGATCATGCCCGTCCGGGGTGCGGATGAGGGCTGCATCCCGCGGGCCGGGTCGGTACACCAAAACCAGTGCCTTTTCCTTCCGCGGCTGGACAGTTTGATCCGTAAGAAATGCGGGTAAACCTGTCCAGCCGACCTCCACCAGTTGCACGGTCGGGTTGATGGTGTACTTTTCCACTCCGCATGGCTCGACCTCCGGAGCGGAGTTCAGCTGGTGGCGGGCCAGTTCGAGGGTGGCAAGTTCAGGAAGATAGGGGTGTAGCGCGTGGTCCAGGGGATGGGCGGCCAGGTAGGCGGGAAAATCAGCCGGTGCGAGGGCTGGAGGCCTGGTTACCGCCAAACGGAAACTGACCGGAAAAACAACAGCCAGGGATTCGTTCACATGCACCATAGCTTGTATACTGGATCCGTGAGCGGCGGGTGAAGGCGTTTTATGAAAAATGTATCTACACTTATACCCTGATTGCAGACAAATATATCCAAAACAAGAACCCCACCGTCACGGATTCAGGCGTATGAAATGCGGGAATACCGATGGCGTTCACCGGCATTCCCGCAAGGAATTTCGTGCCAACTGCACGAGTATCAATTAACCGCCTCAGCCGCTTCTTGCCGGTTTTTTGGGAGGTGCCTGGTCCTCTTTCGGTTCATCCGTGTGCTCGTCGGTGACCGGGTCTGTATCTGTGTCTGTTTCAGTGCTCACGGCACTGTCTTTCATGCCGCCTCAGCCGCTGCCTGCTGCGGGTTGCTCTACCTCGCTGGCGCCCCCGGCGCCAGGTTTAGCCCCTCAGCTGCTGCCGAATGCCTGCGCACCCGGGAGGTGGACGCCGCCGACGCTGACCAGCCCGGCAATACCCAGCCCGGCGAGCAGCTTTTTCAGATCCTTGTTGTTCATGAGACCCTCCTTGTCAGGATGATGGCGAAAACAGGCTTGAATAGAAAATACCTATTCATTCAAGCCCGCCTATAGCCAAAAACTTTACAAAAGGCAGGGTCTCCTGTCAATCCTCATTTATCGGTCCGTGTCAGGACCCTGGCAACAGCCTGCTGCCAACCGGCAAGCATTTCTTGTCGTTTCTGTTCCGCGCATTGCGGGATGAATCGAGCTTCTCTCTGCCAATATTCGCCGGCGACTGCGAGCGAGGGCAGTAAACCAAGCTGGATTGCCGCCAGCCAGGCCGCGCCAAGGGCCGTGGTCTCAGTTACCCGTGGTCGCTCCACCGGGATGGCCAGCAGATCGGCGAGGAACTGGAGAAACCAGTTGTTGGCCGCCATGCCGCCATCAACCCGCAAGGTCCACGAATCGGTCGAATAATCTCTTTGTATCGCATCCATCAGATCGTAGGTCTGGTAGCCCACTGATTCCAGGGCTGCTCGGGCTATTTCGGCAATCCCGGTGTCACGGGTCAGGCCGAAAATGGCACCCCGGGCATGGGGATCCCAGTGGGGGGCTCCCAGGCCGGTGAAGGCGGGCACCATGTAGACCCCCCGGTTCGAGTCCAGTCCCTGAGCCAACCTCTCCACTTCCGCCGAGGAACCGATCAACCGTATACCATCCCGGATCCATTGAATGGCGGCGCCGGCCACAAAAATCGAGCCTTCCAGCGCGTATCCGGTCTGCCCCTGAACCCGATAGGCGATGGTCGTCAGCAGGCGATGGTTCGAACGGCAGGGAGTCGAGCCGGTATTGAGCAGGACAAAGCACCCGGTTCCATAGGTGCTTTTGATCATGCCGGCTTCGATGCACCCCTGGCCGATGGCCGCTGCCTGCTGATCGCCGGCAATCCCGCGGATGGGCAGGGCAGGGTCAAACAGATCGGGGCTGGTGGTCCCGAAATCATCGCTACAGTCCCGGACCTCGGGAAGAACTGCGGGCGGAACCCGGAAGATCTCCAACATCTGGGGATCCCACTGCTGGCTGTGGATATTGAACAACATGGTGCGGCAGGCATTGGTGACATCGGTGGCATGAACCTGCCCGCCGGTCAATCGCCACAGGAGGAAGGAATCGATGGTGCCGAAGGCCAGTTCACCGGCCTCAGCCTGGGCCCGTGCTCCGGGAATCTGGTCAAGGATCCAGCAAAGTTTGCTTGCGGAAAAATAGGGATCAATGAGCAGACCGGTGGCAGCGGTTATGCTTTCTTCCGTGCCGGCATCTCGGAGAGTATCACAGATCACGGCGGTCCGTCGATCCTGCCAGACAATGGCATTATAGATCGGTTGCGAGGTGGAACGGTTCCAGACCACGGTGGTTTCCCGTTGGTTGGTGATGCCGATGCCGGCAACGCGCAGTCCCTTTGCCTTGGCCTCGGCCAGCGCCTGACGGCAGACCGTGACCACCGCCCGCCAGATCTCTTCC
This sequence comes from Desulfobulbus alkaliphilus, assembly GCF_016918545.1. Lineage (GTDB taxonomy): Bacteria > Desulfobacterota > Desulfobulbia > Desulfobulbales > Desulfobulbaceae > Desulfobulbus > Desulfobulbus alkaliphilus. The sequence continues at coordinate 11,179 of NZ_JAFFQC010000017.1, read as the reverse complement.
GGATCATGCTCCACCCAGCCATCAGCCGGATAGATCTGGGGTAATTCCTGTTGGGCCACGATGGGGCATTCGCCCGTCAGGGAGAAAATCATGGCCCGGGTGCTGGTTGTGCCCTGGTCAATGGCAAGGATATGCTCTGATGTCATCTGCTCCTCCAACGAAACTAAGTCAGGCAATGATGGTTTTCTCCGCACACGCCTGTATACTCAACTTAACGCAAAAAGGCACCCCCAAGGGGTGCCTTTCCATGTCTCCCGGCAAGAGCGAGAGACGGATTTGTCAGCCTGACAACTGCAAAGAATTATGGTGTGACTTGTACCCAGACAGGGTTGGAAACTGCGACCTTGCCGGCTGCATCCAGGGCAATGAAATTGTACCAGGTGCTTTCCCCGGGAGTAAACTGGAACTGCAGGGTTTCCCGTTGGGTACTGCCCGCAAGGGATCGAGAATCCACCGGACTGCCGATTTCCACCTCTTTGCTGTAGACATCAACCTGTTCCAGGCCGTTAACAGCAAAGACGTCCAGGTGGAGGTGCAAGGGCTCTCCAGCCTTGAGCTGAACCGTGTCGCCGAAATGGATGTTGTCGGTAAAAAACAGCGGCCCCATGGACGCGTACGATCTGCCCTCGGCCACAGTCTGTATGAAACCTGCCGGGGTCAGTTCGCCATCGACCCGGGCGTAAGTGCGCATGATCCCTGAATACAAGGTATGGGAGGCCACGTCATGGGTGTCGGAACCGCCGGTGAGATAATACGCCTTGTTTATTCCGGCCAGATGTCCGGTCCACAACTCCATGGCCGTGGCCAGGGTCCGGGTATCGGGGTTGGTCGGTCTGCCGAGGTCGATGGTGGGCTGCAATTCGATGAGATCAAAATCGGCATCATAGCCGCCGGGAGCAATTTCCCGGTTACTGAAATAGCCGTAATCCGTATAGGGATGATTAACGATCACCAGAGCCTTTCTTTCGTGAGCCTGGGCAATGATTTCCTCAACATTCAGGGCAGGATCAATGATCTCGCCGGCAAAAGGCATGGGGAGAATATTGAAGTGACCCCATCCCGGGGACACCTCCAGGCTGGGGATCATGTCCACACCCCGGGCAGCAGAAAAAGCCTGCACAGCTTCGTGGTTGGCCACGGAATCATGGTCACTGACAAAGGTGAGGTCCAGGCGGGCGGCTAGCTGGGATTTGACCAGGTCTTCCGGCGAGGTGCTGCCGTCGCCGATATCGGTGTGATGATGGAGGTCTACACTGTACCAGTTGTCCTTCTCAGGGTGAATACGGGTGGCGATAACCGCGGCACGCTGCAGGTGTTCTCCTGAGGCAAGCTGTGCCTCGAGTACTTCCGGTTGACTGACGAAATGGGCTCCGGACATGACGGTGAAGGTAAAGTCTCCGGCTGCCAGAGGCATGGAAACCCACCCTGTGCGCTCCAGGTCGGTGAAATAGGTGCGGGCCCCCAGGTACTTGACCGCCGGAACAGGGCCATCAACTTCAATTCTGGCATCCACTGGATTTCCGGCATCTTTGTCTGTTACCTGCAGCTCCACACGGCCACCGCGAACAAGTGCGTCATCACCAGTGAAGGCAAAAGTGAGGTCCTGATCTGCCGTGACGGTCAGGGATTTGGCCTGAGAGGCGGTGTGCCCAGCGGCAATGGCGTAGAGGCGGTATTCCCCCTCGGGAAGGAGAAAAGAAAAGGAACCATCCGCTTCACCCACATGCCAGATCAGGGGCTGCATATGCACATGCTGTTCATCGGAGGGCAGGTACTGGGCACCGTCAAAGCTGCCTTTGAAGCGGCCTTCTTTTTCTACTACAAGAACAGGGAAGGGGAACAATGCCCCTGTATCAGTTTCCACGATCCCGGAAATCCTGGCTGCAGGCAGCTCTTTCTTCTCGATCATGCGGGTCATGAAGGGGGTGGTGTGTCCCTGGGGAATGACCTGGAGTTCACCGGTAAAGCTGCGGGATTCGCCGGGCGCCAGATCATAGTTGTGGTGCAGATCTTTATAGCCGGTGGTGCCCCGGTAGATTTCCGTACCGTCCATCTGCAGGGTAATGGCATAGTCTTCAGTATAACTGACCACGAAATCGCCAAAGGCTTCATCGGCATTTGTGCCGACGTGGATGTTGCGGGCGCGCACATCCGGGGTGTGATACCCAAAAGGACCGAACATGGAAGCGGCAAGAGCACTCATGGAGTAGCCGCTTTTCAAGTCCGTGTAGGTTTCCGGGCCAGGGTTGGCAACCTCGGTGTGCAGGGTCAGCACAGGAGAGTTGCGCTCAAGCGTGTAGGTGGTGACTACATCCAGGGCGTTGGATTTCCCTTCTCCCAGCCAGGTGCTGGTAACCTGGACCACTGCTTTCTCCGGTGTGTTGACAATAATCTCCGCATCCGCCACCAGGGAGCCGCCACTGGCGGTCCATGAATTGACCAGAAACTCGACATCATTGACAATATTGACACCAAAGCTCTCCGGGCCTTCCATGACCGCCAGATTGGAAATACTGCCGTTGGTCATTCCCCAGAAATTGGGGCTGCCGATGGCCAGGGTCAGGGCCAGGTGTTCATTGTAAAGCGTGATATCCTCGGCATGGTTGAGGACATCACCCTCGATGGGCGAGGGACCAGTCATGATACGCACCCCCTGACCATCGGGTTCGGCCGTGGCGAAAGGGGGGGGCTTGGTGCCACAGGCGGACAATGGCATCAGGATCACCAGGGTTGCAAGGAAAAGGGAAAAGGGCATCAATTTGATCTGTTTCTTCATAAGAAAGTTCTCTCGGGTGAAAATGTACAGTAAAAGCAGGCAAAAGCACAGTATGCCAAGGTGCTGCCGCTTTATTTGTTCAGATAGGCTTCAAAGGCCGGCAGAGCCGGGGCACCGTCAATGGTCTGCACCCCTTCGAGCCACTGGCGATACACTTCGGGATGGTTTTTCACCCAGGAAAGAGCCATGTCACCGATTCGCGGATTGTTCGTTTCGTGCATTTCGGTCATGATCTGGTTGAGCATGTCGACCGGGAAAATAAAATTTTTCAAAAAGAGGGCCACGTTGGGGTTTTCCTCGGCAAACCCCTGGCGGAGATTGGTGTACACGGTCGCGGTGCCGTTATTATCGCCAAAGGTTTCCGCGGTGCTGCCATCCAGGTATTGCATGTCCAGGATCTCATTCATGTAATGGGGGGACCAGCCGAGAAAAACGATCCATTTGTTCTCTCTGATGGCATACCGGACTTCGGAGAGCATGCCCTGTTCACTGGAAGAAATCAGTTGAAAATCCCCCAGGCCGAACATGTTGTTATCGATCATGTCCTGAATGATCTCGTTGCCGTCATTGCCTTCCTCAATGCCATAGATCCTGTAGCTCAGCTGTTCGCCATAATCGACGATATCGGCAAAATTGCGCAACCCGCCTTCCACCACATAAGTCGGCGCGGCAAGGGTATATTTCGCACCGGTCATGTTGGCGACATATTGCACAATGGAACCCTGGGCAAAATAGGGTTCTGCAATGCTTCTCATCGACGGCATCCAGTTGCCGAGAAAGACATCGGCCTCGTTGGTGGCCAGGGAATTATAGACAAAAGGGACGGAAACCATGAGGTTGGATGTCTGGTAGCCCAGACTGTTGAGGATATGAACTCCGAGTTCGGTCTTGATGGTTACGCCGGTCCAGCTGACACTGACAAAACGCACGGTTTTGTCAGCAGCGGAAACATGGGCAGCCATCGAGGTCACCATCAGAAAAATACCGAGAAAAATGAAATGCAGTTTTTTGCTGGGGAATGCCATGTTAGTTCTCCTGTTGTTTGTCTGTTTGTCTCGTCTATCGGTCCGACGGTTCCATCAACCGGCAAACCAGTGCAGCGGACGAGGGTTGTGGTTCTGGTAAATGTGTTTGACTTCCATGTATTCTTCCAGGCCGATCCTGCCCAGTTCGCGTCCCAGGCCGGACTGTTTGTACCCGCCCCAGGGAGCCTGGGTGAAATAGATATTGAAATCATTCACCCAGACGGTGCCGAAGCGAAGGGCGGCGCTGACCCGTTTGATCCGGGCCTGATCACGGGTCCAGAAACCAGCGGAGAGCCCATAAATGGTGCTGTTAGCGCGTCGGACCACTTCCTCCTCACTGGCAAAGGATTCCACCGTGACCACCGGACCGAACACTTCCTCTTGGACAATACGCATGTCGTCACGGCAACCGGTGAACAGGGTGGGCAGGTAGTAAAACCCCTGTTGCAGTTCAGGCTCGTCCGGCCTTTTGCCGCCCAGGAGCAGCGTGGCACCTTCTGCCTGGGCGATCTCGACATACTGTTCTACTTTTGTACGATGCGTCTCGCTGATCAATGGCCCCATCCGGGTCTCCGGTGAAAAACCGTTACCAATCCTGATGGTCGCCATTCGTTGCTGCAGGGCGTTGACAAAGGTGTCATGGATCGATGCGGCCACCATGACCCGGGCCCCGGCGGAACAGATCTGACCGGCATGAAAAAACGCGCCGTTGAGCACGGCATCAAGCGCTGTCTCCTGGTCTGCGTCGGCAAAGATGATATGGGGGTTCTTGCCTCCCAATTCCAGGGTGATTTTTTTGACATTGTCACTTGCTGCACGGATGATCTGTTTGCCGGTCTTGATCCCGCCGGTAAAAGAGATCAGATCGACCTCCAGACTTTCCGCCAGCTCGGCACCGACATTGTGCCCTGGCCCAAGCACCAGGTTGATCACCCCAGGCGGAAAACCGAGCTGTGTCGCCAGCTCGGTCACCTTTATGGTGGTCATCGGGGTGATTTCGCTTGGTTTCATGACCAGGGTACAGCCGGCCGCCAGGGCGGGAGCCATTTTCCATGAAGCCTGGAGCAACGGGTAATTCCAGGGCAGTATCTGCCCACAGACACCTATGGGTTCGCGCATCACCATACTGGTGGCATCGGGCAGGGGGGCGTTGATCACTTCACCGTCCATCTTGTCAGCCAGGCCACCGTAATAGGTAAAGATACCGGCGATATCATCCATGTCCCAGCGGCTCTCTTCCATGGTTTTGCCGGTGTCCAGGCTTTCCAGGCGGGCCAGTTCCTCCCGATGTTGACTGATCAACCGGCCCAGTTCAGAAACAAGACGGCCCCGTTCCGTGGGCGATGTCCGGGGCCATGGTCCGTTGTCAAAAGCTTCTCTGGCAGCACGGATGGCCCGGCGGGCATCGCTGCGATCCCCTTCGGCCACTTCGGCAATGACCTCTCCAGTCGCCGGGTCGATGACGGCCCGGGTGGCACCACCAAGCGCTGCAACCCATTGGCCATTAATATACAGGGTGTTGCTTACCATGGGGACGCCCTCACTGGTTCTGTTCAGTCGCGTTGTGGATGTAGAATGCCTCCGGATCCGGGCGCAAAGGGGTGTTGCCCAGGATGAGATCCGCTGCTTTCTCCGCGATCATCATCACCGGGGCGTAAATGTTGCCATTGGTAATGGCCGGCATCACCGAGGCATCGACCACGCGCAGGTTGTCAATGCCGTGCACCTTCAGGTCCCGGTCCACCACGGCCATGTCGTCGTACCCCATCTTGCAGGTACAACTTGGGTGGTACGCGCTTTCACCTTCACGGGCGACGAAATCGAGAATCTCCTCATCGGATTGAACTTCGCTGCCCGGGGCCAGCTCCTTGCCCCGCAGTTCGTCAAAGGCCGGTTGGGAGATGATATGCCGTGAACAGCGGATAGCCTCGATCCATTCCCGCCGTTCCTGCTCGGTGGAGAGATAATTGAAACGGATGCCGGGATGTTCTCCAGGGTCGGCTGATTTGATCTTGACGGTGCCCCGGACATCGGAATTCATCGGCCCCACGTGCAGTTGAAAACCATGTCCTTCCCTCGGGGCGGAGCCGTCGTAGCGGATGGCAATGGGCAGGAAATGAAACTGCAGGTTCGGGTATCGGACCTGCTCGTTACTGCGAATGAAACCACCGGCCTCGAAGTGGTTGCTGGCCCCCACGCCTTTTCCCCGCCACAGCCACTGGGCAGCGGCGATCCCTTTTTTCCACCACTTGAGCGACGAGTACAGGCTTACCGGTTGTGTGGCCTGATATTGAACGTACAACTCCAGATGGTCCTGCAGGTTCTCGCCCACTCCGGGCAGATCGGCAACCACATCGATGCCGAGACTGTTGAGATGCTCGCCCCTGCCTATGCCGGAGAGCTGCAGCAGTTGGGGCGAATTGATGGCGCCGCCGCAGCAGATGATCTCCTTGCCGTGCACCTGCACCACTTTTCCTCCCTGGCGGTATTCGACCCCGACGGCCTTGTTCCCCTTGAAAAGTATGCGATGGACCATGCACCCGCAGCGAACCTCGAGGTTGTCGCGATTTTTTACGGGGTGAACATACGCCCGGGACGCGCTCCAGCGACTGCCCCGGTAGATTGTGGCGTCAAAACTGGAAAAGCCTTCCTGCTGATAGCCGTTGACATCCTTGGTCAGCGGGTATCCGGCCTGCTGCACCGCCTCGAAAAAGGCGGTGAACAGAGGGTTGTCGCACTTGGGCGTTGTCAGGTAGAGCGGTCCTCCCACCCCATGGTAGCTGTCCGCTCCCTGCAGTCTGGATTCAAAGCGTTTGAAATAGGGGAGGCAATGGGCGTAGTTCCAGCTGTCCAGCCCTTCCTGGGCCCCCCATTTTTCATAGTCCAAGGCATTGCCGCGGATATAGATCATGCCGTTGATACAGCTTGAACCACCGAGTACCTTGCCGCGGGGCTGGGCAATGCGGCGGTTGTGCATATACGGTTCCGGATCGGACTCGTACATCCAGTTATAAAAACCGTTGGTGAGCAGATAGGTAAGGGCCGCGGGCATATGCAGGCGGATATCCCATGGGTAATCGCGCCGACCGGCCTCGAGGACCAGCACCGAGTGCTCGGGATTGGTGCTGAGCCGATTGGTCAGTACGCTGCCGGCGGAACCGCCTCCGATGATGATGAAGTCGTAGGTTTGTTTTTGGGTCATGCTATCTCCTGCTGTGTGGTCAATCTTTTCTTTTGCCGGTCAGGCCCTTCTGGTTGCCATCCGTCGTCGACTCCACCGCGTCCAGCAATTTCAGCAGCATGGCGTAGTGGTAGCTGATATGGGACAGGGCCCTGAGCGGTTCGTTGTCGGCTATGGCCTGGGCGGTATTTTTCCAGTTTTCTCCGGTTTCTTTCCGATACTGCTCTCCCTGATATAAGGTGACGTCGCTGGAACTGAACCCGAGTTGCAGGGCCTGCATGATCCATTCGAAGATGGGGTTATGGGTCATTCTGGCCAGCATGATGTTGAGTTCCCGGTCCAGTTCAGCCAACACGACCATGTCCGGATCGCTTTGCCGCAGCATTGTTTCCAGAATTTTCGCCTTGGCCAGCAGCTCGATTTTTTCCTCTTCAGCCCCCCGGGAGATCGCCAGGAGCGTGATGGTCCGATCGAGACTTTCCCTAAACTCGATCAAATGCTGTGGGTCCAGGGGTTGTCGTTTGATAAACAAGGCCAACGATTCGCCGGCCGTGGACACCTCGACCTCCCTGACATAAGCGCCACCTTTGGCGCCTTTTTTGATTTCGATCAGGGATTTTTGTTTAAGGGCCTGGAGAGCCTCTCGGATGACGCCTCTGCTGGTATTGAAATGCAGCTGCAACTCCCGTTCGCTGGGCAAGCGGTCGCCGGGTTCGATTTTGCCGTCGAGGATCGCGGCCTCGATCTGCAAGGCGACTTCCTCGCTCGCCCGCCCCATGGTGACCGGTGCAAACTGAATGGTGCTTTTCATTCCTGTTCTTCTCCTGTGCGCTGTTATGGTACGACCAAATAACAATAAAATACAATTTCCTGCAATATATTTTTATGCACCGAATGCAGTAGAGAAACCGATATAAACCAGTTTTTCAAGGATAAAGCGATATGTTAGCGGATGTTTCGGAAAGGTGGGCGGAGGTTTAATGGTAAGACCAATTGGCATGGGTCAGAATCAATGAGCGTTCACCCATGGGTCAGCTTCGTTGCTTATGACCTGGATCCGTGAGCGTTTGTCCGTGCGTCAGCTTTGTTGTCCGTGACCGTTCGATTAAAGTAAACTTTATCGGACGGTTACGGGCAATGAAGATGGCATGCGGACGAACGCCCCCAAGGGCGGCGGGTGGCGACCTATTGCAAAGAAAATCGCCGCATTTATAACCTATTTACAGTAAAATGTACTTCAAACAAGAATCCTACCGTCACGGATACAAGGTATGATCGTTCGATAAGGGTACTCTGTATCGGAGGGTTGCAAGGAGCGAAGATGGCGTGCGAGCAAACACCCGCGGCAACAGGGCTTGTCGGGGGGGGGCTACAGGTTGTCCAGCGGACTGCGCACGGCCAGCCCCGGCCGGTTGAGCACATGGGTGTAGATCATGGTGGTGGTGACATCGGCATGGCCGAGCAGTTCCTGCACGGTGCGGATATCAGCCCCGCCGGCGAGCAGGTGGGTGGCAAAACTGTGGCGCAGGGTATGCGGCGTCACCCGCTGGGAGAGATGGGCGGCCCGGGCCGCTTTGCGGACAGCGTTCTGCAGGGCGGCGTCCTGGATATGATGCCGCCGCTGGATGCCGCTACGGGGATCAATCGCCAGTTGACGGGAAGGGAAAAACCACTGCCAGGCCCACTGGACCCCGGCCGTGGGGATCTTGTTTTCCACGGCGGGTGGCAGCCAGACGCCGGGTAAATCAGCCCGCCGGTCTTCCGCAAACAGCAGACGCAGGCGCTCCCGATGCTCCATCAGAGGGGCACGCAGACTTTCCGGCAGGACACTGACCCGGTCCTTGCCGCCCTTGCCCTGGCGGACGATGACAATGCCCTGCTCAAACTGAACGTCCTGGATACGCAGGCGCAGCAGTTCCATCAACCGCAGGCCGGCGCCATACATCAGCTGGGCCATGAGCCGGTGATGGTCCGGCAGCTGGGCAAACAGCGCCTGACACTCCCGCTGGCTCAGGACCACGGGTATCCGTCGTGTCGCGCGTCCCGGACGATAGCCGGTACAATCACCAGGGTCGCGGCCCAGGGTCTCGCGAACAAGGAAGATCAGCGCGTTCAGGGCCTGACGCTGGGTACTGGCGGAGACCTTGCCCTCCACCGCCAGATGTTCCAGGTAGCGGCGGATATCGTCGCCACCGGCTTCCTCCACCGGTTTATCTCCCAGCCAGCGGGCAAACCGTCTCCCCCAGCCCCGATACGCCTCTTCGGTGCGCCACTTCAGTTGCCGGGTCCGCAACACGGCCACCATCCGCTGCTCCCAGGGCGGGCCGCCTTGGTCACCCCGCTCAATCCGTATAACCTGAACAGGCTCGGCGGGAGGTGCGATCTGGTCCACGCCGCTCTGCGCCTGGTGCGCTGCTGCCTGAAAAAACCAGCGCAGGGCTATGCTGGCGGCCTCGGTAGGTTTTCCCCGGTCTTCCAGGCCCTGGAAAACATAAGGAAAACATAAGGGTCAGGTCTTGAAATATAATCTTTTGAGAGCTATGATCTGATCATGTCAAGACCCTTACGAGTTGAATATCCAGGTGCTGTGTATCATGTCACTTCCCGAGGAAATGGCCGAGCGGCCATTTATCTTTCAGATGCGGACCGTTGGAAGTTTCTCGGCATCTTGGCGGACACCATGCAAAAGTATAATTGGCTCTGTCATGCCTATTGCTTGCTCGACAACCATTATCATCTGATAATAGAGACGCCCGATCCGAATGTATCCTTGGGAATGCGGCAATTAAATGGCGTATATACACAGGCATTCAATGTTGCCCATCAAAAGGTGGGCCAGGTTTTCCAGGGTCGGTACAAAGCGATCCTGGTGGAGAAAAACAGCCACTTGCTGGAACTGTGCCGTTATGTGGTTCTCAATCCAGTGCGCGCCGGTATGGTGTCGCAACCACGAGAATGGAAGTGGAGCAGCTATGCGAGTACAGCCTATAAAGCTGGCAAACAACCGGAATATTTGAGTACCGACTGGATATTAGGGCAGTTTTCCGAGAAAATCACAACTGCTCGGCAGCGATATCGAAGCTTTGTTGCCGATGGCATGGTGAAGCACGACCAGCCATGGAAAAATTTAAAAGGTTCTAAAGCAGACTTGATCCATTTTTTAGGCCAATGAGAGGAAGATAGATGTCAGAATCGATGCCAACATTCGACTCCCTCATGAACCCGCTTCTCGAAGCGTTGTTCGAACTTGGGGGTTCAGGCTCTATTGATGAGATTTACGAAAAAGTCATCGAAATGCAGAGCATTGATGATGAACTGGCTTCGATTCCGCATAACCCAGAGAAAAGCAATCTGACCGAGATCGGTTATCGGATGGCTTGGGCGCGAACCTATCTGAAAAAATACGGGTTTCTGGAGAACTCGACCCGGGGAGTCTGGGCGCTCACACCCCTTGCCCGTGAGAAGCGGAAGGTCAATCCAAAGGATGTGGTGAAAAAGGTTCGAGAAGCCGATAAAGAAGCATCCCGGAAAAAGTTAAAGAAGATCAGCCCTGAAGAAGCAATTGAGCTGAATGATGATACAGGAATCGACAGTGATACTTGGCAAGAAGACCTTTATCACCTGCTTACCAAGGAAATTGCGCCAGATGCCTTTGAACGGCTAACCCAACGTCTCCTGCGAGAATCGGGGTTTGTTCAGGTCGAGGTTACTGGCCGGACCGGAGACGGCGGCATTGATGGCAAGGGAATTGCCAGAATTCATGGGTTCATGAGCTTTCATGTCATTTTCCAATGCAAGAAGTATCAGGGCCCAGTTTCTGCGGGAGACATTCGCGATTTTCGAGGCGCAATGGTCGGGCGCGCTGATAAAGGTCTGTTCATTACAACCGGAACTTTTACTCCAGCAGCGATCAAAGAGGCCACTCGCGACGGGGCGCCACCGATTGACCTGGTTGATGGTGAACACCTTGCAGAAAAGCTCAAGGAGTTCGGCCTCGGAATCCAAACCGAAATGATAGAAAAGGTCACTGTGGACAAGCAATGGTTTCGGAATCTTTGACCCATATTTTGACTAACCCCCATGACAAGAAGTCACAACGAAGCATGAAACTTAAGTGTTGAAAACGAAGGCGAGCCATGGCTATACATCCTTTTGAAAAAAACCCGTTAAATTCAATCAAAAAGGAGAATAGCCATG
>NZ_JAFFQC010000179.1 GCF_016918545.1 Desulfobulbus alkaliphilus | reverse complement strand
GCTTCATGGAGAACGTGAAGTCCGTCGATGTTCTGGACGATGTCCGATCCAGCTGGACCGTCGCGGGCCCCGCCGGTGCGGAGATCGAACTTGTCAGCGAGATCATTGAAGATCGTCCCGGCGAATACATCGCCTGGCGGTCGACCGAGGACAGCGATGTCGATCACGAGGGCTGGATCGCGTTTCGCGACAACGCCTTCGGCCGAGGCACCGAGGTCCGTGTTCTGATCAGCTACGATCCGCCGGCGGGCGCCGTCGGCAAACTGGTCGCCAAGGTGATGCAGCGCGAGCCCCGGGTCCAGGCCCGGCGCGAGCTGCGACGTTTCAAACAGCTGATGGAGACGGGCGAAATCTCGACGTCCAAGGCTCCTGACGCGGCGCCGCGCGCCGACCGTCATTTCTGATCCAGGAAGGAATTCCCATGCGCGCCCTGACTTGGCACGGCAAACACAATGTTCAGGTGGACACGGTC
>NZ_JAFFQC010000178.1 GCF_016918545.1 Desulfobulbus alkaliphilus | reverse complement strand
TTTGATAGGTTTCTCACATCCATTTTATAAGTTGCAGTAGGCTACCAACACTGAATGACTTTCCATCAAGGGTGAGCAATTGATTAGCTTTGTAAGCGTGTTCAAGAAAGCTATGACTAATCCGTTTGACCAAGTTCAGCAAGCTATACAGGTGCTTAATCCGCGGATTACCCCCCAGGAGTGGGCGTACTTTCGGCAGGGATTGACCGAACGTATTCTAGCGCCAAAAACCTTCTTCATTGAAGCCGGTAAGCCCAATCAACTCATCGGTTTTCTCACCAGAGGGCTCATCCGGGGCTACTATCTCAACCAGATGGGGGAAGAAATCTCCACCACCTTCGTACCTGAAAATAGTTGGGTCACCGACTATCCCTCCTTGCTGATGGGTAAGCCTAGCCGCTATTACTTTCAGTGTTTGGAACTCACGACACTCGTTACGGTTTCCTACCAACATGTTCAGCAAGGATATAAC
>NZ_JAFFQC010000177.1 GCF_016918545.1 Desulfobulbus alkaliphilus | reverse complement strand
GGTCGGTACGGCTCTTGGCCTCCATCCCCAGCACGCCGTCGATAGTCGGGGCGATGAGGTTGTGGATAGTGATGGGCTGCCCGCGCTCATCGAGTGCCTTTTTCACTGCAGGTGGCAGCTGGTCGTTGTCGTAGTAAGCGCAGGCTCGATTGGCAAGGCTTCGCCAGTCCGGCTGGCCATTGATATCGCTCATCAGTTTGAGCAGGCGCGGGGTATCGAGGCCGCCTTTTTCAGGGGCCTTGGGTTGGGCGTTGATCATCAGTTGGCCATCCAGTGCTTGGGTTTGCGGAAGGATTCAGGTTTGACGATGCGGGCCGGCATCCGGGCACGCATCTCTTGGGCAATCATGTAGCTCATGAGCTGGTCGTCGTAGCAGCCGTCCTGGGCGTTCATGCTGCCGCTCTTGTCGTAGACGTAGGTGGTAGCCTCGTGAATGGTGCCTATCCAGCGGATCCCGGACTGCCCGGCACGC
>NZ_JAFFQC010000176.1 GCF_016918545.1 Desulfobulbus alkaliphilus | reverse complement strand
GGGTCACCGGCTGGCCCGGATTGTCGTAGCGCGCCTGATAGTTCCGCTCCAGCAACACCCGGCCCTCGCCGGGGTTGGACGGATCCACCACGAAGCGCGTCTCATGCCGGGTGTTGAACCAGCGGCTGTTGACGATGGCCAGATCGTCCCGGCCCCAGACGACGCCGCCAAACCGTTCCTTCAGGTCGATCAGCTTCACGGGCTCGGCCGTGAACGGCGCGGCCTGCATGAAGACCCGGTCCCGGAACTCGGCCGCCTTGCGGATGTCCCCGCCGTCCAGCGCCTCCACCCAGGTCAGGGTCGCCGGCGCATCGGCCCGCCATTCGACCGCGCGCGGCCCCGGCGCCACGGCGTCGAAGGCGGTCGGCACATCGTCCCTCAGCGGCAGGTCGGCGACCGTGCGCACCACGCTACCGTTCAGATCCGTCACCACGATCTCGGTCGGGAACAGGTCGTCCGGCACCGCATAGGAG
>NZ_JAFFQC010000175.1 GCF_016918545.1 Desulfobulbus alkaliphilus | reverse complement strand
GTCTTCGACAACATGCTGGTGCGCGCCGAGAACGGCTTCACCCGCAACGAAAGCAACTTCTATCAGGCGTCGCTAAACGTGCGCCACGATTTCAGCGACCGGCTGCATGGCAATCTGAAGGTCGGCGCCAACCGATCCGAAGCCCGCACGCCGCTCAATGTCGCCTATGCCTTCGAGGCCGCGGGCGTAAACGGCTACACCTTCGACTTCCGTGAGGACGATCGCCGGCCGCGCATCAACTACGGCTTTGACGTCACTTCGGGTCAACGCTTCACCCTGGTCAATGCGACGCGCAGCAACGCCGGCGGCAACTTTGACAACAAGGTCGGCGCCGGCTCACTGGCCTACGACTGGTCCGATTCTCTGACCTTCAAGATGGGCGGCGAGTATCGCACCTATGGGTTCGAGACCTTTGGCCTGACGCGGACCAAAACGTCTCCGACCGGCGCCGATCGACTGACCGGGGTCGACAGC
>NZ_JAFFQC010000174.1 GCF_016918545.1 Desulfobulbus alkaliphilus | reverse complement strand
TCTCGTGGGTGACGCAGAGCATGGTCATCCCCTCGTGGGCCAGCTCCACCATGACATCCAGCACCTCGCGCACCATCTCGGGATCCAGCGCCGAGGTCGGCTCATCAAACAGCATCACCTGGGGATTCATGCAGAGACTGCGGGCGATGGCGACCCGTTGCTGCTGGCCACCGGAGAGCTGGCCCGGGTACTTGAGGGCCTGCTCCGGGATCCTGACCCGGCGCAGGAAGGTCATGGCGATCTCCTCGGCCTCCTTGCGCGGCAACTGCTTGACCCATATGGGGGCCAGGCAGCAGTTCTCCAGCACCGTCAGGTGGGGGAAGAGGTTGAAGTGCTGGAACACCATGCCCACCTCGCGGCGCACCGTCTCTATGTTCTTGAGATCCGAGGTCAGGGCCGTGCCCTTGACCAGGATGTCACCGCTCTGATGCTCCTCCAACCGGTTGATGCAGCGGATCATGGTGGACTTGCCCG
>NZ_JAFFQC010000173.1 GCF_016918545.1 Desulfobulbus alkaliphilus | reverse complement strand
GCTCCGGCACAGGAAGGCCACAAGCAGACTGCCACGTCCGCCTCGATGGAAGCGGTTCCTGCAAAGCAGGGTACTGTGGCCCCCAAGGCCGCAGCTGGGACTCCCGCAGCTCCTGCGGCGCCTGCTTCCCGGCCGACGACGCCTGCCGCACAGGAAAAGCGTCCTCGTGCTCCCATTCCTTTGCCCAGTCTCGATCTGTTGAGCCTGCCTTCCAAAGATGCCCCCCGCGTCCGCCGCGAGGATCTGGAAGCTCGCGGCAAAGCTTTGATGGAATGCCTGAAGGATTTCGATATCCAGAGCGAGCTTGTCCGCATCACGCCCGGGCCTGTGGTCACCATGTACGAGGTGCGCCCGGCCCCCGGTATCCGCGTCAACCGCATCGCCAATCTCAGCGATGATCTGGCCCTGGCCCTCAAGGCCATTGCCGTGCGCATCCAGGCCCCGATCCCCGGGTCCGATACCGTGGGTATCGAGA
>NZ_JAFFQC010000172.1 GCF_016918545.1 Desulfobulbus alkaliphilus | reverse complement strand
GTCCTCCTTGCTGGCGCGGCTGACCGTCAAGGCCATGGCGCTGCCAGGGGCGACCCGCACATGCAAATCAGGGAATCGCTCGCCCAGTTGCTTGAGCAACTCCTGACGCAGCGCCTCCATGGTCGCAGTGGGGATCTGATGTTTTCTGTCGATGATGATTTCCAGGCGCATAGGATACGTCTCCATGATGGTTAACTGTATTTTTATACAGTAACAATCAAAAGTAAAGGGGCCACTTGCCACAGCCCAAGCCAAGCGTCCTCCGAGCCTTCGAACAGGGGGGCTTACCCTTCATCCAGGCATCCCGATCCCCGCCGTATGCTCATCAGATTGGCGCGACCGTCGAGCTCGATGAGGAAAATGAAACTCCGTCGACATAAAGCGGTAGATATACCAATCAAAATTTCAAAACGATGTTTTGATTTTTATTTTTTATTTGGTAGCATTGTAGCCACTGAAGACACACCTGCTTGCC
>NZ_JAFFQC010000171.1 GCF_016918545.1 Desulfobulbus alkaliphilus | reverse complement strand
GTCTACATGGAGCGCTACCTCCAGAAGCCGCGCCACATCGAGATCCAGGTCATCGCCGACAGCCATGGCAATGTCGTCCACCTGGGCGAGCGCGACTGCTCGCTGCAACGCCGTCACCAGAAGGTGCTGGAAGAGGCCCCCTCGCCCGCCCTGTCGGCCGAAGGTCGCAAGCAGATCGGCGAGACCGTCAACAAGGCCATCGCCGCCATCGGCTATCTGGGCGTCGGCACCATCGAGTTCCTGTGGGAGGACGGCGAGTTCTTCTTCATCGAGATGAACACCCGCCTGCAGGTCGAACACCCGGTCACCGAAATGATCACGGGCGTGGATCTGGTGCGCGAACAGGTGCGCATCGCCGCCGGTCTGCCGCTGTCGTTCACCCAGGACGATATCGAGTTCAAGGGCCACGCCATCGAGGTGCGGATCAACGCAGAGAACCCGGAGACCTTCACGCCGTCGCCGGGCAAGATCACCG
>NZ_JAFFQC010000170.1 GCF_016918545.1 Desulfobulbus alkaliphilus | reverse complement strand
GTCTTCACCCTGCTGACGCTCCTGTGCGTCCTGATCCACGCCTGGATCGGTCTGTGGCAGCTGCTGACCGACTATATCAAGCCGGTCGGACTGCGCGGTGCGCTGCAGTTTGCGCTGGTGGTGGTGCTGTTCGTCTATCTGATGACGGGTTTCGTCGTGCTGTGGGGTGTGTAAGGTGACTATTCCAACTCGTGAATTTGATGCGGTCGTGATCGGTGCCGGGGGTGCCGGCATGCGCGCCGCGCTGCAGATTGCCCAGTCCGGCAAGAGCTGCGCACTGCTTTCCAAGGTTTTCCCGACTCGTTCCCACACGGTTTCCGCCCAGGGCGGGATCACGGTCGCCCTGGGCAATGCCCATGACGACAACTGGCAGTGGCACATGTATGACACCGTCAAGGGCTCCGATTACATCGGTGACCAGGAAGCGATTGAATACATGTGCAAGACCGGCCCCGAGGCCATCTACGAGCTGGAG
>NZ_JAFFQC010000016.1 GCF_016918545.1 Desulfobulbus alkaliphilus | reverse complement strand
TCGGTGCGGTAGACTGCTGTCTACTTCCCTACAGCCGGCTGGATCAATCCAGCCGGCTGCTTCTCTTACTCGTATCGGTGGTACTCGTAGTTGAGATTATTGTCGGCTTTGGGGATGCGAATCAACACCCGTACCTGTTCGCTAAAGTCTTCATTATTTATTCGAAGGTCACAGACAACACAGCTGACACACGGACAAATCATGTCCTATTTCCTAATCGTTCACGCTGTAAAGTGTCTCCAAAGTGTCCCATCAATACATAAACGGGACATATTAGAGACACATAAAACATTCAATGGGACAGCAACGAGACACATTTGCTTATCAATTCCAAAGTATCGACAAGAAAACTTATGAAGTTAAAAATAAATTCAACCATTAAAATTATACAATAACAAACATTTATATTATTTTTTACAGCTACATTTCTCTTAATGCTCCTCTCTGGCACACATTATGCTTTACCTGAGACAAAAGCGATGCAGTTACATAAACAAAACAACAAGAGCAACAGTTAAGCAGTTAAGAATCCCAGGAGGAGAGACCATGAGTGATAGAGCAATCGTCGCCGAGCGTGATCAAAGCAGAACTCAGGAAGACAATCGTGCAGATGTTTCGACCCAAGTAGTTGTAGATAAAGTTGTCATTGGCAGCGTTGTTGCCTTCACCGGAGTTGTAGGTATATGGGTTATGGCTTGTTTAGTGAGCGCCATGTATCAGGCAGGAGGTCCTCTGCAACTTCTTGGTGGTTGGTTCAGAGCTGTAACCGGTTTATAATAACATCTTTGGCCAATACATAGATGTCAATTAAATATTATTCTGAAAATTATGGATTAACAATAGCTGAGAAGATTAGTATATTCTCAGCTATTGTTATATTTTTATTTATGATTTTATATAATAATTCAAAACTGTATACAATAATAATTTTATAATTTTTATTTTCTGAGATGTTTCCTTTTATCTCTGGAATTTAATGCAATGGCTCGACTGGTACGCAATTTATTTATTTTTTTTATAATCACTGTTTTGAGTATGTTCATGGCTCTTTTCTGGTTTCTTGAACATAGGCTGCCAAGTGAAGATTACAGTCAAGTCATTGATCGACTCAACCAAAATCAGATCGTCAAATTTGAATTTACCGGTAACCGAGTTGTCTTCACCGATCGGGATGATCGATCTTTCCTTACCACAGTCCCCGATGTGAATAGTTTCCTGGAGAGAATTCAGGACGAAAACATTCGCATTGTGGTCAAAGAAGACAGATTCAACCTGATATATGTCACCGTTATTTCTATTTTTGTGATCATATTCATCATGGTGGTCTGGTGGTCTCTACAACCACAAAAGAATCAGGAAAGCACCTTTGCCAGCGACAAACTTGTCCGCCAAAAGGGCAAGGAGGTCGGCCTGACCTTCAAGGATATCGCCGGCATACCTGAGGTCAAAACAGAGCTCGAAGAAATTGTCTCTGCTCTTAAATTTCCAGAAAATTTTATAAAAATTGGCGCAAATATTCCGAGGGGTATTCTTTTACAAGGCCCGCCTGGCACTGGAAAAACCTTGTTGGCCAAAGCGCTCGCTGGTGAGGCCGGGGTCCCATTTTACAGCTTTAGTGGGTCCGATTTTGTGGAAATGTTTGTTGGTGTAGGCGCATCAAGAGTTCGAGATCTATTTAAAGAGGCAAAAAAAAACTCGCCATGCATCGTTTTCATAGATGAGATAGATGCGGTCGGCGCGAGCAGAGCCAGTGGTTCTTCTGCCGGCGGTCAGGAGGAAAGGGCACAGACCCTGAACGCACTTTTATCCGAGATGGACGGGTTTGACACCGGAGATACCATCATCGTTCTGGCAGCCACCAACAGGTCCGACATTCTCGATCCGGCTTTGAAACGACCTGGTCGATTCGACCGGCAGATAAACATCCTCCCCCCGGACCTCAAAGGCAGGAAAAAAATTCTTGAGGTTCACGGTCGAAAAGTTGCCCTGCACCCGGAAGTAGAATTTGGCGACCTGGCCAAATCGACACCCGGATTTACAGGTGCCGAACTGGCAAATCTGGTCAATGAAGCAGCTTTAATGGCAGCCAGAAACGGAAGAGAGCTGATCCTTAATGAAGATTTTGAAAAAGCCCGCGATCGCATCCTGATGGGTATTGAACGTAAAGGCATGATCATGAGCGAGAAAGAACGAAGAATTCTCGCCTACCATGAATCCGGTCATGGGATTTTAGCGAACTGCCTTCCACACTCCGATCCATTGCATAAGATTACCATCGTCCCACGGGGTATGGCACTGGGTCAGACACAACAGTTACCGATCAGTGATCATCCTGCATATTCAAAGGAATACCTGCGCAGTAAAATCATCGTCCTGATGGGTGGCAGAGCTGCCGAGGAGATGATGTTCAAACAGCAAACAACTGGTGCCCAGGGGGATCTTTTCACCGCTACCCAGATTGCAACAAACATGATCTGCAAGTGGGGGATGAGTGAAACCTTCGGGCCTCAGGTCTTCTTGGTCGCCAATGGCGGTTTTCTCGGCGGCCCGGGGGGGCGTTTACCAATGGGGAATGAAACCGCAAGAATCATTGACCGGGAGGTCAATGCGCTTCTCTCCAGCTGTTACGACGAAGCAGTTCTGATTCTTAATCAACAGAAGACTCTTCTCGAAAACCTGGCGGAAATACTTCTCCAGGTAGAAACCCTGGATAGAGAGGAGTTCGATATCATCGTTGAATGCAGTATTACCAAAGAGCGGGCTGCCAGAAAACAACCTGAACATGACTGCAGCAACTGCGGTTTTAAAGAAAACTGCAGCGTTGGTCAGTCATTGATAGACGAGGTGGTCAATGAGATCACTGCGTAGGTTGAGTGTTGTCACCTTTTCAGGCACCGCCTTTTTATTGGCAGTATTGATATTTATCGGTCTTCGCCACAACAATCTGGCCCAGGATTACAGCTCCATTGTTCAAGAAAGTGAAAGCACAATTTTTCTCTATACAACCATACAAGATCAAGCAACAGAAGGGCTTTTATCCCGCAATAGATCGCAGCTTTTGGGGGCAGCGAAAGAGCTTGAGCAACTGCATAGCAGGTATGTCGCCTTGATTGATAACCCCTTGATCCCCACCCAGTTCAAGCTCTCTTTCCTGCAGGAGCTTGACCTTGGGCTGGTTGTTGTCAACTTGAGGAATCTGGCCGAAAACACCGAGAGTGATGAGTTAATCCTGAGAATAATGGGGCAGCTTCGACATATAAACAAACAATTTCTGCAATTTGACCGCATTGTTGTTAATGAAATGAGAAACAGGGTCATGAATTACCAGAAAAATGCCCTGATTGTCATGGGTATGATTATCACTTTAACTATTTACAGTCTTATCATTTTCTATTCGAGAGCTGTAAAACCTGTCAAAATTATTGCTGAACAGGCAGAACTGGCTCTAAAAGAAAATAAACCTCTTCACCTTGGCAAGTCTAGCTTGAAAATCTGGGAAATTCAGACTTTGACAAGCTCTTTTAATATTTTACTGCAGCAACCATCTCGAAAAAATTCTGATAACTTGGCCTATAGAAGACGGGAAGCTGAATTCTCAACAATTATCAATGAAGCTACAAACCGACTGAACGGAATTATAAATTATTCACAATTGCTAAATGATTCCTTTGATGAAAGGAATATCGACAACGATCAAAAGCAAATACTCAGCAAAATAATTGATCATGGAGAGAAATGCGCAATGATCTTGCGCAAGGGAATACAATAAAAAAATAATCTGATCAATCTGCATATTTTTTTTAAATTCTATATTCTATTGTGGTGAATTTTGCAAAATATCAGAAAGAAATAAGAGAATACAGAAACAATTGTCACTGCATTCAAAGATGATGTATCGGTTTTTAATTAAAGGTCGCCTCTGACCTGGAAACCTGGAAACTGGAGCTGTTTACCAGCGCTTCATCTACGGATAAGCAGGCTATCGGGTTACAGTCATCATGTGCCCGGCATCTTGATTGTCAATAGATGGAGAGATGGAGAACGGTTGCCTGAAGTCAAAAATGCGCAAGCAACAAATCAAATTAAGATGAACGAAAAGGAAAAGACATGAATTTGTACATCAAAACAACCGCACTTCCCTCACCGTCCATGAACCAGATACTCATTTTTGTGTTGCTCACACTCATCTGCGGAATTGGCCTCTCCTTCGGTCTCCACACCATGCTGGTAGGACATTCCACTACTTTCGGTACCACAAGAGAGGTACCCTGGGGACTTCTTATCACCCCTTATGTCTTTTTTGCCTGCATGTCCACCGGACTATGTATCATTTCAACCTTAGGCCAGGTCTTTGGTGTTAAAACGCTCCAGCCGCTGGTCACCCGCGCAGTCTTTCTTTCCATTATCTCAATGGCCGCAGGGCTTCTGAGCATCACACTTGAGCTTGAAAGTCCATGGCGTGTTGCCTTCTTCGCTTTATTCTCGCCGCAACCTTTTTCAAACATCTGGTGGAAGACCACAATTTACAGTTTCTTTATGGTGCTCATGGTCTGTAATTTTCTGTTGCTGTTGATAGGAAGAAACAAGAGCGCCATGGCCTTTGCCGCTGTCGCTTTTGTAGCGGTCACCGTGGGCAATCTCAATATGAATACCGACATGGCAATACTTGGGTCCAGGGGATTCTGGAGTGAAAATTACATGCCGCTCTATTTCCTGTCTCTCTCTGTACTGACCGGTTGCGCTGCGATCCTGTTGCTGAATTGGTTCAGTTCAATATTCAACAAACAGAAACTGCTCAGTCATGAAGAAGCGGCTTTACAGGCGACTGGAAGGCTTTTTTTTGTATTGCTCCTGGCAATTCTCTATTTTACCGTCGTTAAAGCCATGGGTGGATTTTTCCCTCAGTTCACCAACAACCCGGAAGCAATGGCTCTCCTGGTTAAAGGCTATTTTGCTCAGAATTTCTGGATTGGGGAAGTTGGCCTTGCTGTTATTGTTCCGCTTTTTCTTATAATTATCACCAAAGGAAAAAACCTGTTCGCCCTGGCTGTTGCCAGCTTTTCCTGTTTAATAGGTGTCTTTGTCTTATTTTACCATTTAGTTATTGTCGGCCAACTTATCCCCCACTTTCAAAACTACCATGTTGTGGGTCTCCCGCAGTATTACTCCTACAGCCCCAGCTTGCACGAAATCATGATTTCTGTTGGGGCCATATTCTTCTTCCTGGCAGCGTTTATTTTTGGAGAAATACTGTTCAAGAAAATGTATTCCCTTGACCATTCCAACCTGCGCGTCAGTTGATCCTGCCTATGGACATGCATCTGTCCTGAATCACCTGAGCCTTTGCATATACCAATCCCCGGTTCAAGGGCTCAGGTTTGACACCAACTGGTTACTGTCTCATTCTTACCTGAATCCGTGAACGTTCGTCCGTGCGCCAGCTTAATTGTTTGTAACCGTTCGATTAAAGTAGACTTTATCAGACGAGTACGGGCAGTGAAGATGGCGCGTGGACGGATGCCCCGAAGGGCGGCTGGTGCAGGTTATTGTCAAGGATTCCGCTGCGATCATAAGATGATTACAGCAGGATATATCCAAAACAAGAGCCCAGCCATGACGGATTCAGGTATCATTCACCGGCCTATCATCTACACCACCCCATTCACTTCGCATCGATCAAGTCCCTGTTATCCAGTACCGATCCAGAAACGGCTGTATACCCCCTGACACTTTGTTGAGTTGCCAGGTGCAATCCCCGCAACGATACACCTCTTGCAAGTCTTCACATTCGCCAATGCGTCTCAAATCTGGCAAGAATGTTTATGGGGAAAAACTATCTTGCATATACCCGTTCACGGGCACAAGAGGTTGGCTTTTCGCCTGATATTCTTGGTAACCATTCGCTAACTTTTCAAGGTGTATCCAGCAAGCCGTACGGCAGGGTAGAGGTTTTGCCCACCTTTTGGAAGTATAGCAAAAGGGCAGACACGGGAGTCACCCCCGCGAAAGTTCTGGCAAGAGATTTGTTCACATTTCCGTGATCATTTCTTTGACAATCAACGGTAATATGTTCATGCAGGAGAAGTTGAAGCGAAGGTGGAAAGGAAAACGATTACATGCAGCCCATCTTTGCATTGACGCGGCCACCTGCAAGAAGAGGGGGGTTGTTTGGTTATTGCGGGCAACCGCGTCTGCGCAAGCCTGGGTCAGCTGTGACCGCCTACAATAAGGGAGAGTGATACAGCACGCCGTAACAGACCTCGTGATCGGTTGCGAAAAAAAAGTTCTGGGGCAAGGATCGCTGACCCTTGCCCCAGGAAGAAAAAACCGGATACGTTATGCTGTATCTTCGCTAATCAGCTTCTGACGAGCCGGCAAACATACGTTCAAGTCCCTGCACACCGATGTGACAGGTCGTACATCGAGTGTCGGAGGCAAAAGCATCGGTGCCGTTGTGACAAATACCACAGTACTGACCCGCATAGAGGGCCTCCATAATGAATTTTTCCGGATGCTCTTCCGCCGCCCCTACTCGCATTTCAAAGGCTTCATCGTGGCAACTTGCACAGCTTAATCCCATATCGACATGCTCCTTGTGCTCGAAAATAACAGCTTTAACCGGTATGGTGAAAACGATTGTTTCCGGCTCGATCATATCGCTGCCATGACAGGTTTTACAGCTTTGCGGACTGGTGGTATCAAAGGCCATGAAACCATCGTGACACGCGCCACAATACAGGCCGGCTTCAAAAGAGTCATGGTTGTAATCTCCACTGGCTCTAGCTGCTCCTTGTTGACGGTCAAAGAGATCGGGATGACAAGTGTCGCAGCTCAGTCCTATGGTGATCACATGGGAATTGTGGCTGAACATGGCACGCATCGGTTCCACGGCTATAACATGGGTATCCCCAAAGGATTCATACTCAAAATCCGTAACAGCCTCAGCGGGCGCGGCCGGTGCGGTAGCGCGAATTTCGGCCACCAAAAAACCGCCCACGGCTAACACAACCCCAATGAGTGCTACTGTTTTTCCTATACCTTTCATATTTCCCTTCCTCTGGTGATTAGGCATTCATGTAATAGACGTTCGGCAGGGCACCGGTTTCTGGACGTAAGACCCACAAGGTTGTTTCTGGTTGATGCACCAGACGGTACACTCTGCTTCTGGAGTCGCTGAGATCACCGAAAATTCTCACATCAGCCGGACAGGCTTCAGAGCAGGCAGTTGTGGTCATACCTTTGGAGAGTCGGCTTTCATAACAGAAGTCACATTTATCAACAGCCCTGACCTTTTCGTTGAAATAGCGGGCATTGTACGGACAGGCGGCCATACAGGTCTTACAACCTATACACTTCCTGTTCTCCATGACGACGATACCATGGGTAGAATCCTTGTAGGTCGCGACAGTGGGGCAGACTCGGACACAGGGCGGTTGATTGCACTGGTTACAGAGTATGGGCATGAAAATACGCTCAGTGGCACCGCGACCAATGGGGCGGGCCCGCTCGAGAATAATTGTCCTCCATCCGTAATCAGGGACGTGGTTGGTTCGCACACAGGCATCCATGCATAATTCACAGCCGATACAGTGATTCTGTATCATAACCATGCTGTAATGAGGGCTGTAGGGGAATGCCTGGCCCCCCGGCATAGTGCCCACAGCGCTTTCGGCATTGCGAACGGAGGTTAATGACAGTACTGTCCCTCCCATGAACAGTCCGGTAATGACTAGACCGGCACGAAGGAAAGTCCGCCGTTCAAACGAAGGCAGATGATCCACACCTTCGTTTGGTAATTTTTCCAGATCTTTGATTTTCATCCCAAACCCTCAGAATATAAAAAGTTACGAAAACAACATCGGCACGCTGTGCTACAATGTGCTGTTATGGCGACAGAAAACATTCCAGAAGAATGAATGGCTGCTCATTTAATAAAAACAACAATAAACATACCTTAAATCCACGTAAAGAGCAAGTTTTCAAAACCATGGTTACAGAGCTGGGGGCTGAAATTTTTCTTTTAACTACCAGGTCCGGCATGGTGCCATCGGTTGCGCGGTGTCCTTTCCGATGCCTTGGCAATGCAAACAATCCATTTCAATTCCGGGCAATCCCCGTACCCGCCTTATCCGGTACAAGAAAACGACATTGTCCCCGTTGTCTGAAGTCTTCCTGGATCCGTGAGCGTTCGTCCGTGCGTCAGCTTTATTGTCTGTGACCGTTCGATTAAAGTACACTTTATCGGACGGTTACGGGTAATAAAGATGGCGTGCGAACGGACGCCCCGAAGGGCGGCAGGTGAAGGTTACCATCAAGGTTTCCTCTGCAATTACAACCAGATAACAGCAAGATATCTTCGAAACAAGAGTCCAGCCGTCACGGATTCAGGGTCTTGACCAAAGCCTCTTCGAGGCCCGAACAGACTGCCCATTATTTGACCTAACCACAGGCGAGGCTTAATTATTGGTAACCTTTACCGAGCACCCTATCTGCCGACGATCCCGCTGCTGTGCAGAGTATCACTATAACTTTCAGCCTGCTTATCCGCACAGGAAACTATGGCAAACAGGCCTGATTGCCAGGTCATGCAGTTATTTACTTGCACCCTATAAACGGGTACGTTACTCCCTGCATGCCTGGATCCGTGAGTGTTCGTCCGTGCGTCAGCTTTATTGTCTGCGATCCTTCGATTAATGCAGACCTTATCGGACGGTTACGGGCAATGAGGATGGCGTGCGGACGGATACCCCGAAGGGCGGATGGAGAAAGATATGGTAAAATCATTACAGCAAAATATATCCAAAACAAGCGTCCAGCCGTCACGGATTGAGGACATGGAATGCTGGTGAGTAATTCCTTGCAATAAGAAAAAAATCAGCCTTGAGCGATACTCTCATATGAAACAACCAACATCTAAACAAATACCAACCGATCTGGAGGGGATTGCGTTCCTGTTGTTTGACGGGTCGGATCGGATCAAAGCTGTCGGCGGTCACATTGAGACCCTTACAGGTCAGGTTCCGGAAAAGCTATTCGGAAAGTCGGCACAGGAACTTTTTACCCGCAAAGGGAGTGTACCCCCCCTGGCCGAACTGTCGACTCTGCGCGACCTGGAAAAATTGCAACAACACCTGATCATTGATCTGGAACAAAATGGCCAGCTCCTCAGAATCCCGGTAACCCTTCAAGGGCTTCGCGACCAGGAGGGAGCGACAGCCGGAACACTTTTAGCCATTGGCAGCGGCAAGCAATGCCTCCTGAATCAGGTCCTGCTGGATTCTCTCTCCATAGGAGTACTGACCGTCAACTGTGCCTTGGAGATCATCTCGTTCAACCATGCCGCGGAGCAAATCACCGGTTGGACACGCTCCGAAGTGCTGGGTAAGAATTGCCAGGAAATTTTTCCGCCAGAACTCTGTGAAAACAATTGCCAGATCAAACTATCCATTGAACAGGCTCAACATATACCCCCTCAGAATGTCTTCATGGCCCACAGGGACGGTAGCGCTGTTACCCTCTCTCTGACATCCTCCCCTTTATACGACTTCAACGGTAAGGTCATAGGAGGGGTGCAGAGTTTCCACGATTGCTCCGATGCCCTCAGCAACGAATTGATCCTGGCCTCGGTAGCCGATGGTGTTTTCACCATCGACCACAACAGAATCATCACCTCCTTTAATCCGGCCGCCGAAAGGATCACCGGCTGGAAAAAGGAAGAGGTTATCGGCAAACCGTGCAACGAAATTTTTCATTCCAGCGTCTGCGGCGACAATTGCCTGCTGCAAAAAGCCATTGCATGCAAAGCCCCTTTTATCGATCGTGCCATTTTTATCAAGAACAAGGTGGGCATCTCCATCCCGGTTACCGTCAGCTCCGCCCCTCTTTTTGATGATTTCGGTCATATTGTCGGCGGCATCGAAACATTCCGCGACAACACCCTATCCGTCCGTGAAACCATGATCCTCGACTCCATTGCCGATGGTGTTTTCACTGTCGACCGCAACTGGAACATCACCTCCTTCAACAAAGCTGCGGAGGACATTACCGGCTGGTCCCGTGAAGACGCCATGGGCATGTCCTGTGCTGATATTTTCCACTCTTCCATCTGCGGCAAGAACTGTGCGATTGCTGAAAGCCTCTATACCGGAACCCCGGTGGCCAGTCGTTCCATCACCATCCGCAACAACCGCGGAGAAAAAATCCCCATCAGCATCAGCGCCGCACCCCTGACTGACCATGAGGGCAATATCATCGGCGGCGTAGAGACTTTTCGTGACCTGACCGCAATCAACACCCTGCGGCAGCAATTGAACCAGAAATACACCTTTGACGACGCCATTATTTCCAAATCGACTGCCATGCAGAGGCTGTTCGCTATTCTTCCGGATATAGCCCGTAGCCCAAGCACGGTCCTGATCCTCGGCGAAAGTGGCACCGGAAAGGAACTGATCGCCCGGGCGCTGTACAATTCCGGCGAGCGACGCGAGAAACCATTTATCATCGTCAACTGCGCCGCTTTACCGGAAACCTTGCTGGAATCAGAGTTATTCGGTTACAAGGCTGGAGCATTCACCGATGCCCGCAAGGACAAAATCGGTCGATTTGCCGCTGCCGAAGGTGGTACACTTTTTCTGGACGAAATCGGTGATCTACCCGGCAACGTTCAGGTCAAGCTGCTGCGCGTTCTCCAGGAAAAGGTCTACGAACCTCTGGGTTCCAACACCCCGGTCAAGGCCGATGTCCGTATCATCACCGCCACCAACCGGGACCTGCCGACCCTGGTGCGGGAAGGATTATTCCGGGAGGACCTTTTCTACCGGCTCAACGTCGTCAAAATCAGCCTCCCCCCTCTACGAGAGCGCAAAGAGGACATCCCCTTGCTCGTCGAACATTTCATCAAGAAATACAGTGCGCAACAAGGCAAAGATATCGTCGGCATCTCCAGCGGAGCTCTGGCCACCTTAATGCGCTACGAATACCCCGGAAACATCAGGGAACTGGAAAATATCGTTGAATACTCTTTTATCCTTTGCGACGGTGGATATATCCAGCCTAACCACCTGCCGGAGCCTTTTGCCACCGAGATCATTGAGCAGAAACAAACGGCAACGGACAGCTCAAAACCGCAAACACTTGAAGAGATAGAGAAAGAAGCAATCAAAATCAGCCTTGAGCGAAATCGATGGAAAAAAATGATCACCTGCCGGGAGTTGGGGATTTCCAAAGACACCCTGCGACGAAAAATTGAACGGTATGAGATTGCCAATCCATTGGACAACCTGCCCGAGGACACGGACCTGAATCCATGATGGCTGGAGGCTTTCTTTGGATATATCTTGCTGTAATCATATTATAATTGCAGCGAAATCCTTGACGATACCTTGCACCAGCTGCCCTTCGGGGCATCCGTTCTCACCCCATTTTCATTACCCGTAACCGTCCGATAAAGTGTCCCTTAATCAAAGGATCACAGACAATAAAGATGACGCGCGGACAAACGCTCACGGATCCAGGATACAGTCTTGCAGTTGCCTCGCTGAAAAAAAAAGCGTATCGGATCCAGTCCGATACGCTTTTTAAAAAACCTTTACGTTGATCGCTTCACGATAATTTTCACTCAATGGGCAACTTTTGAGCAAAAACCCAAGAAGTTTTATCCTCTCGGGTTGACAGCTTTCCGGCTGCATAATTCCTCTCATTGCGCCGCCGTTAGCGAGTGGTTCCTGATGTTTTTGTACCGACCACCGACACGCCAATTATCCATGGAGAAAAACTTTACAGGCCGATAACCGCCAGCCTTCGTGTTTCGATATAGGGCATCAACCCGATGATTTGTGCTTTTTTTTTTGCCCGGTTGCTGTTCTTTTCAAGGTGTCGCTTTCTTTCGCTTCCGCCTTGGCGACGGCATCACCTACCTGGTGCAGTGTTTTGGGAACAGCTCGATCCACACGACCTCCACAATTCTGATGAATCTCCGGCGGACAATCTGAAACTTCCCAGCAAGGAACGTATTCCAGCAACTTTTTCAAACCGGGAATACTGATTCCTTCCTCGTGAATAAAAGTGCGCAGGCAGGTTATCCACTGAATATCATCGGCGGAAAACATCCGCCGATTCCCAACCAGGGTCGGTTGCACCAGCCCCTCTTTTTCATAAATCCGTAATGTTCTCGGGTGTACATTCAACAGTTTTGCGGCAACTCCAATCGGATAAATAGGAACATCTGATCGAATTGCCTGTATTTCAGTCTTTTTTCTCGCCATACCGGTCTCCTTGCGGAACCGGCCATCCGGAAAGGAGACAATTGGGTTTTCCAATTGTCCCCTGCCGGATCGCACGGTTTTCCTCAGTGATCTTCGGACAGATGGCCGCGGAACAATCGTTCTCCCAACATGAACAGAACCCCGCAGAAGGAGAACCCGGCCAGAGTGACCATCCATTCATGCAGCGTTGGCGTATACGGCAGAATATGGGGCAGGCCGACGATGCCGAACTCATGATATCCAGGGATAACCAGACCGACGACAACCAGATTATAGCGCATGACAAAGATACCGATGATACTCAACAGAGAACCGAAGGCCATCGCGGTCAGGTTCCTGGCTCTGACCGCAAGGATAATGATAAAGGGAATTACAAGACCCATGGCGACTTCACCAATCCAGAATTTCATGGAATACGGACCGCTGACCAAGGCCATGATAGCTTCATATTTTCCGGGAATCTGTCCGTACACACCGGAGATAAACTTCCAGGTGGTGAAGAACATGATCACAACGTACATCAGGGCACCAAGCTTGGCTACGCAACGAAGAGAATGCTCCAACTCCTCACTCATTTTCCAGCCGTTGATCTTATATCCCAGCCAGTGAAAGAATATAACCGCGGCACAGCCTGACATCATTGCCGAAGTGATGAAATAGATGGGCATGAAGGGTCCGTGCCAGAATTCACGGGCACTGAGCAACCCGAAGACCGCGCCGAGATTAGAGTGGGCGGCAACACCGGCAATAACACCAAGCAGCCCGAACATCCCGGCAATTCTGTGCCGATTGACCTGGAGAAGAGCAAACTCGATCAGCATGAAAAAGAGATACGCCCCGTAGAGAGTCCCCATCCACCAGATACTCGACAGCAGGTTCGGCGAGGTGATATTATAGACAGCCATTCGCCAGGGATTTTCAATTTCAAAGGCAATGACGAGAAAACCGGCAACTATGGTGGCAATTGCCAGATACACCGAGCGTTTGGCAATGGGTTTGAAGGCCTGGAAGCCAAAGACGTGCCCTATGGATGAAATCAGACACAGGCCCGTTGAAGTCACGACAAAAAAGACATAACCAGCCAGCGCCAGTCCCCACGGCACCTCACGGGTCACCCCGTAGACCTGATGAAAGCCGACAATCATGGCGTGCAGACCGAAAGCGACCCCGATCAGGGTAAAGGCTCCTAAAAAAATAATGACTCCGTTATACGCACGGGACGTGCTTCCTTCGAGCCCTCCTTCCTGGGGCAGAACCTTAGTCAATATATTTTGCATGGCACTTGTTCCTCCATATCAAATTGGGGGTGTTCCGTTACGTTCACCCTCTGCTGATTTGTAGTAGTTGCGACAGATACAATAATGTAGTTAGGGCAAATCGCTTTCTTCCCTGACGGCCTGAAGGACCGGTTTGATCCTCAGATCGAACAGCGTATGGAGAACAGCGCCACCCAGCCAGATAACGAAAAACAGTATAGCTTCCATAGACTCTCCTTACTCCGGTCCCCCGGATAGTTCTCTTCCACCGGGTTTTATTGGCGGATAAAAACCCGGTTGTTCGACTTTTCTGCACCTCCTTTTTCGTTATGGTCCGGATATCGATGGCCGGCCAGCCCGGACCCGAACGTAGCCACACGTTCATTATGTTGCATTTTTAACCGGCATCCACAATCACGTCAAGAAAATATCAATACTAATTGACAAAAATATTACAAACTAGATGATCATTATTATCCCAATTAGATAATAAAATATTGGTGGAAATTATTAATTCCCGTTTACTTGCACTTCAGTTGCTGAAAAAAAGATTAATTTACATAGAGATACGAAAAAACATCCCAAAAAAAACAGGACAGATTTCACGGAACAAACTCTTACACCGTTCGATCAAAATGAGCCAGTATCTTTTTAAATCAGGCGACATTTGCTCCTGTTGACAGGATTTTTCTCAACAATCCTTTTGAAATATTTTCCCGCTGTCATCAAAAAAAACCATGGGTCAATATGTTAAAAAAATAACCTGGTCAACAAAAATGGCACGAATAACGCAAGTACTCAAGCAGGTAGTCGCTCCATTCAGATAACGAGCAATCTTCCTGCATACCTCTTCAGGGTGGCGGCCCTGAAGAGGTTTCTTTCTCGCCATCCCCAAGATTCGTCCATCTTTACCTTTGACGGTTTTTATGGTAGCTCAATGAAGGCATGCGGCCTGGTTCTGCCGGCCAGGTTCCAGCTTCCTGGACTCCTATCGTTCCTTGGCCAACTGTGCGGGATAACGGCCCTCCTTCGCATACGCCAGGTGGGCCGCTCACCCGGCATTACAAAACGATCAACACAGAACCAGTTTTTCTCTTATCAGGAGCACCCCGTGCAGCAGTTTTATAAAAATCTCTCCATTTGGCTGATTATTGCCCTCATCGCTCTCCTTGCCTTTAATTACTTCAAAAAAACCCCGGAAAAACATATTGCTGTTCCCTATACTGAATTCCTCGACAGGGTCGAAAGCGGTGTTCTCTCCAGGGTAACCGTGATCGACGATGCCGTCTTCTGGAGAACTGCTGACGGCACCCAGTATACAACCATTGTCCCACCGGCCCATGCAGCCCTCGAGCGTCTTCTTGCCAAAAATGTAGCCGTCACTGCCGAACAGACCTCTCAGCCTCCCTGGTACCTGCCCACCCTGCTTATCTGGGTGCCGATTCTGCTTTTGCTTTTTCTCTGGTTTTTCTTTTTTCAAAAAGGAAGCAGCCGGGGTGGTGGTGGCCGGGTTATGGCCTTTGGCAAAAGCAAAGCTCGCCTTATCAATCCGGAGGAATCGAAAATAAAACTAGACGATGTCGCCGGCATTGACGAGGCCAAGGAAGAAGTTGCCGAGCTGGTCGATTTTCTCAAAAAACCCGAAAAATTTGTTGCCGCCGGGGCCCGTATTCCCACCGGTGTTCTCCTTTATGGCGAGCCAGGTACCGGTAAAACCTTGCTTGCCAAAGCCATTGCCGGTGAGGCCGGGGTCCCTTTTTTCTCCATCAGTGGCTCAAATTTTGTGGAAATGTACGTTGGCATCGGTGCTTCACGAGTCCGGGACTTGTTCACTGAAGGGAAAAAGAAGGCCCCTTGTATCATCTTCATCGATGAAATTGATGCCGTCGGCCGTCATCGCAGCTCAGGTACCGGCGCGGGGGGAAACGATGAGCGTGAACAGACGCTCAATCAGTTACTGGTGGAGATGGATGGTTTTGAAGCCAATGATCATGTCATTATCATTGCCGCCACCAACCGTCAGGACATCCTTGATCCGGCCCTGCTGCGTCCAGGCCGTTTCGATCGTCAGGTCATGGTCCCTCTGCCCGATGTCGGTGGCCGGGAAAAAATCCTCAAGGTTCATGCGCGGAATACCAAAACTGCAGAAGATATTGACTGGCAGGTCATCGCCAAGGGAACACCCGGATTCTCCGGTGCGCAACTTGCCAGCATGGTCAATGAAGCCGCGCTGCTGATGACCAGGAAAAACGCCGAAGTGATTACCATGGATATCCTGGAGTCAGCCAAAGACAAGGTGCTGATGGGCGCCGAGCGACGTAGCCTGATCATCACCGACCGGGAAAAAAAGATCACAGCCTACCACGAAGCCGGCCATGCCCTGGTAGCCTGGATGCTGCCGGGCGCTGACCCTGTCCATAAAGTCACCATCATTCCCCGCGGGCGGGCTCTGGGCCTCACGATGCAGCTCCCGGAAGAAGAGCGCAATTCCCATGATCGGACCTATCTGTTCAATAACCTGTGCACACTGTTGGGGGGCAGAGTCGCCGAGGAAATTGTTTTCAACCAGATGACCACCGGCGCGGGTAACGATATTGAACGGGTATCGGAGTTAGCGCGAAAAATGGTCTGCGAGTGGGGCATGAGCAAAGCCGTGGGACCACTGGCTTTCAGAGCAACGCATCCCATGAGCAGCCGACCAGCCGAGATTATCAGCGAGCAGACCGCGATCCTCATCGATACCGAAGTCAAAGAACTGGTGGTTTCGGCGTACGAGACCGCCAAGGTTATCCTGGAGAAACACCGTTCACAGCTGGAAAAAATAACTGTTGCCCTGTTGGAACGTGAAATCCTTTCCCGTGAGGAGATCCGGGAGCTTATCGGCACGGCCAACGAAATTGACCAGCGGAGGTGAGAGAACGACGGTCACAGTCAAAGCCTGGACCTTGTGACGGATGGACGCTTGTTCGGTTTTTATTTTGCTGTCCTCAGATTATAATTGCGGCGGCATCCTGGGCAGTACCTTTCATCCGCCACCCTTCGGGGTATCCGTGCACACACCATCTTCATTGCCTGTAAACGTCCGATACAGTATTTTTGTATCGAACAGCCACGGACAACGAAGGTAACCCACGGGCGACCATTCACGGTTCCAGGCTGGAACCATGCACCAGCACTTCTCAAGGTGATCATATGCAGCTGCTTCACCCTGCCCGGCTTCTTACAGCCCTGCTTTTCATTCTGGCGGGATTTGTCTGCCCCCTCCATGCCCTGGGTAATCACCAGTCCCTCACCGGCCCCTTTGCCGATGCGCGCGCCGTCACCAAGCAATGCCTGAGCTGCCACGCCGGCCAGGGCGAGGATATTCTGCAGTCAAGCCACTGGACCTGGGAACGTTCCCGGATCATTGGCGCTGAACAGAGAACTTTTGCAAAAAAAACCGGCTTGACCTTTTTCGCTGTGAGTGTGACCGCCAATCCATCCCGGTGCATGACCTGTCACATCAGCACAAACCTGCTCAGCGGTCGTCATGACCCAAGTGCGGCCGCTGATATTGACTGCCTTGTCTGTCATGATACCACCGGCACCTACCGGCGGGAACTGGGCGCACCGGTCGACTCCGTCGACCTCGCCCGGATTGCCGCCAAGGTCGGCCCGCCCAGACCCACCAACTGCCTGACCTGCCACGGCAGGGAATGTGGTCTTACCGGCTTGCAGGGCCATGGTGGTTTTGATACGGATGTCCATCTCCACCATAGCGGTGCGGCCCTCTCCTGTCAGCAGTGTCATCCCGGTCAAGGACGACATGTCCTGCAACGTCAGCTCACCCTTGACGAAGCTGATCCGAAAAAAACCGGCTGTATCGCCTGCCATTCCAGCACCCCCCACGCTCGGGAGCAACTCAACAGACATGCGACAACCATCGCCTGTCAAACCTGCCACATTCCCGTGCATGGCAGGACAACCCCTGCCCTGATCCACTGGAACTGGCTCATGGGGTCGGGCACCACCGTGGATCAGTACACGCAGCAGCCAACCCCTTTTCAAACCGCGGAAGGCCTGACCATGGCAAGCAACCTGCTGCCGACCTATCTCTGGGACAACGGAGGTGATCAGATATATGAGCGGGGGGGACGGATTCAACCGGAGACACTCACCTCCCTCCTTTCACCGTCACCCCGTGACCAGGCAGCACGGATCCACCCTTTTGCGGTGTTGTTTGGCACCCAACTCTACGATGCCAGGTATCGCTATCTTATCTCCCCGGCCCTGACACGGGCGGTCCCCACCTTTTTCAGTGATGCAGGTTGGGATCAAATCGCCGCCGAAGGCATGAACAATTTGCGCCTGCCCTTCAGCGGTTCCCTCGGGTTCACCACCACCGCCTCGTTCCGCCGGCTGAATCATGGGGTTGCACCCACTGCCCAGGCCCTGGGTTGCATGGACTGCCACGGTAAATCAGGCCGGTTACCCTGGGATGCGCTGGGGTACACCAACGACCCCTGGATTGAAGGGCTGGCCCCGGATCGCTCGGTCGAACGCTCACGAATCCAGGAGATGGAGTCCCCCTGAATCCGTGACGGACGCTCACGGATCCAGGGTAGCGGTCATTTGCAGAGCGGTTACCGCTGAAGCCTTTTCCATTGCCAAGGGGGTAAAGGGTTCCGCTCCTCCCACAAACCTGTCCTCTGCATTCTCGCGCTCCGCTCCAAAGTTTTCAGTTCCGTACACAAAGGCTGAGCCAGACAGTACTTTGGATAGACCCATGCCCAGCCCCTCCTCACCAATTCCCGGTTGACCAGGCGGTCGCCACTCCAGACCAGGGCAACAATGCGGCCGTAGCGGTCTTTATCCATGGTTTTCAAGGTTACGGTCTTCCCCATCACCATGGTTCTGGTGAAATGGCCCGCCTCTTTTCCGCAAGGTTGTCCATATTCGGGACAGTCGATGCCAAAAAGCCGGATCCTGTACCGCTGCGATCCTCTTTGCACTTCAAGGGAATCACCGTCAGCTACTCTCACCACTCTCGCCTCCCAGGTTTGCGCTGAAAGGTCCCGCAACGATCCTGCGAGGATGGTTGCCAGCAAGATGAGGACGAGCAAGGCAAAAGATGGCCGCAGCCATTGGCGGCTGGCATTGCGGAACGCCTGTCTATTGTCAATAAAATGACACTGCAAAGGAAAGCTCCTTGTTTTTCAGGGTTCACCTATGGTAGGCTGATTAAGAAATCATACTCAACACCGGCAAAAAGGCCATCAAAGGCCGCCTCCCGACCCGTTGCCGGCTGATAACGCCGTCTGGTTGCCGCTGGCATGAAAAAAATACCTGTTGCACCTGATCAAGAACTCACGGAAAACGAGGAAAAGACCAGGGACTTGATCCTGACCCTGCCCCTGTTTGATGCCTTTCGGACCGATGAGATCGATATCCTTTCCCGCCATATGAACCATGCGGAGATCCTGCGCGGCGAACACCTTTTCGCTGAAGGGGACAAGGGAGATTTCATGTGCTTTGTGGTCCGCGGTTTACTCGACGTCCTGAAAACATCGACCAACGGGACTTATCGCGTTATCGCCCGACTGGGCAAGGGAAATACCATCGGTGAGATGTCGATCATCGATAAATCGCCGCGATCTGCCACGGTTATCGCCCGACAGCCTTCGGTTGTCATTATCTTGACAAAAAAAGGTTTTGATATTCTCACCAATCGTTACCCGGTTGTGGGTATCACCCTGCTGAAAAAAATCATGCGATTACTGAGCCTCAACATGCGCCTCACCACCAGTAAACTCGCTGACAATCTTCCGGACTGAGCCCATGGCCCACAACTCTTTCTGTGGAATAATCGGTCGCAGCGAACCTATGCAGCGGTTGTTCAAACTGATCGAAAAACTGGCTGAAGACAGTTCCAGCACCGTACTGGTCCAGGGTGAGTCAGGAACAGGCAAGGAACTGGTGGCCAAAGCCATTCATGCCAACAGCCCAAGGAGTGGACACCATTTTGTACCGGTCAACTGTGCCGCGATCCCCGATGATCTTCTGGAGAGCGAGTTGTTCGGGTATACAAAAGGAGCCTTTACCGGGGCAACGGGATCCAAAATCGGCCGCATAGAATATGCCAACGGCGGCTCGCTCTTTCTCGATGAAATCGGGGACATGAAACCGGTTCTTCAGGCCAAGCTGCTGCGGGTCCTCCAGGAAAGAGAGTTCGAACCGGTTGGCGGGCTGAAACCGATCCCGGTGGATGTCAGAATCATCGCCGCCACCCATTGCAACCTCGAACAGATGGTCGCCGAAGGCAAGTTCCGGGAAGATCTGTACTACCGGCTCAATGTCATCCCGGTTTTCATCCCTCCATTGCGCAACCGACCAGAGGACATACCTCTGCTCATTGAACACTTCATCAAAGCCATAGGAAAAAACAAGAAGAAGGCCTTGACCGGTTTCGACCTGGTCGCCATGAAGACCCTCACTTCCTGCCCCTGGAAAGGTAATGTCAGAGAACTGGAGAACCTTATCCAGCACATGACCATCCTCCACGGTGGTTGCCAGGTGTGCTACGGCGACCTCCCCGAAAAATATCAGCATGGTCCAGGAACGCCGGCCCCGTCCTGCCAGCAGGAAGAGAATGGGTCTGGGCCGGAGCAGTTGCTGTTGTTTTCGCAAGCCGCTCCGGCACTTCATGAGACCTGGCCGGAGAGCGGCATTGATTTCAATGGACTGGTCAACGATTTTGAAACCCGCCTGATTGTGCAGGCGTTGAAGATGGCTCAAGGCAACAAAAAAGAGGCGGCCCGTCTTCTCAACCTCAAGCGAACAACCCTGCTGGAAAAAATCAAAAAAAAGGAACTCTTCAACACGGGCATTGAGGAAGGAGAAACTGAGTAAAGTCGATCAGGCCGCTTGTTTCACCAGGTTGAGCTCTATCTTTTCCCTCACATCATCAGCCGTGGAAGGCGTAATGAGAATGTCACTGGCACCGTATTTCACCGCCTTGAGCACCATGGTTCTCGTCCAGGCAGGACCAGCGGCAACCAGGGGAACGGCCAGGCCGGCACTGCTGATCTTGATCGCCACCCCAAACCCTTGCTCATTGACCTCGCGCATAACCAGAAAAATCAGGCGAATACAGGGCGCGACCACAGCACTGACCGAATCCTTGAAATGAAGATTGCGCGGTGCATATCCCATGTGCCGGAGTATCGAGGCGATCTTCTCGCCTTCACTTTCATCATCCGTATAAATCAATATATCCGTTCTCTCACCGATGTCATCCCGCTTACAATCAGATTCCCGTTCCGGCACTTGCTTCGACCGGTTTACGGTCTCGGTGACCGTGGCTACCTGCTCACCTTCTACCATCGGCTCACTTTTGGCAACCAACAGATCCTGCAGATCCAGGGCCGCAAGTGGAAAAAGAAATTGCACTCGCCCCAGTTCCTTTTGGTTGTAGCGAACTTTCCCGCAAGAAAGATAATAGGCATGATCGGGAAAGACATCGTCTGAATCGGGATCGACTTTGGCGGGGGCGACCAGTTCCATGCAGGTTTTGGCAAAGGCGAGCCTGGAGCGGTACCGCTGTTCAAATACGGCAGTATAAACCCCGGCGATAATGTTCGTTATTTCTCCGTAGGCGTCCCGCGCATCGTCCCCTAATGTTTCCTGGCGGACGGTTTCTTCCAACTCGCTCTCCGGAAGCATAATGAGTGTGCCACCCAAATGTATAGCCGCCTTAAGTTCAATAAAGAGAAAAGCCTCCCCTTGATGTTCTCCACGAATATCCATGCGGGACATCACCAGCTTTGTCCCTGTCCGATCGAGAAAATCAGCTTTCGAAATAATCTCGTTTTCCTCCGGCAGGATTTCCAGACTCCCACCAAGCAGCCCGGTCACCTCTTCTCCTGTCTTCTCCTGGCAACTCTTCAGCAAAGTGTCAACAAGCTCTTGCTGTTTGCCTGTGTCCTTGCCGCCATCCGACGACCGCGGTCGTCGATTTGATTCATTGATCGCGGATTCCGAGACAGGCCTTGCCAGAACTTCGGTCGCCTTGTCATCCTCCCTGGATTTTTCTCCTCTGGTAATGGGCTGTACCGACTCCACTTGCTCGGCGGCAGAATTTGCCACGAGTCGCTCTGGTTCTTTTGTCCTGGGAGAATTCGACTCGTTCCTGATTTCCTGGTGGTCCTCTGCAATCAGTCCAAACGCATGCGCCGGCATAACCAGATCGAGTTCGCCGAGATCATGCCCGTCCAGATGCATAGGCACGGTCATGACATACCAGGCAATATCGGCAATGGGGTGAACGGATTCCACCACCCCTTTCCGCGGCGCTACAACCTCCTGCTCAACACGGATAAAACGAACATTTTTCGGGTATTGCTCTTCAAAGGTTACGGTAACAGCCCCGCAGACGATATTGGCGATTTCTCCAAAAGAGTCCGCCAATTCTTCGGAATAGTCTTCGTTTTGAACAACGCTTGCCAGTTCGGATTCCGGCAGCATGATAAGTGTGCCACCAACATGAATGGCATCACGGATGTCGGCCAGCAGGCAGCCTTCTCCCTGTACATCACCCTCGATTCGAACATGGGCAAGAACACGTTGGCCGCTCTGATCGGCAAACAGTTCTTCTTTGTCGATCTGCCGGAACCGAGGCGGATCAAGCTTGAACGGCTTCCCGAGGAGAGCGCCGACTTCCTCCTGGATCCGATGACAGCAGGCGAAGAGGATTTTATCAAAGCGTTCCCTGGCTTTCATACATAAAACATTGTTGGCAAAAGGGCGATTCGAGTCATGTGGGCTAATCAGCTTGCCTCGCGCAAGGCATGGATCTGTTTCGGCGGAAAAATTAAAAACCTATAGCATCTGTGATCAAAACCTTGAATACCCCAGCGGTGGCGAGAAACCGTTCACCAGTACTCCACCTGTGGACGATCAAACTGCCGCGTACAGGATCTACCATGGCCCATCAGTTTGTCTGTGCACACTTGAAAAGGTGGTAAACGGTTTTGAATTCAGGTCATACGGTCTTGTACTTGTCCCAGATAAACGTTGACAAAGAGTGGTCGTCCGCCAACTTCATCGCATGCTTTTGCTTCAGGAAAAAATATATTTGAGTTCCACACCGAATCGTCCGCAAGGGGTGCCAAAAGGAACAAAAACCCGTGTTGCTGAAGCCAGTCCAGAGATTCGGAACGAGGAACCGATCACGGTGACCGGAATCGCGAGTTCAACATTACTACCGAATGGGGCCAAGGCCGTTTTCAGACCGCCAGCGACCATATTGGTTATTTCGCCTATGGCATCCTTGCAGTCCTCGCCTAGTTCCTCGATATCCATGCCCAGCATGGCTCCGGTGATTTCCAGCGCCACCGCGGCAGGACAATGGATAGCGACAACCCCTTTCAAATCCCCGGCCAGGCCGATACAACTGATCAGGTTGGTATCAACAGCAAGGACTTCGGTTTTGCCTGAGGTTTCCGGGACGACCTCAATGAAGACCATGGAATTAAAAACCTCCATGGTAGCGTCAATCAAAAATTGTTCCAGTTCCAAAAAACTCGACTCCGTGGGTAAAATGAATTCAACATGTTCGCGCAGACGATCAACGTTCCAGTTCCACCTCAACGTAAAAAATACCACCAGGTGCCTGGAACGGCAGAATTACCTGGTCCACTTCGGTCTGGGAGGTAAAGCTGTACTTCTCACCTGAAATTGTTGAAGGCAAGGAAAGTTGAATATCCTTACCTCGATCGGAAAGAATGGTTTTCAGATTGCCCCCCAGCATATTGGCTATCTCACCAATGGCATCCTGGACGTCTTCGTTGATTTCGTCGACTTCCACGCCGAGAAAACTGCTGGTAACCTCCTTGGCGACCTGATTGGGAAAATGAACCGCCAAAACACCTTTATGGGTACCGGCCAACCCGACCATACCGGTGATGGAGTGTTGCAGCGATCCCAGGCTCGAGAGCGGTTCTCCGGCTACCGAGATCTCCATCATGACCATTCCTGTAAATATTTCTACTGTCGACTCAATGAGTTTTTCGCTGATTTCTATAAAAATGCCCACACCATCCCCCCTTCTCAGTTTTCTCTACCCCTCCAACCGTACACAGACAATTATCGATGAAAGGGAAACCCATTCTTCCTACATCAACGGCCCAAGGACCTCGTTGACCTTGTCAGGGGTGAATGGTTTTTTCAAGGCACCGATAGCGCCAAGACTCTTCGCTTCTCCAATAATATCCTCACCGGTTTCGGTGGAGATCATAAAGACAGGAATATCCTTGATTCCAGGACGATTTCCCTTTTCACGGAGAAACTCGATCCCGTTCATATTCGGCATGTTGATATCGCTCAAGACAATGTCTATCGATTCCTTTTCGAGAACGGCCAAGGCTTCCTGGCCGTCACCGGCCTCATAAATTTCACCGAAATCAAGCCCTGCCTGTCGTAATGAGCGGCTGATAATTTTTCGCATAGTACTGGAATCGTCTACTAGTAAAACATTTTTAGCCATTGTATTCTCTCTCCTGCTCATTTAAAAAAAACCATACCCGATATGTCAATCTGCTCAACGTATCCAAAATGACAACGGGATATCCTTTCTGCAAAGATTTTATCAAGATCAAAACCAGGAAAGCAAGTTTTCTTGCTGGATGACAACGATTTCCCGCTCCATTCAGCACCGGTGCGGAATCTTCAGGGTGATGCGGGTTCCTTTTCCCGGCTGTGACCATACATCAAAGGCAGCCCCAAGTCGCTGTACTGCCCTGCTGACCACAACAAAACCGCAGGGCCGGCTGGTTGATTTTTCAAGCCGATCGTTTTTCTCTTGGTGTTGCACCAAAAGGTCGATACATTCCCGGCAGCTCAACCCCTCGATTCTCACCGCCCCAACGAGTCCGCGAGCAACGGCCATGGCCGCCAGTTTCTTCACATCCATACCGCGACCATCGTCCTCAATGCTCAGCCACAGGTCATCGTGTACCCGCAAAGCTCCCAGCGTGAGTCGACCCAGTTTGTTCTTGCCAAATGCCTCCCGTTCTCTGGCCACTTCCACACCATGCTCAATGGCATTGCGGAGAAGATGAAAGATCGGTTCAGCCAGCAGGGCCAAGGTGACTGGATCGGGAAAAAATCCAGCGCCTTCAAGGTCAAAACGCACCTGCTTATGAGTTTTATCGGCCAGATCTCGCACCACTTTTTCCAGATGGGCAAGGAAAGCAGGCACGGCCTCCTGCTGGTGGGATTCCATCAAATCCAGCAAACCGGTCAGCACGGCAACAGCACCCTCCTTCACCGATTCCCTTGCTGCAACACCCCGGATCAGATCGATCATCTGGGCAAATTTTTGGCTGTCAATGCAAACATGGACCTGAGGCACGGAGAGCGACGGATCCTGCTCCTGCGCCGCGCTCGCTGACTGGGTCTTTGCTTCGGTCCATTGTTCGGAAATCTGCATTCGTGACTGGGTTCGAAGGATCTGGTCTACCTGGTCCCGAGTCACCTTGCCCATGTCGACCAGAACCTCTCCCAGACGGAGCGGTTTTTCCTCGCGATGCAATTTCTGACGATCTAGGGCCTGATCCACCTCCAGGGGATCCACCAGGCCAGCTTCGATCAACAATACACCGAGTGGCTGGCGCATAAGGCCCTGCAGGGCACCGAGATGTTCGGCCAGTCCTTCAATAGTGCAATCTTCCAAGGTGTCGTATTGGAAGAGAAACTGGCGTACCGCATCAATACTGCGTAAAAAAACACGCTCTGGGTATTCCGTATGAAAAAAAGAACCCTTGAGAAACCGGTCCAGAATCGAAACAAGGACACCACACACCTGTGCCGGTTCCCGCAACTCAAAAAAAGAAAAATTATCCCGCAGGCGCTGGAGAAGCCGTCCCAGACCGGCAACTCGCTGCTGATCCATGGCGATAAAATCCCACAACACGAATTCCTGTTCCACTTTTTCCAGCAGCCACTCAGTTTCCCGAAAAAAATCTTCCTGTATATCAATGTGAACTGCTGAGGCGGTTTCTGTATTGAATCCGGCTTTGTGCTCTATAAAAACGGAACGGAGAATCGCCGTGCTCAACTCGGCGGCCGGCGCAGCCAGGCGTTGATCATGTTCATCGACACGAACAAGATCAAGCCCCTGCTCAATGAAACGGTAGGATTCAGCCAGCAGAGATATATGGACTGGCTGAAGAGAAAACAAACCGGAGCGGGTTCGATCCAGCAGGTATTGCATGGCATCGGCAGGACCCGACAGATTTTCAAGTTGCACCGACCTGGCCTGCTCATCAATAGTATGAAACAAACGCCAACAGACATCCAAGGCGGCCTGGAAAGCAAAGCCTTCTTTCGCCCCTTTGACAAGGTCACGAACAAAGGGCCGGGCCTGCTGGAGCATTACTTCAATTTCATGAACAAAATCAGTTAATTTGATCTCATATTTTTTTGGCATACACCCACTTTCCTC
Organism: Desulfobulbus alkaliphilus; assembly: GCF_016918545.1. Lineage (GTDB taxonomy): Bacteria > Desulfobacterota > Desulfobulbia > Desulfobulbales > Desulfobulbaceae > Desulfobulbus > Desulfobulbus alkaliphilus. Next base: position 64,959 of record NZ_JAFFQC010000016.1, on the reverse strand, counting down.
TCGGCAAATGCTCGTCCCGCCACGCTCTTTGAGCGTCCACGCATCACCGCCAAAAAGATGACACAACAGACACGAATCCATCAAAGATGGTTTTCACCGGCAATGAAAAAATAATACGGTGAACCGAAAAAACTGGAATTTTTATGCCGGCATACTTATTGCTAAAACAATGACCAAACCCCTTTCCTGTCCAGCAGCTCGATACCGGCCACGCCCTTCGCTCTTGCAGTAGACTATGAAAAACTCGTTGTATTGCATAATCGCCCTGTTCCTGTTGACTGTCAATCAGTTTTCAGTGACCTCTGCAACGGCTGCCTCCACGCTCAATATCATCAATCGCGAGGACGAAGTGGCACGATTGCAGCTCTTTCTCCACTTTGATCAACTCCCCTCGTTTATGACCGAGACCAGCGGTCGACGAGTCACTGTGGAACTGAAAGACACTGTCATCGCCGATAACATTGTTGAAGTGACCACCGACGAACGGTTGATCAGAATGGTCAGCAGGCAGATGGGTGCTGATATGCTCCTCTCCTTTTATTTCCGCTATCCTCCACAAAAAGTAACCACAGATAGTCGCGAGGAAACAGGCCTGCTCATCGTTGAAATCCTTCCCGGCAACCCGCTCTCCGCCCGGTATCCAGAACTCTCAGCTGAATTCGACGGAGTCACTGTTCTCCAGCGTCGTCATGCCGACGCCCTCAATCCAGTCAACATCTCACCGTATGTTCACGACTGGAGATCCTTTTTCATGCTGCACGAAGCACCGCTCACCATCAATCCGCCGCCACGTTTTTCGCTGCCTCCCTTTCCTCTGGCAGCCGCCATGCCTCCTGACCTTGACCTTGAGCAATGGCTTCCACCAGAAATAGAATCTCTTGCCCGCGCGCACAGATGGGATGAAGCACACCGGGTATTACGTGAACAGGTACTGGAGCAACCGGATGAGTCGTTCAAGGAGCGCCTCCTGCTCACCTATGCCGAAGCTCTGGTCCGAGCCAAAGAATATCAGGAACCCTACCTGCTCCTGCAAGGCATCGCCCGGGAATATCCCGATACCCCGATGGCCACCCTGGCTCAACTGCTTTTTCTCTATCTCAAAGCAGACAACGGCAGGGTCCATTCCGCAGCCCATGAACTGAAATACCTGTGCCGGCACATGAATACTATCGCTCTTTTTCCCGGTCACTGTGCCATGATTTTAGCCGAAACAGTCCTCGCATCCGGTCGGCCCGCCGAGGCAGGCCGCATACTTGCTGAAGCATCCACGGACAACGACCCGATGTTGCCTGACCTCCACCTGCTACGGCAGGCCGACCTCCTGTATGATGCCGACAATATTCGGGCGGCCCTGGATAGCTACCGAGAAGTGCATGAACGACGACCGGAACTGCTCCTTGGCGATCCGATGTCTCTGGCCCGCTTCAGTGATGCCTTGTACAGGAACCAGCAGTACCGTGAAGCAGGAGAAAGGTATCAGCTCTTGAGTGAATTGCTCAGGAATGAACCATATCAGGATCTGGCTCTGTTTCGGGGGGCTCAGTCGAGGTTGCACCTTCCGGAAACAGAACGCAGCGGCAGAATCGCTCTGGTCCAGATCCGAGATGCTTTTCCCCACACGGAAGGGGGCGAACGTGCCCTGCTCAGGCAAACTGATCTGGATTACCTCTCGGGACGTATCGATGCAGCAACCGCCGCCACTTTGTACAGCCGCCTGGGCCGAGAAGCCGGCAGTGTTTCCCTGCGGGAAGAGGCGTTCTTCAAGCAGGCCCTGGTCAATGCCCTTGCCGGAGACCGCCGAGCAAGCGTAGAACAGTGCATGGACATCCTCCGTGCTTTTCAAAGCGGAACTCTGCGCACCGAAACCATGGCCCTGCTTTTTCAGCAACTTCCTGGCGTGATACGACAACTGGTCAGCGACCAGGAGTATGTTCAGGCACTGACCCTGGCCATGCAGAACAGAGGGTATTTTGCCCGCGGCTGGCTGGGCACCGACCTGTTGTATGATGTTGCCGAGGCGTACAGTGCCCTCGGTCTCGTCGCTGAGACCATTCAGACCTATCAGTACCTCTTTGAAGTTGCTCTTCCGGAAGAATCTGAACAGCTGTACCTGCCTTTTATCACCACCCTTCTGTCCGCCGGTCAATATGTCCGGGCTGAGGAGTTCGCCGACCGTTATCTCCACCGTTATCCTCAGGGACAAGACGGTCCGGAAATTTTTCACCTCAAGGTGCAGGCTATTTTTGCAAGCGGTCGCTCTGCACAGGCCATCCGCCTTCTGCAAAGCAACCATCAGATGCAAACACCCCAGCTCAGCCTCCTCGGCGCCCACATCTTTTTCACCGAACAGCAATGGGATCAAGTGATCACCATACTCAGTGACCCGAACCTTGAACAGTACCTCAATGCAGGCGAGCCCCTTTTTTACCTGGCGGAATCCTACTTCCAAACTGGCCAGCTCACTCTGGCCGCCCCTCTCTTCCGCCGTTTGGCAGCCCAAGAGCATGGCTCGGAACAAGCCGGCTTCAGACTGGCTCAAATTGCCCTGTACATGAACAACCGTCAGGAATCCCTTAATCTCTTCACCGAACTGGCCGAAAAAGGAACAGACCCCTTGTGGACCCGTTTGGCCCGTGAACAGGTGGCCATTCTGCAGCTGGAACAATAAAGACACCCGTCAGTGTCCATTTTGAAAACGAGATTTTCTGTTCGCCATCAAGGCACCTCGATTCGTTCGAACGTAGAAATTCAGCATAGATCCCAAGGGAATCCATATGACGGTATAATCTGGAATCACGAAAATAGAATCGTCTCAAGACAAGGGTTCAGCAAGAATTAACAAAACTTTCCTCAAGCAATCTCAAGCAATAACAGGACAGCGGAAAAATCATGCCGAAAATACATCAATTCGACACCACCATGCAACTGCTCCACAAGGTGCTGGACCTGCGCTCAAAGAATCAGGAAATCATTGGTTCCAACATTGCCAATGCCGAAACTCCGGGTTTTTCCGCACGCTCCTTCTCCTTTGAAGAACAGTTGAAATCGGTCCTCTCCGGTGGAGAGCTGACGATGGTATCAGCCCACCCCAGGCATATCCCTTTGTCTTCCACCAGCATTGACCAGGTAAGCGGTACCATCAGTATCAAACGGGACAATACCGGTATTGGTGACGAAAATACCGTCAGTGTTGACCACGAAATGATCAAACTCTCGGAAAATCAAATTCTCTATGAAGCAGCGATTACCATGCTCAACAAAAAACTGGCAATGCTTAAATACGCTGCAAGCGGTGGCATGTAATTTGCTTGTAAATTTTAAAACGTACTGGAGTACACCCCATGGATATTTTTACCACCTTTGACATTGCAGCCTCCGGCATGAAAGCCCAAACCATACGACTGAACACGATCAGTTCAAATCTGGCCAACGCCGAGGCCACTTCAACCCCTGAGGGCGGTCCGTACAAGAAAAAATCCGTGGTATTTCAAACCGAAAACCTGCCGTTCAGGCATCAGTTACAGCAGTCTCTGCTCGAACGTGGCCAGGCGCAGGGTGTCAAGGTCGCCAGAATCATAGAAGATCCGGAACCGCCTCAACTTCGTTACGACCCAACACATCCGGACGCCCGGGAAGACGGGTACGTGGAAATGCCCAATGTCAGCATTCTCAAGGAAATGGTGGACATGAAATCAGCAACACGCTCGTATGAGGCCAATGCCACTACAATCAAGTCTGCAAAACGGATGGCCATGAAGGCCCTGGAAATAGGAAGATAACAAATGAAAATTCTCCCGGATGCCGCCCCTTTTCTCAACCAGGTTCAACCCGCGCCTATCAGTGATTTCTCTCAGGCTGAATCCGCGTTCGGCTCCATGTTGAAAACGTTGGTGAACGAAACCAACCTGCAACAGCAGGTTAGTGACCAGCGCGTGCAGCAGGTGCACGGCGGAGGTGAAAAGAATCTGCATGAGGCCATGATTGCAATAGAAAAAGCAGATATTTCCTTGCGATACATGGTGCAAGTCCGCAACAAAGCTCTCGAAGCATACCAGGAAATTATGCGAATGCAGGTCTGATCAACCAATATTTTTTCATGAAAACGCTTTTTCCACCGGCAAGCAGATGATCATAGGAGCACAATGAACAGCATGGGTCCAGACTTCACGGGTCCAAACTTCATCCTGAATCCGTGAGCGTACGCCCCGAAGGGCGGATGGTGAAGGGTATTGTCAAGGATTCAACTGAAATAACAACAGGATATATCCAAAACAAGCGTCCAGCCATCACGGATTCAAGATTCATGATCGATGCCCCGAAAACTGCTACTGCCACAGGCAATGGACCTGCCCCTCGCTGAGGTTGCGCAGGGTTACCTGGCATGGATTATGTACATCATGCACTGTCGATAACAACAGTGCTCTGCCACATCAAGAGACTCTAACGGTACCCACAGGAATGCACCATGGCGGAACAGACCGAAGTTACTCCCCAAAAATCAAAAAACGGCTGGCAGATACTCGTTGCCACGATTGGCGGGTGGCCTCTCTCCAGGCAAATATCACTGGCTGCCGTCACGTTGATCTGCCTGAGCCTTTTCGCCTTTATCATCATTCAAGCCAGGGTTGTCGACTACCAGAGGCTCTATGGAAACCTTGCCGAAACCGATGCCTCCGCCATGGTCGATTGGCTGAAAGGTCAGAACATTCCCTATCGCCTGGCCGACAATGGTCGTACCATTATGGTCCCGGCAAAAAACATCTATGAAACCCGCCTCGCCATGGCTTCGGCCGGACTGCCTCAAGGCGGTGGTGTCGGTTTTGAAATTTTTGACCAACAATCGTTCGCCATCACCGATTTTGTTCAAAAAGTCAATTATGCAAGAGCATTACAAGGAGAGCTGGCCAGGACCATAGCTGCTCTCGGCCCAGTGGAAACAGCCAGGGTCCACCTTGCCTTACCGGAAAAACGTTTATTCAGGGACCAGCAACAACCGGCCACCGCCTCTGTTCTTCTCCGTCTTGGCCCTGGCAGAAGACTGGGAGAAGCGCAAGTCGAAGGTATAATCCATCTGGTTTCCAGTTCCATCGAAGGACTGGATCCCGAACAGGTGACCGTCATCGACCATAATGGCAACGTCTTGTCCCGGATTGACGGCAGAGGTCTAGCTGGGGCTTCGCTCTCCCCGGACATGCTCGAGTTTCAATTGATGGTCGAGCAGCGTCTGGAGGAGCGGGCTCAGGCGCTCCTCAACAGATCACTTGGCCCCGGCAACTCCATGGTACGGGTCACTGCCACTCTCGATTTTTCACAAACGGAAAAAGTTGAGGAAATTTTTGACCCCGATGATCCCGTGATCCGCAGCGAACAGGTGAGCGAGGAAAAATCAGGTGCAGAGCTGGTCGGAGGCATACCCGGTGTCCAGGCGAATCTTGATGGGAACGCCGCCATGGGTATGGGAGCCATGCCGCCTTCCAGTCGATCCCAGCGCACCACCAATTACGAAATCAGCAAGATCGTCTCCAAGACCACCCTTCCGGTCGGCACAGTGAACCGGCTCTCGGTCTCGGTCCTGGTTGCCGACAGAGTAACTCCAGTCACCAATGATGAAACGGAGACAGCGTTACCAAGGACAGAGGAAGAACTGAAAGCCTTGGAAAACATGGTGGCCTCGGCCCTGGGACTGGACAGAGCCCGGGGAGACAGTATCGAGGTCACGTCCATGCCTTTCCTGGATCCAATCGACGAACTCGATACCGAGTGGTTTGCCGCGGCCACCCTGTATCAATACATGCCGCTTATTCGCTATGGCATTCTCCTGCTGGGAGGACTGCTGCTCTATTTCCTGCTGATCCGCCCCCTCGTCACCACCCTCAAGCGTGACGTCACCAAGCATTACAAGACGGTGGCGCAACTGGAAGCGGAGCAGGCTGAAACCACCCCCACTGACAAAGTTCACGCTCCAGCCCGGGACAACATGCTGGATAAGATCAAGAACTCAGTCGACGCCGATCCGGCCTTCAACGCGCATGTCCTCCGTGGCTGGATTCAAGAAAAAGGCTGATGACAGATACTGAACCGAACTGCCACCATGCATAGAAACAGGGATCCATGGCTCCGGAAAAACTGACGGGCCTGAAAAAAGCGGCCATTCTCCTGATTTGTCTCGGCGAAGAGACCGCGGCCAAGCTGTTGCGGGAGTTAACCGACGAAGAAATCTTCAAGGTGACGCGCTGCATGTCCAAAATCGATCATATTCCGGAAGAAATCAAAATCAGGGTGCTCGAAGATTTTGAAATGGCCGCCGAAAACCAGGTCGGGGTCGTGGTCAAGGGGCAGGAGTTCGCCAAAAAACTGATCGCCAGTACAGGGAACAAGGACAGGGAATCAAGTCTTATGCGCCAGTTTATCTCCGGAACCGAGGCGCGCCCACTGGAAACCATCGCGAAAATGCAACCATCCATGGTCGCCGGACTGCTCGAACGTGAACATCCCCAGACCCTGGCCCTGGTCCTGTCCACTCAGGTGGTGGAGCACGCCAGTGCCATTATCGCCAGCCTGCCGGAAGAAAAACGGGCGGATGTCATCCACAGGATCGCCACGCTGGACACGGTTTCCCCGGAAGTAATCGACCGTATTGAAGATGCGCTGAGCAAGGAAATCGGTATCGTGGTCGGCGCCCAGGAACAGCGGCAAGTCGGCGGCATCAAGAAAGTGGTTGAAATCCTCGACATCATGACGGACAATCTTGATACGGAAATCCTCGAAAACCTCGAAGAGATCGATCCGGACATGGCTGAAGCAATTCGCAAGATGATGTTCACTTTCGAAGATCTATGCGCCCTCGATGGTCGCTCTATCCAGATGATCCTGCGGGAGGTCAATAACGACTCACTGACCCTGGCTCTGAAAACGGCCACTGATGAAATCAAGGAGAAAATTTTTGCCAACATGTCGAATCGAGCGGCCGACATGATCAAGGACGACCTGGAAACCATGGGGCCGGTTCGCTTGTCAGAGGTCGAGGCCATGCAGCAGACCATTGTCAGAATCGCCATGAAACTCGAGGAAGAAGGGAAATTAGTTCTTGGCAGAGGCAGTGGTGATGAGTTCGTCTAAATTTTTCAAAGCTGACCCTCTCTTCATTCCCATACCCCTGGTTCGATGCACCATTGCCGGCCCCGTGGTCACTGAAAACCCCTCGGCACCCGTCAATTCCGTCCAGCCTGAACCTGAACAGGATTACGAGGGTGCACAGCCTGATCTACAACCCGATCCACAGCCCGAAGCGCAACCTCAACCTTCCATCGATGTCGAGGCGATCAGAGAAGAAGCATACAACCAGGGTGTGGCTGACCAGGCCGCACGGAGTCAAGCCGATTTTATGACAACATGCCAGGCTTTCGCCGAAGCAAGCCAAAAAATTGACAAACAGCGCAAGGAACTGCTCCGCCAGAGCAGGGGGGAAATGATCAACCTGATCATTGCCTTGAGCCGCAAAATCATTGCCCGGGAACTGGACACGCCGCGTAACATCATTGCCGCCACTCTTGAAGCTGCACTGGAGCAGGCAATTACCAGCGAGGAATTTTACGTCTCTCTCCATCCCGATGACCTGGTCTTTGCCGAGGAAAAAGCTCCTGAGATCATCGCCGCCATTCGCGGCCTGGAGCGTATCGTTTTTAAAACCGACGATACCATCACCCGAGGAGGTTGCCTGGTGGAATCAAAAATTTGCCTTGTGGACGCGACCATTGAAACCCAGCTTGAAAACCTGAAGGATTTCCTTGAAGAACAAGCTGATATCCTGCCACACACGGAGGAAGATGAGGAGGAGTAGCGTCCAAACCACCTTTCGACCGCAATCGCCTTGACCCACCACTATCTGTACATACAGGACCACCGTTGCCCATGGCCTACATCCATGCTTCTCTTGATCGTTTTTCTCCTCTATGCATTTATGGTAAGGTACACCGCATCGTCGGCTTGGTTGTCGAAGGCTCCTGTCCGCGCTCTTCCATCGGCAGCCTCTGCGAAATCTCCCCGTTAAAGGGCGGGCGACCTGTTCCCGCCGAGATTGTCGGTTTCAATAGTGACCGGGCTTTACTGATGCCGCTGGGGGAAATCCGTGGCCTCGGCCCCGGTAGTCGAATCCGGGTCAAAAAAGAACAGGCTGTTATCAACGTGGGGGAAGCTCTCCTCGGCCGGATCCTCGACGGCATGGCCCAACCACTCGACCAGGGTCCGCCGCTGTTATTACCCCGGGAAAAAGCACTGTATTCCCTACCGCCCGGCCCCATGCAACGTCAGACCATCAGCCAGCCCCTTGACCTTGGAATCCGAGCTATCAATGGCCTGCTGACTTGTGGTATCGGCCAGAGAATGGGCATTTTAGCCGGATCAGGAGTCGGCAAGAGTGTCCTGCTCGGCATGATGGCCAATTTTGCCAGGGCCGATGTCAATGTCATCGCCTTGATCGGTGAACGTGGTCGGGAGGTCAAGGAGTTCATCGAACGTAACCTTGGTCCGGAAGGTCTGCAACGATCAGTCATCATTGCTGTCACCTCGGATCAATCACCGCTCCTGCGCATGCGTGGCGCCTTTGTCGCCACTGCCGTTGCCGAGTACTTTTCCAACCAGGGAAAAAATGTCCTGCTGATGATGGATTCCATCACCCGGTTTGCCATGGCCATGCGGGAAATCGGCCTTTCCATCGGCGAACCCCCCACCACCAAGGGATACACTCCCAGTGTCTTTGCCACCCTGCCGAAATTACTGGAAAGGGCCGGTAATTTCCAGGATCAGGGTTCGATTACCGGACTGTACACTGTCCTGGTCGACGGTGATGACCTCACCGAACCGGTCGCGGATGCAGTCCGTTCCATCCTGGATGGTCACATTGTCCTCTCCCGCAACATAGCCGCCAAAAACCATTACCCGGCCATTGATATCATGATGTCGGCCAGCAGGGTGATGCGGGAAATCACCTCCCCCAGACACCAGGAACTGGCCGGTAAAATACGCAGCGTCCTGGCCGTCTACCGCGAATCCGAGGATCTGATTAACATTGGCGCCTACGCGGCCGGCAGCAATAAAAAAATCGATTACGCTCTTTCCCGCATTGATGCCATCAATGCCTTCCTGGCCCAGAAATTCTCGGAAACCTCTTCACTGGAGGAAACCATCACCACCCTGGGTGAACTGGTCAGTGACCGCCAGGGCACTGACCGTCGTCGAGCCGGTCGCAAAGGATATGACCGAAGAAAAACTGATCAACCGGTTCAAGATACGCCATGAAACCCTTCACTATGCACGCTGTCCTCAAATATCGACAACAACTGGAAGACGTTGCCAGAAAAAATTTGCATCGCGCCCTGGAACAGGCGACCCGACTAGAGGAGGCTTTGTTACGCTCGCAGGACGAACTGGCGGCCCTGCACAAGGACCTGCGCCGGGAAAGCGAACATGGCACCAACTCCGACCGTCTCCTGCTTTTTGAACGAAGAATACGTCTGGTTCAAGAGGAGATCATCCGCCGTCAAAAAGACTTTGACAAGCATCAAATCATGGTCACAAAAAAACGGCAACAACTGGTCAGTGCGAGCAAGGACAGAAAGGTGATGGAAAAATTGCGGGAACAACAGAATACAGCCTTCAGAAACAGCCTTGCCCGAAAAGAAGCCGCCATGCTCGACGAAATCGCCGTCCTTTCCCATGGACGGCAGGGAGACTCGGGTACATCATAAAAAAAATAGCTATTGAGGACCAGCAGCCCGTAACGGCCGGCCACTGATCATGAAACATGTTTTTTTCATCCTATTGCTTTTCAAGCTGACCCTTGCCATGTCGATCACCGCCGAAGCCCAGCCTGACGAATCCTCCATACCGGACGGAACGGGACCATTCCAATCCGTGGAAGAACGCCGATTGATGGAATCGTTGCGTGCACCAGACAGTGGCTCCCTGGCGCAAAAACGAGCTGAGCTGGAAAACAGAAAAATGGAGCTAAAGGTCTTGGAAGAGGAGGTCGATAAGAGAATCGGACAACTCAACCAACTCCGCCAACAGATCGAAGCACTGCTTGCGGAAAAGGAGGCAGAGGAACTCAATCGTATTGAGGAACTGGCCCGGATGTATGAACGAATGAATGCAGAGAAAGCAGCGCAGGTTATGGCATCCATTGATGAGCAACTGGCCGTGGCCATTCTCGGGGCAATGCGGACCAAAGCAGCCGCCGGTGTTCTCAATAACATGGAACGGGAAAAAGCTGCCAGCCTGACCCGAGCCTTTTCAACCTTGGACAACCGGTAACCCATGCATTTTTCTCCTTTTATATCCGCTGAAATGCTTTCCGGTGGGCCACCAGATGGAAAACCGGCCAGCAAAGCCGGAGCAAAGGGCCTTTTTGCTGACCATCTCATCTCTGCCGCCCATAAACAGGCCGATATATCCCCGCATATCGCCGCGAAAAAAGCCTCGCGAGACGATCTCATGGCACTGTTCGCCGCCCTCCCCGCCAAGGAGGGACATGATGCCCATAACGAGGCATTCCCATTCAGCCAGCTTGGTTATCCTTATCCGCCAGCTCCGGGGGAGGAGGTCTCCTCGTTGCCGCAAGCAATGAGTGCAGCCACTCCCGCCGTCGTGTTCACCAATGTCCTTTTATCTGACAAAGGTGAACATCTGCCACCGCAAAGATCTGCCAGGGAGATTTCGGCAATAGCAGATTCCGCCAGAGGACTGAACCATCTAGCTGATAGCGATACCGTGGTACAGCAAAGATCCGCCAGGGAGATTCCCGCGGCATCCAAATCTGCCGGAGGGCTCCCCCATACCCTGAAAGAGGCATCTTCCGGAACCAGGGGTTCAATGCCCAAGGATGCTAACGTCGAGGCCGGACCGCAGCTGACAAACATTCCTGCAAGCTCGGTGACCAACGCCTCTGGACGAAACGTCAGCCATGATGGTGGCATACCGCCGCTGGCGGTATTCGACAACACGGGCAACGGACATCGATCAGGACAGGCTATGGAGCGAGGAGTCGGTCACGGCGACCGATTCAAGGAACATCCGGGCGAAGCTGCTGTCATGCGGGACAACGGCGGTAGAACCATCATCGTCCGCCAATTCAACCAGACAGAGGAAATGCCTTCTCCTTCGGCAAGCGGCAACAGGCCTGTTATCGAAACTCATGGCTCGCCTCAGGACACCAGAGCCCATTATATCCACGCCAACCTGCCCAACAGGGTTCCGCAGGGTGAGAGTGATTCAAAAAACGGTCAACAGCAGGAAAACACCAGTAATCAACACAAAGGATCCGATCCGTCAAGATCGGTCCAGCAGGGTCATTCTGACATCCGCACCGCATCGTCCCCCCTGGCAATGACCGGAGGAGAGAGCGAACCGCTTTTGTTCCCCCATGTTACGATGACCACCCCACCGGTCACAACCAGTCCCCAGAGCGAACTGGGCATGCTCCGGCTCCCCTCCGGCATCATGGTCCCCGAGGGCACGGTGATCGATCAGCTCATTGCCCATTTCTCGGCAAACCGGCGGTTGGATTCCGGATCGATCAACCTCCAGATCCATCCACGTGAACTGGGCGCGCTGCGTATGGAAATCAAAGTGGAGCAGGAGAACATCAAGGCCCATATCACCGTTCAGAACCCCCAGGCTCAGGAAATGATCGACCGTCATCTGCCCCGGTTGCGTGAAGCCCTGGAGCAGCAGGGGTTGCATTTGCAACAGATAGAGGTGACCCTTGCCGCCGAAGACAACACCAATGGACGGCCGTTTCAGGAGAACCATCCCCAACAGCAGCAGGCGGGCCGTTTCCCGCGCAACAGCTTCACCCCTTCGACCCCTGTCCTGGAATCCGAGTCAGCCGGCGACCAGCCGCCCGGAACAACGGGTAACATCAGCGTCCACGCTTGACGACGGGAGAAATGCCCATGGTGACCAACGTAGCCGGCCTCAACTCCGCCTCACCCGCACCCACGTCCACCAAGAACAATACCCTTGGTCAGGAACAGTTCCTGACCCTGCTGGTGGCACAAATGCAGAATCAGAATCCTCTCAACCCTGCCGACGCCACGGAGTTCACCGCGCAATTAGCCCAATACAGCCAACTGGAGCAGCTTTTCAATCTCAACAGCACCATGGATAAGCTGGCCGAGGCACAAAACAACTCCGAACGTCTATCCGCCCTTTCCCTGATCGGCAAGGAAGTGGTGGTCGAAGGTTCGTCCTTCTCCTTTGACGGCAATGAAGCGCGGGTTGGGTATAAAGTGGACGGAATCGCCTCGGAGATCACTCTGCAGATCCGCAACGGCCTCGGCCAGACCGTGGCCACCATCAACGCCACCGATACCGACAAGGGAAATCATTTTCTTTCGTGGAACGGACGGGACAGTGCCGGCAACCAACTAGAAGCCGGCACCTATTCCATTGTCATCAATGCTAAAAGCGCTGGTGACGGTTCATCGGTTGCTGTTGCACCGTTAGTGCGTGCGGAAGTCACCGGGGTTGATCTGAGCGGCACTGAACCCCTCATTGTCACCGTCGCCGGTGAATACAGAATCCCCGCCATCCACGGTGCCTACGACAAGGGCGAACATGAAGCGGCGACTATTGCGGACCGGCAACAACAGCCACCACCCACAGCTTCCGTACAGGATCCCGCGGCGGCTAGCAGCACCCTTGAAGAATTCATCTCTGCAGCAACGGACGGCGCGGGGATAATTGAGGAGAACTGGACCGAACTACCGGCTGATTGAGCCGGAACGCCACGATCCTTCTCCAAATTTTTCATCAATTATCCACAGTTTAACCACGCAGGAGGTTGTGTATGAGCATCCAGAGCGCGATGTACAGCGGAGTCAGCGGACTCAACACCAATTCCCAGGCCATGAGCGTCATCGGCAACAATCTGGCCAACACCAATACCATCGGGTTTAAAGGGGCGCGCACCGTCTTTTCCGACCTGCTCTCCAGCAATATCACCGGTTCCGGCGGCTCATCACAAGTGGGGCGCGGTGTCGGCCTGTCAACAGTTGACAACATCTTCAGCCAGGGTACCTTTGAAACCACCTCCTCCGGGACGGATGTGGCCATCGAGGGACCGGGGTTTTTTATCCTCAAGGAACCGGGAAGCGATATCACCTATTACAGCCGGGCCGGAGCCTTCCGTTTCGATGAGGATGGCTTCCTGATCAACCCGGAAGGCCTCAGGGTTCAAGGAAAGCAATTCGATTTTATCAATAATGACGAACTGCTCCCTGCCGACCCCAATGATATCCAGGTGGCAAATGTCGGCCTGCTCGAAGCCAGCGCCACCACCGAACTGTCCTTCACGTCCAACCTCGACGAAAAATCAGTGGAATTAGGTGGGGGAGCAGGTGACATAGATCCCGCAGATCGCGCCACCTACAGCTATTCCGCCTCGGCCCAGATTTTCGACTCCCTGGGGCAATCCCACCTGGTTACCGTCTACTGGCGACATGTCGACGATGCCAATAATACCTGGGCTTCGGGGTACACCATCAACAACGACCCAGCCACCTTCCAGGCAATCCCGGAACTCCTCGTTTTTGATGAAAAAGGTAATCGGGTGGATGGGGATGGAGATGGTTTACCTGATGATTTCACCGTAGCCATCAATTTGCCCGATCCCGGCGACCCCGGAGCCAACTGGCCCAACGGGGCCGCTCCTCAGGTCATCAATCTCACTTTTGACACTACCCAGTACGACAGCAATTCAACCGTCCTTGGCCATAAACAGGACGGCTTCGCTGCCGGTGACTTGATCAATGTGGCGATCAACAACGAAGGCATTGTGGTCGCCTCCTATTCCAACGGTCGCCAAGTCAACATGGCCCAGTTGGTGATGGCCAAATTCCAGAATCCCGGTGGCCTGCAACTGGCCGGTGCCAACCAGTACATAGCCCCGGCCGAAGTCGGTGCCATCCGCGTCGGCCTACCGGGTCCGGAATTGGGTAAAATTTTCACCAACTCCCTGGAACAGTCCAATGTTGACATGGGACAGGAATTTGTCAAAATGATCTCCACCCAGCGCGGTTTCCAGGCCAACTCAAAAATTATCACCACAGTGGATGAGATGCTGGGCGAACTGATCAACTTGAAACGGTAAGACAAGTCAAATCATTGACAAGACCTGAACCCGTGACGACTGGACTCTTGCTTCGGATATATCTTGTGTAATCAGCTTATAAATGAAGCAGCATCCTTAACAATAACCTTCACCAGCCGCCTTCGGGGCGTCCGATCACGGATCCAGGAAGAGGCTGCCCTGTGTATCAGAGCGGCCTCCGTCCCTTCACAAGACGTCCTCGTCGCCAGCCTTGTAGCCGTATATCAGCACCTTATCTCTCACCAAGCAGGCGTACGGAGACAAGCTTGCCTCTATCCGATACCCTGCCACCTCGCAAAAAAAGCGCTGATCATGTATTCCAGGTCCGGCCAATGAAATCGAATGCTTGTGTCCACCCGCCGTCAAGCTTAATCTTTTGAGGAATAAAGTCGCCGGTACTCCTCGAAGGATAACAAATGACCTCGTTTGCGGATAGACATTTGCTCGCTCCAGAAAAGACTTCCCTCCTCAAAAGCTCCCCTCGCAACAAGCCAAAGCATTTGGCACCATGCTTGCAAACTTGCCTTTGCCATTATTTTTCGGTACACTTTATAAAAATATCCGCTAAAAATACGTGACCAATACAATATGCAGACATGGTTCTGTCCACGGTATTGTAGTATCGTCACCGAATAATTAACCTGAAACCCGACCGACCCATTCCTGACACTATCAATCTGGCCGGTACCGATCAGTCTCAATCCGGATTTTTGTCCCACGGCTGCATCGACACCACCATGTAACCATACGTTCTCTGAGAAAAAGACAAGTGGATATTGCAACCATAATCGGTATCGTTGTTGCCTTTACCCTGATGATTTGGGCGATCCTCATGGGCGGTCCCATGAGTATATTCATAAATCCGGCTGCCATGGCCATTGTCTTTGGGGGCACTGCAGGGGTCACCCTGATCAATTTTCCCCTCTCCGATGTTGTCGGTACCATGGCTGTTTTTAAAAAAACTGTCCTCATCAAGGAGACCGACACCAATAAACTGATCGCGCAGATGATGGAGTTCGCCAACAAGGCTCGCAAAGGAGGCATCCTTTCCCTCCAGGGCTCCATTGACTCCATTGAGGACGAGTTCATGGTCAAGGCCCTGCAGATGGCGGTAGACGGCCAGGAACCCTCGGAACTCAAGGCTATGCTCCAGACCGAGATTGACAATATCGCCGCTCGCCACGCCAACGGTGCGGAAATCCTCAACACCATGGGCGTAATCGCTCCGGCCATGGGCATGGTCGGCACATTGATCGGCCTGGTACAGATGCTGGTCAACCTGGATGATCCGACCGCCATCGGCCCGGCCATGTCCATTGCCCTG
The DNA here is from genome assembly GCF_016918545.1 of Desulfobulbus alkaliphilus. Lineage (GTDB taxonomy): Bacteria > Desulfobacterota > Desulfobulbia > Desulfobulbales > Desulfobulbaceae > Desulfobulbus > Desulfobulbus alkaliphilus. Next base: position 49,486 of record NZ_JAFFQC010000016.1, on the reverse strand, counting down.
TTGACCACCTTTTACGGTTCGGTGCTTGCCAACATCCTGTTCATTCCCATGGCCGGCAAATTGCGGACACGCTCGAAAACCGAAATCCTCCAGAAAACAGTCATAACTGAAGGTATGGAGTCCATTCTTTCCGGAGAGAACCCTCGAATCATGGAACAGAAACTGCATGCGTACATCGCCCCGAAAAAACGGGAATCGATTTTCAAACAATAGCTGCGAGCACAACAATGGCGAGAGAAAAACAAAAACAATGCCCCCCAGGACTGCCCATCTGGATATTGACCTACAGTGACATGGTCACCTTGCTGCTTGTGTTTTTCGTTCTTCTCCTCAGTATGGCCAATTTGGATCCCATCAAATTTCTCCAGGCAAAAACCTCACTCAGAGACGCCTTTGGCTGGCGGTCGATTCAGGAGCCGGTACAATTTTCCATTCCGATCATTCCCTCGCCGCCACGGACTCAGTTTACCCCCATTCCCATGGAGACATCAATCCAGCATCTGCGCCGCATCAAGACCGATCTGCAGACAGTCCGCATCGACCACCAGGTTGAGGTTCTCCAGAAGGATAACGATTCGATCATCCTCCGAATCAACGAATCCGTTCTCTTTGATGTGGGATCAGCCACCCTCAAGCCCTCTTCCTACCCCATTCTGCGCAAGGTGGCCTCCATAGTCAGACCCCTGCCGATGTCCAAACGCATTGAAGGGCATTCCGACAACATACCCATGATCGCCGGCCCCAGAACCAACTGGGACCTTTCGGTGGATCGAGCGGTGGCGGTCATGGCATTTTATCACCGGGGTGATCTTTTCCCCCAGGACCGCATGTCCGCTGCCGGGTATGGTGACTTCAGACCAATCGCCGCCAACACCACCGCGGAAGGCCGAGCATTGAACAGACGGGTCGACTTTATCCTGCGCAGTGATCGTTCCATCGCCCAGGAAGGCACACCTTCCACCCCCATCCCCTTCTAGCCCGCCGGCCATCGTTGGCAAGGAAACGACCTTATGGCAGAGAAAGAAAAAAAACAAGACAGTAAAGGCGGTAAAAAAAAGCTGATGCTACTCGTCGCAATGGCTGTTTTCCTCCTTGGCGCCGGAGGTGCTGCCTATTACTTCCTGGTGATGAAAAAAGCGCAGGATATCGATCCCAGCAAGGCGGCTTCATTAATCAGCCCTCCTCCGAGTCAGGCCCACATCGGTCCCATGGTGGAAGTCAGAGAGTTCATCGTCAATATCATTGGGGTGGATACACCCCATTACGTCAAGGCCGCCATGGTCCTCGAACTCGATCGGCAAAGCACCGTGGATGAAGTGAACAGGAGAATGCCGCAGATTCGGGACGCCATCCTTCTCCTGATCGGTAATAAAACCTTTGAGGAGCTACAGGACATTCAAGGGAAAAATCAGGTCAAGGCCGAGGTCAAGGCCAAAATCAATTCTTTCCTTGTCACCGGCAGGGTTGACAACGTGTATCTCACCGATTTCGTCGTCCAGTGACAGCATGGAACCGATACTGACAAAAGAGGAAATCGCTGAGCTGCTTGCGGCAATCAAAACGGGCGACATGGCGCTTGAATCGGAGGAAGAAAACGCGTCCCGCCCTGGGCGCGTGGTACGCTCCCAACATATTGATCTCTTTCACACTTATGAACGCACCCACGGCAGCGGAGAATTACGAATCCCCAACCTCGACATTGTCTTTGACAGTTTCGCGCGCCATTTCGCCACCGGCCTGACCAACTCCCTGCAACGTACCTTCACGGTGGAACGTGATGATATCACCACCACCAATTTTCAAGGCAGCCTGCAGGATATCAACAACCAGGGAGCTGTCGGCATTTACAACTTAATTCCCTTGAAAAATGGCTGCCTGTTTCATTTTGATACGCTTCTGGCTTTCTCTTTGCTGGAAATAATGCTCGGCTCCTCCCAGACCAGCGAATCCCTCGCTTTGGATCGCAATCTCACCACCATTGAAATGGCCATTCTTAAAGGAACCATGGCAAGTATCTGTGTTGACTTGGGTAAAGCGATGCGACCCATCATCGATCTACAGATCCATCTCACCAAGGTGGAAAACAATTTTCGCCTGGTCAGTATCGTTGAACCTGAAACCGAGGTTTTCGTCACCGGCTTCACGATAAAAAACGGTGGCGAACCCTGTGGTCGGATGCGCTGCATCATTCCTTACCTGACTCTTGAACCGTTAAAAGAACAGTTCAAAGCTCTGGTCAATATCGCTCAGGCTGCCAGCCATGGCTGGTCGGAGTATTTTGCCCGCGAATCGTTGCAAATGGAAAGCACGGTCACTGCCCGCTCCGGACTAATCAACATGACTATTGGAACGATCCTTGCATTAAAAACCGGAGACATCATAGACCTGCACTATAACCCTGAACAACCGTTGACCATCATGATTGAGGATCACCCGCTTTTTGCCGCAATTCCAGGAGAGCGAAACGGGAAAAAAGCCATCCATATCACCCGATGCCACAGCAGCACAACAGGAGAGATTCATGGCAGCACCTGATTCGCCTCTTTCTCAGGGCCGCAATACCCTCAACCCCGAGGAAACCGCTGAACTGCTCAAAGAAAACACCCCTTCAATGTCCGCACGGAATGGCAAGACCGACCTCACCCGGGACCTGCAATTCCTTTTTGATGTTCCCTTGCAGGTTTCCGTCGAGGTTGGCCGGGCCCGGATTCTGCTCCGCGACCTCCTGCAGATGGGTGAAGGGTATGTGATCGAATTGGACAAACTTGCCGGGGAACCCCTCGATCTGTATGTCAATGCCCGTCTCATCGCCCGCGGTGAAGCGGTCAAGGTTGGCGACAAGTTCGGCATCAAACTGACCGAAGTCGTCAGTCAGGCCGATCGAGTCGCAAAACTGGGTTGAGCATCATGTTGCGAATACCCATGTACTGCCTCCTGCTCTTATTGCCGGCGACAGCCTGTGCCGATGACAAGAACACTTTTTCTATGGGATCCGCCCTGTTGCAGACAGCCTGGGCGCTGCTGGTGGTAGTCGGCCTTATTCTTGCAATTTACGGCCTGGCCCGCAAACGTTTGCTCTTCACCAAGGCGACCGGTGGAGTTATCCGGATTGTGGAGATACGCGCATTGAACCCCAGGTCCTCCCTGGCCCTGGTGGAGGTTCGGGGGCGGGAATTTCTCTTGGGGGTCGGCACCTCAAACATTCATCTCATTGCGGAACTCTCTCCGGAAAAAGAGCCCCTCCCAGAGTTCGAAACCCTGCTCAAGGAAGCACAATGAAACGTGGAGCCTTTTTTGTCGGCCTTGCACTCTTGTTATTTCCGTGTCTGGCCTCCGCCGTCAATCTACCCACGGTCTCCCTAGGAGTCAGCGAGGCAACGACTCCCGCTGAAGTATCCACCGCTTTACAGGTGCTTTTCATCCTCACCATTCTCTCGGTAACCCCGGCCATCCTGCTGATGACCACAGCCTTTACCCGGATCATCATCGTTCTTGGTTTTGTCCGTCAGGCCATGGGCACCCAGAACACGCCGCCCAATCAGGTGCTTTTAGGACTTGCTCTTTTCCTCACATTTTTCATCATGGCCCCGACCTTCAATGAGATCAACACGGAAGCCCTGCAGCCCTATATGGAGGAATCAATCACCCAGCAGGAGGCTTTTGAGCGCTCGGTGGAGATCATGCGCGACTTCATGTTTTCCCAGGTCCGGGAAGAAGAGCTGCAACTGTTCATTGAAATCGCCCGGGAGGAGCAACCAGCCGATAAAAATGAAATCTCTTCAATGATCCTCATCCCGGCCTTCATGCTCTCCGAATTGAAGCTCGCATTTCAGATGGGGTTCATGATCTATGTCCCATTCCTGGTCATTGACATGCTGGTGGCATCGGTGTTGATGTCCATGGGCATGATGATGTTGCCACCCATCATTATTTCCCTGCCCTTTAAACTGTTGCTTTTTGTTCTGGTGGACGGCTGGCAGTTGGTGGTCGGTTCTCTGATGAAAAGTTTCGGTTAATTCCTCATCGAGAGGCCTGCCATGACTCCCGAAACCGTCATTCATATCGGTAGGACAGCCGTGGAAACCATTCTGCTCACTGCTGCCCCCATGCTCATTGCCGCCATGGTTTTTGGCCTGGTGATCAGCATCTTTCAGGCGGCCACCCAGATCAACGAGCAGACAATGACCTTTATCCCCAAAATTGTCGCGGTTTTTATTACTCTTTTGATCTTCGGCCCTTGGATCATCAACCTGCTGGTCACCTTTACCACCGGCATTCTCACCCAGATAGCCACGGTGGGCCGCTGATCCGCTGAGAACAGGCCTTCGGCCATGGACCTGCAACTGATCCCTGTTCAGCAATTTCAGGATTTCCTGCTCTGTCTGGCCCGGGTCCTGGCCCTGACCACCGCTATTCCCGCTTTTACCGGCGCCACATCCGCAACCCGTCTCAAAATCGGCCTCGCCGTGGGGACCGCCCTGGTGCTCTTCCCGCTCATGGCCCCCCACACGCCCCAGGTGGCGTTAAACCTGACTGAATTCGGCCTGATGATCATCAATGAAGTCCTTCTTGGTGCCATGATCGGCCTGACGGCCCAACTGGTGTTCACGGCGGTCAGTTTCGGCGGTACGGTCATCGGTTATCAGATGGGGTTTGCCGCGGCTAATGTATTTGACCCCCAGACAACCCAGCAGATGTCATTGATGAGCCAGTTCATCAATATCCTGGCCCTGCTGGCCTTCCTTTCTTTCAACGGCCACTATTTTTTCTTTCGCGTCATTGTCGAGTCCTACATCCTTCTCCCCCCCGGTTTCTTTGGTTTCTCCGGGGATGCGATTCCTGAACTGATGCGGCTGGGCAGCCATATGTTCATTCTCGGTGTCAAATTCAGTGCACCCATTCTCGCCCTGCTGCTCATCAATAACATGGTCCTGGGTATCCTTGCCCGGGTCTTTCCTCAGCTCAATGTGTTCATGCTCTCTTTCCCGGTCAATATCGGCATTGCCTTTCTGGTCATAGGTTTGACACTCAACGCCATGTTCTTTGTTTTGCGTCGCGAATTTGACGCCATGGAATTCAATATCCTCAACCTCCTCCAATTGCTGCACTGACCATCGGCAGAATCCGTGACGGCTGGACTTTTTTGCTTTAACTTGCTGTCATAAGATTAAAAATTTGAAGAAACCCTGACAGTTCTCCCGCACCAGCCGCCCCACAGGACGTTCACTCGCGGATCCAGGCATACATTTGGTGCACAGGCCCATTCCATCAGCCTCTGCTTTTTCGTTCGGGTGCGTTAATTGCACTTACCTGTATTGCCGGGGAGACAACACCAGCCCCAGCTTCATCGTACCCATTCTCCCGACACAAAAGCGGCGGAAGGGTCTATCTCATTTCCTGCAAATATTCATGGCAGCAACATCTGCCTTGTCCTGATCTGCGATGGCGGAAGAAAAACCCCCTGGAGAACGTACTGAGGCCCCAACCGCGAAGCGCCGGGCTGATTTTCGTAAAAAAGGTCAGGTTGCCCAGAGCAAGGAGGTGCAAACCGCGGCCTTGTTTACCTTGATGCTACTGTTCTGGCTGTTTTTCGCCCCCTATTTTTGGAATTCGATCCGTGAACTGATGACCGCAATCTGGATAAACAGCGGCGAGTATGCCATCACTGCCTCTTCTCTGATGCATCTTAGCCACTATATCGCCGAGACACTCGCCAGAATGCTTTTCCCTCTGTTCCTGGTCGCCCTGATCACCGGATTCTTTGCTTCCGTGTTTCAAGTCGGCTGGCTGTTCACTGCAAAACCGATCACTCCGGATTTCAATAAACTCGACCCCATAAAAGGCATGGGCCGCTTCTTTTCTAAACGGTCCCTGCTGGAATTGATCAAATCCCTGCTCAAGGTCCTCCTCATCGGCTGGCTCGCTTTCAGTACCGTGGCGGGTGAATTCGATAAAGCCCTGCTGCTTACCGGCATGGAGGTCGAGGAGACCATCCGTTACCTGGCCCGGACAGCAGCCCTGGTCATGGCCAAGGTAGCGGCCTTGATGATATTTCTCGCTGCCATTGACTATGCCTTTGTGCGCTGGGAAATGGAGGAGAAAATGAAGATGACCAAGCAGGAACTCAAGGAGGAAATGAAGGAGACCGAGGGCGACCCCTACATCAAGTCAAAAATCCGTTCCATCCAGCAGCAAATGGCCCGCCGGCGGATGATGGCCGCCGTGCCGGAAGCTGATGTGGTCATCACCAACCCGACCCACTTTGCGGTGGCGATCAAATATGAGCCCGGCAAGATGGACGCTCCGGTGCTGCTGGCAAAAGGCCAGGGCCTGGTGGCGGAAAAAATCCGGGAGATTGCCCGGGAGCACCACGTCCCCCTGGTGGAGAATCCTCCAGTGGCAAGATTATTGCATAAAAAGGTCGACATCGGCCAATCCATCCCCGAGGAACTGTTTAAAGCCGTGGCGGAGATCCTCGCCTATGTCTATTCACTGAAAGGAAATCGGAACTAATGGAAGCACCGGGAATACAGACGTTGTTGAGCCGCATTCGCCCGAGCGACATGCTGCAACGCAGCGACATTTTGGCGTCCCTGGGTCTGGTCGGCATTCTCATGCTGATGATCATCCCGTTGCCGCCGATGATTCTCGATCTCTGTCTGGCCTTCAACATCACCATTGCCATCCTTATCCTCATCATCAGTCTCTATACCAGAAAGGCGGTGGATTTCTCCATTTTTCCCTCGATTCTCCTCGCCACCACCTTGTTCCGGTTGTCCCTCAACGTCGCCTCCACCCGTCTCATTCTCACCCGCGGCAACGAAGGCATGGATGCCGCCGGGTCGGTGATCATGGCTTTTGGCCAGTTCGTGGTCGGTGGCTCCTATGTTGTGGGCCTGGTCATCTTTGTCATTTTGGTCCTGATCAATTTCATCGTCATCACCAAGGGCGCCGGACGCATCGCCGAGGTGGCAGCCCGTTTCACCCTGGATGCCATGCCCGGCAAACAGATGGCGATTGATGCCGATCTCAACGCCGGCCTCATCGACGAAAACACCGCCCGTCGCCGTCGTGAGGAAATCTCCAATGAGGCCAATTTTCATGGCGCCATGGATGGTGCCTCGAAATTCGTTCGCGGCGATGCCATCGCCGCCATCATCATCACCCTGATCAATATCGGCGCCGGTTTTATCATCGGTGTCCTGCAGATGGGCATGCCCATGGCCGAGGCCGCCAGAAACTATACCATCCTCACCGTGGGTGACGGCCTGGTCGGCCAGATTCCGGCCCTGATCATTTCCACCGCCGCCGGTATGCTGGTCACCCGATCCGCCGGTCGAGAGGATTTCGGCACCGACTTGAAGGCCCAGTTCACCCGCTACGCCAAAGCCTTCTGGGTGGTGGCCGCCATTCTCATGGCCTTTGCCCTGATTCCGGGTTTGCCTTTCTTCCCCTTTCTCGTCATTGCCGCACTTCTGGCCTATATCGCCTACCGCCTCGACCGTGCCGAGGAAGCCAGGGAACAGGAAGAAATCCAGACGGAACTCCCCGAGCCTGCCGCCAAACCGGACCAGGATTACGAAAAAATGCTCAACGTCGATCTGATCGAACTCGAGGTCGGATACGGCCTGATTCCCTTTGTCGATGCCGGCCAGGATGGCGAACTGCTCGCCCGCATTCAATCGCTGCGCAAGCAGTTTGCCCTCTCCAGCGGCTTCATCGTGCCGCCGGTGCATATCAAGGATAACCTTCAACTCAACCCCAATCAGTACACCATCAGCCTCAAGGGTGTTGTCATCGCCACCGCCGAAATGATGCCCGGCCATTTCATGGCCATGGATCCGGGGCTGGTAACGGAAACAATCAAGGGCGTCCCCACCAGGGAGCCGGCATTTGACCTCCCGGCGATCTGGATCACCGATGACAAGCGGGAGCAGGCCCAGATAGCAGGGTATACCGTGGTTGACTGCGTCACGGTCATGGCCACCCACATCAGCGAGGTCATCAAACAGCACGCCCACGAACTGCTTGGCCGGCAGGAAACCCAGAACCTGCTCGACAATCTCGCCAGAAGTTATCCAAAACTGGTCGAGGAACTGGTTCCGCATGTCTTCAACCTGGGTGCCCTCATGCGGGTGCTGCAGAATCTGCTCCGCGAGGGTATCTCCATCCGCGACTTGCGCACCATCATGGAAACCATGGCCGATTACGCCACCATGACCCAGGACACGGACGTGCTCACTGAATATGTCCGTCATGCCTTGTCCAGATCCATATCCTCTTCCCACACGCAGAGTGACGGTATCATGCCGGTCATTACCCTGGACCGCCAGGTGGAGGAGAGCATTCAAACCGCGGTGCAGCATCGTGAACGTGGCAGCTATCTGGCTCTGGACCCGAAAACCGCACAGAAGATACTCGACCATCTCAGTACGCTGCTGGCCTCTTTCGCGGGTGGCCAGCAACCTGTCCTCCTGGTCCTGCCGCAGATCCGACCCCATGTTCGCCGGCTGACCGAGCGATATTTCCCCAACCTGGCAGTTCTGTCCCATAATGAGATCACCTCACAGGTTCGCATCCAATCCATTGGCACGGTGACCATAGATGCAAGTTAAGGTCTTTGAGGCAAAAGACATGACCACCGGCCTGAAAATGGTCAAGGAAACCCTGGGGCCGGATGCCCTTATCCTCTCCACCCGCACTGTCCGCAATGGCCGGTTCGGCGTGATCGGCAAGCCGATGCTGGAGATAACCGCGGCGATTGACACCAACTGGCGGGAATCGTCCGGGAGGGCGGGTGGTAACCCCGATAAATTGCGGCTACAGAAAAAACCATCCAAACTAATGAGGGACATCACCTACGAGGAGATTTGGGCCCAAAAGGAAGAACCGCCGCCACCGGCTGAGCCATCCTCCCAAAGTCCTTCATATCCTGACAAGGCCATTCACAGTGAGTTGGCGGAACTGCGCAACTTGGTCAAATCCCTCTCCAGCCGCATCCCTCCACCTGGGCCTTCATTGCCGCGCACACCCATGAGAGCCGGAGGTGACAGCAGTCATCACCCAAGGATCCAGACAAGCATTGATCCGGTGATTACTTTTCTGGTCGGGTACGGCATCAGTCAGGAAACCGCCCAGGTCGTTGCCCGCTTCACCCGGGATACCATTGAACAAACAGATCATCTCAGTCCCTCTGAACTCACCGCTATCCTCAAGGCTGCCATCGCTCGACTTTTTGCCACCGAGCAGATCCTGGCGGAACGACCGACAGCTGCCAAGCAAATCTGTCTCGTCGGCCCCACCGGCGTGGGCAAGACCACCACCCTGGCAAAAATAGCCGCAGATTATCTGGGCCGCTTCGGCCACCGTATTGCCCTTATCACCATTGACACCTACCGTATCGCCGCGGTCGAGCAACTCAAGGTCTATGCCGAAATCATGCATTTACCACTGGAAGTGGTTCTGACCCCACGGGAACTGCGCCAGGCCCTGGAAAAATTCCGCGACTATGAACTGATCCTCATCGACACCGCCGGCCGCAGTCCCAAAAACAGCAGCGACCTGCAGGAACTGGCCGGATTTCTCCTTCCCCATCCGCAAGTCGAAACCCACCTCCTGCTCGCGGCCACTACCAGAGAACGGGAGATAGAGGAGACCATCAGACGCTTTGGCATTTTGCCGATCAACAATTTTATTTTCACCAAGATCGATGAATGCGATCAGTTAGGTGTGCTTTTGAATGTCCACTACAACAACGACACTCCAATCTCTTTCCTCACCAATGGGCAGAGGGTGCCCGAGGATCTGATCACGCCGACCCCGGCCGCGATCGCCGATCTTATCATGAATGAGCATGGGAACCTCTATAATGGCTGAAACACCAGGACGACCAACAGACCAGGCCGGCACCCTGCGCGAAATGAACAGTCAGGAGCAAGCCGGAGCACCAATTCAACATGCCACCACCAGGGTTTTTTCCATTACCAGCGGCAAGGGTGGGGTCGGTAAAACAGCGGTGGTCGCCAACCTGGCGGTGCTGCTCGCCCGACTGGGCAAACGCGTCCTCATTCTCGATGCCGACCTGGGTCTGGCCAACATCGATGTGGTCTTCGGTCTGGCGCCGGGACATAATCTCAACCATTTTTTCACCGGTGAACAGGACCTGGAAACGATCCTCGCCGACGGTCCCGAAGGCATCAAAATTCTTCCGGCCGGATCCGGGGTGCAACGTTTTACCCGACTCGACTCCGAGCAGAAAATGCGGTTGCTCGAGGCCCTGGACGCCATGCACAATGATTTTGATTTCGTGCTCATCGATACAGAGGCGGGGATTTCGGAGAATGTCACCTATTTCAACACCGCGGCGCATGAAATCCTGGTGGTGACCACACCGGAACCAACAGCGATCACCGATGCCTATGCCCTGATGAAACTGCTCTCCAACCAGTATCATGAAAAACATTTCAACCTGATCGTCAATTTCATCAAAAACGAAGAGGAGGCTCTGGATGTCTACCGCAAACTCACCATGGTGGCCAACCGCTATCTGGACATTTCCATTGATTACATCGGCTCCATCCCCCGGGACAAACTGATGGTGGAAGCCATCCGCAAGCAACAGGTGCTGGTGCAACTTTTCCCTGACTCAAAAACCAGCCAGGCCTTTGAAGCCCTGGCCAGAAGCATTATCCAGGAGCCCCAGATCCTGGAACCCAAAGGTTCGATCCAGTTTTTCTGGAAACGGCTGCTGGAATTCGGTGGCAAATGAAGTCGTGCCATTCCCAGGAATTCTTCAGCCCAGACATGGATACCCCACTATGATTCCTCCTGTACCCCCCCTAGATGATCGTTCACAATTGATCCGGGACAATATGCCCTTGGTAGAACTGGTGGTGCAGCGCATGACTCCTCAGGTGCCCACCTTCATGACCAGAGAGGACATGATCAGCGCCGCCATGGTCGGCCTGGTGGATGCGGCCAACAAGTTCGACCCGGCAAAGGGTGCACAGTTTAAAACCTTTGCCGAATACCGGGTTCGCGGCGCTATTCTTGACGAAATGCGAAAACTTGACTGGTTCTCGCGAACCATGCGGGATAAGCAGAATCAATTGACCCAGACCATGCTCCGTTTGGAACGTCAACTGGGTCGCTCACCGGAGGAGGATGAAATGGCCCGGGAAATGGGATTGACCTTGGAGGAATACCACAATCTTCACAGTGAGGTCAGACACCTGGGCTGCGTCAGTCTCCACGAAACCCTGGACCACACGGAAGAAGGACGCAGTTTTCTCGACAACCTGGAGGACATCACCGGTCCTGCCCCCATCGACAACCTGGAAAAAGAGGAATTGACCGGAATCATAGCCGAAATTCTCGAGGAACTGACCGAAAAGGAACGGCTGGTCGTCGCGCTGTACTATTATGAGGAACTGACCCAAAAAGAGATCGCCGAAATTCTCGAAGTCTCGGAAGGCAGGGTCTCCCAGATCCATAGTCAAGCCCTGCTGAAACTCCGCGTCAAATTGATTAATTTCGACCTGTATGAACCGTAACCAGTATCCACCCGGAAACGAGATCTGCTGCCCTCAATCGAGGTTTGCTGGGAATTGTAATCGCAGGCATACACAAAATATTCCAAGGATTACATTTGCCGGTGCAACGAAGAGTGAGGCACATAGAGCCGTTTCTGGATGGGAACCAACCAACATCCGCGTAAGGGAAAGCCATGATTGACCCCATCCATTGCCTCATCGGCGGCAGTATCATTGTCACCCTCCTCTTTGCCATCGTCCTGCTCTGTATTCGCCGTTTCCAGGCCCAACATGCCAGCACAACACAACGAATCAGATCTTTGCGGGAAAAAATCGACACCGCTCTCCAAGACGAGTGCTCTCCCACTCCCAAAGAAGCCTTCAGTACCACCCTGAAAACCGTACAACTGACAACAGGCCTGCAAATGCCCCGGCTGCGGAATCAAGCCAAACTCCACCAGGCGCCCCCGGAAAAATACACCATTCTTCGCCGGTTGGCCTCCCAGGGAATGAAAGCCGAGGAAATCGCCGCCATCCTTGGCATTTCGCATATCGAGGCGACCCAACTCCTCAGTCTCAACAGCATGGCCCGAAGCAACCGCTGAACCACGACCTGCCGATATCCTGAATCCGTGGCGACTGGACTCTTGTTTCGGATATATTTTGCTGTAATCAGATTATAATCGCACTACAACCTTTGACAATAACCTTCACCAGCCGCCCTGCGGGGCGGATTCAGGGATATTTCACGGCTTTCCCTGTTAAGAAAAAAACCGTGCGTGCCGAAAAGAGAAGTACCAGACAATTCAGGACAGTCAACGGAGGAGTATGGGCTCAGGTAAATACAGCGCTCTCAGTGGAGCAGTGGCGAGAGAACAGGCCATGGGAAATATCGCCGCCAATCTGACCAACGTCAACACCACGGGATTCAAGAAGGACCGCATCAGCTTCGCCGCTATCCTGCGAGGAGCCAAGCAGACCGCAGATGCCCGCGGTATCAACTTCACCAGAATCCGCGAAATCGGCACCGACTTCAGCCAGGGCGGCATGCAAACCACCGGCAGATCCCTGGACCTCGCCATTGACGGCGAAGGATTTTTCAAGGTGCAGGGCAACAATGAAGTGTACTACACCCGATCCGGCCACCTGATGCTCGATGAAAACGGCCTCCTCAAGACCTCCGAGGGTTTTACCGTTCTCGGCGAAGGCAATCAGCCACTGCAGCTCGACCCGGCCATTGGGGCCAATATTCACATCAATGAATGGGGAGCTATTGCCGTCAACGGCATCCCGGCCGACGGCAGGCTGCAGCTCTTTGCCGTCAACGAACCACAAAACCTGATTAAATCAGGGACATCGTTGTACCGTCTCGAAGAGGGAGGGGGCGATCAACCCATGGAGATTTTCCGGGTTATCCAGGGTAAGCTGGAAACTTCCAATGTCAACATGATGGAGGAGATGGTGACCATGGTCGCCGCGCAGAGGGCCTTCGAGGCCCATCTCAAGGCATTGGAAGCCTACTCCAAGCTGAGTGAAAAACAGGATGAACTCGGCACGGTATCCTGACCATCGAATGTTTATATATTTTGACATGGATCCGTGAGCGGCCGGTGCAGGATATTACCAAAGGATTTTGCTGCAAGTACAATCTGATGACAGCAAAATATTTCCAAAACAAGAATCCAGCCTTCACGGATTCAGGATAAAGTCAATCTTCACCAAGAGGCGCCGTTTATGCGATCACTCTGGACAGCAACCACGGGCATGTCGGCCCAGGACCTGAACATGGATGTCATCGCCAACAACCTGGCCAATGTATCCACCACTGGATTCAAAAAGAGCCGGGCCGATTTTCAGGATCTGCTCTATCAGATCATGAAAGTTCCCGGCAGTCCGACCTCGCCGGACACCATGGCGCCCACCGGTATCCAGGTCGGCCTGGGAGTCAAACCCGCGGCGGTAACCAAGGTCTTCACCGAAGGGGACATTGTCCAGACCGAAAATCCCCTGGATGTAGCCATCATGGGCCCCGGCTTCTTTCAGGTCATTATGCCTGACGGCAATCTGGCCTATACCAAGGCCGGCAACCTCAAACTGGACGGTGAAGGCCGCCTGACCAACTCGGACGGCTACCCCATTGATCCGGAAATTATTATTCCCGAGGATGCCCGGCAGATCACCATCAGTGAAACCGGCGTGGTCAGCGCCATTCTCGGCGACGACACCATCTCGATCGAACTTGGCGACCTCGACCTTGCCGATTTTGTCAACGAGGCTGGCCTGCTCGCCATCGGCCGCAATCTCTTTCGGGAAACAGAGGCCTCCGGAGCCGCCATCATCGGTATTCCGGGCAATGATGGCTATGGGACCCTTTTGCAGGGCTACGTGGAAAACTCCAATGTCAACCTGGTGGAGGAAATCGCGTACATGATCACCACCCAACGGGCCTTTGAAATCAACTCCCGAGTGGTTTCCACTTCGGACGAAATGATGCAGACCGTTAACAACATGGCGTGATACCGTGAAGAACCTGTTCCTGTTTGTTCTCCTTCCCTGCCTTCTGATCACTGCTGCTCCGGCCGCGGCCCGAGTATCGGTTCATTTCCAGAGCGAAGCCGTGGTGACCGGAAACAGAATCGTGCTGGCGGATATTGCCGCCATCGTTCCCGAGGCCGGCGCCGAGGCCATCGGCGCCCTGCCGGTGGCCTCGGCGCCGGCTCCGGGAGGGACCAGACGAGTCCACACGGCCTCGGTCATCACGTCTCTACGCAATCGCGCGGAGGTCGCCGAAGTCGAATGGATGGGCAGTGAATCCATTCTGGTTCACCGCAGGGGATTCCGTGTCGATCACGACAAAATGGGGGAAATCATCGGCGAGTATCTCCTTGAAAACGCCCACAGACTGCCCAGGGGAGAAATCCGCTTCACCCCGTTGCGGGCCCCCGAGGAATTGGTCCTTCCCTGGGGCGAAATCAACTGGTCGGTGACTCCCTCCCGACCCGGCATCATCAACAGCACAAGCTTTTCCATCTTTTTCACCGTGGACGGTGCACCCGCGGGCAACTGCATCATCAGCGGCCGATTGGAGGTTATCGCGGAAGTTCCCACCGCCGTCACCACCCTCCACCGGGGCGACCTGATTACCAAGGACAATATCACCATGGAACGGCAGGTACTCTCCAGGCCGGATCGCCCGATTCTCGACAAGGAGGAGATTGTCGGCATGCAGATGACACGGACCGTCAATGCCGGCAGGGTCATCGAAGAGGTCCACATCACCGTGCCGCCCGTTGTCAAGGAAGGAGAGATGGTCAAAATTCATGCCCGTAAAGGGAGTCTGTACATATCCACCAGTGGTATCGCCAGGGATGACGGCGGCCTGGGCGAACAAATTCGGGTTCGCAATATCGCCTCCAACAAACTGATTCATTGCCGGGTCGACGGACCAGGCATGGTTTCCGTGGAGTTTTAGTCATGCACGATACACCTCACCGCCACCAAGGTTCCGCGGCAACCCAGCGCCAGAGATTCTGGATCACATTCCTGCTGGTCTTCAACCTGACCCTGCTGAGCAGTTGCGCCCGCCAGGCTCAGGAAGTCATCGTCCTGCCCGACCCTTTTACCGAACCCGTGGTGACCGCTCCCCAAAGGCTCTCCCCTGGCTCACTGTGGACTGATGACGAAAGCAACCTGCTGGCTGACATCAAGGCCCGTCGCATCGGTGATATCGTCACGGTTATCATTCAGGAGAAGGCCAGCGCTTCCAAGGAGGCCAGCACGGCCACCGATCGCTCCTCCGGAATGAGCGCCGGCATATCCAGCCTGTTTGGCTACGAAAGGATTCTTGAAGATAAAAATCCCAACCTGGACATGAGTGCCCTGGTGGACGCTTCATTCAACAATTCCTTTTCCGGAGGAGGCAAGACCACCCGCTCGGAAAATCTGGTGGCGACCCTCACCACGCAGGTGATTGATGTCTACCCCAACGGCAACCTGAAAATCCAGGGGGGCAAGTCGGTGACTGTCAACAATGAAAGTCAGATCATCTACCTGACCGGCATTATTCGTCCTTTTGATGTCAATTCCGATAACACCATAGATTCGGGCAATATTCTCAATGCGCAGATCGCCTACACCGGTAAGGGGGCGGTTTCCGACAAACAGAAACCCGGCTGGCTGATGCGCATTTTCGACAATACCTGGCCCTTCTGAAGACGGGCTGCTCCAGGAGACACCCAATCATGCCGCGAAACCTGATACCAGTCTCTGTTTTTCTGCTTTTCTTTCTGGTCCTTTGCCCCTTTGCCCATGCCACCCGCATTAAAGACCTGGCGGATATCGAAGGAGTCCGTGACAACCACCTCATTGGCTACGGACTGGTGATAGGCCTCAACGGCACCGGCGATGATATCAGAAGATCCGTCTTTACCAGACAGGCCGTTATCAACATGACCAAACGTGTGGGGATGAGTCTGACTCCTGACCTACTCAGGCAGCTACGTACCAGAAATGTCGCCACGGTTATTGTCACCGCTGATTTGCCCCCCTTCGCCCGTCCAGGGTCGGCCATTGATATCATGGTTTCCTCCATCGGCGACGCGTCCAGCCTCTCCGGTGGCACCCTGATGATGACGCCCCTCAAAGGACCGGACGGTATCACCTATGCCGTTGCCCAGGGACCGCTGGCGGTGGGGGGCATTGCCTTTGGTGGACGGGCGGCCAGAGTGCAGCAAAATTTCCCCACCGCCGCCCGGGTCACCGGTGGCGCCATTGTCGAACGATCAGTCAACTATGCCCTGCCGCCCTCGGGTGATCTGCTTTTTCAGCTGCGGGAAACCGACTTCACCACCGCCACCCGGATGACGGATGCCATTAACGGCTCGTTCGGAGAAGGAACTGCCCGCTCAATAGATTCCCGAACCGTGCACGTCCGCAAACCTCCGACCTACACAGGGGACCTGGTCACCTTTATCGCTGACCTGGAACGAATAGAAATCGAACCGGATACGCCCGCGCGGGTGGTGCTCAATGAACGAACCGGGACCATTGTCATGGGGCAGAATGTGCGCATTTCCACCGTGGCGGTCTCCCATGGCAATCTCAATCTGGTCATTTCCGAGTCCATCGAGGTTTCCCAGCCCGACCCTCTCAGCGACGGTGTCACCGTGGCCGCTCCGGCAACAACCATTGATTTGCTTGAGGACGAGGGAAATCTGGTGGTCATGGAAATGGGGGTCAATATCGGTGAAATCGCCAAAGCCCTCAATGCCATCGGCGCCACGCCCAGGGACCTGATCGCTATTTTTCAAGCTATCAAGGCAGCCGGGGCATTGCACGGCGAACTCGTCATCCTTTAAGCTTGGTGCAAACACGGCCGCCCCCGCAGGCGCTCTCTTTGCGAATCTTCGGAATCATAAGGAAATGGGCAACCCGTGGCCGCCTGCCCATCATTTGTTCAACTCTGCACAGGTAATAATGCGCTTATGAAAACCACCTTGGACCCCATGATCCTGCTTCCTCCCGTTTCTCGGGAACCAGATATCAACCATGCTTTGCGAGACAGGGAATCACTGAAAAAATCGTGCCGGGATTTTGAAGCGCTCTTCCTTCAGTCCTTGTTTCAATCCATGCGAAAAACCGTTCCTGAAAGTGAACTATTCGAGGAGAACACCACCACGGATTTTTATCGGGACATGCTCGACATGGAAATCGCCACCAAAATAGCCCATCACCAGAGTACCGGCCTGGCCGAACAGATGTATACGCAGATGGAACAGCATCTGCCCCCTTTGAAGTAGTGCTCGCATGCGTCCTGCAACAGGATCTCGGCGAGAAGTAAAAAAAAACAAGAAGAAGGGTAAAGTTTCTTTGCCGCGCTGCCGATAGAAAAGAACAGGAAAGAATTTCTCCTGTTCAACCGGGCCAGGAAGGCCCCGCAAACACTGCAGGGAGGCAGAACAACATGGTACAAGGCATCAGTCACAACCGGATTCCCAACTCGCTGATCAACCCGAATAACAGGGGAATGGAGATTGAACATCTCCCCAAGGGCAATGAACGTAGCCCAGGGCCCGATGTATCAGACCGGGTCAACCTGCGAAGCGAGTCCAGCTCAACTGTCACGTATTCCGGCGCTGCCCAGTTGCACGCCGCTGACAGGGCGCGATACGGGATGCTGCAAAACCTGGTAGCCAACCTGCTCCAAGAGCAAGGCATACACACCAAGATCGCCATTGGCGACAAAGAGATCGACATCGCTGCGCTGACGCCCGAAAAGGCTCGCGAACTGATCAGTGACGACGGATATTTTGGTGTGGAACAGACCTCCGACCGGATTTTCCAATTTGCCGTGGGCACAGCCGGCGGGGACCCATCTCGCATTGAAGCGATCAAGGAAGGAATCGACAAAGGGTTTGCCGAGGCAAAAAAAGCCTTTGGTGACTGGTTGCCGGATATATCCTACCAGACCTACGATGCGGTGATGGAAAAACTGGATGCCTGGGTGGCGGAATCCAAGGCTGTGGCCTGATACATTTATCTGACAGGTGAACGTGATGACCGTGAATTTTTTCGGAGTTAACGGAATGGGGCAGATCGGGGGACCAAACAAGGTGCACCGACCCGGTGAAACGCAGAAAACCACCAAAACCGAAGGGAAAGAGGGACCCAGTTTCTCCTCCGCCCTCCAGGGGGCGACCGCTGCCCAGACTGGGCCCAAGGTGGAAGACCCCGAACGGGCTGCCCGTGTTCAGGCGCTCAAAGCGCAGGTCGCCAGTGGCCAGTATCAACCGGACCTCAACAAAGTTGCCGCCAGCCTGATGAAATTTCTGGTGGAAGGATGACAACCATGGACCGTGAAACCGTCCGCGATCTGCTGTGCCAACTGCGCGATACCATCCGCGATGAACGCGAGCATGCCAAGGCACTGGATCTGGAAGCGATGGCCGCTGATGTCATACGCAAGGAAGCCCTCATCGGTATGCTCAACAAAGTCGACCGTCTCCACCCGGACGACGAGCCCTATGCCCGTGAGATACAAGAAGAGAATCGGCGTAATGCATTCCTTTTTCGTGCCTCCCTCAACTGGATTCAGGAAACCATGGAATTCTTCGGCCGCAAGACTGTGCCGGTAACCTACAGCCAACAGGGGGTCTCACAAAACAACGCCATCAATGGCCGCCTGCTCTCCGGTCGTATCTGATCCCCTTCCCCTCTTTTGCCGGCTTCTCCCCCTGGCGGCAGATCCCTTCGTTTTTTGTCCCTGCCTTGCAGTCAGCCTTCTTTTTTCTCCAGCCTTCTAAAGTCCACCGCTGATTCAACCGATACAACAGTACCTGACAAACCGTCTCTGTGCGCATGATCACCGCCCGGAAACGTAAGCTACCAAAGCCCCTCCCGCGGCCTTTTCCGTCGGCTCGGGGCATGGATTGGATACGGTACCCCCATGACCAGCCTGCTCAACGCACTCAATTCCGGCAGAACCAGCCTGCTCACCAACCAGAAATCAATCGAGATTGTCGGCAACAACGTTGCCAACGTCAATACCGAGGGGTATTCGCGGCAACGCGCCGACCTGACGCAGATCCCGGCGGTCAATTTCGGTGACTTCTTCATCGGTCAGGGAGTGACGGTCTCCAATGTCACCCGGGATTACAGTGTGTTCATCAACCGGCAACTCCAGGATAAAACCATTGAATTCGGCACGGAAACCGGCCGCTCCGGATCCCTGACCCAACTCGAACGGATTTTCAGTATCGCCGGCGACAATCTTGCCGGCGAAATTGATAAATTTTTTGATGCCTGGCAGGAACTGACCACCAATCCCAGCGGTCAGGTGGAACGGGACGTGGTTGTCCAGCGCGGTAAACTCCTGGGCGACGCTTTTCGCGGCCTCACCGACGAACTGGACACAGTGACCCGGAACATGAACACCGAAATCATCTCCGAGGTGGAATACCTCAATGAAAAAGTCGGGGAAATCGCCAACCTCAACCAGCGGATCAGCCTGGTGGAAATATCCGGCCAGACCGCCAACGCGGCCCGCGATCAGCGTGATCTCCTGGTTCAGGATCTCTCCGAAATGCTGGGGGTAAAGACCTATACCGACAATCGCGGCATGCTCGCCGTGATGTTGCCCGGCGGCCTGCCCCTGGTGCAGGGCAATATGGCCATGTCCATCCAGACCGTGACCAGCGGCTCCGATGTCGACCTGCAATTGGTTGCCGCCGGCAATACCATTGATCTGGACCTTGAAAACCTTGGTGGCAGGTTCAAGGGCATGTTCGAGATGCGGGATGTGTTCATTGCCGATCTGCGCAGCGACCTCGACTCCCTGGCCGTTGAGTTGACCAGTGCGGTCAACGATGTCCACACCACCGGCTGGTTCATTGATCCGGTCAGCGGTAATCCGGCCACCGGCCAGCTCTTTTTCAACGACCTGACCGGCCCGCCGGTGATGGAAAATGCTGCCCGCCATGTGGCCATGGCCTTCACGGACGGTCGGTATGTAGCCGCCGCCGGCCAGGACAGCGCTGCTCCCGGCGACAACGAGACCGCCCTGGCCATCGGCCGCCTGGAGACGACCCATGCAATACCCGGAACCAACGACACCTTTGACAGTTTTTTCAGTCAGATGGTGGCCACGGTCGGCATCGAAGCCTCGCGGAACAAACTGGCGCTGACCGGAAACAAGGATGCCGTCATCCAACTGCAGAATCTGCGTGATGGCTACTCAGGGGTTTCGCTGGAAGAGGAAATGATCGACCTCATCCGCTTTCAGCGCGGTTTTGAATCCTCGGCCAAATTTCTGGCCACGGTCGATGAAATGATGAATGCCCTGCTCCAGCTCAAGAGGTAAGATATGAAAGCCACCCAGGAAACCACTTACAGAATGCTCGGCTCTCGTCTCAATGATGTGGCCCTCCAGTTGGAAGAACTACGCCGCATCGGGGCCACGGGCAAAAAACTCAATGTCCCCTCCGATAATCCGGCCTCGATCCGCCCGGTGCTCAATACCCGCAAACAGATCTCCAATGTCGACCGTTATCTGGAAACGATGGGCAAGTCCCTGGATACCATGCAGGCCACCGATGGGCACCTGAACCATGTGGAAAACATCATGCAGCGGGCCAAGGAGATCATGACCAATGCCATCAACGGCTCGCTCAACGATGCCGACCGGACCGTCCTGGCCGACGAACTGGTGCAAATGCGCCGGGAACTGCTCGATGCCGCCAACGGTACCGTGGATGGGAAACACCTGTTTGCCGGCTATCGCGAGGATACCCGGCCCTTTGTTGAAAACCCGGCCTATGATCCCGACCTCTACGATCCCGGTGACTCAACCACCTGGCCGGTCTTTTATCAGGGCGATGAAAATGCCACCTCCCTGGAGATTACCCCCGGCGAACTGATCCAGGTCAATCTCACCGGCAACGAACTTTTTTTTGGTACCACCACCTGGGACCCGAACAACCCCAACAGTATCGAGGCCGGTCGCTACGACCTTTTCGCCGAATTGACCCGGGCCGAGGAAGCGATTCGTACCAATGACCCGGCAGCCATGCAACAGAGCATGGCCGACCTGGAGGGGGCAGCGGAACAGAACCGCCGACTCCGCTCCAAACTCGGTAATCTCGCCAACCGGGTGGCAACCGCCATGGACTACCAGCAGGGAGTGCGCATCGACCTCAAACAAATCCTGTCCCGGTATGAGGATGCCGACGCCATCGAGACCTTCAACGCCATTGTCCAGCAGGAAACCGCTTTCCAGGCTGCGCTTAATGTCACGGCCAAGGTCTCCCGACTCTCCATCCTCGATTATCTCTGATCCAGCCAACCAATCAAAACGCTTGCCTTTTCCATCTGTTTGCAGGATAGTAGGCCAATATTTTTCCCACTCCGCAGGCCAATGACGTTGTGTTGGGGATTGAACCCTCCGCGGCATGCCGATTATTCGACATTGCGATCCCGGATCGTTGTCCCGAACTTTGAGCAGGTGTACGTATGCTGGTGCTGACCAGAAAACCCGGTGAAGGTATTATCATCGGGGACAATATCACGATCAAAATCATTGAGATGAAAAGTGGCGGCATCCGCATAGGCATCGATGCGCCCCGTGACACCAAGATCTACCGTCAAGAGGTCTTTGAACGTATCCGCCAGGAAAACATTGACGCTGCGGCCGGCTGGAACATGACCGACCTGGATATCCTCAGTGACAAGCTTGCAGACAGGACCTTAAAAAAATGAAAACCATACACACCCGTTTTGGTGAAGTGGAGTACGATCCGTCCAATGTGATTCATTTTCCTGATGGCCTGATCGGTCTGGATCAGCTCAAACGCTTCCTGGTCATACCCAACAAAAAGCAAGGCCCCCTATTCTGGATTCAATCCATTGATGATCCGGCCTTCGCCTTCGTGGTCACCGACCCGACCAACTTTTTCCTCGATTATGTCGTCCTGCCGGACGACAAAGAACGTGAGAAACTGGGCATCGATCCCCAGGGCACCTGTTTTGTGCTGGCCATTGTCTCGGTCTTGGAAAATAAGGACATCACCCTCAACCTCTCCGGCCCCATCCTGTATGCGCCGGAAACCAACCGAGCCATGCAGGTGATCCTGGAAGACTCCTGCTACGATACCCGCACGCCACTGCCGAAGGTCGAAACAAAATAAGCATTCAGGCGTGCCCTTTGTCCAGGAGCAGGTCTGAGCGCTCTTGTCTCTGCATATCCATCCCGTGGCAATTCATCCCACCCCACAGATCCATCCCAGGCGCGAGGGCGGGTAAACGATTGTATCTTTTGCTCACACGGATCCCGCACAGGTTTGTGCGATGAAGCACGAACCGCCGACAAAAAAATCTTTCCTCAAAAAAAGGCCGCCATTTCAGGCCACTTCTTTTTTTAAAAAAAAACTTAAGCTCTACGCAGCACTGTCCGAAAAGCGTATCGAGAGACAGTACAGCATTGAGCATTGAGAGTACAGTTACGTTTGTATCGTTAGCCCCCAGGTCAACCTCTGGACGACCGAGGCTAAGAAATTCATGGAGGAAACCATGGCTTTAACGATCAATACAAACGTCGCGTCCCTGAATGCTCAAAGAAATCTGGGCCGTTCCCAGGGAGACCTTGCCACGTCCATGGAAAGGCTCTCCTCGGGCCTGCGCATCAACTCCGCCAAGGATGATGCCGCCGGCCTGGCCATCTCCAACCGGATGACCTCCCAGATCCGCGGCCTCAACCAGGCGGCCCGCAACGCCAACGACGGCATCTCCCTCTCCCAGACCGCGGAAGGCGCCATGCAGGAATCGACCAACATCCTGCAGCGTATCAGGGAACTTGCCGTGCAGGCCGCCAATGCCACCAACTCCGCCGCCGACCGTGCCGCCCTCCAGGCCGAGGTCAATCAGCTGAAGACGGAGATGAACCGCATTGCCCAATCCACCACCTTCAACGGCCTCAAGATCCTGGACGGCACCTTTGTCGCCCAACAGTTCCAGGTTGGCCCCAATGCCAACGAGACCATCGGTGTGTCCATCAAATCCATGTCCGCCGATGACCTGGGAAGATACACCCTTGATGCTCCCGACGCCGTTAACACTCAACCCAACGCAGGCACAGGTTCGGTGACGGTTCCGGCCGCCACTCTTCCGGACCCGATCACCAACACCGTCCCCGCGCAGGACCTCACCATCAACGGGAGCAGAGGCGCGGCAGATATTCCCATTGAGGCCAACGCTACTGCTTGGGATATTGCCACCCAGATCACCAACAATGCTTCCAAGACTGGAGTCACCGCCACTGCCCGTACCACGGTAACCCTTGGCAACCTGGTACCTGATGGTATTGTCTCCATGACCATTGGCAGTGGCGGCAATACAGCCACGGTGAACGCTGCTGTTTCCGCCACGGATATGGGCAACCTGGCCGCGGTCATCAATGACCAGAGCGGTGCCACCGGGGTGGTGGCCTATCTCGAAGGCAGCTCCCTGCAACTTGTTCAGGCAGAAGGCAAAAATATTGAGATTTCCGGCTTCACCCACTCCGACGGAGCCGGCGTAATTCAGATAACCGGTACGGACACCAACCCGGCAACATTAGACAATACCAATGGTAGTACCGTTGCCACTGGTACGGTTGAATTGTCTTCCCAGGATTCCTATACGGCAACATCCAGCGTCAGTGCCGCCGATGGCAGCGTTTTCAACAACCTCGCTGCCGGTGACACGGTCATCGCCATCCTCGAGGAAGTGACAGCTATTGATATCAGTGACATTCTCGGCGCCAACGACGCCCTCAAGATTGTTGATGCCGCCCTCGGCAAGATCGATGCTCAGCGGGGGGATCTGGGTGCACTCCAGAACCGGTTCGAATCGACCATCGCCAACCTGCAGAATGTGGCCGAGAACCTGACCGCGGCCCGCTCACGGATCCGGGATGCGGATATCGCCCAGGAAACCTCGGAGATGACCAAAAACAACATTCTCCAGCAGGCCGGTGTGTCCATCCTTACCCAGGCCAACCAGACTCCGCAACTCGCCCTGCAGCTCCTGCAGGGATAAGCCGCTCTCCCCTCGCCTTCCTGATCCGGAGGGGTCTCTGCCCCTCCGGGTCTTTCATCCGAGAATCAGCCCATGAAAATCCTCATATTTCAGTATAACAGGGAAAACTCCGCCATTATCACGGAAAGCACCCTGGCAAGCGAACAACCGCCGGGGCACAGCGGTCTGGTCACCAATCGTTTTCTGGCCAATGGGTATGCCGACCGATTGCTTTGGGAAGAAGCCGCCTCCCTGCGCCTCAAGGAACCGCGGGAATATATCATACCTGGAACCTGGCAATAACCATCACCCACGGGGGTGAGTTTCTGCCGGAAACAGAAAAATTTTTTATTTATAAAAAAAACTAAAGTTTTCTCACCGTCGGTTCGATACATACATCAAGGGCATGACGCCCTCGACAAACCACAACCGACCATTGACATAAAACAGATAATCATTAGCTCAGGAGGCGCCAATCGGCGGCACTTGAAAACACAGTACAGCTGGATCGCAAAAAAACGGCAAGGATGCCGCAAGAAGACAAGCCAACATAATATTCATGGAGGAATATCATGGCACTGACAATCAACACAAACGTAGCTTCTCTCAACGCTCAACGCAATCTCGGGGCAACCCAGAACAACCTGGCAAACTCCATGCAGCGTCTCTCAAGTGGTCTGCGGATCAACTCTGCCAAGGACGATGCCGCCGGTCTGGCGATTACTGACCGGATGACCTCGCAAATCCGCGGCCTTAATCAGGCCGCTCGCAACGCTAACGACGGTATTTCCCTGGCCCAGACCGCGGAAGGGGCCATGCAGGAAAGCACCAATATTCTCCAACGTATGCGTGAGTTGGCCGTCCAATCGGCCAATGCGTCCAACACTTCATCCGACCGGGCATCCCTTCAGTCTGAAGTCAATCAGTTGAAAAGCGAGATGGATCGGATCGCCAACACCACCACCTTCAACAGCCTCAACATCCTGGATGGCTCGTTCATCACGCAGCAGTTCCAGGTCGGTGCCAATGCCAATGAAACTATCAACATCGGCATAAGCTCCATGCGTGCGGGTGACCTTGGCCGCTATGTTGATTCCTCCGTCAATGAAACGGCCAATCAAGGCAGTGGTTCCGCAGCAGCAGCCGCCAACGCTCGGGTGGCAAACAACACTATTGGCGCACAGACCCTGACCATTGCCGGTAATCGCGGCAGTGAAGAAGTGTCCGTGGTGGCCAGTGCCACCGCTGAGGCGATTGCCAACTCAATAAACGAACAATCTGCAAATACCGGAGTTGAAGCAACAGCGAGAACAACAGCTACCCTCTCTGGCCTCAGTGCTTCCGGAACGGTTACCCTGACCCTGGACAGTGATGGTGCCGAGGCAACAGTATCCGCAGCCGTCACCGATGGAGACCTGGAAAATCTGGCCAGAGTCATCAATGACAGCTCCGGCACGACCGGTATCACTGCCCAATTCAGCGGTGGCGAGATCACCCTGACGCAGACCGAAGGAAAAAATATTCATATTACCGGATTTGACCACAGCGGCGGCAGTGGTGAAACCATTAATGTTGCCGGTCCTGCAGACGGTACCGCTGTAGAGTTGACGCAAGGTGGGAATAATTCCACGGTTGTCGCCGGAACCATCGAGTTGACATCAAACGCCTCGTTCTTTGCTTCCTCAAGTGTGGCAGCTGCAGCCGGATCCATTTTTAATGTCGATGCAGATACCAACGTTGCTGCTCAAGGTCAATTTATTTCGGCGGTGAATATCAGCAGCCAGGAAGGCGCTCAGGATGCCATCGATATTATCGATAAAGCCATAGGTAAAATCGATGAAGAGAGGGGTAACCTTGGTGCTCTTCAGAACCGCTTTGAATCCACTATTGCCAACCTGCAGAATATCTCCGAAAATATATCGGCTGCCCGGTCGCGGATCCTGGATGCAGACATCGCGCAGGAAACCTCCAACATGACCAAGCAGAACATTCTCGCCCAGGCCGGAATTTCTATCCTGGCCCAGGCCAATCAGAGTCCGCAATTGGCCCTGAGCCTGCTCGGCTAATGTATCTTCCCCCGGGGGACCACTTTGGTCCCCCGGCTTTGATGTGTTTCTCACTACGCTGGAGGCAGCACGATGAATATTGACACCATGGGCGCAACAGTTTTCACTCCTCCCCGAGCCAACGAACCGGCTCAGCAGGTGGTGCGGCAACGGCAGGACAGCCAGCAGCCGCAAAGCAGTCCTCAGGAAAACAAGATGCAGCCGGAGGAACTGCTCAGCCAGATCAAGACTATTACCGAGGACGGCCTGTACAGCGTCCGGTTCGAACGGGACTCCGGGAGCGAGCAGCTGGTGGTCTCGATCGTTGACAGCAATACCGATGAAATCATCCGGCAGATCCCACCGGAAGAACTGCTCAACCTTACCAAGCAGCTCAAGGAGCTGAGCGGCAATGTCGTCAACACTCAGGGCTGATTTGCCAGGCACGCACCAAGGAAAACGCCTGGCAAGAACCGGCAGCCACACCCAGGCAGAATGACCCCATCCTGAACATGCGAAGGCACCAACCATGACTATTCAATTCAGCGGCTTAGCCACAGGACTGGAAACGGGCAGTATCATCGAACAGTTGATGAATGTTGAACGTATGCCCATTGCCCGGCTGGAAGCGGATAAAACCTGGCTCAGCAACCGTTTGTCGGCCTTTACCGAACTCGATTCCAAACTGAAATCTTTTGCCGATGGGATCAAGGATCTCAATTATCGGGATACCTTGCTGCAACGTTCAGTCAATCAGAGCTCCACCGAAACACTCACCGCTTCGGTGTCACGGGAGGCCCATACTGGTGCCAACTATCAGGTGGAAGTTGTTGCCCTGGCCCAGGTCCAGAAATCAGTTTCAAGCGGATTTGCGGAAGATGCTCGGTTCGGCACCGGCTCCCTCACCCTGACCGTAGGCGAAAACATTCATACCATCGAGCTTGAGGAAGCCACTAACTCCCTGCAGGATATCATGGCAGCCATCAACACTGCCGACCTCGGGGTGACCGCCGCTATCATCAACGACGGGACCGAGGCACCTTTGCGACTGATCCTCACCGGTGCTGATGTTGCCAGTACCTTTTCCCTGGATGACAGCGGCCTGACCGGCGGCACCACCAGCCTCGGCTCCTTCAACCTTGACGATGGCACCGGAACCATCATCAACCCTCCGATCCAGGCTGCTTCTCGAGCCCATATCCGCGTCGACACCATTGACATCTATAGCGACTCGAACACGCTGACCGAAGCCATACCCGGCGTCACCGTGGATCTTCTCAAGGTGCGGGAAGGGGAAACCACCACCTTGAACATCGGCCTGGACAAAGGCAGTATCAAAGCAACCATCGAGGCCTTTGCCAAAGGGTACAATGAAGTCATGAGTTTTATCAGCAGCCAGTCGGTGATTGACCAGAAAGGCGGCGGTATCCTCGGCGGTGATGCCAGCATGAACACAATCAAGCGCCGGCTGCAAAACATGCTTACCCAGACTACCCCTAACTCCGGCGTCTTTTCCACCATGTCCCAACTCGGATTCGAGACGCAGAGAGACGGTACCCTGGTGGTCAACGATCAGACCCTGTCCGCGGCCATCGACAACAACCTGGACAGTGTGGTCAGTCTATTGGCTGGAGAAGAGGGTGCAGTTGGCGCGGCAACACAGTTCAAGGATTACCTCTTCGCCATGACCAACTCCGGCACCGGCATGCTCAGCGGCAAGAAAGAAAGTGTCGACAATAACCTCAAACGCATCGATACCAGGATAACCTCCATGGAATCACGACTGGAGCAACGGCAAAAAACCCTTGAATCCCAGTTCAGTGCCATGGAGATGCTGGTCAGCGGCCTCAATGCCCAATCCTCCTACCTGACCCAGCAGATGGATTCGCTGAGTAACATGATGAACTACAGGAGACGATAATGAATGGATACACCAATCAATATGTGGCCAACTCCGTCAATGCGGCCTCGCCGGAACAACTGATGCTGATGCTCTATGACGGTGCCGTCCGTTTCATCTCCCTGGCCATCCAGGCCATCGATAACGGTCAGATCGACAAACGGGCTTATTATATCAATAAAACCTCGGCTATTGTCTCGGAATTTGCCGCCACTCTCGATCACAATCAGGACGCCAAACTGGCGGAAGACCTGGACGCTCTCTATAGCTACATGCTGGGCAGGATGATGGAGGCCAATCTGAAAAACAAGACCGAGCCCTTGCATGAAGTGAAGACAATGCTGAGCGACCTGCGAGCTACCTGGGCCCAGGCCATTGAGATCAACAAGGAGAAAAAAAGCGGGACCGCCGGAACCGATACGACCTCATCCGGCACCAATGCCTACCGACCGCTGGTGGCGGCTATGTGAGGGCGGGCAATGCTTCTTGACCAGACCCTTGCCGGGTACCAGGAAATCGACCGATTGAGCCGGGAGATTGAACAGGCCCTGCAGGCGGAAAACTTCGACCTGCTGGCCCCTCTCCTCGAGCGCATGAACATATTGCAGGAGGCCGTCAAGCACCAGGACACGGAAATGCTCGACCTGGTCCGATCCCGGCAGCCTGAGACGGATGATGAGTACGAGCAAATCAATGCACTTGTTCGCCTCATGCAGACGATCATAAACCGCAATCAACGGTTACTACCTCGAGTTCACGCCATTATGGCGGTTAAGCGTGACGATATGCGCAAACTGTCGACAGGCAACGCCCTGCTGAAAACCTACCAGAATATGCCCCGACAAAGCGGCGGTCGCATATCTTCCTCCAACTGAACATTCCCGGCCGGTACATCAAGGCTGGTCCGATACCTGGCATCGGTGTCATTTTTTTGCGCGCTACAGGGGTGTTGTCGAAAAAATTCTTCCTTTCTCATCCAGGTTGTGGCAATCTGAAAAAAAAAGATCGATTATTTCCAACTGGATCCGTGAGCGTTCGTCCGTGCGTCAGCTTTGTTGTTCGTGACCGTTCGATTAAAGTAGACTTTATCGGAAGGTTAGGGCAATGAAGATGGCGTGCGGACTGACGCTCCGAAGGGCGGCTGGTGAAGGTTATCTGCAAGGATTCTGCTGCGATTATAATGTGAGTACAGCAAGATATATCCAAAATAAGAGCCCATCCGTCACGGATTCAGGTTCCAGGGAGAAGGAAGACCTTGCCATCACTGAACAGTTTTCTTGCCAATATCAAGGATGGAACCGTGGCCCGGGTGACCGTGCCTTTGATCGGAGTTGCGGAAAAAGAACGGTTGAACTGTGTGTATGAAAAGACAGAGCCGCCCAAATTCCACCTGATCTTTCCCTGTGGAATCCTGGCCATCGATCAGGTCGATACCAGCCGAACCTGTATGCTCACCGTGGATGCGGCACAGCAGAGCATTGCCCTGTCCGCAGGTATCAGTGCCATCAAGGATCCACAAACACTGGAACTGGTGGCGCTGGACACGGTGGCGTATGACCAAACCCGCAACTTTTTCCGGGTTGATGCCACAACCCGGGTGGCTGCATCCTCGCTCATCCCCCCGGAAATGGCCAAAAACGGAGAGGATTGGCGGCTGCTCGGCGACACCATCGATCTCAGTGGCAGCGGTCTGTTGTGCAGTTTTCCCGAGCCTCTGGAGGCTGGGAAACAGGTGCGCATCGAATTGACGCTTCCCACCGGTGAAGTGGAAGTGATCCGTGCCCTCGGTCATGTGGTGCGCTGCCGGAAAATTAACGACCAGATGTACCATGTCGCCTTGCACTTTGACCTGATCGACTCGGAAAGCCAAGACAAAATCATGGCCTGCTGCTTTGAATTGCAGCGAAGATACCTGCGTTTACGGGTGCGGGTGCAAAACGTCAGGGTGTAGCGCCCATTCAGAGCACCTGGGAAACTTCCATATCGCGGCGGGTTCCACCGCGATATGGACAAGAGAACTCTTTACAACCAGAAAAGGAATGTCCACTGTGGCCAGAATTGATGATATTCTCAGCAAACTCGACAACGGCGCCCCCACGGTGGTCGACATCCCGGGAAAGCGGGATGAAGTCTTTCGCTGCGACGCGCTGTTGGTCAAGAAAGAAGCCCCCGGCCTGGAATTGATCTTTTCCCCCAACGCCTGGCAACTCGATGATTTGCAACTAGGAGCCAACTGTCCCCTGGCTGTGGAACACAACGGGCGGCACGTGAACCTCATCGCCCGTCTCGATGGGGCCAACGGCGACCGGCGCCTGCTGTTCACCGCTCGAGAACCGATTGCACCGGAAACGCTACGCGATTTTTTCAGAGTCGGCATCAACACAACCATTGAGGCACAATACCTTGCCGGTCCCAGGGAGATCAATAATCGAAGCTGGAAAATAAGCGGCACCACCATTGATCTGAGCGGCAGCGGTGTCCTGGCCCTCTTCCCTGAAAAACCTCCCAGCAACAAGCATATCCAGCTCAACATCACCGTGCCGGAGGAAGAGCAGCCCATCATTTGCCTGGCCAACGTGGTCAGGACGTACAGAGTGCGGAAAAACCGCTACCAGGTCGCTTTTCATTTCGAAAATATATCGGCAAAAGCACGAGACCAGCTCATTTCCTGCTGTTTTCAGGAACAGCGTCGACAATTGCGGGAAAATGTCCGCACGCTGTAACAACAATCAACATACCCTCTGAATATTTGGTTGAATTTTTAGTTTTTTTTTCAAAAAAAAATGTTATAAAAAAATTTACTAAGATATCATTCTGTCCAAATCAATTTCGCCCAAAAAGGAGGAAGCATGAAAAAGGGAGTGTTTGCAATGGCGCTGGCGTTATCCATGGCTGTCACCGCCACGGGAATAACCTTTGCCGCCGGCAGTATCGGCCACGGCAACATTGATGTCTACAAGGGTGGTCAACTTGCCGATAAACTATCCGGACAAAACCCGGTCGAGGACGGTGCTCTGCTGGTCTGCGATGGAAAATGCATGATCAGGTCCGAGGGTATCTCCCTTGTCGCCGCCGACCAGGCCAAACTCGCGATCCGCAACGAGGATCAGGCTTTCAATCTGTATCTCCGCGAAGGACAGGTCAACTACACCATTACCAACAATACCCGCCAGATTGCCTTCCATACCCCTCAAGGGACCTACACCACGGCTGAGGTCATTTTCAATGCCGACTCCAACCCGGTTGTCCGCGGTTATGCTCTCGTGAACCAAGATGGGAGCACGGAAATAGGTGTTGAAGAAGGTCGCCTGGTGTTCGCCACAGCCGAAGGCATGAAAACCGTAGACGCTCATCATAAGATTATCCTGGCTGTCAGTGAAGTCCCTGGTGATCCAGTCCTTACCAGCGATAAGAAAAAAGAGCGCACTGTCCTGTTTGGAGCCTTGGGCGCCGGTCTGATCACTACCGCCATAGTTGCGGCCGATAGCAGCGGTGGCAGTGGCTTTACTCCCACGGTTACCGACCCGACACCTGCTCCTCCTGCACCGACGCGTACGACGCCCTCGCCCAGGCGGACAGCAACTCCCTCGGCCAGCCCGAACACCTGATAAGCCGAATGTGTTAAGAAGGGTTGCCCCGCCAAGGTGGGGCAACCCTTCTCAGTTTATTCACCATCCCAGCAACGCCTCTTTCTGCGCATCATGACACTTCAAGCACCCCGCCGCGGCATCAGCCCTCTGTTCTCTCTATTTCTCGTTCTCGTTTTGCTGGCCACTTTAACCGGCTGCGCCAAAGAGCAATTCCAGGCGACAACGGATGTGGAAACCTTTCAGCGTCTACACCTTGAGGTGGAAAGGGAAAACAACCAGCGCGAGGCCCTGCCGGTGACGGCCGCAATTTTGCACGATGACAGCCCTGGTGATTACATTCTTGGTGCCGGTGATCTGATAGCGGTATCGGTTTTTCAGGTGCCGGAACTCAACGCCGAAGTTCGGGTTTCCTCCCGGGGCTTTGTCAGCCTGCCCCTGCTCAACAATGTGGAAGTCGCCAACCTGAGTGCCGCCGAAGCGGAAGAGTTGATTGAAAACCTCTACCGCGAGCGATACTTGCACAATCCTAACGTGACCGTGTATATCAAGGAACATGTCAGTAAACAGATCACTCTGGTAGGGGCCTTGTCACGGCCCGGCACCTACGATTACATAGCGAAACGGAGATTGCTCGATGTCATTGCCATTGCCAACGGTCTCAACGACAAAGCCGGCTCCATCGCCTATGTCAACCGCCAGGATCCCATCTCCGGGCAACCGGTGAATTATCAGGTGGATCTGGATGAATTGATCAAACGGGGTAACATGGCCCAGAACATGGCCATTCAGGGCGGTGATGTCATTTTTGTGCCGGAATCCGGTCAGGCTTTCATCGATGGCGCTGTCCGCAAACCGGGCATTTATTCCATCAGGTCGCAAATGACGGTCACCGAGGGCATTGCCCTGGCTGGTGGCCTGGCCTCCTATGCCGATGCCGACAGCATCAAACTGATTCGCTACATGGGGCCAGGTCGACAGCGCGAGATCCTTAAACTCAGTTATACCGACCTCCAGGGGGGGGTGGGCGACGGCATCGTCCTCAAGGACCAGGATATCATTTTTGCCGAATCCAGTTCTTCCGGAACCTTTGTCTCCGGCACCGGCTTCTCCCTGGGGTTCATGGGCACAGGCATCAATTTCAGAGACCCGAAGTGATTTTTCCGCCGGCACGGCAATCTTACCTGCACAACTCGTGATCGGATCAACACTCTTCACCCGGCTCCCCGCCTGGACCTTCCTGGGCATTTTGGCCACAATCCCCTTGCTGTTTGGGGCTGTGCACCCGATTGTGCAAGGGGGCTATGTTGCCCTTGTCTGCATCGTATTGGGGGGCTGGTTGCTCTATGCGCAATCGGAACAATTCTTTGCCGCGATCCGATCCCGCTGGGCAATGCCGCTTCTGCTCCTGCTCGGGTACACCGTTTTCCAGGCCTTTCCTGTGCCGTTTGCCTGGGTCGAAATGCTCTCTCCGGCCCGCGCCGAGCGTGTGGAAATGGTCAACCTGCTGGCCCAGGGTGGCCAACACTACTTTGCCCTCAGCGATCAGGGATGGAGCAGCCTCCGCCACACCACCCTGTTTTTGGCGCTGCTGATCTATTTTCTCACCGCCCGGTCCCTGCTGCTCTCCGATAAAACCTTCCTGCGGACCCTGGTACTGGTCATCGCCATGGTGGGCAGTATCGAAGCGGTGTATGGTCTCTTTCAGTTTCTCCAGCCCCGGCTGGGCCTGCTGTGGTTGCCCCTTACCGGCGGCCGGGCCGCTCACGGGACCATCATTTACAAAAACCAGTACGCGGCGCTGCTCAACCTGTGCTGGCCGGTGACCCTGGCCATGGCTCTGGTCCATCTGCGCGGTTTGACAGACCCGTACCAGCCGGCTGAATCATCTCGATCTTCCCGGACTTCGCGGCGACGTGGTGCACCGCGCCGCTGGCTGCGCCGGCTGGGTGAAACCGGCAAGGAGGCCCCCTTGCTCCTGTTTGCCACCGGTCTCATGCTGCTGGCCATCCTCTTTTCCCTGTCCAGAGGCGGCATCCTCACCATGCTGTTCATTTTTTTTCTGTTGAACCTGTTCCTGCCCATCAACAAAACACTCAAACGCATCACTCTGTCCCTCATCGCCCTCTTCCTGACCGGCTATGGACTGATGCTCGGCATGGACACGGTCATCCATCGATTCAACACCCTGGATGCCTCTGGGAACACCCGTCTCACCCTGTATCTGGCCAGCCTGCAAATGCTCTATGACCATTGGGCCACGGGTATCGGCCTGGGTTCGTATACCCTGCTCTCCCCGGTCTACCTGAAAGGGTTTGCTGCCAACATCCATTTTGACCATGCCCATAACGAATTCCTCGAATTGACGCTGGAATTGGGCTTGCCGGCGGTCATGCTGCTGTTTGGCTGGCTCGCCTGGATCATGACCAAAAATGGCGAGAAACTCCTCCACTGGTCCTCTACACAAAGGCAGCCCCCCCCGGCTTCAGTCCTCATTGGCAGCGCTGCTTTCTGCGCATTGCTCGGTTTCCTGGCACACAGCCTGGTGGACTTCAACTGGAGGCTGCCCGCAAATCTCTTTTTCGCCGTGACCATGGCCGCGCTGCTGTCCAACGTACCGGCGTACAAAACCGCGGCCGTCAACAAACCACGATAAACACCCTGTTTCTTTTTCTGAATTGTTATGGCGGATCTTTCCCAGTTCATCGACATCCACAGTCACATCCTGCCAGGCCTCGATGACGGCCCCAAAAATCTGGCGGAAAGCACTGCCATGGCCCGCTGCTATGCGGGCGCCGGCATCCGGACCATTATTGCCACCCCCCATTACATCAATGGCACCGCCTGGGCAGCCCAGGCCCACAAGGTCCGGGAGACCGTGAACGAACTGAACAGACACCTGGCCCGGGAACAGATTGATCTCCAAATCCATACGGGGATGGAAATCGCCTATCATCCAAAAGTTACCGAGTATATCAGCAAAAATCTCTTGCTCTCTCTGGCCGGTACCACCTATTATCTTATTGAACCCTCGTTCCAAGGTTCACAGGAGCACCTCCTGCACAGCGCCAGAACCCTGCTGCAGGCGGGAAAAAAGATCATCATCGCCCATGCCGAACGTATCGATGCTTTTCAAAGAGATCCGCGTCCGCTCCTGCAACTGGTAGAGCGGGGCCTGGAAATTCAGGTGAACATGGACAGCTTTCTCGACAAGTTCGACGAGCGCTGCCAACAGACGGCCTGGCAGCTCCTGCGGGCGGGGGGGGTCCACTACCTGGCGTCGGATGCGCACGCAACCAAACACAGATGTCCGCCAACCCCCGCGGACTGGGATGCCCTGGAAAATCTTCTTGGGGTTGAGACCCTGACCAACCTCTGCATCAACAATCCGAGGCGATTGCTCGCCGCATCGTAATTTTTCTCCACAACCCTTGATCAGTACACCATGAAAAACAACCAACACCCAGACATGAACAGGCAGCTGATACGGCGGGACAACAGCCAACAGCATCTTCCCAGCGTTGACGTACGGGAAGTCGTCCCCGAGTATGACGATGAAATCGATCTCCGCGATCTGCTCGATGTCCTCATCCGCAGAAAATGGACCGTGGTCACCGTGCTGCTGGTCTCCTTCTTTTCCGCCGCCCTGTATACTTTCAGCGTCACGCCGCAATTCAAGGCCACCAGTTCGCTCAAGGTTTCCGCGCAGTCGGCGAATCCGACCAAATTCGAGGGGTTGGAAAGTGGGGCCCTCAGGACCATGGAATTTCAGCAGACCCAGGTCCGCATGCTGCAGAGCGAACAGCTGGCCCAAAGAGTGATCGACCAGCTGGCGCTTGCCAACAATCAAGTCTTCAATCCAGCTTTAGCGGCAAAACCCGGCGAAGCCCAGGCCAGCCCCTTGTTCGACAGCCTCAAAAGTTTCATCCGGCCCAATGAAACAGCGGATTCCATTGACCTGCTCTCCGAGGAAGTCAAGCAGCAGGTCCTCGAAAACAGGATGCTGCAGACGTTTAAAAGCAGATTCAGCGTCACCCCGATCAGGAACAGTGAACTGATCGAACTCAGCTTTACCAGCCCGGATCCAGAGCTTTCCGCGGCCATCATCAATGCGGCCATGGACGAGTTCGTCAACATGCACATGGACGGCAGCATCCGGGCCTCCCAGGATGCCGGCCGTTTTCTTGAACAGCAGATCCATAACGCCCAGATCAACCTGGAAAAATCCGAGATTGCCCTCCAGGCTTTTGGCCGGCAGATCGGCGTGGTTTCCCTGGACCCGAAAACCAACCCGACCTTCCGGCAGATGGAGGCACTCAACGAGGCCCTTGCCAAGGCCCGGGCCGACAGAATCGCCAAAGAAGCCCGCTATGTCCAGAACCAGGGCCTGGGCAGTGGTGAACTGGCCCAGTTCATGGAAAACACTCTGATCCAGAACCTGAAAAACCAACACGCCACCTTGAACGCGGAGTATGAGAATCTGGCCATCACTTTCAAGGAAGATTATCCGAAAATGCGGCAGCTCAAGGCCCGCATGGATGACATCGAACATCGCATTGTTCTCGAAAAAATAAATATATTTCAATCCATTAAAAACGATTACGATACCGCCTTGCGCACAGAACAGGTCCTGACTGAACGTCTCGAGGAACAAAAACAAAAAGCCCTGGATCTGGAAGAGCTGGCCACCCAGTACAAAATCTACGAACGTGAGGTGGAAACCAACAAATCCATCTATCAGAGCCTGTTGCAGCGCTCCAAAGAGATCGAGGCCACGGTGGGTACCACACTCGCCAACATCCAGATCATCGACTCTGCCCGGGCACCATTGTACCCGTTCAAACCCCGGGTGGCCATGAATCTGCTCCTTGGCATAGCGCTGGGGCTGATGGCCGGCATGGGCATGGCCTTTGTCTTTGAGTTTTTCGACAATACCATCAAAAACCCCGATGAACTGGCCGATCGTTTCCACATCCCGGTGCTGGGTCTCATCCCCTTTGACAAGCAGGTGGTGGATGATCGCAAAACCATGGCCTTCAAGTTTTACGAAGACCCTCGCTCGCCGATTGCCGAGGCCTTCCGCACCACCATGACCTCGGTGCGACTCTCCGTGGCCGACAATCCGCCCAAAACCATCCTGATCACCAGTATTCTTCCCGGGGCCGGCAAGAGTTCACTCTCGGTGAACGCTGCCTTGTCCTATCTGGCTGAAGATGAAAAATGTCTGATCATCGATGTGGATCTGCGCAAACCAAGCCTGCACAAAATTTTCCAGGATGGTGACCGGGGTAAAGGGTTGTCCAGCCTGCTCACCGGCCAGGCCTCCCTCGGCGATGTGGTCGAACCAACCCGGTTCCCCGGGCTGGATTGCATCAGCAGCGGCCCGCTGCCGCCGAATCCGGCGGAACTGCTGTCCTCCAAGCGGATGCGCCAGCTGCTTGAATTGGCGAGCACCCGATACAACCGGGTTATCCTTGACGGTCCTCCATACCAGGGTTTCGCTGAAATTCTGGTCCTGGCCAATATGGTGGACGGTGTCATTCTGATCACCACCGAGGAAGACACCCCCCGCGAAGGGGTCAAGCATTTCCGCAATTCGATTGCCAATGTCGGCGGTCGGCTCCTGGGCGCCATTGTCAACAAATGCGGCCGGAAAAAAGGGTACGGGAGCTATGGCGGGTATAAATATTACGCCTATAATTACCAATACGGCCAGGACAGACAAGGGTGACCAATCCCATGGTTCCGTTGTCCCGGCATAAGGGGGCACGGCTGCTGGTTTTTGCCCTGCTCACCGGCCTGGCCGTGCTGCAGTTACGGCTGGCCCTGACGGCCCAGCACGAGTACAGCAGTCACCCGGTGCATGATCCGCTGACCGCCTATCGCGGCAATCCCCGCATGCTCACCTGGCATGCCAAGCAGGCGCACCTGTTCAACGGCGATCTGGGCGCCGCGGAAACCTTATATCGTCAGGCCCTGATCGCCAACCCGGTCTTCATCCCCGCATGGCTGGGGTTGGCGGAGCTGCGCAACGATACCGGCAACAACCCTGCCGCCCACGCCATCCTCGAGCTGGTCAGCGGGTATACGGACAACGTCAAACGATGGAGCTGGGACAAGGTCCTGGTGGCGTATCAATTCCGCCGCCTGGACCTGCTGGCAACGGACCTGGCCTACATTATCGCTGAAGTTCCCGGAAAAACCCAAGCCGATGCTCTGCGTATGGCCGGTACGGTCTGGCCGGACCCCATCGAGCGCGCCGACACCCTGGGGCCAGCGGTTGTTGGCCACTTGTTTCGCCATGCGGTACGAACCCGGGCACTCGATGATGCCATTGCCCTGTGGCCCCGGTTCGAGACGCTGGAGAACGATCAGCGGCAAGGCGATGTGCTTCGTTTCCTCAACCTGCTCATCGCCGAGGACCAGATCCGCCTGGCTGCGGAGATCTGGCGGCACACCATTGGCGGCACGCCCCTGTTGCATAACGGTGATTTTGCCACCCCCCCTTTGCAAGCGGCCTTTGGTTGGCGGATCCGCCGCCATGCGGCCTTTGTCTGGCAGCTGGCACCACCCAATATGAACCACTCCTTTCCCGCCTTACACCTTCGTTTCAATGGTCAGGAAAATATTGCCTTCCACCACGTCTGGCAACTGGTCCCCCTCCGCGGCGGCCAGGACTATCTGTTGCAGGGGCAGTGGCAAAGCACCGCTCTGACCACCAATGAACGACCGTTGTTCGAGGTGACCGGCCACAAATGCCAGGCACCCCGGACACGTACGGATATGATTGCAGCGGACCAGGCCTGGCAGCCTTTTACCCTTCGTTTCCATGTCCCCCACGACTGTGAGGCCATGGTGGTCAGGTTGCGCCGTACCCCCAGCCACCACATCGACAACCGTCTCGGTGGCGAACTCCGGTTGGCTGATCTGCGTCTCACCGCCGTCGATACTTCCGGGCAGCCATGATCACCGATCGTGACAGGGATCAGATCGCGTGGTTGATCAAACGCCGTGCCGAGGGGATCCCCACCGAAGAACTGTTCATTCTTATCGCCGAACACAAAGATGTGCTCGATGCCTGCCGGCAATTGATCGAACAGACCGGAGGTGATGCCCGGAACATCCCGCAATGGCTGACCAGCGGTTGTCGAGCCGCACACATCGACACCCGGGAATTCTTCAGTGAAATCAACGAAGCCGTGGTTCTGTTCACCCCTGCCCGGCCTTCGGAGACCGGGCATCACGCCGTATTGGGTCTGCAACCCGGCGCGGACCGGGAAACGATCAAACAGCGCTATCGCCAGCTCTGCCGCCGCTACCATCCGGATGCCACCGGTGATGCCTCTGGGCGGGACACGGACACCTTCATCTCCATCACCAATGCCTATCAGGCCCTGATGCATAGCGCGGAGCACACCACGGAGCTGCCCCAACCGCCCGCAACCAGGCCCCGGCACTGGCGACGTACGGGAAAGACCGCCAAGAACAAGCAGAAACAAGGCAATATTCTCTTGTTCGGCCTGCTGGCCATGGTGCTCGTTGTTACCAGCCTGATGGTTGCCCGGGCCTATAATACCAAAATGATGATGTCCGGCCTGCAGAATAAAAACACGGCCTTTGTACCGCCCCCCAAAGAGCAGGCCCCGCCGAACAACCACCGCCAACAGCTGAGCACCGAACCGCGGGAATATACAAGAGTGCCTGCCATCCAGACCACCAGGCCGCAACCAGGTGCTGATCCCCCCGAACACCACCCTGCCCGCTCCAGCCAATCAGCACCAATGGCTCAGAATAGTGATCAGCAATCTGCTGTTGCCCTGTCGACGGTCCAGCCTTCGCAACCTCCCCCGGACCTCGCACTGCCCGCTCCTGAGCGGCAGATCCCGCCACCGGCCGCACAAACCAATGTGGTAACCTCCCAGGATCCCCAACAAAATGACCAGAAACAGCAGCCGACCACGACACTGTCCCTGCCAAAGCAGAAGATAATACCAGCAGAAACCACCAAGACCCGGGTTGCCGGCACAACCAGCCGCGATCAACACTTCGCCGAGGCCGATTCCCGACAACCAGGCGCGACAGCCCCTGATGGATCAACCACACAGCACCGGGCGACAACTGCATCCCCACCCGCAACCGCGGTTCACACCGCCAAAAACCAGAAAACCGAGCCAGGGAAACAAACCACCAGTCCAGCGGTTACGGCCTCTCTTGCGGCATCCGAACAACCGTCCGCAACCCTTTCCCAACCGCCTCCGGAACTGCCGGCAGTGCCAACCGAACCTCTGCCATATACCATAGCCGCGGATCCTCCGGATCCGGCCGCCGCACCTGATTCGAACGTCTTCATGGCAGCACAGAAACGGCGCACCCAGCAACAGATCGATACCTTTCTCCGCCAGTACTCCACTGCCTATCAGCAGAAAAATCTGACCAGCTTCCGCTCTTTTTTCAGCCCTGACGCCACGGAAAACGGCAAGCCCCTGCAAGAGATTATCCCGGTCTATACTCAACTGTTTGCCCAAACCAGAACCTTGCACTTCCATGTCGACCCGCGCTATTGGGAGCAACACAACTCGACCATCGATCTGCACGGCCGCTTTACCATTAACCTTACCTATCTCAACGGCACCAAGATAGAGGGCCAGGGGGATATCCGTTTTCTCCTCATCGAGGATGGTGAACAATTTCTTATTCAAAGCCTCAACTATGTTTTTGACCAATAACCTGGATCCGTGAGCATTCATCCGTGCGTCAGCTTTCATTGTCTCCTGCACGGAACTCACTCGATACCTGGACATCCTCAACCCAAAAGCCAAAGACCTGGACAGCCGGGGCATCAAGGAAACCCTGCACCGGATTGCCCCTGAATATGTGCCCGATTACACCATCGAATGAAATACCAATGAACAGGGGAGACAGATTCTCGTCGACAATGACAAACCGTGACGAGATCCCGCCTTGGCCACGACCTGACGAAGCTGACACCACCCCGCTCTGGTACGTCGTCCGCACCAAACCAAACCAGGAGCAATTGGCTCGCCTCAATTACCAGAATCAGGGCCTGGTTGTCTACCTGCCCCTGATGCAGACCCTTCGCCGCCATGCCCGCCGCACGGAAGAGGTTCGACGTCCGGTCTTTCCCAGTTTATCAATTGAAATTATTGATTTTTTGAAATTCCAGGCACTCTAATTCTCTGAATTAGGGTTTCTTTGAAAAATATGAGTTAAAATTTCCAAGAATCATAATCAAACCACCCCATGCCACAAGACATAGCCAATCCCCACGACAAATTGATCAAGCAGATCTTCGGTGAACCGGAAAACGCCGCCAGTTTCCTCGCCGCCAACCTGCCCGCGGAACTGGTCACCCACCTGGATCTGAAGACCCTCACCGTGGTGCAGGCATCCTTTATCGATGCGCAATTCACGCAATCCGAAGCGGATCTGCTCTTCTCGGTCACGATTGCCAATCGGCCGGGATATGTGTATCTTCTCATTAAACACCAGAGCAGCCCGGATGTGTGGATGAAGCTCCGCCTGCTCAGCTACATGGTGCGGGTATGGAAACGCTTTCAACGGGAGAAACCCGCAAGGCAACGGTTACCGGCAATCATTCCCCTGGTGGTGTTTCATGGTGCTAAAGGGTGGCAGGGGCCGGTGACCTTTGATGCCCTGGTGGATATACCTCACCAGTGCTTTCTCCCGTACACACAGACATTCCAATGCAAACTCTTCAAAAATTAGGGACACTTCCCCTATTTTCATGGGAAATATTGGCCACTCTCTTGAAGTTCGTAAAATAGGGGAAGTGTCCCTAATTTTTTTCTGCCCATGGCATGGAGGAACTGGCCGGCAATGCCATGGTGCGGGTCATCAGCGATCTACTCCGCGCCCAGAGCCTTTCCCAAACGAAAGAAGGACTGGAAAAACTGAGAAGCGCGTTTACAACCCTGAACGAACTTGCGCAGGCTCCAGGATTTGCCCAATACCTTGAAATCGTTTTCCGGTATGTCCTGCAGATAAGCGATATGCCTCAAGAACAACTGGGTCAGATGGTCAGCCAGACCATCAAACACGATGTGGAGGATGTTATCATGACCACCTATGAAAAATTGAGACAGGAAGGCGAGCTAATCGGTTTGCAGAAAGGCAGGATGGAAGGCAGGGTGGAAGGCAGGATGGAAGGCGCCGGCCGGGTGCTGCTCCGCCAGCTCGCCAAAAGATTTCCCGAGGGGGCAAACCATCTCCTCCCCCTGCTCCAGGAGCTTACCCCGGAACAGCAGGATGAGCTGAGCGAAATGATCCTCGATGCAACCAGCCTTGAGGAAATTCACGCCTGGCTCAAGTCCATCCGCGGCAATTGAACACAGGGGATGTGTTGGGGTTCGTTGCTCACCGCCAACCAGATAAGCATACAATGAACTGTACGTTAATCGGACTTATGGACGTAGAGGCACATTATGCGAGGGGAGGTTCAAAGCCAGAAGCAAACTCCATAAAAAGAGCCAAGGGCAGACTTGACCCCCCTTTCACTCTCACCGGCCCAATACCTTGAAATCGTTATCCGGTACGACCTGCAGATAAGCGATATTCTCCAGGAACAACTGGGCCAGATGGTCAACCAGACCATCAAACACGATGTGGAGAATTTTATCATGACCAACTATGAAAAATTGAGGTTGTAGGGTGGGCAGGCGTCTTTTTGCCTGCCCACACGGTAGCGGACACACCCCTGCCATAAACCACCAAAAAACC
The DNA here is from genome assembly GCF_016918545.1 of Desulfobulbus alkaliphilus. Taxonomy (GTDB): domain Bacteria; phylum Desulfobacterota; class Desulfobulbia; order Desulfobulbales; family Desulfobulbaceae; genus Desulfobulbus; species Desulfobulbus alkaliphilus. The sequence continues at coordinate 7,119 of NZ_JAFFQC010000016.1, read as the reverse complement.
ATTCCATGCCACAAGACATAGCCAATCCCCACGACAAATTGATCAAACAGATCCTCGGTGAGCCGGAAAACGCCGCCAGTTTCCTCGCCGCCAACCTGCCCGCGGAACTGGTCAGCCACCTGGATCTGAAGACCCTCACCGTGGTGCAGGCATCCTTTATCGATGCACAATTCACGCAATCCGAAGCGGATCTACTCTTCTCGGTCACGATTGCCAATCGGCCGGGATATGTGTATCTTCTCATTGAACACCAGAGCAGCCCGGATGTGTGGATGAAGCTCCGCCTGCTCAGCTACATGGTGCGGGTATGGAAACGCTTTCAACGGGAGAAACCCGCAAGTCAACGGTTACCGGCAATCATTCCCCTGCTGGTGTTTCATGGAGCTAAAGGCTGGCAGGGGCCGGTGACCTTTGATGCCCTGGTGGATATGCCTCACCAGTGTTTTCTCCCGTACACCCCGACATTCCAAAAAATTAGGGACACTTCCCCTATTTTCATGGGAAATATTGGCCACTCTCTTGAAGTTCGTAAAATAGGGGAAGTGTCCCTAATTTTTTTCATGGCATGGAAGAACTGGCCGGCAATGCCATGGTACGGGTCATCAGCGATCTACTCCGCGCCCAGAGCCTTTCCCAGACGAAAGAAGGACTGGAAAAACTGAGAAGCGCGTTTACAACCCTGAACGAACTTGCGCAGGCTCCAGGATTTGCCCAATACCTTGAAATCGTTTTCCGGTATGTCCTGCAGATAAGCGATATGCCTCAAGAACAACTGGGACGGATGGTCAGCCAGACCATCAAACACGATGTGGAGGATGTTATCATGACCACCTATGAAAAATTGAGACAGGAAGGCGAGTTAATCGGTTTGCAGAAAGGCAGGATAAAAGGCAGGATGGAAGGCGAAATGTTAGGACTGCAGAAAGGCGCCAGCCGGGTGCTGCTCCGCCAAATCGCCAAAAGATTCTCAGAAGGTACGGATCACCTCCTCCCCCTGCTCCAGGAACTCACCCCGGAACAGCAGGATGAGCTGAGCGAAAAGATCCTCGATGCAACCAGCCTTGAAGAAATTCACGCCTGGCTCAAATCGATCCGCGGCAATTGAACACGGGGATGTGTCGGGGTTCGTACCTCACCGCCGATCCACGGACTTTGTTTCGCTATACTGCCCCCCGAAATTCACCAATTTCAGCAGCTACATTTACCGGCAATCATTCCCCTGGTGGTGTTTCATGGTGCTAAAGGGTGGCAGGGGCCGGTGACCTTTGATGCCCTGGTGGATATACCTCACCAGTGCTTTCTCCCGTACACACCGACATTCCAAAAAATTAGGGACACTTCCCCTATTTTCATGGGAAATATTGGCCACTCTCTTGAAGTTCGTAAAATAGGGGAAGTGTCCCTAATTTTTTCATGGCATGGAAGAACTGGCCGGCAATGCCATGGTACGGGTCATCAGCGATCTACTCCGCGCCCAGAGCCTTTCCCAGACGAAAGAAGGACTGGAAAAACTGAGAAGCGCGTTTACAACTCTGAACGAACTTGCGCTGGCTCCAGGATTTGCCCAATACCTTGAAATTGTTTTCCGGTATGTCCTGCAGATAAGCGATATGCCTCAAGAACAACTGGGTCAGATGGTCAGCCAGACCATCAAACACGATGTGGAGGATGTTATCATGACCACCTATGAAAAATTGAGACAGGAAGGCGAGCTAATCGGTTTGCAGAAAGGCAGGATGGAAGGCAGGATGGAAGGCGCCGGCCGGGTGCTGCTTCGCCTGCTCGCCAAAAGATTTCCCGAGGGGGCAAACCATCTCCTCCCCCTGCTCCAGGAACTCACCCCGGAACAGCAGGACGAGTTGAGCGAAAAGATTCTCGATGCAACCAGCCTTGAGGAAATCCACGCCTGGCTCAAATCGATCCGCGGCAATTGACCACAGGTGATATGTTGGAATTCGCTGCTCACCGCCAACCAGAGAATGAACTGTACGTTCATCGGATTTATGAACGTAGAGGCGCATTATGCGAGGGGTGGTTCAAAGCCAGCAGCAAACTTCATAAAAAAAAGCCAAAAGCAGACCTGACCCCCTTCGACAAGGATCCGCGTGGGCAAACGATACAACCGTTTGCCCACCCTACCGGCCCAATACCTTGAAATCGTTATCCGGTACGACCTACAGATAAGCGATATTCCCCAGGAACAACTGGGCCAGATGGTCAACCAGACCATCAAACACGATGTGGAGGATTTTATCATGACTACCTATGAAAAATTGAGATTGAAGGGTGGGCAGGCGTCTTTTTGCCTGCCCACGCGGTAGCGGACACACCCCTGCCATAAACCAACAACAAACCACTCCATGCCACAAGACATAGCCAATCCCCACGACAAATTGATCAAACAGATCCTCGGTGAACCGGAAAATGCCGCCAGTTTCCTCGCCGCCAACCTGCCCGCGGAACTGGTCAGCCACTTGGATCTGAAGACCCTCACCGTGGTGCAGGCATCCTTTATCGATGCGCAATTCACGCAATCCGAAGCGGATCTGCTCTTCTCGGTCACGATTGCCAATCGGCCGGGATATGTGTATCTTCTCATTGAACACCAGAGCAGCCCGGATGTGTGGATGAAGCTCCGCCTGCTCAACTACATGGTGCGGGTATGGAAACGCTTTCAACGGGAGAAACCCGCAAGTCAACGGTTACCGGCAATCATTCCCTTGGTGGTGTTTCATGGTGCTAAAGGGTGGCAGGGGCCGGTGACCTTTGATGCCCTGGTGGATATGCCTCACCAGTGCTTTCTCCCGTACACACCGACATTCCATTGCAAACTCTTTGATCTCTCTGCCCATGGCATGGAGGAACTGGCTGGCAATGCCATGGTGCGGGTCATCAGCGATCTACTCCGCGCCCAGAGCCTTTCCCAAACGAAAGAAGGACTGGAAAAACTGAGAAGCGCGTTTACAACCCTGAACGAACTTGCGCTGGCTCCAGGATTTGCCCAATACCTTGAAATCGTTTTCCGGTATGTCCTGCAGATAAGCGATATGCCTCAAGAACAACTGGGTCAGATGGTCAGCCAGACCATCAAACACGATGTAGAGGATGTTATCATGACCACCTATGAAAAATTGAGACAGGAAGGCGAGCTAATCGGTTTGCAGAAGGGCGAAATGTTAGGCCTGCAGAAAGGAGCCAGCCGGGTGCTGCTTCGCCTGCTCGCCAAAAGATTTCCCGAGGGAACGGACCATCTCCTTCCCCTGCTCCAGGAACTCACCCCGGAACAGCAGGACGAGTTGAGCGAAAAGATTCTCGATGCAACCAGCCTTGAGGAAATTCACGCCTGGCTCAAGTCCATCCGCGGCAATTAAACACAGGGGATGTGTCGGAGCTTGTACCTCACCACCGACCAGATAAGCAGGCAATGAACTATACGTTACTCCGACTTATGGACGTAGAGTCACATTATGCGAGGGGAGGTTCAAAGCCAGTAGCAAACTCCAAAAAAGAGCCAAAGGCAGACTTGACCCCTTCGTCTTTGGATGAGTCACGGCGTCAAGTAGTGCCAAAAAGCAGGTGGACGCAAAAAAAAAGCTGGTTGTGCAGCTCATGAGGAGCTGCAAGCCTGGTTGATTGAGTTACTTTTCAACACCTTTTATATATGTGCCACTAAAAGTGGCTATTCAAAATCCATGTAGATGGAGGCTGTTAGTGAAACACTTACTGGTAAAGATTGCGAATACCCTAACGGCACCAGTTAAAGCCAAGCGGTTTTCATTATTGAAAGAGCAAGGCCTACCAATTCCAATAGCAGCGGCGCTTTCATATTTGTTAAATGATGACGGCGGGACAGCCGCAGTGATTCATGAAATTGAAGAAGTCCGAGAGGATATAAAGAAAGCTGGTAACCAGCTGGTAGAAATCCTGTACTCACCCAAGCCTGGCTCTAGTGGACAAATGACGCACCCGGAAATAAGGCCGGAGCCAGGCACCAGGTTGAATTTCAGTATGGAGCGTGTAGCTCTGACTGGCAAGAATAAAATTTGGGGCAGCGTTCTTTATCTTCTAGCTAGAGAGTCCAAAGCACAAACTATCCTTGAGCTTGGCAGCTGTGCTGGCATTTCAGCAGCTTATCTCTCAGCATCCGAGCATTGCGAGGTGCTGCATACAATCGAGGGTTCAGCGGCATTGAGTAGGCTGGCGCAAGACACGCTGGAAAAGCTAGATCGTAAGGCGATTGTCCATAATGCGCTATTTGACGATGCCCTTGATGACATTCTCCCGCAAATAGAATTGATTGACCTGGCGTTCATAGATGGGCATCATGAGAAAGTAGCGACAATACACTATTGGGAGAGAATTGCACCCAAGACACGACCTGGTAGCATCATAATTTTCGATGATATAGCATGGTCTCAAGATATGCGAGATGCCTGGCTCTATTTGTCTAAACAGCCAGCCTTCTGTGATGCTGCAGATTTTGGACCCATTGGTGTATGTATCTGTGGAGAACAATCTGGCGTGGACGAAACACGCTACTGGGATCTCCAAAGCCTGCTCGGCAAACAGCAAGTCGGACAACCGCATGGTTGGTCAAGGAAGGAAGGCGATGTTGTTTTGTAGTCCAAAGAACTCAAAGCTTGCGCAGGCCCGCCCTTTCAAAATTAAACCTTTAAATTTCCAATTAGTTATGATCGCCTTTCCACTGATGTTTGCTTTCTATCGTCGAGCAAAAAACTACCTGCACAACAGTTTCTGGATAATCGGTGAACGAATTTTCGCCTTGGGGCTTGTGTTCGTTGCCACGATTTTTGTTGCCAGATATTTAGGGCCTGACCTGTGCGGCTCACTCGCTTATGCGATATCGCTTACCGCGCTGTCCGGCGTTGCGGGTCACTTGGGGCTCCATGGTCTTGTTGTTCGAGAGATCGTGAAAGAGCCCAGTTTGAGAGGACAAACTCTAGAAACAACGGCGGTCCTGAAGTTCATTGCGTTGGCCACCGGTTACCTGATGATTATTGAATGTCATGACGACCTTCAACGCGCTCAAGAACCAGGTCTGCAACATCGTTGACAACTACGACTTGAGAAAAAATACCAAAGCGCAGCTTCAGGCCATCAGTTTGAAAGAGTGTAGAAAAGCGCATCGTGGGAACAAACAGGCCGTTGTTTCGACATGCTCATCGCCCCTCATCCATGGAGACGATTGTATCGATGAGCGGCCATGGATGTGAGGGGCAACACTATTTGCTTGCAAGTGTCCATTGACAAGCATCAGGCCCTTTGGCAAAGATCAGGCATCTGTCGAAAAATACTCTCGGATTTCATCACCTGATGTTGCGGGAAAAGAAGATCAAAGATCAATTATTGGGCTGATTGGATGATAAAGATGAAAAATGATGTTTCAAGACTTGATAATCATATAAAAGGCACCTCCTTCAGTAGATCGGTGGAGAACTCCTCTGTTATACTGAAAAGAAAGCGACCAAACTTTCACCAGGAGGTGCCATATGAAACTATACGCTGGAATCGACTTGCATTCAAACAACAATTTTTTGGCAATTTCTGATATCCAGGATAAACGGGTTTATCAAAAACGACTGCCAAATCAGGGCGATGTCGTACTGGCCGAGTTAGAGCCGTTTCGTGAAAAAATAGTTGGTGTTACCATAGAGTCAACATACATCTGGTACTGGTTGGTCGATGTATTGATGGACAATGGCTACACGACCTATCTGGCGAATCCGGCGGCAATTCAGAAATACAAGGGATTGAAATACAGCAGCGACAAACACGACGCTTTCTGGCTGGCTCATCTTCTCCGGTTGGGGATTTTACCGGAGGGATACATCTATCCGAAAGCGGATCGACCGACGCGCGATCTCCTGAGGAAACGCGGACATTTGGTCCAATTGAGAACATCATTGATCAACAGCTTACAGGGCATAATCAGCAGAAACTGTGGATGCAAGTTGAGCGGCAGCAAGATCAAGCGGGTGAAAGAAAATCATATTGGCCCACTGTTGGCAGGCCAGGAAGACCTGGAGTTGAGTGGTGAAGTGAGCAAGGAGAGTATTGACTTTTTATCCAGGCAGATTGTCAAAATAGAGAACACGGTTGTCAGTAGAGTCAAGCTCCGCAAACCGTTTCTCGGCTTGCAGACCATTCCCGGGCTTGGCAAAATTCTCTCTCTGACGATTATGCTGGAGACAGGCGCCATAGAACGATTTGCCAAGGTCGGCAATTTCTCCTCATACTGCCGTAAGGTGCCAACCACATGGCAAAGCAACGATAAGATAAAAGGAAAAGGAAACAGCAAAAACGGCAATAAATATTTAGCCTGGGCGTTTTCCGAGGCGGCAGAGTTTGCTCGCCGTCACGACGAGGTAGCCAGGGCATTTTACAACCGCAAGGCAGGCAGAACAAACCGGATGATAGCTCACAGCGCTCTGGCCCATAAGCTGGCGCGAGCGGCATATTACATCATGAGGGATAACGTCGAATTTGACCATCGAAGACTTTTTGCATGACAATTGGCCGGGGCGGTGAACCAGCAGTGGGGTTGGCAAAACCACCAGATTTGATTGGCAGCCGTCCCGTCCGGTGATTTTTGGTTTCTTTACCGCCCATGTCGTGAGCCATCGTAGGGTTGGTTCAAAACCATCTGATTTGTAAGCAGTTATATTTTGGACACGGCATGGAACCGCTGATTTTCTGGACCGCCTTCCGGCGGTAAGGGCTAGAGCGGAGAGAGGAAGAACTACCTCCACATTCCGTTTCTATAGCCTTGATCCTGATGGGTGACTGGTGCGGCGGATCATTCGTCGACACGCACAAACGAAATACCGGGCGCGGCAAGGTACTGAAAACACAGACCAAGTAAATTCTACCATCAACCCTTGCAAGAAAAAATTGTGTTTTTTCTTGAATGGGGGAGTTTATTCATTGACAAGAGGCCTTTTAATGGGTGACCCCCACATGACCCCCACTTCTGACCCCCACTTCAGATACAAATCGAACCAGATCAGGCTGACCACTAAGGGGTTGCCTCTCGTGCCTACGCTCTGCGTGGGGATTGCATGAGGGAAGCTCCCGCGTCCAGCTACCAACCAGGGGCTG
>NZ_JAFFQC010000169.1 GCF_016918545.1 Desulfobulbus alkaliphilus | reverse complement strand
CCTGTTGGCCATGCACGGTGGTTTCCAGGCCCAGATCGGTCAGGAAGGCCTTGGCCACCGGGGTCAGCAAGGCCACCAGGCCATCGGCGCGCTCACGGGCTGCCGGGTCTTCACTGAACTTGGCGATATCCAGCTGGTTGGCAACATAAGTAGAGAAGGCCCGACCGCCTTCGTTCGAGGCCTTCATGGTCAGCAGCATGCGTCGGACGTCGGCGTGAACGATGATCGGGTCCGCCACTTTATCCTTGGCCACTGCGCCTGTTGCAGCGCGCCCCTGCAAGCGATCGCGGGCATATTCCACGGCGTTCTGATACGAACGCTCACCCGAAGCCAGGCCCTGGATGCCAACCCCCAGACGCTCATAGTTCATCATGGTGAACATGGCGGCCAAGCCACGGTTGGGCTCTCCCACCAGGTAGCCGACAGCTTCATCGAAGTTCATCACACAGGTGGCCGAAGCCTGAATACCCATCTTG
>NZ_JAFFQC010000168.1 GCF_016918545.1 Desulfobulbus alkaliphilus | reverse complement strand
GTGATGGAGGCGACGGCGCGCCCGGCGCCCGCCTGTCCCTTTTCAGCGGCTTCGCGCAGGCGCTCGTTCTGACGGTCCACATCGGCCTGCAACGAGGCGCGCACGGCGGCGGCCAGGCCCGTCGCATTGGGGCCTTCCTCGATCACCGCCACCGACTTGATCGGCTCGGAGGCCTTGATCAGCGCCGGAATGCCGCCGCCCAGCACGGCGAACAGGGGGAAGGGCAAAAGCGACAGCCAGAAGCCGACGGTCTTGGCATAGGCGACATATTCGCGTCGCGCGATCAGCAGCGTGCGGTTCATCGGACAGCCTCCACGGATGCGACGGGTTGGTCGGGATGGTCCCCGGTCAGGCCGATGAAGGCGTCGTGCAGCGTCGGCTCCTTGAGCGCGAAGCCCCGCACGTCCAGGCCGTTCAGGAAGGCCGTCTTCAACGTATCCTGGCCCCCGGCGCCGGGCGCCAGGGCGATCTTCAGG
>NZ_JAFFQC010000167.1 GCF_016918545.1 Desulfobulbus alkaliphilus | reverse complement strand
GCTCTGCGCAAGCTGATCCCCGCCGCCGACAACCAGATCACCGTCAGCCCGCTGGAGCAACTGGGCGGCAAGCCGGTGATCTCCATCCTGGTGCCCCGTGGTGCCGATTCCGCCTATCTCTATTACCTCAACATGAGCGAGTTCAAGGCGCTGCTGGCGAAGGTGAGCAGGGAGGGGCGTTACTTCTCCCTGAGCGACAGTCAGGGCCAGGTACTCTACAGCAGCAAGCCCCAGGGAGAGACGGAGAGCCGTCCCAACAAGCTGGATATCCGCGGTAGCAGCTGGACCCTGACCGGCTATATCGATCTCGACTACATCCGGGCCATGACCCAGGCGCTCAACGGCAAGATCACCCTGGCCCTGCTTGGGGTGGCTGCCCTGGTGCTGCTGATCTCCATGGTGGCCCTCAACCTGGCCCATCGCCCCATCCTCTCCCTGCGCGATCTGGTGCAGGAGCTGTCCCGGGGCAGTGGTGATC
>NZ_JAFFQC010000166.1 GCF_016918545.1 Desulfobulbus alkaliphilus | reverse complement strand
GTGGTGGAGGGGGTGGTCGCGGGGTTTCTGACTGCCCGAATCGATATCAATGAAGCCATTCCGTTTCTTACCAAGCTGCCCGTCTGTCGGATCACGACCGTGGTGGTGGATGAGCATCACAGATCCCGTGGCATAGGCAAGGCACTGATCGCCCATTGCGATTGCTGGGCCAAGGCCCGCGACGCAAGCCAGATCCGGCTGGAGGTGATGTCATTCAATGACAGGGCCAGGTCGCTTTACGAATCCCTTGGCTTTACCCGGCAGTCTGAAACGTACGCCAGATAGCCCGACGTCCGGTGAATAAACAAGGCCCCATCATGGGGCCTTGTTGTTGCTGTTGTTGAAAGTGCAGCGCGTGGTGAAAGTGCTGCGATCGTGCTTAGCTCTCCGCCGGCCAGGGGCCGAGCTCGATGCAGTGGCCACGATAGAGCGGGCGTTCACTTCCCGTCGCCATCACCAGCAGCTCGCTGCTCTGTTT
>NZ_JAFFQC010000165.1 GCF_016918545.1 Desulfobulbus alkaliphilus | reverse complement strand
CCCTTGCCCGAGGCCACGCGCGCCGCCTGCGTCGCTTCCGACGCGGTGCTGTTGGGCGCCGTGGGCGGACCGAAATGGGATGGCGGCAAGGCGCGTCCGGAACAGGGGCTGTTGGCGATCCGCAAGGCGATGGGCCTGTTCGCCAATCTGCGGCCGTTGCAGGTGTCGCCGGTGCTGGCGCACCGCTCCCCGCTGAAGAAGGAGATCGTCGAGGGCGTCGATCTGATCGTCTTCCGCGAACTGACCGGCGGCGTCTATTTCGGCGAGAAGACCCGCACCGCCGATCGCGCCACCGACCTGTGCGAATACACCGTGCCGGAGATCGAGCGGGTGACCCGCGCCGCCTTCCAGACCGCTCAACAGCGTCGCGGCAAGGTGACCTCGGTCGACAAGGCCAATGTCATGGAGACCAGTCGCTTGTGGCGCGAGGTCGTGACCCGCATCCATGCCGAGGAGTTCCCCGACATCACCCTGGAGC
>NZ_JAFFQC010000164.1 GCF_016918545.1 Desulfobulbus alkaliphilus | reverse complement strand
AGGTAGATGAACGGGTGCGCACTGCCATCCATCACCGGGATCTCGGGGGCATCAACCTCGACATAGAGGTTGTCGATCCCCATCCCGGCCAGGGCGGCAGAGAGGTGTTCGATGGTTGACACGCGGACACCGGCTTCGTTTACCAGAGCGGTACAAAGCACGGTATCACGCACCTGATCGGCGTTGGCTGGCAGCGCGACCACAGGATTCAGATCGGTACGCAAGTAAACGATCCCTGTGTTAACAGGCGCCGGACGGAATGTCATTGTGACTTTCCGACCCGAATGCAGGCCCACACCGGTGGCCTGGACACTCGTTTTCAAGGTTCTTTGTCTAATCATGGGCGTATCCGCTTAACAGCTCAAATTCCTGACCAGATGGTCGTTGCCGGGCCATCTTAGCACAATCCTTAAGCAACAAACAAACCAAGGCCATACGAGGCTTAGTCAGCTTGCTTGCGCAGGAACGCAGGAATATC
>NZ_JAFFQC010000163.1 GCF_016918545.1 Desulfobulbus alkaliphilus | reverse complement strand
GTTTTATCACGGGTGATACCGGCGTTGTGCACCAGGATATCGATACCATCGGCCAGTTGCCCGGTCAGTTGTTCTGCGGCATCGGCGGCACAGATGTCGAGCGCGATGCTGTGCCCGCCCAAGCGCGCGGCCAGCGCATCGAGATCGCTCTTGGCGGCCGGCACGTCGAGCAGGATCAGTTCGGCGCCATCCCGGGCCAGGGTTTCGGCAATCGCGGCGCCAATGCCACGGGCCGCACCGGTAACCAGTGCCTTGCGCCCGGCCAGGGGGCTGGTCCAGTCCTGCACCTGGTTGGCGCAGGCCTTGAGGCGCAGCACCTGGCCGCTGATAAAGGCACTTTTTGGCGAGAGAAAAAAGCGCAGTGCGCCTTCAAGCTGATCTTCGGCCCCCTCGCCGATATACAGCAGTTGCAAGGTACTGCCGTTACGCAACTCCTTGGCCAGCGAACGACTGAAACCTTCGAGCGCACGTTGCACGCT
>NZ_JAFFQC010000162.1 GCF_016918545.1 Desulfobulbus alkaliphilus | reverse complement strand
GGCGATGGCCACGCCGTTTCCACCCGCCCCGTCCAGGCGCAGTTGGCCGTCCGAGAAGCTCGCCGTCGCCGTGCCGCCCAGTTGGGCGTTCAGCACACTGAGGAAGGTGGTCGGATCTGCGGCGGCGCCGTTGATCGTCATCGTGCCGCCGGAAAAGACGATCCGGGCCGAGGCCTGCACCACGCCCGACGCATTGACCGCCGAGATGGTCGTCGTGCCGGTGAAGCCGGTCAGGGCGTTCTCCAGCGACTGACCGGTGTTGCGCCCTGTCAGGGTGGACGGCGCAGGAACGCTGCTGTTTGCGTTATGGGCGCGGTTCAGTTCGTCCGCGAGTTTGGCCGTCAACTCACCCAGGCGCGCGGCGGCCGCTGGCGCATCGACATCGCGCATCTCGACCAGACCCCGGATCTGACCGGACGACACGCCGTCCAGCAGCGGCCAGCGCGTTCCGCTGGGCTCGGTGATCATGATGTCCGAGA
>NZ_JAFFQC010000161.1 GCF_016918545.1 Desulfobulbus alkaliphilus | reverse complement strand
AGCTGCTGGCCATGCCCATGGCCAAGCATTGGCCGACCCTGGACATGCCGACCCTGCGAGCCGGGGAGAGCGCTACCGAGCTCGGCCAGATCCGCTCCATCCTCAACGAGCTGGGGGACGGTGCCCCGAACCACCAGGATGCCACCTATGACGCCGAGACCGAGCAGGCTATCAAGCAGTTCCAGCGCCGCCATGGCCTGACCGCCGACGGCATCATCGGCCGTCAGACCCGCTCCTGGCTCAATACCGGGCCGCAAGTGCGTGCCAGCCTGCTGCTGCGCATCCTGTGGCGTCGGGATCTGGTGGATCACCTCGCCGGCCGCTACGTGCTGGTCAACATCCCGGATTACCGCCTGAGCGTGGTGGAGTCCGGCAGCGAGGTCTTTACCAGTCGGGTCATCGTCGGCAAGGAGCAGCGGGCCACCCCCATCCTTGCCAGCGAGATCCGCTCCATCGTGCTCAATCCCGCCTGGCATGTGC
>NZ_JAFFQC010000160.1 GCF_016918545.1 Desulfobulbus alkaliphilus | reverse complement strand
TCCAGGTGCAGATCCACTTTGCGCCGCCTGACAGGGCAGGGGTGCAATACCGCTGCTCGAAGCTGGCCCGGTGCGCCGCCAGGGCGATCACGCCCGCCTCCGGGCGCAGTATGGGCGCCGCGACGGTCTTCCAATAGCCGGCGTCCTGAACCCACTCGTCCAGAATGTGATGGATCGCCATGGTGTCGGGCGAAATCGGCCGGCCCGGATTTACGAAACGGGCGCCGCGCGTCGCATCCAAACGCCATGGGCCGACCCCGTCGCGCACTACGTCCTGCCAGCCGATCTCGCAGACGTCCTGAGGGCCGGATCCGGCGGTCTCCAGGTCGATGACGCGGATGCGTTGGGATGATGGGGTGAAGTCGGTCAGGGCGTCCTCGGCGTGGGGTTCACACCTGACAACGCCTGGGGCGCCGGATTCGGTCCGGAGTCTGGAAAGACCGCTGACGGTGCGTCGTCAGTTCGGTGAGTGCACCGACC
>NZ_JAFFQC010000015.1 GCF_016918545.1 Desulfobulbus alkaliphilus | reverse complement strand
CTTAATGCTTAATGCGGAAGGAGAAAAAACAAATATAATAACAAAATAAATTAAAAAAAATGCTGCTTCAGTAGGATGAAAAAACAAAAGAACAAAAAAACTAAAAAATATCAAAACAGCATAAAAAAATTTAAAAAAAGTGCTTGGTATATCATTGAATAAAATCTTCAATAACCAAGCGACCATTAACCAAAAGAGAGGGACAGTTAAACCTTGATACGTAAGAGAATACCATATGAGCCAAGCCTGTTGGCGATCTATAGAAAATGTACCATTTCCAGTCAGCCAAAAAATAGTAGCAAAAAAAGCTAGTATTTGTAGTTCTATATGAGTTGTCCGAATATTACAAAGACGAAATACAGTAAATGCGAAATAATAAACACTTATTATTGAAAAAATACTTTGCGCAAAGTGTATAATATAAGCCCAATGAAATGAATTGTTTATTCCAAAAAAACCAAACAACTTCGCCCATGAAAAATGCCATGAACAATAAGAACTTCCATATTCGGGCCAATACAAGAAACATGTACCCGTGTCATAAATTGACCGGATTTTAATTAGATGCTCCCAAGGGTCAAAGGGTATTCGCAAAAACGGGTGGGTCAAAAAAACCGATCCAAGCAGTACCAATAAGCAAAGGGAAACAATGGTTTCCGGTTTTTTTATCGATTTTTTAAAGTCAACCATTCCGATGTTTACCGTACCCCTTTAACCTCTGTTCCAATCAAACCTCACAGACGATTGTACATTGAGAGGGCTTGCCGCCCCCCCTACAAAACAAGCATTTTCGACGCTCAGTCCCAAGGGCGACCTAGTTCAAGACCTATCTGAGCTAAAGAATCCTCAACCAAGGGGCGTATTTCGCATTGGGAAATCTTCTCTAATTGCTCGAGAATTTCAATTGGAAGCTGACCGGACTGATAAGCCGACATTGCAAACATCTCTCGTTTAACAAAAGGTATCCCAGCATTCAAGACTCGCCGCCACTCTAAAATCGGATTTTGCTGAGAGCGAATCAAGGAGACTGGTGAACATATCGAGGCAACCGAATAACCTTGAAGTGTAAGCCAACGCGCAAATGGGACCTCTGCACGTGCGATCAATTGGATTTTGGACCAACTGCCATCTACCTGGTCTAAAAATCGTCGTATCGCCCCGTCACATATTGGATTTACACCAAACACAAGGCCCCAGCTTTGAAGGTGCGCCATTATATCACCTGATTCAACAAACCCCAGCACATCAGCCGTGTGTAGTTCAACTAACTGCAACAGTTCGGACAATGATTTGGTGGGCCCTATGACACTGTCATTCATCAAGGCCACTCGCCTGGCCTGTTCGATATCTTTGCAAGCTCCCCAAGCAAGTCGCCAGGAATAAAAATCATATCCTGTGTGATCTATTGCGCAGACGGCATGGGGTAAATCTGAATCGCTCCAGGAAATGAATTGCTCTCGATCTATTTTATGGTCATAGGTCAGAATAACTACCCACCCTTCTGTTCTGAACCCGTTCACAAGGTGACGAACTGCTTTACCGTAGAGTTTACGCTCATCATGACAAGCCACCAGCAGCACCTTTCTCTCTTGTAAATCAATTGCCGGTGGTATTACCCACGGGTTGTCACCACGTCGTAATACAGTAGGTGGTGCGAGTTTAGTTTCACGAGGGACTGGGGATCGTCCCTCCAGAAACCCATGCCTTAAAAAATGTTCTAAAGGGTTTCTTCCACTTTGGGCTACATCACTATTCGAACGGAGATACCATGGCCCATCAAAGAGGGGGCTGGGGTTTTTTCCGGACCTCGCTCCAAAAAGCAAATAGTGCCCATAGGGAGTTAAACTACTAAGATCATGATCAACTTGTAACCGATACCAACTGTTATGGAAGAAGGGATTAGGGTCATACCCCTCACGTGCTCCAGCAATCACATAATGTGCCAAAGCATCTTCATCCTGTCGTATTTTCAAATTAATAGAGCGGTAGAATACTTCGTTAAAAATAAAAGTAGGGTCTTTTCCTTCAGCGCGACCATATGCAACAAAGTGAGTAAGAGGCTCTAGCCAGCGCGTATCTGGATATTGTTCGTGGTAATACGAAGGTATAAAAACAGGATTTGGACGACACCCCTCCTTCCAACCTTTAATGAGATAGTGTTCTAACGGATTCAGATTATCAGGCACATTCGGGTATGCTGCAAGATACCAGCGACTATCAAAGAGCGGGTGTGGACTTGGCATTGTGTGCCATCCATTGTTTCGAATGTTTAACAACGCGGTCAATAGATCGGATTCACTGGTATTACGAAAAAACCACTCGAGATTCCAAAGTGGGCAAGGAGAACGTCGTTCCTGGTTACCAAATTGCCAGAAATGCAAAAGAGGATTGCTGCCGGCCTCATAAACGTCTGGATTATTTTTCAGGTACCACCATGTTAAAAAAACTGGACTTGGATTTCTACCTTCCGCGGCTCCTGTTCTAAGATAATGAACAAAAGGACATTCATTGGTAACCTCTACATCTGGATAGCACGTCAAATACCATTTAGTTTGAAAGAATGGGTTTGGATCCAGACCTTGTTTCCAGCCAATTTTCAGGTAATGTACAAACAGATCGGTCCTGACAGTATCGCGAAGTTGGGTCAGATACCATTCAGGTGAAAAAAGACATCGCGCTTCACTGAAAACCTGCGGCGAGATAGGTTTTGGCGGGAAAAAGAGACTCCATTGTCTCCAGTTTGCTGGAAGCCGCATACGTAACCTTTTTAATTTTTTTGATGTATTAATTTAATCTACTTTCAAACAAAAAAAGTGAGTGGCGAGATAAGGTATTCTTGAACATTATCTCCTAATGTTTGAACGTTTGGTTAAATGGCTTGAAAAGCGCAGAGCACAAATCTTAAAGTATGTCACTCCTTCTGGAAAAGACTGGATAGATAACTTGAAAATCTTTGCTGAAAATGACGAAGCCGCCGAATGGGAGCGGTTAAACGCCAGGACAGAGTATTGGTCAAGATATTTAAAGTTTCTTGCGTACTATTTTGCTGCTGAATGATTTCTTTTTGCAGTTTCAGCAGTCTTTGTATTTCTAGCTCGAGATTTTGTACGCGATTATAGACAGATGTTGTAATTAAACTGGCACTGTTGAACCAAGAGCGGAAATCCGCATCCTTTTTATTTCCGGTAATATATTCTTGAACTGCAACTTCAAGACGGATATAGCTCTCTAAATTATCTTCGCGCATGTCCCAGTTAAGCGACTCTGCTAAGAGTAAAAAAAATTTCCTTGGCGTTCGCCATCCATTATAAAATCGTGGCCCCGCACCGAAACAAGAGACTGAAACAACAAGGGTATAACATGCTCGAAAAACAAGATACCCGAGGCTGATTTCTCTATTGATAGACCACTCTTGATCGATCACCCTGGGAACACCCTCACTGTCAACAATGACATTTTTTGGCATCCAATCGAACATCACCCCTGGTAGCTGCGAGTTCATATCAGCCCAGTCAATTTTTGCGAATTGCGATTGAGAAACAAAGGAGAGGTGTTTCAAATAATTTCTAAAAAAACGAGCAATATCGGAAAATTCCCAGAATTCATTCGTCACGATTTTGGTAAAATCAAAAGCAAGAAGGGTGCCTAAAACGTAACTATTCCGTTGACTTATTGTATGATTTAAAAGGCCGCCGGCAAGGGGTTCTTGCTCAAGGCTCAGAGGAAAAGTCTCAACGGAGATGGTGTTTTCATGTAGCTTATCAGGACATTTAAATACAGTTTTTTTGCAATATTGGGGTTTTCGGCTACAGCTATAATGCCAAGCAAACCCATCAACACCTTGGTTCAGGCGTTCAATCCCAGCTAGACTACTTGCAACAATCAGAAAAGAATTGGCCATCTCCATCATCAGGCCATTTAATTCAAGCGTTGGCCATATTAGTTCTTGCGAAAAATTACAAACACTCGGGAGTTGCCTATCTTGCCTCACAGCCTGCCACGCAAATGCCGAACCATCGAAATGCGGCTTTGAGAAAGCTGTTTCAGATACGATTGAGACAGGGAGTTTATAATCAGGAAATGGGGCAAAAAAATGGA
This sequence comes from Desulfobulbus alkaliphilus, assembly GCF_016918545.1. GTDB lineage: Bacteria > Desulfobacterota > Desulfobulbia > Desulfobulbales > Desulfobulbaceae > Desulfobulbus > Desulfobulbus alkaliphilus. The sequence continues at coordinate 97,216 of NZ_JAFFQC010000015.1, read as the reverse complement.
GCCCAGGAAAACTCGAACTGGCCAAAAAACGCGTGAGCACCTGTTTGCCGAATGTTTCCACATCACAGCTTTGGTACCAACCTTCTATCCCAAACACGGGTTTACCGACGTGATCTTCTGGCGCGCCGGCAAAATACTTTAAGCCCAATTGATTTTCAATTGCGATAATTAGAAATCCGTCCTCTTTTAAGAGTGAACGGCAATGCTCAAGAAGCCCTTGAACCGGATCTTTAATGGTTGAATATTTTCCAGCATATTCGAGGACACCGATAAGGGTTATCACGTCGAATTTAAAATCAGGCTTGAAGTCTAAGATTTTCTCTGCAATAACAGCAACATTAGGAAGATCTTGTACTCTTGTCCGAGCAATAGCAGCTCGGGCGGGGGCCCCCTCCAAGGCAATGACATTACCTCCAGATTCACCTAAAAAGCGTGTAATAGCCCCACAACCGGCACCAAGTTCAAGGATGTTGACTGACGTTAAAAATTGAGCAAATGGTCTCAGTATATTAGAACGTTCGGGTGACAGGTGGTACGTTGTTACCCAGTCATTACATGCGTTGCGTATCTCAGGCGAAAGGACTGAAAGATCGGTAATATTTTTTAGAGTGGTTAGAAGATCTTCCTCCAGTCTTTCTCCATCGCTGTACCCTATTCCCTCGTATCCTAATCTGGAAAAGACATCTGTCTTTGAGCTTAGCCTGTAACCCCAGTCAGTTAGCAAGGAATGATATGGATTGGACATTGTTTCTCCCAGAATTTTCATTTTGGGAACCAGCAACTAATAAAGATCAAAAGGGAATTGGCTGGTTCTTGACAAATACAGACGCAAAATTTGATTGAGGAAGACAATTTAGTTTCAGAACGGGGGCATTAGCTGCAGGATGGGTTTAAGATAAAACTTATGAAGACAAGTTGTTAAAAACCCGGATACGATCATCGACCACTTACATCCGGTGAAAAGTTATTGAGCATTATGATGTGATGTCGATGTTGTTTTCCCAGCAAGTTTCAGCTCCAGGTCAGCCATTCCAAAAAAATTTTCACACGGGAGGACCTGAAGGTGAATAGAATCATACCTTCTATCATGAGGAATTATATCTTCGCCATTTCTGCTCACTATTCCCAGTGACAGAAAATAATCGCCTTGGGCAAGGCGACAATTGAACATTGCCGTAACTTGTACTACATCATATTGTTTAAAAGTGTTGAAAAAATATTTGCTATTAAGTGTTTCTGAATTTGCGCCATAAACTGTTACCCCTTCTTTTGTCTTGATCGTCAATCCAAAAATTGGTCTCATTACATGCGAAAAAAACTTCACTGTTACAGCTAAGGTAATTATTTTGCCACTAGAAACGGCCAAAGGATAAATTTCGTTTTCTGATGAGAGATAAAAATCGAGTATTTTTACAGCACCATCTCCCCATCGATACTCATTTGGATTATAACATTGCCTGGTATGAAATCTTTCGTCAGTAAAGCTGAGATGATAATCATCGTCACCTAATTGTGGAGTCAAGCAACTTTCCTCGATAGGCTGGCTTGATTCCGAATCAATTTTCGTTTTTCCAAAAAGTACATCCAAGTAGCGGTTGACGACATGCCGCGGTTCACCAGATTCAAGATTGACTCCTCCTTCGAGCAATATCGCTTTAGAGCAGTGGGTAACTATCTGTTCAGAAGAATGGGTAACTAGCAGTATACTTGTTCCATTATCTTTTAATTTTTTGAGACGATCAAAACATTTAGCTTGAAATCGAGCGTCGCCAACAGCCAGTGCTTCATCGACAATTAAAATATCTGGATTTACCTGAGATTGAACTCCAAATGCGAGCCGTACCATCATACCACTGGAATAAGTTTTAACAGGTTGTTCAACAAATTCCCCGATATCTGCAAAATTTATAATATCTTCAAATTTAGCATCAATCTCACTTTTACTCAAACCAAGAACGGAGGCATTCATATATACATTTTCCCGACCTGTAAAATCTGGATTAAAACCAGATCCAAGTTCAAGAAGAGCCGCAATACGCCCATTGGTTTCAATTACGCCGCTTGTAGGATTGAGGGTTCCACAAATCAACTGCAGCAGTGTTGATTTGCCACTGCCATTACGTCCAATTATACCAACTGTTTCTCCTTTTTTAATCTCAAACGATATATTTTTAAGAGCCCAAAATTCTCGATAAAATTTTCTATGTCCACGAAAAAACATCTGGAGAAGACGATCCCGAGGTTTTTCATATAATTGGTAGCACTTACTTAAATTCTCAACCTTTACTGCGACATTAGAGGACATCTGAAAATCCTTTTCTAGTCTTCTGAAACCACACAAAGCCCAGCCACATGACAGGTAACGATAATAAATAACATGAAAATAAAATTTTTATATCAGGCAGCTCTCCTGAAAATAGTACTTTTCTTGACTGTTCAATAATAGGTGTTAAAGGATTTAAATTTATAAAAATTTGATAGTTTTCAGGGAGACTTGAGATTGAATAAAATATTGGCGAAAGAAAAAGCAAGGCCGTTGTTGTTACGCCGATAAACTGAGATACATCACGTATATATACGCCAAGTGATGCCAGACCCCACGACAATCCTAAAGTTAGAAATAATAATGGAACCACTACCAAAGGAAATAGAAATATTGTTATATGAGGCTGACCAAAAAGCACCATATACGCGATTATCCACACAAAAAAACTTACAACCGTATGAAATAGCGCAACTCCAACTATAACGACAGGTAAAATTTCCAAAGGAAAAATTACTTTTTTTACATAATTCACATTGGATAGAATTAAGTTTGGCGCTCTGATTAAACACTCTGAGAGAAGATTATAGAGCATAAGTCCTGCAAAGAGTATCAAGGCAAATTCAGTTTTAGAGTCGCTACCAGAATTCCACCTTGCTTTAAATACCACGCTAAAAACAAAAGTATAAACTGCCAACATTAACATAGGATATATAAATGACCAAACAAGACCCATAAAAGATCCACGGTAACGACCAGAAATTTCCCGCTGAATAAAAGTTAAAATCAGGTAACGATTACACCATAAACAATCTAACATTTTTTTTGGTGCAACAGGAAAATCTTGCATCAGAAAACAAACTCCTTAAATACATCTTGTTAAAATTTTTTTACAAAAATAAATTTGATTAATTGCAAATATATTAACTTCAAAATTTACTACCCAATCCATTACAATAAAAATCTAATAGTACTCATTAAGGATATAAATGTTGGATTTGATCGTATCAAAGAACCTACTCTATCTATTCACAATGTGTATCTATTCATCAACACTACATCTGCGGACGCACAAGCTACTATGCCAAGTTCGAAACAGTCTGGAAGCTACCTTGAACGTATAAACGGTTACAGAACCTCATGCGGTTAGCGCATTTTGTGTTAGTTGGCCGGTTAAAGCCATGTTACCAGGTCAGAGGAGATCGATACTCTTCTAAGAATTACGAGGAAGGAAACAAATTTCGATACCGCCTATGAAATAAAATGGCGTATCTTGTCAAGCAGACCACGCATGCGCATTACAGCCGCAGAGAAGCGCGGTTGCCCAGAAACCATTGATAGGTGGAGGCCAGTCCCTGGTCCAGGTCGAGTCGCGGCCGCCAGCCCAGGGCAAACAACCTGCTGACATCGAGAAGCTTTTGCGGGGTGCCGTCGGGCATGGCGGTGTTGTAGCGGATGGTGCCGGTGAACCCCGTGACCCTGGCCACGGCGGCGGCCAGCTCGGCGATGGTGAGATCCGTTCCCACCCCGACATTGATCAATTCCTCGGCACTATACGCTGCCATGAGAAAGAGGCAGGCGTCAGCCAGATCGTCGACATGAAGGAACTCCCGCCTCGGCGTGCCAGTGCCCCAGACCTCCACCTCGCTCCCGCCGCTGTGCTTGGCATCATGGAATTTTCGGACCAGGGCCGGGAGCACGTGGGAGTTGGCGAGATCGAAGTTATCCCCCGGGCCATACAGATTGGTGGGCATCAGGCTGATGGCATCAAATCCGTACTGACGGCGATAAGCCTGGCACATCTTGATGCCGGCGATTTTGGCCACCGCGTACCACTCATTGGTCGGCTCCAGGGGGCCGGTGAGCAGACAGTCCTCGCGCATCGGCTGCGTCGCCAGTTTCGGGTAGATACAGGAAGAGCCGAGAAAAAGCAGTTTTCTGGTTCCGTGCTGATGGGCGGCGTCGATGACGTGGGATTGAATGAGCAGATTGTCGCGGATAAAATCAGCGGGATAGGTGTTGTTGGCATGGATGCCGCCGACCCGGGCCGCGGCCAGAAAGACATAATCAGGCCGCTCGGTCCGAAAAAAATCCTCCACCGCCTGCTGCCGGGTCAGTTCCAGTTCCTTATGGGTCCTGGTGATCAGGTTGGTGTACCCCTGTGCTGTCAGGGCGCGACAGAGTGCGGCTCCCACCAGTCCGCGATGCCCGGCTACATATATTTTTGCTGACTGTTGCATGCCCGGGGGTACCCTTACTCGTAATAGTTGAAGGCCTTAAAGCCTTTCTGACAGACGATCTGATCGCGCTCGGCCAGCTTGAGATCCTCCACCACCATTTCACTGACCATGTCCTGGAAAGAGACCTGCGGTTCCCAGCCCAGTTGTTTTTTGGCCTTGCCGGGATCCCCCAGCAGGGTTTCCACCTCCGTGGGCCTGAAATAGCGGGGATCCACGGCCACGATTTCCTTGCCGCTTCTGGCATTGAGACCGACCTCCTCCACCCCCTGGCCCTGCCAGACGATATCGATGCCCAGTTCCCGGGCGGCAATCTCGACAAATTCCCGCACCGAGTGCTGCACTCCGGTGGCAATGACGTAATCCTCGGGGTGCTCCTGCTGGAGCATCAGCCACTGCATGCGCACATAATCCTTGGCATGGCCCCAGTCGCGTTTGGCATTGAGATTCCCCAGATACACTTTGTCCTGCAGACCGAGCTTGATCCTGGCCAGGGCCCGGGTGATCTTGCGGGTAACAAAGGTCTCGCCCCGCACCGGTGATTCGTGGTTGAAGAGGATACCGTTGCAGCAATAAAAATTATAGGCCTCGCGATAGTTGACCGTGATCCAGTAGGAATAGAGCTTGGCCACCGCATAGGGCGAGCGGGGATAGAAGGGGGTTGTTTCGCTCTGGGGGGTTTCCTGGACCAGGCCGTAGAGTTCGGAGGTGGAGGCCTGGTAGAAACGGGACTTTTCACCGAGGCCGAGGATGCGGATGGCCTCCAGCAGCCGCAGGGTGCCCAGGGCATCGGCATTGGCGGTGTATTCCGGAGTTTCAAAGGAAACCGCCACGTGGCTTTGCGCTGCCAGGTTGTAGATCTCGTCCGGCTGCACCTCCTGGATGATGCGGATCAGGTTGGTGGCATCGGTGAGATCGCCGTAGTGGAGACGGAAACGGATATTTTCTTCGTGCAGGTCCTGGTAGAGGTGATCGATGCGATCGGTATTGAAGGAAGAAGCCCGTCGTTTGAGGCCATGGACCATGTAGCCCTTTTCCAGAAGCAGTTCGGCCAGGTAGGCGCCGTCCTGACCGGTGATCCCGGTGATAAACGCTGTTTTCATGAACAAAGACCTCTTATTCGCACACCCGACCCCCCAGGAGTCAGGCATGAACCGGATATTTGCAAGATACGTACAATCTGTAAAGGTGTAGGAAGATGGTGGCTACGGATACATGAAAATCGCCCAGCCTGCAAGGAGTTTTGCTGGCTGACTTTCCCAAACTTCCCGCGCCTACAACAGCTTACGGAAATCATCGGTACTCAATCCCGCATCTCGTATGATATTGCCCATTGTGATGGCGTTAACTACAGCCTTTCGACCTCGACTTCCCGGATGTTCTTGCCCAAGGTGAGTGCTTCGACAACTTCCAGGTATTCCGCAATGGCATGAGTTATACCTGAATCCGTGACAGCTGGACTCTTGTTTTGGACATATCTTGCTGCAATCATATTATAATTACAGCGGGACCCTTGGCAATAACTTTCACCCGCCGCCCTTCGGGGCATCCGTCCGCACGCCATCTTCATTGCCCGTAACCGTCCGATAATTTCAATATCTTTCCGGGAAACAAGGAAAGCGTCCAAAATTTTTCAGCCTATTTCCCTCGCAGGTCATACCAGACCCCACGGCCACTGCCGTACAGATTCAATATGCCGCGATTGACCAATTTGCGGAAGTGCTGTTTAAGGGTATTGCGACTGACACCGGTGAGCCTGATCGCATCGCCAATCGTCACCCGACCATGTTCTCGGGCGAATTCGACAATCTGAAGTTGTACCTCCGGCATAGCCGCCAGGACAATCTTTTCCCGCTCGACTTTCTTTCCAAGCCGCCGGACCTGTTCGGCCAGCGAGCGCAGAAAGAACACCAACCACGGTTGCCAATTTGGCGACTCGGTACGGATCGTGCCCTGTGTCTGCCGCAGTGCCAGGTAATACGTCTCCTTGTTCTGCTCGATCACGCTTTCCAGCGAGCTGTAGGGCACGTAGGCGTACCCGGCCTGCAGGAGCAAGAGCGTGGTCAGCACGCGGGAGAGCCGTCCGTTGCCGTCCTGAAAGGGGTGAATCTCCAGAAAGACAACAACGCCCAGAGCGATGATCAACAGTGGATGCAGACGGGCGGCTTCGCGCTCCTGCTGTACCCAGGCGACCAGCTCCACCATCAGGCGGGGCGTATCGAAGGGCGACGCTGTCTGGAACACGATACCGATCCGAGCGCCGGTCTCATCGAAGGCGGCGACACTGTTCGCGTTGGTCTTGTAGCTGCCGCGATGCCAAGTGTCCTTCTCGCTGCAGCGCAGCAGGATCTGGTGCAACTGCTTGATGTGGTTCTCGGTGAACGGGATCTCTTGCCAAGATGCGAACACCAGATCCATCAGCTCGGCATAGCCGGCCACCTCCTGCTCGTCGCGGGTGGCGAAGGACTTGATCTCCAAATTGAACAGCAACTGCTCCACCTCCCGATCGGACAATTTGCTGCCCTCAATACGGGTGGAGGATCCAATGCTTTCGATGGTGGCGACGCGTCGCAGGGCCGAGAGGCGGTCAGGCGCGAGTGTGCCCAAGGCACGCCAGGCGCCCTTGAATTCGTCGATTCCGGCGATGAGACTCAGGATCTCCGGGGTGATCTGGATAGTGTCACTTTGCAGCATGAGCCCAATACTACACCCATTTACACCCAATTACCAGGCGTATCCTTTGCCTGGGTTCGTGAGGTTTCAAAAACCAGCAAAAACCAGGGACACTTCCCCTATTTTTTAACTTTGCGGGGATGTACTCCTTTATGCCCTGAAAAAAAGGGAAGCATCCCTGGTTTTTGGCGGTGGCAACGGTTTCAGGGCTGCTCGCGCCAGGTGCCGTCGCGCAGCAGTTCGTGGGGGCGAAAGGCGGTTTTGTAGTGCATGCCGACCAGGTCTTTGATCCAATAGCCCAGGTAGAGGTGCTCGATATTGCGGCTGGTACAGAAATGGTTGAGGGTGAGGATATTGAGGGTTCCCGGACTGCGCCAGCCGAATTCCGGATCAAAATAAAAATAGACCGCATTGAGCCAGGAAGGGCTGCCATCGACCACGGCCACCCCCAGCAAGCGGTCACCGACCCGATAGCGGATTTCAAAACAACGACTGATGCTGGTAATGAAAAAACCGGAATAATAACTTTCCGCCAAGCTGCGGCCGGCTGGAAAGCGGTTGGAAAGAAAGCGCTGCAACAGGTTCAGATTCTCGCGGGACATGGTCAGCGGGGCAATCTCGACCGCAACATCCTGATTCTTGCGCCAGACCCGGCGTTGATTGCGGTTCAGACGCAAGCGCTTGGGACGCAAGCGTATCGGCACACAGAGGCTGCATTGGGGACAACGCATATTGTAAATGCAGTTGCCATTACGTCGGTAGCCGTGGGCAAGAAATTCCCCCATGCTCTGTTCATCGAGCCGACCGGGCACCGCCTGATGATAGATTGCGGTCTGGTCCAGCCCGTAGGGGCATTCGGCAACAACGTTGACAAAGAATCGCTCCATATCCCCGACGATCCCAGGCGGTACGTCATGGTGCCTCTGCTCCCTTTGGTTCAGGTGCACAACATCCTCCTTTGAGTCTGTATCCCCCGCAATTTTTTACCTGAGGACAGGCAAACAGCCGCCTTTTGCCTGTCGTTTCATTATCGTGGTCGATATCGCCATCGTTATTGCTGTTGCTCCATGCCTCACTCACCGCGTGGGCACGGTACTGCTGTGCCCACCCTACCTTACTCACGGATCCAGGCCCTGTTTCATTATCGTGGTCGTTATCGTCATCGTTATTGCTGTTGGCCCTTGCCTCGCTCGCCGCATGGGCACGATACGGTCGTGTTCATCCTACCCGATCACCGCGTGGGCACGGTACTGCTGTGCCCACCCTACCTTACCACCTTACCACCTTACTACCTCATTGTTATGACGGCAAAATACAGATTCGCAGGTCAGGTAATCATTAATGGAGGCATGCGGCGGGCGCATCAGCAGGCCTCCGGGAGGGTACACACCATGGCCGCTGGGTGGGCGGCAAGATCTTGGGGTGTATTGATGTTCCGCCAGCAGGAGCGAATAGTCGCCGGGGGTTGCGGGGTGATAACGCCGGCAGTATGCCGCAGGCTGCTCATTCGCCGCTGCCCGGAGGCGGCCATTTTTTCCAGAACGTGGCGGCACTGCTGGTCGTAATACGCCAGGAGCGGTTCAATCCGACCATCATTATTCAGGTCGGGCAGAACAGCGAGAACTCCAGGCTGCCGGCAGGCAAGCAGCCATTGCAGGGCCTCTCCCTCGATATCAGGCTGATCGCAGGCTGTCACCAGCCAGGACACCCCGGGGTAGGCCCTGAAAACGGCCAGGATACCGGCGAGCGGTCCGCCAAGACCGGCTACATCAGCCACCCGCGGTAAAGTGGTCAGGGAAGGAGGCAGTACCCCTTGCCCCGCGATGACCACCTGCTCGACGTTCCGCAGCAGGACAGCAACTGTCCGCTCCGCCCAGGAGCATCCCTCCTGACGAATCAGGTGTTTGGGTCTGTTCCCCATGCGCCGGCTTCTGCCGCCAATGAGGACACAACCCCAGACTGGGCCGACAGGTGGCGGGACAATCGTGGTCATGGCGTGTGTGGTGGTCCGGAAAAAAGCCCGGCCTCCGCACCCCGGCGCAGCAGCTCCTGCACCGCGGCTCTGCCTTCATCACCGAGTTCTCGTGAAAAATCGTTTACATACAGGCCTATATGGCTGCGGATGACGTCAATTTCCAACTCCTGGGCATGTGATCGTATATAGGCAAAACCTTCATCAGGATGGGCATCCGCCCAGCGGATACTGGCGGCAATGGCCGCATCGATCTCTTGGTGCACCTCCGGCCCCAAGGTTGACCTGGCCGCGATACAACCCAGAGGAATGGGCAGACCGGTGCTCCGTTCCCACCATTCACCAAGATCCTCGATACAGTGCAGCCCGTGCTGCTGATAGGTAAATCGACTCTCATGGATGATGACCCCGGCATCAACCCGGCCTTCGGCAACGGCAGCCATGATCTGATCAAAAGGGAGGACCACTGGATGGTTCCAGGCCGGCTGATACAACCGCATCAGCAGTGCAGCCGTGGTACAGGCCCCGGGGATGGCGATTTTCCAGTCAGCGATGCTCGCCACTTTAGGGCGAGTCCCGGTGACCAGCAGAGGACCGCAGCCTCGCCCAAGGGCCGCACCGGTTTGCAGCAGGGTATAGGTCTCCTGCACATGTCCCAGGGCATGAAAGGAGAGTTTGGTCACATCGAGCCGACCACGCAAAGCCCAGAGATTAAGGGTTTCCACATCCTCGAGCAGCGGTTCACTGAAGCGGACCCGTTCCAGCGGCACCCTGCCATGCACCAACGCATTGAAAATATAAGTATCATTGGGGCAGGGTGAAAACCCAATGGAAATCGGCTGCTGTTCAATCATTGGGTAACCCCTCCACAAGCACGGCCGCGACGACGCCACACCGACGGCAGGCCTCTTTCAATTGCCATTGTTGGAGGTCACGGTCCTCCACCAGGTTGGAAATACAGCGCAGTTCAAGCAGGGGTAGGCCGAACTGGAGACAGGCCCTGGCCACTGCCGCCCCTTCCATATTTTCGCACAAGGCCTGGTACTGCAGCCCAAGCAGGTCTCCGCGCTGCCGTGAACCGCTGACACAACTGACCGTGATGAAGGAACCCCGTTGGTAGGCGATGCCCAGGGCTGCCAACTGGACTTCAGCTGCAAAGAGCAGATCATTTTCCAGGGAAAAGGTATCCACTATGTCCAGCGCTTCTCCACGCAACGGTTCCACCGCCTCGGCACTGCAGATCCCGAAATCGCCCAGTATCTCACGGTCTGCCAGGCAGATATCCAGTACCCGGGGACCCTGGACCTCATGGAGATAGGCCCCGGCAACGCCGATATTGATGACACCGCGGATCGGTATATCGATATCAGCAAGAAAAACAGTTGTCCGCACCGCTGCTTCCACCGGACCGATCCCGGTGATTAATTGCCGGGTGGACGATGATTGCCCGGCGGCTTGCAGATAGGCATCCATTTCAAACGGGGTCGCAGCAGTGATCAGGTACATTGAGGATTGCAGCGGGGAGCGCTTCCGCGGATTGGTGGTAGAGGCTTCATCATCCGGAGGGGTGGGTTCCTGCAAGAATTCGTCCTTATGGATAGCGTGTACCTGAATCCGTGACGGCTGGACCCTTTTTGGGATATATTTTGCTGTAATCAGGTTACAATTGCAACTGAATCCTTGGCAATAACCTTCACCAGCCGCACTTCGGGATGTTCGCTCACGGATCCAGGGGGCAAGCGATTACGTTATCCAGCAGCCGCGACGGGAGCGGTTGCTGGACTTTGCTTACAATGTACTGTAGGGTATCGCGCTTTGCAAGAAAATCACCCAGCCCTGTCCAGCTGCAATCTGTTATGAGCAAAGAAGACACCCATTTCCTGGAAGCCTACGATTATCATCTTCCTCCCGCACAGATAGCCCAGTATCCGGTACCACAGCGCGATCAATCCCGCCTGCTGGTCCTGGATACCACCGAGGCCTCTCCAGCCCACCATCGATTCAGCGACATCCTTTCTTATCTGCGGGCCGGCGACCTGTTGGTGGTCAACAGCACCCGAGTCTTCCCGGCACGTCTATCCGGCTGCAAGCAGACCGGCGGCAAGGTGGAATTGTTTCTGCTCGAATTCCCTCGATGCGTACCCCCAGCCAATACTGCCCTCAACCTTGGCGAGGCCTCGGCAACCGCCCTGATCAAGAGTTCAAAACGGCCACAACCGGGCTCCCTGCTCCTTTTCAGCAGCAGCCTCAGCGCCCGCGTCAACAGCTACGAAGAGGACGGCAAAGCCAATGTGAGTCTCCTGTTCAGGAAAAAACACGGTCATTCGCTGGAAGCGCTCCTGGAAAAACACGGCCAGATGCCTCTGCCTCCTTATATCAACCGTCCCCACGGCAGCCTCGGCGAAGACAGTCATCGCTACCAGACCCGCTACGCCAGCCGAACCGGTTCGGTTGCCGCCCCCACAGCCGGCTTGCATTTCAGTGACGACCTCCTGACCGCCATCAAAGAAAAAGGGGTCGAGGTGATTGAAATAATCCTCCACGTTGGCTACGGCACCTTCGCCCCTGTCCGCACTACGGATATCCGCCATCATGTCATCCACAGCGAGATGGTGGAGGTTTCGCCCGCGACCGCGGCAACCATCAATCGAGTCAGGGCGGCTGGCGGCCGCATCTGGGCCGTGGGCACTACGACTGTTCGGACCCTGGAATTTGCCGCCGACCCGAATGGGCAGGTCCAGGCCCTGGCTGGCCCCTGCGACCTGTATATCTATCCGGGATATCAGTTCCGGGTGGTGGACAACCTGATCACCAATTTTCACCTGCCCCGGTCATCACTGCTTTTTCTGGTCTCGGCCCTGGCGGGCCGACCCCGGATCCTGGATGCCTACAACCTGGCTGTGACGGCAGGGTACAGGTTTTTTTCCTATGGTGATGCCATGGCGATCATTACCAGACCGTGATTCCCAAGGAATCAGGATCGGCAGATCTTTGCTGCCAAGTCGTGTCTCAGGAATCCCGCAACCCGGCGATGAACTGATCGGCTTCCCTGATGCCTGAATTCGTGACGGCTTGACTCTTGTTTTGGGGGATATATTTTGCTGTAATCAGATCATAATTACTACAGCGGAATTCTTGATAATACCCTTGACCAGCCGCCCTTCGGGGCGTTCGCTCACGGATCCAGGTGATGGATACCTCCATTACCCGCATCGAGTGACTCCTGAAGTTGAGAAAGCACAAATCACTCATCACAGACAAAAAAACCCGGCGCAAGCACCGGGTCGCGGGGAAAAATCCCTCAGTGTCTCTCCTGAAACGAATTATTCTGTTCTCCAGGGAGGCGGGTTGAAAAATAGAACCGTAGGTAGAGGTACACCCTATCAAGGGATAATGGGACAGCGCAAAAACGTTCACCGGCCACAGGTCGATGACTGCCTGACCCGGGAACCTGGATCATTGGCCAGCGCAATCACAAGCCTGGTGAATAGAGCTGTTTCTGAAAAAGCATCCTTTGTTAACTTGCAGCCGGACACTGTTGACAGCTTCCGGCCCCGCCCTGGCAAGGAGGTGCGGCAGGAGTGTCCTTGGCTGGTACGGAAGGAGCATCTTCCTTGTTTTTGGTAGAACCACAGTAGCCGTCCGTGTACCACCCGCTACCCTTCAGTTGAAAAGAACTCATGGAAATCAATTTACGGACCTCACCACCGCATTGCGGGCAGATCCGAATCGGTTCATCGGCAATTCTCTGCTGAACCTCGAAGATCTTGTCGCAACCCGCACACTCGTATTCATAGACTGGCATAGGAGCACCTCACACAAGTTATATATAGTACGTTGAAGAAAGAAACCGTAGTCTGAAATAGAACAAATTTAATGTTTCCCACCTTCGGTGTCAACTCCACAAAAGGAATTTACCCCTGCTCAACAGCTCTCCATTCGCTGGCAATCGACAAACAGCCCAGGCTCTCCTTGCTCGCAGGCACCTCCCATCTCTGCACGGGCGCGACTGTCCACATAGAAAAAGCCTGAATCCGCGACGGCTTGACGCTTTTTTTAGAAAAACATCTTACTGTAATCACAATATAATAGTAACAAAATCCTTGATAATAACCTTCACCAGCCACCCTTCGGGCGTTTGCTCACGGATCCAGGAAAAAGTTAGAATGGGCAACCACTTCTGGACAGACACTGGTCAACAACTTCAAGAAACAGGTACGACTCTTGTAACCTCACATCCGGTGCATGTTTAATTGATTAGATAAAAATAAATATTTTCAGCAGCGGCCTGGTTTGAAAATCTTTGAAAGAGTTCCAGAACATGCATCCTTAAAAATTAATGGGCCAACAGATAAAACAATTGCAATACGTCAAAACTTGATCTATCTTTTTCCTTGTACATGTTAAAATTATTATTTGTACCCATTTTTTTCATAACCAGGAGAATATGATGAGTAAATCACTCGTTGAAATGACTGCCGAGATCATTCAGTCGCAAATCAGCAGTAAACAGATGACCACCGATGAAATAAAGGCGGCACTGAACGATACATTTCAAACCCTGAAATCTCTGCAGGATTCTGAATTGTCGAACATTGAAAGGGAACCAGAGGAATCCGGTCCTGTTATGGATGCGAAGAAATCCATCCAGAGAAATAAAATCGTCTGCCTGGAATGCGGACAGGAATTCAAGATGCTCTCCCCGAAGCATCTGAAATCTCATGGGCTCAATTCCAAGGAATATCGTAAAAAATACGGATTCACCGCTCGACAACCGCTCTGCTCGAAAGCACTTTCCGAAAAACGTTCACAATCGGGAAAGGAGCGGGGCTTGCCGGTCAACCTCCGCAAATCAATTGAAGCACGCTCCAAGGATAAAAATAAATAGTGTCCATCCACAAGTAAAATTTTTTGCTCTCAATCACGGATCCAGGATACTATTCAAGGGGTACATTTGACAGCGCGGCAAAGAGTCTGGGGAATAGAAACATTTCTTGATAAGCACTGAAAGAAGCAGAGGAAGCGATCATTGCCACCCCTCTTTTCCCGGTCGCAGCCGCCCGCAAACGGGGCTCCATTACGGACGCCACGCCTGTATATCCGAATGGATTCACATAAATATCCCCCTGGCTGCATTGCCAGGATGGACCGCCACTGCCGTTCTGCTCCCCTTATTCCAGGTGCCGGTGTGCAATAAGCGGTCATAGTCGCCCCATCTTTGCACGGACGTAGTTGCCCGCATGGAAGATCAACAGCGGACAGCCACGTCTGCACAAATATGAGGCACCCATGATTGTTTGCAATACAGAAGCGTAATAAACCGGGCAGGTACAAAACCTGTGCCTGAATCCGTGAGCGCCTGTCCGCACGCCATCTTCATTGCCTGTAATCCTCCGTTAAAGTGCACTTCAATCAAACGACCACAAACGACAAAGCTGACAAACGGACAAACGCTCAAGGGTGAAGGTCTTTTGCAAATCAGCCACTGAATGAGAGACAATGATCGGCATCTTTGATTCCGGTGTCGGCGGCATGACTGTTGCCCGCGCCATTGAGCAATTCTGCCCGGGGTTTCCCCTGATCTATCTGGGCGACCTGGCCCGGACACCCTATGGTTCGAAAAGTCCGGCCATGATCACAGAATATTCACATCACAATACGGATTTTCTTCTTCGCCAGGGGGCAAAAATCATTGTTATTGCCTGCAATTCCGCGGCGAGCGCCGCTTCGGTTTCTTTATGCCGGCAATACAGCCAATTAATCATTGATGTTATTTTTCCGGCGGTGAAAAAAGCCGCGGCGGTGACAAGCAACAACAGGATCGGTGTCATCGGCACCCGGGCCACCATCAATGCCGGTTTGTATGAACAACGCCTTCATGCCCTCCGGCCGGAATGCAAGGTGTACAGTCAGGCCTGTCCCCTGCTGGTCCCCTTGGTTGAGGAAGGCTGGCTGGAGCGGCGGGAAACCAAAATGATCGTCAAAAAATATCTGCATCCGTTGCGCGACAAGCAGATCGACACCCTTATCCTCGGTTGTACCCATTACCCTCTCCTCAAAAAAACGATTGCCCCACGTATTGGTCGCCGAGTACATATAATCGACTCATCCATTGAAGTCGCCCTGCATCTCAAAGAAATTCTCGACCAGGACACTACCCTGCGCAATACGCTTTATGCACCGGAAACCCCCAGCCGTTTTTTTGTTTCCGACACCCCTGCGCCGGTCCACGCCCTGGCCGGAAAAATTTTCGGACGCCCCGTCCTTTTGGAACAAAGCGATGTTTAACTCACTCATGGCCTGCTTCAGCCTCCTGCTGCTGCTTCTCCTTGCCTTTCCTTCACCCTCATGTGCAGCTGCTTCCACCCTGGACCAGCGTATACTCGATTTCGAACAACAGTACATGGAACTGCAAAGTCTGGAATTCGATTTTTCCCAGGCCACTTTTTCCAGTGGTCGCATCAGAGAAGGTGCCGGCAACGCGGTTTTTTTCCGTCCAACCGGCGAAGGGGACAGCGAAGCCCTCACTTCGGAAATCTCCGGCATCATGCGCTGGAATTACACTGAACCTACCATCCAGACCATCATCAACGACGGTCACGAACTGTTCATCTACACCCCTCAGGATAATCAACTCATTGTTTCGCCCATCGACGACCTGGAAGCTGACATCACGTACGCCATTTTCACCGGAACCCGCAGCTTGCTCGAGGCCTTTGCGGCCGAGCCGCCGGACCCCTTCTTCAGGCTGACGCCGGCACCCGATACTTTCGAGGCAATTCTGCTCACCCCCAGACAGCCTCATCCTCAGATCAGGCGGATCCAGCTGTGGTTCGATACCGATATGATCATGCAGCGCTTGCTGATGGAGGATCATTTCGAGACATTCACCGAACTGCAATTCACTGAAATCCGCTTCAATGCCCTGCCGGCAGACGATCCGCAATTGCGCCAATCCCTGCTTGAACTTGACCTGCAGCCAAGCACCGAAATCATCCGTCCATGAGATCGCTGCCATGCGGCTTCTGCTGATTTCCATGCCCTGGGCGCTGTTCAATCGCCCGTCCATCCAGCTTAGTGCTCTCAAAAGTTATCTGGGTCAACACCTCGAAGACATGGCCATCACTGTCCGCCACCCCTCCCTGGAGGTAGCGGCGGCAATCGGCACGCAACGGTACCAGCAGATCGCTGTCAACGGCTGGGCCGGTGAAGCCCTCTACAGCGGCCTGTTGTTCCCCGAACAGCGCCAACAGACAGGCAGGCTTTTTCAACGGGAACTGAAGGAAACCGATCCGACATCCTACCCGTCCCTGCTCCTTGATCTGGAAAAGCAACTGACCAACTTTCTTGAGCGGGAGCTGTGCCCCGAATGTCTGCTGGTGGGTTTTTCGGTCTGCTTCAACCAGTTGACCGCCTCGCTGTGGGCTGCAAAAAAAATCAAGGAACTCCGTCCGCACCTGCCCATTGTTTTCGGCGGTTCGAGCTGTACCCCGCAAATGGGAACAGCACTGCATACCGTCTTCCCTGCCGTGGACTACCTGATCAGTGGCGAAGGGGAACAACCGCTCCGCGACCTGGCAACCTTTCTCCTCGGCAGGGGACCCTTCCCCAAGGAGACTGTCTTCTCTGCTGCGCAAACCCCGTCGACATCAGCGCATTCATCCGCTCGGGAAGTGGCGGATCTCAACACTCTCCCAACCCCAGATTACTCCGACTATTTTTTCGAGTTGAGCCGTTGCGCTATCCCCTTCATTCCGCAACTACCCATTGAATTCTCCCGGGGATGCTGGTGGAACCGCTGCAGTTTCTGCAATCTCAATCTGCAATGGCAATGCTATCGCACCAAGAAGCCGGAGCGGATGGCGGCTGAAGTCAAAAGTCTGGCGAAGCAATATCAATGCCTTGACTTTTCCTTCACCGATAACGCCCTGCCTCCTGATGCAGCTCGCTCTTTTTTTCAGTACATGGCCGATGAGCAGGCCGAGTTCCGTTTTTTTGCTGAAGTCAGGGCCATGCAGCACCCTCAACAGTATGCCCTGTGCCGTCAAGCCGGTCTCACCGAAATTCAAGTGGGTATCGAGGCCCTCTCTAATTCCCTGCTCGAGCGGATGAACAAAGGGACCCGGGTGCTGGACAACATTGCCGCGATGAAATTCGCCCTGGAGCAGGGCATACGTCTTTCCGGCAACCTGATCCTCGAATTCCCCGGTTCAACCACAATGGAGGTGGCGGATACCATGACCGCTCTGCAGGCGGTCTTCCCGTACCCGCCTCTGCAGGTGGCAACCTTTTTCCTTGGCTTGGGCAGCCCCGTGCACAGCCAGCCACGCCGCTTCGGCTTGACAGCCGTTACCACCCACCCCAAGTACCGCATCCTGTTTCCCGCGTATTTCCTCAGCCAGGTGGACATGCTGATTCAATCGTACCGCGGCGATCGGCAACACCAGAAAAAACTCTGGGCCCCAGTGCGTCGCCAGATTGCGGCCTGGACGGACTTCCACAACCGGCGTGACCCTCGACAACCTGCTCTTTGTTATCGTGACGGCAGCGACTTCCTCCTCATCAGGCAGGAACGTGCCGGTCAGCCGACACTGCACCACCGACTGCGCGGTCTGTCCCGCAAAATTTATCTGCAGTGCCGGCAGCCGGTGAGGCAAAAGGAGTTGCTGCAAACCTTCAACCGGGTTAAAGAGGAGCAACTGAAACACTTTCTTGCCGATCTTGCCGAAAAAGGTCTTCTCTTTCAGGATCAGGACGCCTGCCTTGCCCTGGCCGTCCACGCCCCTTGACGTCCATGCGTATTGCCATCATCTCGGACAGCCACGATCATATCCCCAATCTGCAGCGCGCCGTCAAACGGGCCAACCAGGAGCATGCCGAACTGCTGATTCACTGCGGTGATCTTATTTCTCCCTTCATGCTCGACCACCTGCGGGCTTTTCAAGGACCCGTGCACCTGATCTACGGCAATAATGCCGGCGACCAGCATCTCATCGCCACCCGATGTACAGCCATGGCCAACATCCTGCACCATGGCTTTCACGGGACACTGACCGCCGGCCCCCTGCGTATCGCGCTGCAGCATTACCCGGAACCGGCTCATGACCTGGCCCGCTCCGGCGCCTTTGACCTGGTTTGCTGCGGCCATGACCATATCTATGCGGTGGAACAGATCAACGAGTGCCTGTTGATCAATCCCGGCGATCTTCTCGGCAAGGATGCAGAACCGGCTTTTGCCCTGCTGGAGACCAGTAATTTTTCAGTCCGCCGGATCGTGGTGGGCGATAAACTGATATTGAATGATTGAATCGTTCCCGATGGGGAATGGCGGCAGCGCTGGCGGAGGGGAAAGAATCAGACCTCAACCGTCGGATACATTTTTTTGAACCCGTAGAGAACTATGAGTGACGAATCCTTTGCAGACCTTTTCCAGGCAAAAACCGTTTCCCGACCGACCATGCAGCCGGGTGACCGGGTCGAGGCCGTGGTTGTCAGTATCAGCGGCGACAACATCTTCCTTGATATCGGCGGCAAGAGCGAGGGCATCCTCGACGCAACCGAACTGCGCAACGAAGCCGGTGAACTGACCACCGCTCCGGGTGAATCCCTCAGCGTCTATTTTCTCGGCGCCCGAAGCGGTGAAACCTTGTTCACCACCCGACTGGGATCCGGTCGTGCCTCATCTCTGGCCCTGGAAGAAGCCTGCCGGACCGGGATTCCGATCGAAGGCAAGGTGACCGGGGAAATCAAGGGAGGCTTTGCCGTGACCATGGCCGGCCAGCGGGTCTTCTGCCCTTATTCACAGATGGATATCCGCAAAGTTGACAATGCAGAGGAATACATCGACAAGACCTTTGCCTTTAAGGTGATCGAATTCAGCAACCAGGGGAAAAATGTCATTGTCTCCTCACGGGCAGTGCTGGAGGAACAGCGAGCTCAAGAGCGCGAGCAACTCAAGGAACGGCTCACCGAGGGGATGGAGGTCAGCGGCACCGTCACCTCGCTGCGGGAGTTTGGCGCTTTTGTCGACATTGGCGGGGTGGATGGCCTTATCCCCATCTCTGAAATCGCCTGGGGGCAGATCGACCGGGTGGACGACGTCCTCAGCAAGGGGCAGCAGGTCCAGGTGGTGGTCAAACGGCTGGACTGGGACAAGGATAGGATTTCTCTGAGCCTGCGCGAAACCATGGAGAACCCCTGGGACAAGGCCGGTGAAAAATATCTCCCCGGCTCGATCCATCAGGGCCGGGTGTCACGGCTCACCGCCTTTGGCGCCTTTATCACCCTGGAACCGGGCGTTGACGGCCTCCTCCATATTTCCAAACTCGGTGCCGGTCGCAAAATCCATCATCCCCGGGAGGTGCTGGAAGCTGGACAGGATCTGACCGTGAAAATCGAATCCGTTGACAGTACCCAGAAACGTATCGCCCTGGCTCCAGAGGATTATACCGCCCCGGAGGATCATCGTCGGGAGGAAAAACCGGCCCCGCCACCGGTGAGCAAGGAACCGGTCTCCATGGGGACCCTGGGAGATCTGCTTAAAACACAGTTGAAGAAAAAATCCTGAATCCGTGACGTCTGGATTCTTGTTTTGAATATCCTGAATCCGTGACGGCTCGACTCTTGTTTTGGGCATATCATGCTGTAATCATGTTGTAATTGCAGCAGAAAACCCTTGAAAATACCTTTCACTAGCCGCCCTTTCGGGGCATCCGCTCACGGATTCAGGAATATATCTTGCTGTAGGGAGGGGTCAGCGGATGCGGTGGCTGATTTCGAACATAAGGATGGCGGCCGCCACCGAGGCGTTGAGCGAATTGAACGGGGTGCACATGGGAATGGTGACCAGGATATCACACTGTTTCCTCACCAGGGGCCGGATACCCTTGCCCTCGCTGCCGATGACCAGACAGATCGGTCCGGAAAAATCAACATTGTACACTGAGACCACTTCGCTTTCCGCCACCGCCCCGTAAATCCAGAAACCATGCTCCTTGAGAATGCGCAGGGTTTCAGCGAGATTGACCACCCGGCAGAGTCGGAGATGAGCTAAAGCACCGGCCGAGGTCCGGGCCACCGTACCGGTTATCGGCACGGAGCGTTCCCGGGTCATGATGACATTGACAAACCCCGCGGCCAGTGCCGAGCGAAGAATGGAGCCGAGATTACGCGGATCCTGAATGGAATCGAGCACCAGCAGCCGAGGGGGAACGGGAGTCTCCTTTTCGCTGAGACCGTCCAGGAGTTTCTCCAGGGAGACTGGGGGGGCCTCGCTTTGGCGGGCCACCACCCCCTGGTGCCGGGTGTGCCGGGGGACCGGCATTCTGTCAGGCTCGACGAAACGGATGGCAATGTCACCTGCTCTCGCCTGATCGATTAGCTGCTGCAGACGAGGACCGGCCTTGCCCCGCTGGACAAACAACTCACTGATGCAAGCGCTGCTCTGCAGGGCCTCGCCAACGGCATTGATACCCCAGATCAAATCTTCGGGCTCCCCACCTGGCAACTCGTTGCCGCCTTTTTTTACTGTCTTCATCAATGCCGATTTGAACAGGCAAGCTGTACGGGTTGGCCGGAGAGGGTCCGCCGCTGGCGGCTACGTTCGGCAATGATGATGCTGCGGAAGGTTTCCACTGCTTCATCGAGCCGATCGTTGACGATCAGGTACTGATATTTACCGGCAGCAGCGATCTCTTTGGCGGCATTGTCCAGACGTTTCTTGAGGATGGCGCCCTCTTCCGTGCCCCGACCGCGCAAGCGCCGTTCGAGTTCCTGCATGGAGGGAGGAGCAATGAAGACGGACACCGCGGGGACTCGTTCCCGAACCTGCGCGGCCCCTTGCACATCGATATCGAGAATGACATCACAGCCTGTCTGCTGCAACTGACGGACGGTTTCAACCCCGGTACCGTACAGGTTGCCGTGCACCCGGGCCCATTCAAGAAAGCCCGAGGGTTGCTGGTCCCGTATCTGAAGAAAAGCCGCCTCATCGACAAAATGATACTGGACGCCGTCGACTTCACCGGCCCGCGCCGGCCGGGTGGTATGCGACACCGAAAAAACAAGTCCCGGCAGCGTGGCCATGACTTTCCTGACAATCGTGGTCTTGCCACATCCCGAGGGTGCGGAAAGAACCAGGAGCAGGCCGCTAGCCATCCTGTTGCTCATGTTTATTTTTCTCAAGCAAAAACGAGGGATTGCGCTGGTCCTGGATCAGGGCGAGTAAACGCTGACTGATGGTTTCCGGCTGAACGGATGACAAGACAAGATGGCCACTGTCGAGAATAATGATGGCCCGGGTGCGGCGCCCTTCCGTCACATCGATAAGTTTCTTTTCAGAACGAGCATCATCTTTCAACTTCCTGATGGGGGAGGAGCCGGGATGAACCACCGCCAGGATGCGGCTGACTGTCACCGCGTTGCCAAAACCGACATTGACAAGCCTGCAGTCCATGCTCAATCCCCTCCGGAAAACGGTGACCGGAATGGCATCGGCAACGTTACCCCGCCGAATTCCCTCGTGCCGCTATTCGACATTCTGCACCTGTTCCCGTAATTTTTCGATTTCATTTTTCATTTCCACACTGAGATGACCGATGGAGGCGTTGGCGATTTTCGAGGACAGCGTGTTGACCTCACGAAGGAATTCCTGAAGAAGAAAGTCAAATCGACGGCCCACCGGTTCATCAGCGGATAAAAAGGCACGAAACTGAGCGATATGGCTCTCAAGCCGGGTCAGTTCCTCGGTTACGTCGCTTTTATCGGCCATGATCGCAGTTTCCTGGGCCAGACGCAGGGGGTCGAGGTCAAAGCCGTCCAGTACTTTTTCAATCCTGAGCTTGAGATCAGCCTGGCGTTGCCGCAGCACTTCCGGCAATTGATTTTCTATCTGCCTGACGATGACCTCGAATTTCTCCAGACGGTCCAACAACTCCCGCCGCAGAACAGTGCCTTCCCGCTCACGCATGCTGTCGCAATCGGCAAGGGCCGCATCGAGGGCCGTGCTGATCAGTTGCCATTCGGTATCCATGTCCGGATTCCCCTCTTCGAGGCTGATGACATCACGCAAGGTGAGCATGTCGCTCAGGCGGATATCCTCTTCCAGGCCGTAGTCTTCAACCAGTTGCCGCAGACAGCGGTGATACTGGCGGGCAACCGTCTCATTGACCTTGAGATGCGGGACAACAGCGGATGAGCCCAGCAGACTGATGCTGATGTCGACCCTGCCCCTGTCAAAGGCAGCGGCCACCACCTTTTTCACCGGTTCTTCCAAAGCCGCAAAAAGTCGGGGCAGAAGAACCCGTTGATCCAGAAACCGGTGGTTGACGGTACGCACCTCAACCACCCAGGTCCGGCCGTCTTCCGAGGCCTCACCACGGCCAAAGCCGGTCATGCTTCGCAGTCGCATTGCTTTATCGTCTCTACAAACAGTGAAGGTGTAAGGGATCACATGCGCCCCAGCTGAACACGGACCTGGCTGCCTGCTTATCCGCACACGAAGCGCTGATCAACGGGCACCTGGATCCGGAAAACAAAATCGTCCGAGAGCGGTGATAAGTTCGCCCGTGGAGACACTGGCCGTACCCACTTTGCCGACCACGACCCCCGCGGCGTGATTGGCGAGCACAGCGGAATCATCCATCGAGCAAGCGGCAGCCAACCCCAGGGCAAGGGTTGCCGCCACGGTGTCACCGGCGCCGGTCACATCGTAGATTTCTCTGGCCATGGTGGGAATGGTCACCAGAACGTCATCGCTCCCCAACAGTGCCATCCCTGCCTCCCCCCGGGTGATGAGCACCGCTGAACAGCCGATATCCTTACGGATCTGGCGAGCCGCGGCCAGAAGGCTCTGATCGTCCTCGATGCGTATGCCGCTTATCTGCATCGCTTCGAGATGATTGGGGGTAATGACGGTGGCACCGACAAAACAATGTATATTGGACGGCTTGGGATCGACAATCAGCGGCAGCTGACGACCTTCCTTCTTTCGAACTCGATGCAGCAGGTGATGCAGGCTGGTCATGAGTTGCTCATTGATCATACCCTTGGCATAATCCGAGACCACGACCGCGTCAAAGGTGTGAACATGCTGCTTCAGGTAGGCCAGAAGAGCGTCAAGCGACTGTTGAGCGGGGATACCGGTCTGTTCGCGGTCAAACCTGACAACCTGCTGCCCCTGGGCTACCACCCTGGTTTTGACGGTTGTCGGTCGTTGCCCGACCACCAGCCCCTCGGTGGACGCACCGAGGCTGGTGACCAGATCCACCACTTTCCTCCCCATGGGGTCCGCGCCGATAAGACCGCAGAGCGCCCCCTGGCCACCAAGAGAGACAATATTACGCAATACATTGGCACTGCCTCCCAGAAGCAGATCCTCTCGCTGCACATTGACCACCGGAACCGGCGCCTCGGGAGATATCCGCGAAACCGTTCCCCAGAGAAAATGGTCGACAATGATATCACCGATGACAAGCACCCGGGCTTTACTCAGTCGCGGTATAAGCTGCTGCAGGTCTTCAAAGGATCTGTTCACTGCTGTACAAAAGCTGTTGATTTATTTGAGTACTTTGTTCAGTTCGGTGACGACCAGATCGGAAATATCCACTTCGGGTGAGGCATGCAGCACGATGTTGCGCGGCAGGATCAGTGCATAGCCTTTCTCTTTGGCCACTTTCTCAACCACACCCTCAAGTTTCTGCAGAATAGGGTTGACATGCTTTTCCTGTAATTTCTGCAGTTCCATCTTGGCCTCTTCCTGTTTTTCCAGGAGATCCCGCCGCTTTTGCTGAAATTCCATGGCTTTTTCCTGGCGAACCGTATCGCTCCAGGCTGAACTTCTTCTCTCTATCTCACTTTGCAGGTTAAGCAGATCGCCCTCCTGCTTTCTGAAATCGGTTTGCAGTGATTCCATGCGCTGCTCGATCAATTCCTGTGCCTTCTGCCCGGCTGAGGATGTTGCCAACACCTTCTGCATGTCGAGCACTCCAATCTTGGTCTCAGCGGCCCAGGCCTGGCTCTGCCAGCAACCAGCAACCGTAATCATCAACACACCAAGCCATCCAACCAAATTTCTCATTTTTTTCAACATATTCAATCCTTTAAAAAACAATTTCTCTTTTCACCGCCAGGCCTGGTCGAGCCAAACCTGGAAGTTGAGAGCCTGAAAAAACAAAACCGGGAGGAAGCCCGCGTTCCACCCGGCTTTGACGAGTGCCCATCCAGAACCAGCAATTTTTCCTAACTTTTTTGCTGTACCCGCACATCTGATCCGCAGCATGCCCCCTTATTGGCCTGCAACTGCATTCACCAGTACACTTTATCTCGATTCTGGATGAACATGCACAACCAGTGATATCTTATCAATTGATAATGACGAAATCACTCCGCCTGTTCTGGGCATAGGAAATCTCATCATGCCCATACAGCAATAATTTCTCCGCCCCGAAACTGACGGTGTTCATGCGCTCTGGGCTGACCCCGAGATTGACCAGATACCTCTTTGCTGCCTGGGCACGACGTTCACCGAGGGCGAGATTGTATTCCCTCGTGCCCCGCGGGTCACAATTGCCTTCTATCCTGATTCTGATATCAGGATTGTCTCTGAGAAATTCAGCATTAAACTCTATCCGCTGCACCTGCTCGCCAATGATCGCTGAACTGTCGAATTCATAATACACTGGTACCATGGGTCCCGAGGTCCGCCCTTCCATGATACCGGTTTCTTCGGTATCCAGTGGCTCGGTAACCCCGGCGGCTTCAGTTTCCGTGAACTGCGGCGGCGGCGGCACAGTTTCCGGTACTTTCTTGCTGCAGCCTGAAAAACCAAGGCCAAGTATGAGCATCACCGACGTTGCCAGATACACCCATTTTTTACTGCTCATTGCCCTTCTCCATAACGGTTGATGTTAAACAAGTAACAAGCTGTTTTAATTTACTTCGCCCTTGGAGAAATACAATCCTTTTTTACCGATTCCCTCATATACCCTCCTGAAACAGAACCCTGACAGAACAACCCTGACCAAGTCACGCTGGTCAACAAACTTTTATTTTCTCTTGCAAAAAAAGTGCTGGTTATCTAAGATTTACTGTTTACATACAAAAATATCGTCTTTTGCCATTCCTTCCCGAGAATCAGAATTAATACATGAATGCAGCCCAAACCAACAACACCGCCACTGCCACCCACCTGCTCTCCACCTGCCCCTTCGGCACCTTTTTTGGTATTTCACAAAAAATATTCGATGATGTCTGGCAAAAGCTGAAAGATCCCGCTACCGATGCGGTAGCTTATGTCTCCATGGAAATCGGAGCCGACCCGGACGTTTTCCATCCGGTCAAGACCTACATGGAAACGCATGGTTTCACCGAGAGCAGCGACCAACGGGTCAGCGCCCTGTTGAAAAGATACCTCAAAGGTCCCCGGAAAATCCCCAACTACAGCGGCGGTCTCGGGGTTCTGGCCGGTGACACCTTAAAGAGTTTTGCCGATCTCCGCATACCGGTTGTCGCGGTCAGTCTCCTCTACCGTGAGGGTTATTTTTCGCAGATCGTTGATTCTAAAATCGGCCAGATCGATCACGCTACCCGCTGGACTCCTGAAGAGACGCCAACCCTTTTTCAGCTCAAAGACCCGGTCAACCCTGACCAACCGTTGACAATAGCCATTCCTTTTTTCAACGGCCAACACCATCCGACCCTGATCCCCGCCCGGGTCTGGATGAAAATGGAAATCAACGACCTCCTTGATTACTTTGTCCCCCAGTTCTTGATTGACTACAGCCTGCCCGACGCGCCGCCCTGGGTCACTGAATCAGCACACCAACTCTATAACGCCAAGTCGACCGTTATCAAGGCCAACCAACGCCGCATGCTCGGCGCTGCCATCCTGCCCCTGCTCGAAGCGCTCAACTTCTCCATCGATACGATCCACCTCAATGAACAGCATGGGGTCACAGTTACTCTGCATCTCATTTTCCAGGAACTGCAATCGGCTCTGGGCCCATCGTTTCAGGATACCATGACCGACGCAGAAATCATCGCCGCGGCAAACCGGGTGGCTAACAAAATCGTCTATACCATCCACACCCCGGTCAAGGCAGGGCATGACCGATTTGACCGGGACCTGTACGCCACCATCAGCCATCGGGCTTTTCAGCGTATTCTCAATCTTTTTGCCCAGGACGAAGAATTCAGCCACGAATACAATTTTACCGCCATGGCCATGCGGCTCAACCGGGCTATCAACAGTGTCAGCAGGTTGCACCGGGATGTCACCAAAAAGCAGTTTCCAGACTTTGCCGAAAAAATCAAGGCCATCACCAACGGCGTTCATCATCTCACCTGGATCAGCGACAACCGCCGCCGCTGTTTCGACCCTATCCCCTCCCTGAGCAATTGGCGTAAGGATCCGGGATGTTTTGCCAGGCTGACCAAGGAAGATGTTCCCCTGCTGATGGAACCGCTGCGCTCCGCCTGGGATGCCGACAACCGGCAGCTGCTCCAATTTGTCAATTCCATGCTCAAAAGTCACCGCGAACAGATGCTGGAGACCTGGATCGATCCGCCCAATCACCTGTCTCATCTTCCCGAATCCGACTGGTTGCAACCGGGAGTTTTCACCATCGGGTTCGCCCGCAGATTTTCAACCTACAAACGCGCTGACCTCATTTTCGACGATATCCCACGACTCGCCGAGATCCTGGTCAACAACAACTGGCCAGTGCATTTCCTTTTTGCAGGCAAGGCCCATCCCGCGGATGAACCGGGAAAATCCGTACTCAAACTGATCCTCGACAATCAGGAAGAACTCTACCTCCGCAGCAAGGGTCTGGGTAAGCTGGTCTTTATCACCGGGTATGACATGCAGGTCGCCAAACTCATGGTTGCCGGGGTCCATGCCTGGCTCAACAACCCCAAACGCCCACTTGAAGCAAGCGGTACCAGCGGTATGAAAGCGGCCCTGAACGGTGTCCCCAACATCAGTATTATGGACGGTTGGTGGGTGGAGGGCTATCATCAGGGACAAACCGGCTGGAAATTCGGATTTGAAGGCCCGGTTGAACAGGCCGATCTCAGTGAAGCACCCGAATCCTTGCTGTATACCGAGGATGCTGACGATTTCTACCGGTTACTGCCCAAAGTGCTCGAAATGTTCTATCAAAAGCCGGATCTCTATATGCAACGGGCCATCAATAACCTGCGCCTAAATGTCCCTATTTTCAATACCCATCGCATGGCTGCGGAGTATGTCAAGCAGTACAGGCTGCAGCTTGATCCTGACATTCACAGGGCAGTTGACCGGTTTCACGGTCTCTATCACAGTGAGCACAAGGTAATATAACCACCCCCAGAAAAAGCGTGGAGTGGGTATAAAAGCAGTGCTTATCACCACAAGGTGCAGTATAAAAGCATTCAACCTGAATCCATAATGGCTGGACGCTTATCCTGGATATATCTTCCTGTAATCATCCTACAATTACAGCAGGATCCTTGATAACAACCTTCACCAGCCGCCCTTCGGGGCGTATGTATTCCCGCCGCGACTCGTTGTTTCTCGTCCTCGGCATGCCGGCCGACCTGCCGTGACAACAGAAGATCGGCAAAAATATTGACGATACAAAATAAAGCAATGCCCGCCACATGGGCTGTAACATCGAGGAGCAAACCCCCATGGCCCGCCATATCAATCCCAGCAACAGCACCAACAAAACCATCGATGCCATTGATCGCAAACGGGAACGGGAACGGCAGTTCATGCTGAAAAAATCACGTGAGCTCGCCCCCGATCTAGCTGTTTCTCTGGTACAACGACTGCTTGATCAACATATCATTGAAACAAATTCCGTTCAGGCTATTCAAGAAGTCATGGAAAAGCAACTGCAGCGGATGAGTGAAATGGAAGAGTTTGACATGCAGTTCAAAATCGCTCCGATCCGCAACCTGACTCCTGACCCCAATGTCATCAGCCTCTACCTGACGCAGTTCATCATTGAAGACCTGATCAACCATACCAATATTCAGGACGTCTTCGGCGATGACCTCGACATTTACCGAGCGGTCGATTCCGTCCTGACCAAGATTCGTCCCCGATAATCCAAGGGCAAGGCATGGCGGTATCCCGCCCCGGAACCACTCCATCGTTACTGTTTGCCACTGAAAACGGGACCATCATCGAGTACGATGGCCTGTATATGGCCGGCAATGCCGCCGGCCACTTCAATGCACCACAGCCTGATGATCTGATTGAACTGCCACCTGGAAGCGAACTGTTTGCCCTGCCCGGCCGTCTGCCGGTAGGAATCGAACCAGAGAGCGGCGAACCAGCCTTGCTGGCAACCGATCCGTTTGCTTCCGGCAGACCGGTCCAGGCCGTTGCCGCGTTCATGGCCCCGGCCCATACCGCCATTTACACGGCTGCTTTTCAAAAGGCTGCCGATCCTGTGCCGGTCCTGCCTTTGTTCGCCTATACCGCAGTGGGGTGGAGCAAGGGCCGCTTCTGGGCGACGGCCTTCCGCAGCGACCCTGATATCCGCCAGGATGCCGATCAATTCGACCAGCGGCTCATTGACCGCCGCACCCGTAAAAAGCTGCAACACCACCCCGCCAACCGCCTGGTACAGCACTTGGGCCGATGCTGCCTGACCTACGGCTGCCCCGCGGCCCGGAATTATTTCCTTGGCCGCTGGGAAGCGCCCCTGCCCTGTTCGCCGACCTGCAACGCCGCCTGTGCCGGCTGCATTTCCCTCCAAACCTCCGGCTGCTGCCCTTCAACCCAGGATCGCATCACCTTCACCCCCTCGGCAGCGGAAATCGCCGAAGTAGCGGTGAATCATCTGCTGTCCGCACCAGACCCCATCGTCAGCTTCGGGCAGGGGTGTGAGGGAGAGCCCCTGCTGCAGGCCGGGATCATGGAAAAAAGTATCCGCCTGATTCGTTCTCGAACCAGGCGTGGCACTATCAATCTCAACACCAACGGCAGTCTGCCGGATGCCGTTGATCGCCTTGCCAGGGCCGGTCTGGATTCGATCCGGATCTCCCTCAACAGTGCGCAACAGGAACGACACCACCGCTATTATCAGCCCAGGGGATTTTCCCTGGCTGATGTCCGTCGCTCCATTGCGGTCATGAAACACCACAACCGCCATGTTTCACTCAATTACTTTATTCTCCCGGGATTCACCGACGATCCGGCGGAATATGCTGCTTTTTCTGAACTGGTTGCTTCCTGCCACCCGGATCTGATTCAGCTGCGCAACCTGAACATGGACCCGGAACACTACCTGCAAGTCATCGGCCATGTGGCCACCGGTTCTCCCCTTGGTATTCGCACCTGGCTGGCGACCCTGCGGAACACATTTCCCGCCCTCCGCTTCGGCTACTATAATCCCGCCCTGCACTCCTGAAATCCGAACCACTCCCACCAAGCTGTCTCCAGTCTCTGCCAGCGAGGTTCATTCTCGGCAAAAAACTCTACTGACCGCTGACAGGCCTCCGGGAACGAACCACTTGCCTGGACGCGACTGGCCAGATGATGCCCAAAAGGATAATTACCGGCAAAATAATGGGTGTACTCCTTCAACCGTCCCAACCGCCGTTCAGGGCGGAACCGCTCCATCAGTGCCTGAGCAAATTGCCGATACACACCGGGGAGCCAGATATCCGTCTCTGGAACTGCCGCTCCATACACCTCACGAGCGATGGTCGCAAAAATCCACGGTGTCACCGCTGCCTGACGACCGATCATCAACCCGTCGGCACCACTTGCGGCGAGACAGGCCCGGGCACTGGCCACCGAAGTAATGGCGCCATTGGCCACGACGGGAATATCAATCCATTCCTTGATTCTGGCCACCCATTGCCACCGAGGCGGCCTGGAAAAAGATTCCCGCCGCAATCGGGCATGGACAGTGAGCATATCCAGTCCCTCATCAACAAGCATGACGCAGAAATCACGAAGACGTACCGCATCCAGGTCTTCTCCAAGGCGGATCTTGGCGGTTAACGGCAGGTGGGTTTGTTTCCTGGCAGAGCTGACGATTCGCCGGACCAGGGCAGGATTGTCCATCAGGCTGCTGCCGCCACCACTTCTGCGGACCAGAGGTGCCGGACAGCCAAGGTTGAGATCAACGATATCGGCTCGAAAACGATGGACCGCATCGAACACTTTGGGAAGATGTTCCTCACCGGTCAGCAGCAGCTGGTAGGCGAGCGGTGATTCAGCCTCGGTTCGCACCAGGTAAGGTGACAGGTGAGGATTTTCCGCCGGCAACCTGGTTGCTGCAAGCATCTCGGTCGTGAGAAGACCTACCCCGCCAAAACCAAGGAGAAGGGTCCGCAGCGCCGAGTGGGTCAGGCCGGCCATGGGAGCGAGGATAAGCGGTGGCCAGATTTTTTTACCGCGGATGATCATTTTTCCAACATATTACTTTTTGTGAACAGCCTTCTTACTTGACAAAAAAACAAAGTGAATGGTAAAATTTTTATGATAACAATTATTCACTAAACTTTTTTAAGGATACCGTACTGACGATGAACGCACCTGCACCCATGATCCGACTGACAACCCAACGCCAGATCATTCTGGAAGAGTTGGCAAAAGTAACAAGTCATCCTACAGCGAGCGAACTGTATGACATGGTTCGCAAGCGCCTGCCGCGCATCGGTCTTGGCACGGTCTACCGTAACCTTGATTTGATGGCCGACAGCGGTATGATTCTCAAGCTGGAGGTTGGCGGCACTCAGAAACGCTTTGATGCCACCACGGAAGATCACTATCATATCCGCTGCTCTTCCTGTGGCAAGGTCGATGATATCGATGTCCCGGTCATTCAGGAGCTTGTCGCCCAAGCCACCGAGACCACACCCTACTTAATTATGGGCCATCACGTCGAATTCTCCGGCATATGCCCCACCTGTCGGGAAAAAAAGCCCCACCCCGACACCACGGACTGATCACAACCCCAAATTCAACCGACAAAAGCGGCTTTCCCTTGCTGGAAAGCCGCTTTTTTTGTTTCCTGAATCCGTGACGGCTGAATTCTTTAAAGGATTTATTTTCCTGTAATCAGGGTGTAATTCAGGAAAATTCTTACCAAACACTTTCACCAGCCACCCTCCTGAGCGCCCGCTCACGGATTCAGGATAAAGCCCTTGTTCATCCCTGCACGTGGAGACCAATCACGAGAAAAGAACCCTGCAGAAGCGTCGTTTACCGACCTTGAGCAGCAATGTTCCCGTTGCGGGCACAACGGCGTTGCTGTCCTCTACCTTGCTGCCGTCAATGGAAACCGCCTGCTGCTGCATCAGACGTCGACCTTCGGAGGTTGACTTCACCAGGCCGGCATCCACCAGCAGTTTCGGCACCCAGATCTGATCTTCCTCGACGATCAACCGCACCTCGTCAACCGTATCAGGCGTTTCGTGCCGGGCAAACACCTGTTCAAAATTCCGCTCCGCCTCATCCGCCGCTTGCTGGTTATGAAACCTGGCAACCAATTCCTTGGCCAGGCCAACCTTGGCAGCTTTGGGGTGCACATTGCCCGCGGCGACCTCCTGCTGCAGTTGGGCAATTTCCGCCAGGGACAGGTCACTGAGCAACTCATAGTATCGGAACATCAGCTCATCACTGATGGACATCACCTTACCGAAAATCGTGTCCGGCGGTTCCGAGATACCGATATAGTTACCCAGCGATTTACTCATTTTGTTGACGCCGTCCAGGCCTTCCAGCAGCGGTACGGTCAGCACCACCTGCGGTTCCTGGCCGCGGCTTCGCTGCAGATCACGCCCCATGAGCAGATTGAACAACTGGTCAGTGCCGCCCAGCTCCACATCAGCTTGCATGGCCACCGAATCATACCCCTGAATAAGGGGATAGAGGAACTCGTGAATCGAGATCGGCTTATTTGCCTCAAATCG
This sequence comes from Desulfobulbus alkaliphilus, assembly GCF_016918545.1. Classification (GTDB taxonomy): domain Bacteria; phylum Desulfobacterota; class Desulfobulbia; order Desulfobulbales; family Desulfobulbaceae; genus Desulfobulbus; species Desulfobulbus alkaliphilus. The sequence goes on along the minus strand of NZ_JAFFQC010000015.1, from coordinate 65,154 downwards.
TTTTTTGAAGTCATCGCGTTCGAGCATCCGGGCAACGGTGAGTTCCGAGGCCAGGCGAATCATATCATAGGAGGTCAGCTGTCCCAGCCAGGTCGAGTTGAAGACAACCAGGGTCTTTTCCGGGTCGAGAATCTTGAAAACCTGCTCCTTGTAGGTCTCGGCATTGCTCTCCACATCCTCACGGGTCAAAGGCGGCCTGGTGTCGGACTTACCGGAAGGGTCTCCGATCAGACCGGTGAAATCACCGATCAGAAAATGTACCTGATGGCCCAACAGTTGAAAATGCCGCAATTTCTGAATGAGGACTGTATGGCCGAGATGCAGATCCGGAGCGGTTGGATCAAATCCCGCCTTGATGGTCAAGGGGACCTCGGTTTCCAGTGACCTGGTCAGTTTTTTAACCAGGTCCTCCCTGGAATGAAAATCAACGGTCCCCCGTTCAATCAGGGCAATCTGCTCATCTACCGATTTCATGTTTTCCCCCGGTTACTTGGCATATTCAACGGCTCTTGTCTCACGGATGACCGTCACCCGGATCTGGCCTGGATAGGTCAGCTGCTCTTCAATGGCCTTGGCTATGTCTCGACTGAGCAGCGTAGTTTCCTCATCTTTTATTTTCTGGCTGTCAACAATGATGCGCAGATCCCTTCCAGCCTGAATGGCGTACGATTTTTCAACCCCATTAAAACCGTTGGCAATGTGTTCCAGATCTTCAAGCCGTTTCACGTACCCCTGCAACATCTCTTTTCTGGCGCCCGGTCTGGCTCCGGAAAGGGCATCAGCAGACTGCACCAGGACGTCAAGGACACTTTTGGGCGGCAGATCTTCATGGTGCGAACCTATGGCATAGACTATATCCTCGGCCTCTCCATATTTCCGGGCCAGATCGCGGCCGATGATGGCGTGGGAACCCTCGACTTCGTGATCCACGGCTTTGCCGATATCATGGAGCAGACCGGCACGTTTGGCTTTTTTGATATCCAGACCCAGTTCAGCCGCCATCACCCCGCAGAGAAAGGCAACCTCTAGAGAGTGTTGGAGGATATTCTGGCCATAACTGGTGCGGTATTTAAGTCGTCCAATAAGGTTGATCAGATCAACGTGCAAGCCATGGGCACCGACATCAAAGGTCGCCTGCTCACCCGACTCCCGAATCCCGACCTCGAGTTCTTCCGCTACCTTATGCACCACCTCCTCGATGCGGGCTGGATGAATACGGCCATCGGCGATGAGTTGCTCCAGAGCCAGCCGGGCCACTTCCCGGCGAACAGGATTAAATCCGGACAGGATAACCGCTTCCGGGGTGTCGTCGATGATAATGTCAATACCGGTGGCAGCTTCTATTGCTCTGATATTACGACCTTCTCTGCCTATTATCCGTCCTTTCATCTCCTCATTGGGCAGGGGGACCACGGAGACGGTCTTATCCGCCACATAATCACCTGCATAGCGGGCAATGGCCAGGGCCAGGATATTTTTTGCTTTGCGATCGGCTTCGATCTTCATCTCATTTTCAATGCGGGACAGCCTCTTGGCGCACTCCATACGGGCCTCGCTTTCAATGGAAAGCATCAGCTGTTTCTTGGCTTCGTCCCGGTCAATCCCGGCGATCTGTTCCAGCTTGTACCGCTGCTCATCAATCAGTATATCCAACTCGCTCTGCTTTTCGACAACCCTGCCTTCATTTTTTTCAAGGTTCTCTTCCCGATATTTCAAACTGGCCTGTTTTTCTTCAAGAATCTGGAATTCGCGCTGGATATCGTCAAATTTACGATTTAATCTGCGCTGGTCCTCCTTGATCTCCTGCCGGTTGGCCTTAAGTTCACGTTCGGCATCCTGCTTGATCAAAAAGGCTTCTTCCTTCGCCTGAAGCAATGCCTCCTTTTTGATCTGCTCGGCTTCGCTGATGGAATTTTCAATGATCTGCCGGCCCTGTAATTCAATATTTCGCTGGTTGCCTTCCACCAACCGCTTGCGCAGAAGCACCCCGACAACCAAGCCGGCCACAAGGTTAACCAGCGCTAAAAGCAGAGTCATTACAGTTAGTTCCATGACATTATACCTGTCGAATATCTCTACACTGCACCAACTGCCCTGTTAAACATTCAAAAGGGTGAAGTTGTGGCAACAAGTCAAAAAAAGAAGGGAATACAGGGGGGATACGGCGGAGGTGGAGAGACAACAACAAACCGCGCCGGCAGGATTTTCCCCTGGGGCGGTCCAATGGTTTTCAATGTGAAAACGTGCGGAAAAACCGGGCGCGGCTCAGAGTTTGCCTCGGTTTTTCCCTAAACACAGTCTGCGTGAAGGGTTACGCATGTACATATATGGTAAACCTGATCGCATCAGGGTTGTTGGTCGTATCAAAACCTGCCTTGTCCGTAGCAAACCAGTACTCTTTCCCTTGGGCACCATTCCTTCGGTGCATATTGTCAACAGCGTTTATTCGCTGGTAAGAATCCCCCGCGCTGCCGTGTCGACGAAATGATTAAACCTAATTATCATTAGGTGGGCAGTGCCTCTGCCGACGTCTGCAAATCAATGAAGATTTCCATAATCCGACTGTAAGGCTGCCCTAATCATAGGAGTTGGCTCAATACTCCGCCGATCACCAACAGAGCAGGGGAACTGTTCATCTCCATTATAGCCGATCGAATCATCGAACAAAATGATTATTCGTTGCTGAATCCGTGAGCGTTCGTCCGTACGTCAGCTTCGTTGTTCGTAACCTTTCAATTAAAGTATACTTTATCGGACGGTTACGGGCAATGAAGATGGCGTGCGGACGGATGCCCCGAACGGCTGGTGCAAGGTATTTTCAAGGGATCAACTGCAATTATAATGTTATTGCAAAAAGATATATCCAACACAAGAGTCCAGCCGTCACGGATTCAGTTCGTTGCCACTCAGTCCATACCGGAGGAGATTTTATCGATCAAGCGATCAACTGTTCGTTCCTGCAGGTGGCGATATTCTTGGTACTCCTGATGTACCTGCATATATTTCGCTGCCATTCGCAAACAGCCCAGCACGAGTACCTTGCTGGAGGGTACCGAACTTCGACTCACTTTCTCGTTGGCTTCCAGTTCATCACGAAGCAGCTGCAAAACCGCCTCAACTTCATCTTCGGGAGCGTCACTGTAAAAAGTGAATTCCTGTCCGAACAAATGAAAACGAACAAGACGGTCCTGCATCGATTATCAGTACCTGAATATTATTCCTTATTGCCGGCATCGCCGCCGAAGAGAGAACCCTGCGGACCACCATGCTGTTCAACCGGCTCCTGGCTCAGAGGGACCTGCTCATTCTCCCATTGCTCGATACGGTCAACCAGACCGGCAACCCGACTGCCGACTTCGCTTCGTTCGTTACTCAGATTGGATATTGAGTTTTTCAGGTCAGCACATTCAGCATCACGCTCTGCCAGCGTATCACGCAGGGATAGATACTCTGATTTGAGCTGATTGTATTTCGTCAACAGTTTATCGACAAACTCCTCAAGACGAACCAATTCCGAATTATTTCCCATGACACTTCCCCAGACTTTTAAGTTGCCGAAAAGGTTGTAAAACCTTAACCTTCCGAAATCATGACAGAACTAAACAGGGCATCACTATACAGAGCTGCCCCTCCTAACGCAAGGACTTTGCTTAGAAGGACCAACAGGAACTCGTTTTTTCCAAAGGGTCCTCATATCCGGGAAAAATTCCATCCTATTGGTCGCCCTTGGGCATAAGGCATGAATCCATGAAAAACACGGGGGTCACCATCAAAAACCAGGGGAAGAAAAAATCGATCCCCTTCCCACATGGGCAGGCGGTGGAGATCAGACAACAGGTGCCAGTCCAGATCACCTTCTTCATTACCGGATCGCACTGTCCCATGGTATGCGGTAATGAGAAAAATAAAACCAAGCCAGTCTTCTCCCCTGGGGCCAAAACCGGTCCAGTTGATTGTCCCGCGCAGCTGCAGAGTGGTGCAGGTCAGCCCTGACTCTTCAAAGAGTTCTCTTTTCATGCAGGTGACCACATCTTCTCCGGGCAGCATCTTGCCTCCCAGCCCGTTGAATTTACCCAGATGCTCATCGTCGCTCCGGGCATTGCGATGGACAAGAAGTGTTCGCATCCCATCGGCGGAAAGAACATAGCCAAGAGTCCCTATGATTGGTGTATACATGGGTCAGCCGTCACCATGGACGGTGTCAAACTCCTGAATCCGTGACGGCTGGATTCTCTTTTGGATATATCGTACTGGTATCATATAATAATTGCGGGATCCTTGATGTTACCCTTCGCCAACCGACTTTCGGGGTCATCCGTCCGTACGCCATCTTCATTGCCCGTAACCGTCTGATAAAGGCTCCGTTAATCGAATGGTCACAGACAATACAGCTAACGCACGAACGCTCACGGATCGAGGAAAATGGAAAAAGTTCACAAACAACCAGACACATCTGACTTTTCTCGCCGGACACCTCATAATGTGCTAGAATACTCGTACATGATCAGGCAAACAACCCTTTCCCCTTGTTCACGGTGTTTTGGTATCATGGTACTCTCACTTTGCCGAGCCGGGCATAAACGGTCATTGTCCATCCTGTTTCTCACTTTCTGGCTGCATTTGGCTGTCACCTGTTCCCCTGCATTCTCCTCGGCGGGGGAACTGTTCCCGCTGTACCCATCTATCCGCCCCAACGTGCAATTCTGGGAAAATATTTATGGTAAATATACCACCAATCAAGGTGTCATGCACGACCGGAATCACCTGGACCGGGTCTATACCGTGGTCGAACTGGTCCCCCGGCAGGTACCGGGGGCGGCAAGAATCAACAGCGAGCGAATAAAAACAGCGCGACAACAAATTGACACCATTCTGTTGCAGCTCGGCAACGGCACCCCCCCGCAGACCCGGCAGGAACGCCATATCGCGTCCCTGTTCCCCTCACGGAACCAGGCCGCCTATCTCGAAGCCAGGGGCAACGTCCGAATGCAGGTCGGCCAGAAAGACCGTTTCCATCGAGGTGTGGTCCGATCCGGCAGATACCTGCCTCAATTCAAGCAGATTTTTGCCGCCCACGGGCTTCCCCTGGAACTGTTGAACCTGCCCCACGTCGAATCATCATACAATTATACCGCCTACAGCAAAGCTGGCGCCGCCGGGCTCTGGCAGTTTATCCGCACAACCGGTTCGGAGTACATGACCATCAATGATCACGTTGATGAACGCCTGGATCCGTATATCTCCACCCAGGCCGCCGCCCGTCTGCTGAAAACGAATTATGAACAACTCAAAACCTGGCCGCTGGCAATCACCGCCTATAACTACGGCAGAGCCGGTACTGTTCGGGCTGTCAGGGCTAAAGGCTGTTATGAAAACATCTTCAAATCCTATGACCAGGGGCATTTCAAGTTTGCTTCCCGGAACTTTTATTCAGAATTCCTCGCCGCCATGAGAGTTTCCAGGCAACTCTACGCCGATCCCAATATCCGACTCGACCGTCCCGATGCCACGGTCACATTCCGTCTCCAGCAATCTGTGCCCATAAGCAGAATCCACACCACCTTCAACATTTCACAACAGGAGCTGACCCGCCTGAACCCGGCGCTGAGAAAACCGGTCTTGGACGGAGTGCAGCCCCTGCCGCAAAACTATCTGTTGCGTTTACCGGCTGGGCTGGCAGCCATTCAGCCGGCCGCAACCAAGGTGAGAAAAACCGTTTCCACCCCCCCGCCCACTGTTACCCAGGTTCCGGCAAGCATGCCAACACGCTCGATTCCCGTCCGCTATATTGTCCAGCCAGGGGACACAACCTCATCCATAGCCCGGCATTTCGAAGTCCCTCTGCATGAACTGCTGGCCGTAAATGGCCGACAAGAGAAAAATTTAATCAGAGTCGGGGAATCTTTGATCATCCCTTCTCGTGTGCAAGTTGTCACCCTGTACAAACCGGAACACAAGAGAAAACCATAATTTCATACAATACTAGTGGATATTTCAAAAACAATCGCTGCTTTGAAACAACGGCCCGACTTCACCGAGAATGTCGGGATGATCCTTATTCATAACGGCACGGTGCGCAGTTGGTCACGGGTGGATCATCGCCGGGTGACGGCACTGGACATCGAAGTCGATCAGGATAAAATCAGCGAACTGCGTCGTGAATACCTTGACCGCCCCGGCATCTATGAGATTCTTGTCGAAGCACACTCTGGACACTTCGCCCCGGGAGACGATCTGCTCTTTATTGTTGTTGCCGGCGATCTACGGGAAAACATTAAGCCTGTGCTGGCGGAACTCCTGGATCGCATCAAGGCAGAGGCTGTCAGGAAAAATGAGGTTGTCGGGTGACCAGCCCCTGCGTCAGCGTTCGTCAAGAAACGGAATTTTCCCTTCTGAATCGAGACGCACCAGCACCTTGCATCGCAGCTTTCTATGTACCTGTTCACGAATTGTATTGGACAGAGCAACAATGAGTCACCGTGAAAACAGCCGTTTGCGGATGGGCACCCGTTGCATGTCAGAGAGGGGAGCACAGCCCAACGGAGCCCGTCCATGACCGCAGCCGAGAAACTCATCCTCCAGTTTAAAAAAATCAGAACACTCCCCCATATTGTCACCCGACTTGTCCAACTCGTCAACGACCAGGAATCCACCTTGCAGGATTTCGAAGAAGTGATCCGTATGGATCCGGCCCTGGTCGCCCGCCTGCTGACCCTGGTCAACAGCTCCTATTTCGGCCTGACCCGCAAGGTTGATTCCATCTCCCGTGCCGTGGCCCTGCTGGGCATGAAAAACCTGTACAACATTGCCGTGACCGATGCTATTCAGGGTATGCTTCGCAGCAGTTCGAGCACCACAACTTTTTCACCCCAAAAGCTGTGGCTGCACAGCGCTGCCTCGGGCATCTGCAGCAAAATGATTGCCGAACGTATTTTCAGTATCAATGGTGACGATGCCTACCTATCCGGCATCCTCCATGATATTGGCCTGATTGTTGCCATGGAAGCAGACAAGGACACTTTCCTGCTGCTCATCGAACAACTGGCAGCCGATGGTCCCGGCATCGTCGAGGTGGAACAGGCACTCTTCCACACTGACCACTGCGAAACAGGATACATTCTGGCCAGGGAATGGCGCATACCGGATCCGATTGCCGAGGCTATCCGCGATCACCATCTCGAAAACGGCGAGGCCCCTCCCCAATCGCTGACCGGCATCCTGCAGATGAGCGAATACATTATCAATCAATTACACTTCTCCGTCAAAGAAGGGCTGCCGGCCACTCTGCCAGCGTCGCTGGCCTCCCATATCCAAACCAATGTTGAAGAATACCGGGTGTTGGCCGAGGATCTTCCCGACGAACTGGAAAAAACAAAAAACATGTACGGCGGCTGAGGTGTGGCATGGCCCTGACTCCCCTTTTCGCTGATCTGGTCGATCCAGTCCGTGAACTAACCGCCCTGTGCGATCACCTGCACCAGGAGACCGAACACCTCCTGTTTTTCTGTTGGGGCCCTTCCGGCGGACATGTCGCGTCCAAGACCTTCCCCTTACCCCCCGACCAGGCAACAGCCCTCATCATCGAACACGAGCAGACATCCTCTGACCTGTCTTTCCCTCTCAATGGTCAGACCTACTACCTGCTGGTTGTCCCCGATCTGCACGGCTATGTGCTGGCCACACCGGATCAGCCCTCCCTTGCCGATGCCTTTGGCAGGCAATGGGTTGCCACCATCATTCGGCTGGCGGTTCGTCTGTTCCTCGCTCACCGGGAAACAGCGGAAACAGTCAACAGGCTGCGTATCCAGAAAAAACAATTTGATCGGAAATCCGCAGTCCTGGAAAAAAAATTCCAGGACATAATGGCTGAAAACGAACTGAATTACCGCAAAATCCAGGAACAACAGCTCAATTACGCAAACACCCTGCAATTGGAGATACAGGAGCAGACAGCCGAACTGCGTGCCGCCAAAAAGGCAGCGGAAGCGGCAAACATTGCCAAGAGCGAGTTCCTGGCGGCCATGAGTCACGAGATCCGCACCCCGATGAACGGCATTGTCGGTTTCACCGATATGCTGCTGGAGACCGAGGTCAACGAAGAACAGGAGGAGTTCGCCCGGACCATCAAACGCAGTGCCGACGCTCTGCTTTCCCTGATCAACGATATTCTCGATTTTTCCAAAGTTGAGGCCGGCAAACTCGACCTGGAATGCATCAGTTTCGATCCGGAAATCACCGCCCAGGATGTCTGTGACATTATCCGCCCCAAGGTCAGCTCCCGCCCCATCGAAGTCCTGTGCAGAATCGATGACGCTCTTCCGGCCAAGGTGATGGGGGATCCGGGCCGCTTCCGTCAGGTTCTGCTCAACCTGATGAGCAATTCGGTAAAATTCACCAAAAAAGGTGAGATAGAACTTTCGCTGCTGGTGGCTGAGGAAACTGAAGAGGATATTACCCTGCACGCCCGTATCCGTGATACCGGCATCGGTATTCCCGCTGATAAGCTCGAATCCATCTTCGAGGCGTTCCGTCAGGCCGACGGTTCCACCACCAGAGAGTATGGCGGGACCGGCCTTGGCCTGACCATCTGCCGAAAAATTGCCGGCTTAATGCAGGGCAACGTCTGGGCTGAAAGCAGCACTGCCCAAGGCAGTACCTTTCATTTCACCGCCAGAATGAAAAAAGCACCGCAACAGGTCCAGAAGAACTTTCATACAATCAGCCTGGTGGGGAAACGGGTGCTGATCGTTGATGATAATGCCACCAATCTCGGCATTATGCAGCATATCCTGACCGCCGCTGAACTCACTGTCGTCGCCCTCCGGGACAGCAGCGCTGTCCATGCCGCGCTGCAACAGGCAATAGCTGACCAGCATTTGTTTGATCTCATCATTCTTGACATCCAGATGCCCACGCCGGACGGCTACACCCTGGCACGAATGATCCGCTCCGAAATCCCGGAAACAGCAACCACACCCCTGCTTGCCTACACCTCCTCAACGGAAAGAAACGCCCAGCGCTGCAAGGAAGCCGGATTCGACGCCTTCCTCACCAAGCCCGTCCGTCGGGAAATTCTCTTTAAAACTATCGAAAAGCTCTTGGGCCAGAAGGAACCTCAAGTGCCCAGACAAGACACCCGTGAACTGATTACCCAGTACAGCGTCCGTGAAGAGATCAAACAATCGGTCCGCATCCTCCTGGCCGAAGACAATCCGGTCAATCAGAAACTGGCAGTGCTGATTCTTCACAAGGCGGGATACCAGGTAGAAGTCGCCGGCAACGGTAAAAAGGCCGTGGAGGCTTTCATTGCCGCACCCAATCGTTTTGACCTTATTCTCATGGATATCCAGATGCCGGAAATGGATGGCCTGGCGGCAACCAGAGAACTGCGCAGCCGCGGATACAACGAGATCCCCATCATTGCCATGACGGCCAATGCCATGAAAGGCGACCGGGAAATCTGTCTGAAGGCAGGCATGAACGATTACATCAGCAAACCCGTAAAACGCGAGATCATGTATGCTCTCATCGAAAAATGGCTCTACCGGGAACTGAAAGGGTAAAAGAGTTTCCAGTGGCCGTTTCGCTTGAGGACACCAGCCCAATTCCACCTGACCCGTGCCCTTCTGGAAACGAGATGTTCTGCTCTGCATCGAGGAACTGACTCCCACCACCTGCCCATGCACACTCGACGATATTTCCTCCTCGGGCTTCTGCTCACCCTCCTGATTCACCAGCAATCGCCGCTGCGAGCCGAGACCCTGGACATGCCCCTGACCCTGGACATGCCGCTACTTCGCTCTCTGGTCGCCACCAAGGCCTACCCCCTGGCCGGGGAAAGAGCACTCGTATATCAGCAGGGGCAGGGCTGCCGCCAGATCATTCTTTCCGCGCCCCGGATCAGCGAAGATCAGGGAGCTCTGCGTTTTCAGACCAATGTGCATCTTCGCTGGGGCGCCTCTGTCTTTGATTCCTGCCTGGCACCATTGCATTGGGAGGGATCGGTGGTGCTTTGGCAGCGGCCGAGGATCGATGATCAATGGCGGCTTTCCTTCGAAACCATCGACTCAACCATTCTTGACAGAAACGGGCAACCGGTTCAGGTCGCGGCCTTGCTCTGGAATCTGATCAAGGACCATATTCATACCTATCTCAATACGTTCTTCATTGATCTGGCCCCCCCGGTCAATGATATGAAATCCAGTCTGCTGCCGATGTTCGCTGTCGACCAACGGGAGCGGGCGGAGCGTTTTCTTGCCAGTATGCGGCCTGATCCCCCCTTGCTGTCTCCCGAGGGAATACGGGTCAATATCCAGGCTGAGATCGAACTGGTTCAGGAAGAACAGCCTCCGGTCTCGATCCCGGCACCTGGGCGCGAGCATCTCGCCCGGGTCCTTGAACTCTGGCAGGCCTGGGATGCTTTTCTTATCCTCCAGCTCAAACAGTTTACCGATGCACCGTTGTCGTCCCTTGATCGATATATCCTCCTCGACACCATGCTGACGGTTCGTCATGATTTCAGCGAGGCCATTGAACAGGAGGCTCTCAGCAACGCTTTCATCAGAGGCCAGTTTCTCTGGGGCTGGAAACAGTTGCACCCTGTTTTTCAAAGGCACCTGCAACATCGCTCTGCCAACAACCTTCTCGGCTATCTGGCCTTTTTCACTGCCAGCGATGCCCTCTTGATTCTCGATGGATTGGGCCCTGCCGTGGGCATTGAAATCAGTGAAGACGGCTTCCGCCGCCTGGCCGCACTTATCTCCGCGGAACCGCTTGACAGCACGCCCTCCTCCCAGGTCGACCCGCAGCTTCGGACCATTTTCGACCTGCCCCCCCTGCCGGAAGCACTGCTGCCGGACGAGACGCCCTTGTCGGCACCGGAAGCGCAACTGGAGGACCCGAGTTCGAGCTGGCGAGCCCTACCCGGGCAGGATTTTCTCGCTCTCTTTCGCCTTGCAACCGCGCAGGCTGCAACATCCGCAAAAATATCGAGAAAAGAAATCGAAAGCTGGACCGCCGAACTGACCCCGGGCACTGTCCTCCTGCCCAAAGTCAGCGATCTCCTCCATCACCAAGCAGCAAAGCAGCGAAAAGAACTGAGCGCACCGATGCATCAACCAGGCTGGTTTGAAACAATGGCGGTTGCAACCGCCTGGCAGGAGAGCTGCTTCCGCCAATTTCATATCAAAAACAAAAAAATCACCTATCTGCTGTCCTACAACAATACCTCGGTCGGTCTGATGCAGATCAACGAAAGAGTATGGCGAGGCATATACAACCTTCAACAGCTTCGCTGGAATACGGAATATAACAGCCAGGCCGGATGTGAAATCCTCAGTCTCTATCTGCGTGACTATGTGCTGCGGGAGAAGACATCCGTTGACTTGCATACCCCCGACGGGCAACGCTTTCTTGCCGGTTGGCTGTACTCCCTCTACAATGGCGGCCCCAGCCAACGCCGCCTCTTCCCTGCCCGGTACACTGGCGGCAAACTGTTTCTCAGTGAGCGCCTCTTTCTTGAGAAATTCGATGCAGCAACCGATTCCGGCTGGATGGAACACGTCAGCTGCCTGCCCTGAACCACAGGGCAGGTGTTCCTCCATCACGGATACATTCGATGCCGACCCAGATTGACCGGTTGGTTTGTTTCAAACCACGCCCCCGCGCAGGGGGCGACGAGTTTAAGGGTGCTGGCGAGATCGCGGCGGCTTGTGTTTCAATCCACGCCCCCGCGCAGGGGGCGACGGCACTGTCGGGGTTATTTTTTTGCCTCGATGGTGTTTCAATCCACGCCCCCGCGCAGGGGGCGACTGAACCGCATCCGCAAACTGCAGGAAAGCATATTATGTTTCAATCCACGCCCCCGCGCAGGGGGCGACCCGAAGCACTTGTGAAGGCGTTGGAGCGCAAAGAAGTTTCAATCCACGCCCCCGCGCAGGGGGCGACCAGCGCAGGCTGGCGAGTTGCTTTGTGGACAGCCTGTTTCAATCCACGCCCCCGCGCAGGGGGCGACGAGTTTAAGGGTGCTGGCGAGATCGCGGCGGCTTGTGTTTCAATCCACGCCCCCGCGCAGGGGGCGACGGCATGTTTGCGAGCAGTGGTATCCGTCGGGGGAGGTTTCAATCCACGCCCCCGCGCAGGGGGCGACTAAAGGGATCCTCCTGGTACCTGCTCTCTTCCATGTTTCAATCCACGCCCCCGCGCAGGGGGCGACCGGCCATGATCAGTGCTTTCCACCAACTGCCGATGTTTCAATCCACGCCCCCGCGCAGGGGGCGACGTCCAGCATTCCGAGACCTACGACCTGCTCGGCGGCGTTTCAATCCACGCCCCCGCGCAGGGGGCGACGCGTGTTCCTGGGCGAGGGTCGCAACGGCAAGGGGTTTCAATCCACGCCCCCGCGCAGGGGGCGACCACCACCCCGCGCCGTGGCCTGTCGGCGGTAACGGTGTTTCAATCCACGCCCCCGCGCAGGGGGCGACCCGATGGCGAGCTGTATATCCATCGCACCTGGGATGTTTCAATCCACGCCCCCGCGCAGGGGGCGACTTTGACAGCTTCTCCGCCATGACTACTTTTGATTGTTTCAATCCACGCCCCCGCGCAGGGGGCGACTGGCGTTGAGGCAGTCTCGCACCAGGGTTTCGTCGTTTCAATCCACGCCCCCGCGCAGGGGGCGACCGAGTTGTCTGCACCATCGCGATTTGCATCTGGGTGTTTCAATCCACGCCCCCGCGCAGGGGGCGACATCATCCAATGATTTCGGCTAGTTGTTGTCGATATGTTTCAATCCACGCCCCCGCGCAGGGGGCGACGTGGGGTGATGTCGCAGCCCAGCCCCGAGGAAATGTTTCAATCCACGCCCCCGCGCAGGGGGCGACCTGGTGGGTTGGATATCCGCTATCACATGGACCTGTTTCAATCCACGCCCCCGCGCAGGGGGCGACATGGCGGTGGTGTCCTAATTGGTCAGGACGGCGAAGTTTCAATCCACGCCCCCGCGCAGGGGGCGACCCGATTTACTCCCGCGATGCGGTGACCTGGATGCAGTTTCAATCCACGCCCCCGCGCAGGGGGCGACAGGAGTTTGCTGCTGATACCTGTGTGTTGGTCATGTTTCAATCCACGCCCCCGCGCAGGGGGCGACATTTGCCGATAAATCGTTACATTGTGCCGCAATCTGTTTCAATCCACGCCCCCGCGCAGGGGGCGACGGCCGCATTGAGTACGACATCGGCCAGCTCTCTCTGTTTCAATCCACGCCCCCGCGCAGGGGGCGACCCGGTGTCGCCCGCGCAGCAAATGAGGAAACTATGGTTTCAATCCACGCCCCCGCGCAGGGGGCGACAGTGGCCGTGACCCGCCTGAAAGCCCTGGAGCAGTGTTTCAATCCACGCCCCCGCGCAGGGGGCGACCGTTGACTGGTAACATTGTGCTACCAGTCATTTTTTTCAACACATTCCGCGATCGTTGTTTTTTGGGGAGAATTGATCACCTCCTTTCACCTCGCCAAATTATCTCAACCATCGCATTAACGAGTGTCGCGAACCTGCCAGGGTATACTGGTTACGAACGGTTCGCGGCTCCTATTTCACACAATCAACGGGCCCTCCTGGTCCAGACTCTCCTTGGCACCAACATGCTCAAACCGATTCCGCCAATTAGCGCCGAGGAAATAAAAGCGGAGACTGTCGGCCTCAACATCGATCTCATCAATCAGAAGCTGACGCATCCTGGTCCATTGTGCCGGGTCCACCATGCACTCAAAAACCGAAAACTGAACCCGCTGGCCATAATTGCTGCAAACCTTGGCCACCCGGCGCAGTCGCTTGGCGCCGCCCGGTTCGCTGGTGCGCACGTCGTAACTCACCAAAACCATCATAACCGCCTCCTATTTCCAGATCACCGGCGGATAACCATCCAGTTCGCCACGCAAATACCGGGCAAACAATAGGGCCTGAATGTGAAAAAACAGTCCCAGAGTCATCTTTTCCTCAACAAACGGGTGGACCATCTCCTCCTGCTTGCGTTTTTGATAGGCAACCAGCAGGGTTTTACGGGCCTCATCGCTCATCCGTACCGCACCGCCGTCACTGACAACGAAATCATTTCGCTGTACCTGACCCAGATTGACGAGCGAGACCGCCAAGCGGTCCGCCAATGGACGGAACTCCTCCATCATGTCAAGGGCCAAGCCTGCCCTTCCGGGGCGATCACGATGAAGGTAGCCCACTGCCGGATCCAGGCCGACCAATTCCAAGGCCGAACGGATATCATTAAGCACCAGGGTATATAAGAAGGATAGCAGACAGTTGATGCGGTCGAGCGGAGGACGGCGGCTTCGTTGGCGCATGAAAAAATGTTCCTTATCACGGACAATGAGATGGTCGAAGACGCCGAAATAGACCCTGGCCGCATCACCTTCCACCCCGCGGGCCGCATCAAGATCCAATCCTCCCTGCAACCGCCTGATGGCGGCCCCCAATCGGTCGATGGCCTCCTGCATGGCCTGCTGATCAAGCTTGTCGCCATGATCGCGTAGCGATCGCAACAACACGGTCCGGCAGTTAGCAATCTTACCCAGCACACAGGCGCCAGCCACGGCAGCGGAAAACCCAGGATCATCAGCCCGGCGATATTGCTCCCGCCGCAGCAGAACATTACCCGAGGTCGGGCCCTGAACCCGGGCGAGAAACCGGCCGTTTTCGCTCAAGAAACTCAAGCCAACCTGACGTTCACCGCAAAAGCCCATTAAAAAGGGACTGCAGCCGACATTGCCGAAACAGACAATCGAGTCCAGGGTATGCACAGGCACCCGCAGTACCGTTGCCCCCTCGATGCGCACCGCCACGGTCTCACCGTCCTTGGCCAGGTAGGCACCCTGGGTGGTGACAAACAAGGTGTTGAGATGTTTTTTCATGTTCTCACCATCCTCCGCAGGTACGTACCTACCTGTTTTCGCGTCGCCACCCTGGGCAAGCATAGTGGCAGGAAGGAACAACTTTCGCAACGTTTGTCGTACTGGGGCGGCGGTGTTCGGCCCTTGGCCAGAAGGGCATGAAGTTCAGCCGCTGTCTGCACGGTTTTATCCCGTAAACCGGCGTCAAAGACCACCGTCGTACGCCGTTTCTTCAAACCGTAATAGAGCGCACCCTCGGGGACAACACAATCCAGCATTTCTTCCAGACAGATGGCCTGGGCACAGAGCTGCACCCGGTCGATATCATCCTTTTTAGGCCGCCCACGCTTGTACTCCACCGGCAGGGGCTGCCACGGCCCATCATCCTGTCGATGGAATTCGACGATGTCGGCTCGGCCAATCAACCCCAGTCGCAGTGAACGGATGGGCACGTCATATTCCACCCGCAGGGTTCGCCGCGATTCCCGGCCGCCACCATGTACCCTTTCATGAAGGATGCGCCCTTCGGCGGTCAACCGGTTCTCCTGCCACTGCTGCTCGATGTGCACCAGAGCGCATCTTCTGGGACAAAAAAGGTAATGCTGGAGGGCGGATATCATCACCAAATCATCCTCATTGTGTTCCCCTTGGGGATACAGCTCGCTTGACACGCTCATCTCCGAGTTTATGATGGTCTCAAAATTTCTTACCAAAAGGGTATCACGGAAACCACCACACTTTCCAGTAGCAAGGGCGAGGTGATCATCCCCAAACCGTTGCGCGATGCGCTTCACTGGCCCCCCTGCCCAGTAGCTTGAGGCGTTGAGCGCTGACGGCAACATCCTGCTCAAACCGTTGCAAACCCTCCCTTTTTATTCCCTTCCCCGGATGCGCTCAGGAGATTGACTATCAACCGGATGAGTACATCTTTCTGGGTCGGGTCCGAGGCTGCGACAAGCAACGCCAAGGCCACCAGCGCCTTGTTGTCGAAGCGAACCGTCTCGAGAAGCCCGCACTCCTGCAAATAGAGGAGAAAGAGAAAAGAGCCGATGCGCTTGTTGCCGTCGCTGAAGGGATGATCCTTGATCACGAAATAGAGCAGATGGGCCGCCTTCTCCTCGATACTGGGGTAGAGATCCTCGCCGCCGAAGGTCTGATGGATGGCGCCGAGGATACCCGCCAGGCTGTCTCCGCGCTCTTGGCCAAAAAGGCCGGTGGCCTCGCCTCGGCCCGCCAGATCATCGCGCAAACAGACGATACCCCGGCGCACCACCGTCAGATCAAATCCCGCGACTTCACCCCGGCTGAGGCCGGCCGGCAAGGACAACCGATCTTCGTCATACTGGAGCAACAGTTGCCAGCTCAGCCCGTAGCACCGTACCAACTCCACCACCGCCAAGCCGGTTTCGTTGGCCAGTTGATTGTGTTCCATGGTTGTGGTCAAGAGGTCCAGCACCCCGCGCAGTTCGGCCACGCCCTGCTCCGCCAGCCGCCGCTGGTTGAGGGCATAGCCCTTAACCAGATAGTCCTTGAGCACAGAGGAAGCCCAGATGCGAAACTGGGTACCACGTTTGGAGTTCACCCGGTAGCCGACGGAGATGATCGCATCCAGATTGAAATAATCCACTTGGTACGTTTTGCCGTCCGCGGCAGTTGTTGCATTTTTTGCAACAACTGCCGCTCTGCTCAACTCCCCTTCACGGAAAATATTCCGGAGATGCCTCGATATCACCGACTTATCACGTTCGAACAGCTGAGCCATTTGGGTCAACGAGAGCCAGACAGTTTCCTCGTGAAGACAGACTTCCAGCCTAGTCTGGCCGTCTTCCGTTTGGTAGAAAACAACGGAATCGTCACCTGCAGAACAAGAAATTGTTATTGTCAATCGGTCATTCAAGGTTTTAATCAACATTTTTAGTGGATTATTTGATCAAAAAAGGAATCTCGGCGGCAGCAGTCCGAGATTCCCGGACAACTGCCGTCTCAAAAAGCTCGCCGAGTTTCAAAATAGTCTATCCTTCCTTGCCTCTTTAGGGATGATTCCGCAAATGTTTTTATCTGGTATGCCGGAGATGAAGCCGCACCCCCCTTGGCAGGGTTGCGTCTATCCAAGCATTTTCAACCAAATAGTCGGCAAAGGATTCGGGAAAGTCTTTTCCGGGCCGCAACTGAACCTTGATGCCCTCGAAAAGCTCATGGGCGTGGGCACAGCCCAAACGCGCCTCTCGTTTGTTTTGTTCGGAATTGGCATCCGCCTGGGTGCCGACATGCTCAAAATCATAAATCCCGCGCACAATCATTTCGCCACGAGCGGCGGATCGGTCGTGCTCAAACATGTTTGCCAGAGCTTCAAACAGCAGGTCCAAGTCAGCTTGAGAAAAGCCGGTACGTTCGGCGAAGGCAGGTGAGACATAACCTTTGGCTGCGTACAGCGCGTAGGGGACGATGTGTTTTCTTCCTTGCGTACCTGTTTGGGCAATGATGTTGTCCGCGAGTTCTTTTTCGGTTGGATTTTTTTTCTTCAATTCTTTACGAGCAGCGCAAACATTTATTGCTATTTCCAACGGTGTAATAGGATCATAGGACTGCCCGAAGGTAAACTGTACTGGGCCGCGCACCTGGCCCCAGGCGGAACCTTTCATAATATCGTCACCGGTGGAAAGCACACCGCCAAAGGTACGCACATCATAAAACTTGCGGCATAGCCAATTCTTTGCTTTTTCAGCCTCGGTCGCGCCCGTGAGTTGATCGGGATTCTTCTCGTTTTGTACAAAGGCAATAGCCGTTTTCTGTTCGGTTTCGATGACCGCGCCCTGTTTGACGAGAATGTCAAAACCGTTGGCTGTGGCGGTTTCACGGGCAGGAGCAAACTGTTCCACAAAATTGCGAACCTTGCGTTTCAGGCAGACATCGGAAACGATGCCCCGGTTGCTGTTGGGATCAATACGCGGCATGTTACCCGCATCAGGGTCGCCATTGGGGTTGCCGTTCGTGACTTCGAAGAGAAGGAGAAAGTCGTGGCGGTTTGTGAGGATGCTCATGGCTGGTTTCCTTTGTTGTTTGATTGACGTTGATAGCTATTCGTTGTCGAAAAGGGTAGATACGTTGGCTAAAGAAGGAGACTTTGCCATTTTCTGTTTCTTGTCGATCCAATCCTTAAAAGAGCCGGAACCGTAATGCTGGCTGACCTTCTCATAAAAAGTTTTGGTATCGTTTTCTTGTAATGCAAGCGCTTTCGCGTGAGCCGTTGTATCCGTTTCTTCAAGGTACATCAGCACCTTGAACGCTATGCGTGCGTTGGCATCCTCAGCCTGCTGCTGATAGAAACCAAGAACGAACCGACCTTGCTCCTGTAGATTGAGAATGCGTGGAAATACAGGCGGCGTCGTGTCATTTGTCGGTTTAAACTTCGCTACAATATTCCGGATAACGACTTCTTCATACGCGTTACCGCCTGACTTGCGGATTTTGTCAAGGTGGTGGCGGTTGAGCCGGAGCAAAAGTGGCAGGACGGTTGCTGGTGAGACGCTGGCCGTGCCGAAATAGCGTTCAGCAACGCCTGAGAACCCTTTGGGGTAACCTTGCGCTTTCTTTTGAGTTTCGGAGAGGACGGACAGCAAACGCCCGCAATTATAGGCAGGGTCATCGGTATCAGCAGCAAGTTGTGGTTTGATTTCCATGTCGGTTTCCTTTCGGTTGCGGTTGACTATCAGTTTGAGCAAGGCAAAGCGGCTCTGGTCGTAAATGAGGCTGTAATTTTCATCGCGCAAAAGCCGCGATTGCAATTGGGCTAAAATTGGCTTGATGAGCAGAGGAGACGGCGCGGTGTTTTCCAGCGCGGCGCGGTATAACTGGGTGGGAAATTCCGGTGGCAGATCTTTAGTTTCACGGACGGTCGTGTTGGCGAGCCAATAAACTGAGAGCGGATTGCATTCTGTTTGCTTGTCCACATTAATAGGTTTTTTGGCGGTTTGTGTTTTTGGCGGGACGTGTATTTCCAGATCAGCGAACCATTTCTGAAAATTTCCGATGGCCTGCTCCAAAGATTGCTGTAGCCAGTGACGAACTACGACACGCCCTTTATTGCCCGCGAGCGTCACAGCGAGGAATGTATCTTTTTTTGCCAAGTCACGCGCAATTCCCGCCCAAGGAGAAACAAGAAAACTCCGTACAGATTGCGGATCGGGTTTATTGAGCAGTTGGGCGAACCTTCCTCCCGCCGCTTTGTTCTGAACAGCCCAGAAACAAAATATTGTCTGCCCTATACGCAGCGAGGTTTCTTCCTTTTCGATCATGTGATTAAGCGCCGTGCAATAGGCGGTAGCGGCTTCATCGGAGGTTGGCGCGTTCAGACTTTGATCGAAACCGTAAGAAGTGAAGGCGTCTTTATCAAAGGACACAATGGTCGCACCAAAAGATGTATTGGGTACACCCTCTATTTTGGGTGTATGCGTAAGAGCGATGGGTTGATTCAAATAGCCGGTGACCATGCACAAGCCGCGAGTTGTGTTTCTGCGGGCGGTGTTGACTTCAGCGGTGTATTGGGCGCGCCACCAATCACGAATCGTGCTGTTTTCGATGAGCAATTCACCATCCACGCGAAAGGTGAAATTTTCCGCACCAAGTTTCTTTTCTTCCCCAGAAACTCGGAGCAGCCATGCAGATTTGGCATCAGCCTTGGCGCCGGTAGGTTTGCCGAATTGTAAAATTGGTGCGTCGCTTACCGCCAATTTCTGACAAAATGTCCGGAGTGCTAATAGTCCAGGGTGCTTCGTTTCGGTTGCCGCCACTTCTACTTGTTCCCAGAAATCCTCATGTTTGATTAAGTTATTTTTCTGACGATCTTTCTCCTGGTTTTCTGTGCGTTTTTTTTTGGGTACAGGATCGGTGTCACAATTAAAAATCGCAGTAATGCCATCGGCGAGAAATTCTGCTACCCCACCGGCATTTTTATTTCGCGTGGTTTGCGGACAGGAATAATCCTGGCCACGTTTACCATCGCCAACCTCGACGACACCTAAACAATTCCCAACAGTGTCCAGGTCGATAATCCAGCGCACCGCTTTGGGCGCAAAGGCGAGGTCAGCAAGCAGGTTACGGGACTGGGCATAATCGTAAAAATGTTTGAGGAGCATGTCAGTGTTCTCCTCCCATATCCTGAAGTAAAATTTCGACGGCATCCGGGTGGCACTGCAGCACCGAATCACGGATTTCCGCCTGAAAAAACGCTGAGTGCGGCTGAATTTTTTGTCCCTCAAAGCACCTCTCATTGGCTGCGTATACCTTACGACGCCTATTTTGCTCGGTTTTCTTCAGCCCGGTAATCTCCTCTTCAAAGTGTTGCCGATTCGTTTTGATTTCTTCCTCGCGTAACCAACGGAACCCTTGCTCACGCTGGTTGTGGTCAAACACGTCGTAGAGCATGAGCCCCAGCGGTTCATAATGAATCAGCGGCGTGGCCTCCGCGCCGAGTTCCCGCTGGCGGCGGGCAAAGGTGGTGTCAGCATTTTCTTCCAGCGCAAAGTTGGCGTCAAATTCGCGGACACCAAAGGCAGGGCGGTGGAAGCACTTGCCAACGGCGGCGCGGCGCTTGATCTGGTCAAGGTATTTGGCAAGATTGCAGCGGGGCTGCCTGGCAAGAGAGGTTAAGCGGACTTCAGCGGTAATGAGGTATTCGACCCCTTGTAGGGCCAGCATGTTGCGCTGGGTGCCATCGGCCGCGCCGCCTCCGGCCTGGATGGGTGAAACTTTACGCGTCCCATTCATCCAGCTTTTTGCGTTATCCAGGCTGATAAAGCAGATAACCTCGTTACGGCGAAAAGAAATCCAGCGCCCGCGCCTGATAATGTGGATGCTATCAATCAGGTAATACATCTGCGGTTCCCAATATATCGCCTCCAAGATACCGCGCGCTGCTGATGGCGTGATAACGGGGTAACTGACGCGCTCGACCTTCATTTCGGGCCGGGTAAAACAGGCAAAGTCTCCCCAGACGCGGATAGTCACACGATTGGGGGCGGCAGCGGCTATGTCGTTCATACAAAAAAATCCTCCAAGGGCCGGTCATTCACAAGAAGTCCAAGATTCGCATGATATGCGCCTTCTTTGAGCACATATAGGTCCAGATAGGGTAGTAGTGGTTCAATCTGGGTAACTTTGAGCAGTCTATCAAAATTATTGGTGCGAACATTCACCATATATCGCTGCAAACGGCGCAGATCGTCACGGGTAAAACGCGGCTCTCCACGACCTGCTTTCCGGGTACGGATTTTATCGATGAGATGACGTGCTTTGCCGATTGGGATAACCACCGGCTGGCCGCTGTCTTCAATTATTTTCGCCTTTGCCGCGACCTTGCGAAAGTGCATATTTGCACGTTCTTCCTGAATGCTGGCCTCACCACGTTTGTCATAATCAGTGGAAGTAATTGCGTAAAGTTCAGTGAAATAGTCTTGGAAAATATCGGGGCTTGTGGCGAGTTTTTCAGCGGCATCTTTGCCAAGCCTCGCCAGGGTGACAGCAGCCTGCTGGGTGGCAGTGCTGTAAATACCCGGTGGCAGCTTTTTCGCATCGGCGGGGGTGAAGACGCGGACACAACTTTCTGTGGGCGGGAAGCGCCCTTTGCGGTTACAGCGGCCTGCAACTTGGACAATGGAATCCAGCGGCCCCATCGCCCGCCAGACAGCGGGAAAATCCACATCAACACCGGCCTCAATGAGCTGGGTGGAGACGACTCGGCAGGACAGCCCGGAACCAAGGCGCATGCGAATCCAGCGGATCAGCGCTAATCGGTGGGCTGGGCACATGGCTGAAGAAAGATGAACCGGGCGTAGGTTGCCGGGGAGATCTTCACCTCCGCTGGTGCGATATTCTTCGCGGAGCGTATTGTCCAGGGTTTCCCATAGTTCTCGGGCATGCCGGGTCAGGTTGACCACGCACAGACATTGCGGCGTCGCGGCAAGCTGACCGGCGAGAGCCTCCCATCCAAGTGGTTCTGTCCCGGTTTCGAGCTTGTAGGTAACGCGCCGCAAGGTTCTGTACAATTCGGCGGGTTCGGGCGCGATTTCGGTTATTTCATGTTCATCAAAGCCGTCTGGGAGCGAACGGGTACGGCGAAAGGCCGGTTGAGTGGCGGAACTGAATACGAAACTGACGCCATAATTGGCTGTAAGTTCGCGGAAGACATTCAGCATTGGCCGCAAAAGATGGGTGGGCAACGTCTGCACCTCATCAAAGATGACCACGGAACGAGCAATATTATGCAACTTGCGGACACGCGATGGCGAGGCAGCAAACAGTGATTCGATGAACTGCACCGAAGTGGTGATAATGATGGGTGCATCCCAGTTCTCTGTTATCAGTTCAAGACGAGAATTAGCTTCTTCATTGGAATTGACACGCGGTATTACGGAGGAGTGATTCTCCAGAATGATCCCTCTGTTTTTCGAGTCGAGAATATGGCGGTATTCGGCGGCGTTTTGCTCAATGATCGACAGGTATGGAATGACCACAATAACCCGGCGCAACCTGTTTGCCTTAGCGTGGGCAAGCGCAAATGCCATGGCTGAAAGCGTTTTGCCGCCGCCGGTGGGCACGGTGAGCGAAAAAAAGCCGGGAGGGTATGTACCGGTGCCGAGACAAGCATCGAAGATACGGTTTTGCGCATCGGTCAAGGCGCTTTCCGGGTTAAGTGCGGCGGCGCGTTTTCGGTCGCGTTCGGCGATTACAAGGGAAAGGAGATAATCCGCATCAAGAGGACTTTCGCTTTGGGCAAACTTAACGATGTTGATATCAGACTTTGCCCAGTACGCCGAATCAAGCCGGTCGGCGTCCACAAGACAGGAAAACAGCATCCGAGTGTATAGTTCCGTCGCCAAAACAGATTTTTCATCGGCCTCGTTGGCTAGTTTTGCGAGATGTACCGGCATGCCGGGAAAAGGCGGCAAGATCTCGGGCAATGTTTTTTCAAGCGGGGCAGCATTGGCGGTAAGAAAGGCGCGGGCGGTGGAATATTCTTTTTCAAGCAAACCGGCGAGTGTGGCAAGGTCTTCTTTTTCGGCGGCCTTGGCAGTACCGTCTTGCAAATCTGCGAGGTCGTGCAATCCGGCGTGGTGCCCGGCAATGGCAAAAGCCGCGCCCAACTGTTCGGAAGTGAAAGCATGCGCCCCGCCGTAGATTGCATGCCGGGTTTCAGCATCGCCAGCACGCTCTCCTCGCAAATACTCCTGAAAAGCTGATCTGTATTTTCCAAGGTCGTGCAATAAACCAGCAAGTAATGCTTCATCTTCGATGGCTGGGTCATTTAACCCGAATCCCCTTGCAAACTCCCGTGCGAGGGTCGCCACCACAAGTAAATGCACTGATAATTGCTGCCAATCAGATTGATCTGTCTTTTTTGTTGAATGAGCATAATTTTTCATATTTCTACTGTCGACTTTTCTCAAAAAAACAGTGAAGATGCTAACAAAACTACAAACAAGAAAGCCACGTTTCTACTTTCACCCTACCACACCCACCCTGTCACTCGATGTCAGGGCTGCAAAAATTTCTGTACATTTTTTCAATTTCCTCTCGCACCAGAGTTCGCAGTTCCGGGGGGTCCATCACCCGCACCTCGGCGCCGTAGCTGAGGATACTTCTGATCAATTCGCGGAAATCGGCGGCGGGAAAGCTGAGCAGAAGGCTGCCGTCGGTGCTGAGACTGGTCTGTTGGTCAGGGTGCCAGATCTGCTCAAGAATGCGCGGGGCGATGTGGGCCGAGAATCGCAGGGTCACCATGGTGGTGGTCTCCCCCTGCATGATGCCGAAATGGCGGCGGGTCAACTCCTTGATCGGCGGCAGGTTGGCGGGAACTTGCACGGGAGTGTCGACGGGTTCAACCGCCAGCAATCGGGCCAGAGCAAAATCGCGGAGCGCTTCTTTGGTTGTACACCAGGCCAGCAAATGCCAACTGCCCATATAATGCATCAGATGGAGCGGTTGCACTGTACGCTCGGTAGTATTGCCGCTGTATGGAGAACGGTAGGTAATGCGGAGGGCGTATTGGTCGAACAGGGCGCGAACCACCTGACGGAAAAAAGTTTCCTCCACCCTGGCATATTCGATGTTTTTGACCGAAATCTTGTCGCTCAATCGGTCCAGGCAGGAGTATCCTTCGTTGCGGGAGAGGCGAAGCATGCGGCCGATCAAGCGGCAAAGATCCTCCTTGACGGCGGAATCGGGGATGGTCGAGGCCAGGCGTGCCGCCAGGGCCAGGGCAAGCAGGTTCTCTTCGTCGAGCCAGTGGAATGGAATCTCAAAAGTGTCGTCAGTGTAGCGGTAGCCGTTGCGGCGATGATCAAAGATAAGTGGAGCCTGCAGGTTGCATCTCATGAATTCGATATCCCGCTGAGCAGTTCGCTCCGAGATCTCGAACTCCTCGATCAGGCTTCGGGAGTTTGGGTAGCGCAATCGTTTGGCCTGACCATGAAACCAGAGAAAGCGTTCGTACTTCAGCCGTTCGGACATGCGATCCCCTTACGTTCAACGAGCTGAATATCTTGACATCAACCATTACCCCTTCCCTCTCTACCATAGGGTGTAAACCAAAACAACCCCCAAAAATCATTGATTATTTCACAATATCGAAGCAATAGAACACCATCAAGAACCACAATAGGGAGGAGAACTCGAGACCGATATGAGCGATTGGACTCTGTCCGCATTGAGCACGGAACAAAAAAACCCGCAATTCGTTACGAATTGCGGGTTTATATATATGCCGGAAAACTCCGGACTTAAAAATGGTGGCGATGCAGGGACTTGAACCCCGGACTCCACGGATATGAGCCGTGCGCTCTGACCGACTGAGCTACATCGCCAATATATGAAAAAGCCGGTTGGCTTGAACCTTGCTACTATTCAAAATTTCTCTGTTTTTGTCAATAGGAAATGGCTCGATATTATGTTCCTGGACACTCATTGACAAACAGTTGAGGAACTGCGCTCTTGCTGCAACTGAACAAACCTCGGACCGGTGCGGAAAACAAAGTGCCCTTACCTGAAGAGACAGGCAAGGGCACCAGATGACCGGCTGAAGCTATGCAGTTCAGCGGCTGTTTACATCATACCGCCCATGCCACCCATACCGCCCATACCGCCCATACCGCCAGGAGGCATTGCGGCAGCGCCCTTGTCTTCGTCGGGCACTTCAGCAATCATGCACTCAGTGGTCAGGAGCAGACCGGAAACAGAAGATGCATTCTGCAGTGCATAGCGAGTTACCTTGGTGGGGTCAATGACACCGGCATCAATAAGATCTTCATATTTTTCGGATGCGGCGTTGAACCCCATGGGGCCTTCCAGATTCTTGACATGCTCGACGATGACCGAACCTTCGCAACCGGCGTTGGCGGCGATCTGACGAACCGGTTCCTCAAGAGCCCGGCGGATAATATTGATCCCCAGGGCCTGCTCGCCTTCGAGCTTCAGAGTGTCGAGAACTTTGAGGCAACGCAGGTAGGCTACACCACCACCCGGGACTACACCTTCCTCGACCGCGGCCCGAGTTGCATTGAGAGCATCCTCGACCCGGGCTTTCTTTTCTTTCATTTCGATTTCAGTGGCAGCGCCGACATTGATAACCGCCACACCACCGATCAATTTGGCCAGGCGTTCCTGCAGTTTTTCGCGGTCATAGTCGGAGGTGGTGTCTTCCACCTGGGCACGGATCTGCTTAACGCGGGCGGCCAGTTTGTCTTTATCGCCGGCGCCGTCGATAATTGTCGTATTGTCCTTGTCGACCACAATACGTTTGGCAGTGCCAAGATCATTGATGGTGACGTTTTCCAGTTTGATGCCAAGGTCTTCGGTGATCACCTGGCCACCGGTGAGGATAGCGATGTCCTCGAGCATGGCCTTGCGTCGATCGCCGAAACCAGGAGCCTTGACAGCGGCGACATTGAGGGTGCCACGCAATTTGTTGACCACCAGGGTGGCCAGGGCTTCGCCGTCGACATCCTCGGCGATGATAAACAGCGGCTTGCCCATTTTTGCCACGGATTCAAGAATCGGCAGCAGGTCTTTCATGCTGGAGATCTTTTTCTCGTTGATCAGGATCAACGGATCTTCCATGTTGACTTCCATCCGCTCCGGATCGGTGACAAAGTAGGGAGACAGGTAGCCGCGATCAAACTGCATACCCTCGACTACATCCAGAGAGGTCTCCATGGATTTTGCTTCTTCCACGGTGATGACGCCTTCCTTACCGACCTTGTCCATGGCCTCGGCAATGATATTGCCGATGGTCTCATCGTTGTTGGCGGAGATGGTCCCTACCTGGGCGATTTCTTTCTGCTCCTTGGTGGGATTGGAGATTTTGCTCAGCTCGGCAACGATTGCAGCAACGGCGGCATCGATACCACGCTTGATCTCCATAGGGTTGGAGCCGGCGGCAACCAGCTTGGCGCCCTCGGTGTAAATGCTCTGAGCCAGCACGGTAGCGGTGGTGGTTCCGTCACCTGCCACATCCGAAGTTTTGGAGGCAACCTCCTTGACCATCTGGGCGCCCATATTCTCGAATTTATCCTTCAACTCGATTTCCTTGGCAACGGTCACCCCGTCCTTGGTGATCACAGGAGCGCCAAAGGATTTCTCGATGAGTACATTGCGGCCTTTGGGGCCAAGGGTCGCCTTGACGGCATTGGCAAGGGTGTTGACCCCGGTCAGCATTTTTTCCCGGGCTTTAGCACCATATTTCAAATCTTTTGCAGCCATATTCTACTCTCCTTATAAATCTCGAATGGATTGATACCTTATTCTTACGCCTGAATCACACCAAGGATATCATCCTCACGCATAATAAGAAAATCCTCGCCGTCCAGTTTTACTTCGGTGCCGCCATACTTGGAAAAGAGCACCCGGTCTCCCACGGCCACATCCATGGCAACTCGTTCACCAGTATCATTCAACTTGCCCGGGCCCACAGCGACAATTTCGCCCTCGGCCGGTTTTTCCTTGGCCGAATCCGGAATAATGATGCCACCAGCGGTCTTCTCTTCCCCTTCCAGTCTCTTGACCAGAATACGGTCATTCAATGGACGTATTTTCATGTACACTCCTCCTGTCTTGGATAAAAAGGTAATAGGTATTCTTTTGTTCAGGCCGAACACACAGTTTGCATGCCCAACGGTCGGCCCTGACCACATTGTTGGACGAAAACGAAGCTTCAGTCTTCAAACTGCGCGAAACAATAGTGTCGGTTTTTGAAAAATCAAGGGAAGGTTGAGCAAAAAAAAAATCCACTCAACCCTTTGAAATAAAGAGAATATAGAAAAAGGGTGACCGAAGGGAACGAGCTTTACCCTACCCTGACCCGCCACTTGTACGGGTCTTCCCGGTAGCCGAATTGGATGGCCTGCAATTCGTCATACAGCCGTTGAGACAATTCGCCGGTGACGCCGCCGTTGATCTCTATGTGGGTATCCTTGTAGCACAATTCACCAACAGGAGCGATGACTGCGGCGGTGCCGGTACCAAAACTTTCCCGCAGGGTACCGGCTTTCCAAGCCGCGATGACTTCATCGATGGTCAGGCGACGTTCACTGACCCGATAGCCGAAATCACGGGCCAGCTGCAGTACGGAGTCCCTGGTAATTCCGGGTAAAATCGTCCCCTCCAGCGGCGGGGTGATCAACTCGTCTTCTATGAGAAAAAAGATATTTGAAGTCCCCACTTCTTCGATGTATCTTCGCTCCACGGCATCGAGCCAGAGGACCTGGGTATACCCCTTTTCCTGCGCCTCAACCTGTGCCCTGACACTGGCAGCGTAGTTACCGGCGGTCTTGGCGTTACCGACCCCACCGGGCATCGCGCGAACATACTTGTCCTCGACGTAGATCCTGGTTGGATTGAACCCTTCGGCGTAGTAGGCCCCCACCGGGCAATTGATGATAAAGAACAGATATTCCTCTGCCGGACGAAGGCCCAGTGCCGGTTCGGTGGCAATCATGGTGGGGCGGATATATAATGTCGCCCCCGCGGTTCGGGGAACCCATTCCTGGTCAAGGTAGACCATGGCCCGCAGGGCCTGGAGAACCCGGTCCTGAGGAAAACGCGGCATGCACATGCGCACCGCGGACTGATTCATGCGGGTGAAATTATCATCCGGCCGAAAGAGGAAAATCTGGTCGTCCTTGCCGCGATATGCTTTCATACCCTCGAAAATCGCCTGACCGTAATGGAGGACCATGGCCGCTGGATCAAGGTTAAAAGCCTGGTAGGGCTGGATGGAAGCATCGTGCCAACCATGTTGCCGGTCCCAGCGCATGGTAAACATGTGGTCCGTAAAAAATTGCCCGAACCCCAGATTATCCTGGTCAGGTTTCGGCTTCATCTGGTCGGCCGACGCTTTGTGCAGCGTTACTTCAAGATCATTCTTGAACATCTTTTCACCCTGTCTTTCGCCGGTTCAAGTAAACCGGTATCCATTGGTTATGCTGGTTGACACCAGTGTTCGACAGCGAACAGTTCCACCTGTTCGCTCCGCTGCCCTTGTCCTGAATCCTCGTCCGTTCGTCAGCTTTACTGCCGGTGACCGTCCGATGAAAGGGCACTGTATCGGATGGGTACGGGCAATGAAGATGGCGTGCGGCCGGATGCCCCGAAGGGCGGCTGGTGAAAGGTATTGCTAAGGATTCCGCTGCAATTATAAAATGAGTACAGCAGGATATAGCCAAAACAAGACCCCAGCCGGCACGGATTCAGGCTTTTGTCAGCGGTGCAATGCCACGCCCCGGGAATCGGCGGATGATCTTGTGCAATGATCACTGACCGCGCAGAATAATATATTGCCTCAACGGCCACAAGCAGTACTGATCACCTGCCGCACAAAAGGCAGGGTAAGCGGCAATCCACACCGGCACAACCCACGTGATTGCCACAAGGTAGGTATGCAAAGACTTTTTACCTGATCAGTGCTCGCAATCGCGCCAGGTTCTCTCGGTCTTCCCGCAGATCCTCCTCTTTCGGTGTTTCCAGGGTCATGGGAAGATTTACAAAACGGGAATCGTTGAGCAGCATGCGAAAAGCATTGAGACCAATGGCCCCCTGACCGATATGCTCATGACGATCGACCCGGCTGCCGAGCTCTTTTCTGGAATCGTTGAGGTGAAAGAAAAAAATCTGTCCACAGCCGACAATCCGATCAAAGCGATCCAGAGTCTGGTCATACTCTGCCCGGGTGCGCACATCGTACCCGGCGGCAAAGATGTGACAGGTGTCAACACAGACCCCCAGTCGCTC
The DNA here is from genome assembly GCF_016918545.1 of Desulfobulbus alkaliphilus. Taxonomy (GTDB): domain Bacteria; phylum Desulfobacterota; class Desulfobulbia; order Desulfobulbales; family Desulfobulbaceae; genus Desulfobulbus; species Desulfobulbus alkaliphilus. The sequence goes on along the minus strand of NZ_JAFFQC010000015.1, from coordinate 35,975 downwards.
AGGATACCGGCTTCGCCCAATAAGCCAGGCGAGCTCCTCGAAACTGCTGCCCAGCGAAGTCCCCTGCCCGGCCGTGGTTTCGAGAAGGACTCTGATGGACGAATCAGCCCCCCCGGATTGCTCCAGCGCCAGGTCGAGGTGGGCGGCCACGGCCTCCAGACCACGCTCGACACCAGCACCACCGTGGCTGCCGGGATGCATGATCAGCATGGTGATGCCCAGCTGCCGGCACCGCTGCAGTTCATCGACCAGAGCGGCCACTGACTTCGCCGCCTTGTCCGGATGCGCAGTCGCCAGGTTGATCAGGTAGGAGGTATGGGCAGCTACCGGCATTCCATGGTTCTCCTCCCATTTTTGCCGGAACAGGAGAATCTCTTCCTCCAGCAGGGGGGCTGTCCACCATTGCCGCTGATTGGCTGTAAAAATCTGCAGCGACTCTCCTCCAGCCCGGCGAATACGATCAAAGGCCAGATGGAGTCCGCCGGCAATAGACTGGTGGGCGCCAAGCAGCGGCATCACTGCCCTCTGGGCAGGCCGTCGTCCTGCCCTCCCCCTGAATCCGTGACAGCCAGACGGTTGCCCTGAGTGCATCTTTCTGTAATCACTATATAATTACAGCAGATCCCTTGGCAATAACCTTCACCGTCCGCCCTTCGGGTTCTCACATCCGCCATTGCCGCTCCAGGTATTCGAGACCGGAATGATTGGTCAGGTCGAGCTGGATCGGTGTGACCGAGATAAACCCATTGCGCACAGCCTGCTCATCGGTGTCATCGCCCCCTGACCAGTGGACGGTGCCCCCCCCTATCCAGTAGTGTTTGCGGCCCCAGGGATCAAAGGTCTCCTGGATGGCATCCTGATAGAGCCTGCGGCCCTGACGGGTAAAGCGAATGCCGCGAATTTCCCCGGAGGCGCGTTGGGGAATATTGATATTGAGCAGGGTGCTGGGGGGCAGACGCCAGCTCAGGGCCATGGAAGCCAGTTTCCAGGCGACACCGGCAGCCACCTCAAAATCAAAGGGTGGTGTTCCGGCAAGAGAAAAAGCCAGGGAGGGAATATCGTACATGGTACCCTCGATGGCCGCTGAAACCGTTCCCGAGTAACTGATGTCATCGCCCATGTTCGCCCCGGGATTGATTCCTGAAACCAACAGATCGGGCTTGGCCGTCAGGATTTTGTTGATGGCGATGATCACGCAGTCAGTGGGTGTACCGTCGATGGTGAGTATATCCTCTTCCAGCTCAAAAACCCGCAACGGCCTGTTCATGGTGAGGGCGTGACTGACCGCCGAGTTATCCCGTTCCGGGGCGACAATCATCGCCCGCCCCAGGGAGCGAACGGCCTCGTGCAGAGCGCGGATGCCGGGAGCATGGACTCCGTCGTCGTTGGTGACCAGTATCAAAGGTGTGTGCATGAAATGTCAATCCCCTGAATCCGTAACGGCCGGACTCTTGTTTTGGCTATATCGTCCTGTACTCAGGTTGTACTGTAACCATTCGCCTGATAAACGTTGAGCAGGTACTGAATGGTTACCACCCCTTGTAGGAGCCCACCCCTGTGGGCGAATTCCCGTTCCTTTTCTCAACAGCTTTCTCGCCCACGGGGGTGGGCTCCTAGGGAAGTACCGGGGGTAACGACCAAACTCTCATGCCTGGTGAACGGTTACCCCTTGTTCATACCTTTTACCAGCCGCTTTTGGGAGCATTGGAAGCATTGGCAGCATCCGTCCACGCGCTCACAGGTTCAGGAATCCGAATGAGTTTCCTTGAATGCCCTTAAAAAGTCCCGGATCCGGCCGGCATTGACTCCCAGATCGCCGACTCCGGATCGGGAGGCTGAACGGATATCGATACGGCTGCCGCCGTCAACAGCCGTGATACGGATAACGATATCATCGGTAAAACCAAAAAGCAGACTTCGATCCAAAGCTTCAATTCGCCCCTGATCCGGATCATGGGCTGTACGCTGCCATCCCAGCTGGTCAACAAGGTTCAGAGCGATGACAAAGGCCTCGTGCGGGGGCAGATCCGTTTCCAGGGGAAGAATATCCCGATACGCCGCCAACTGCTGTCGGGCCACCACCGCGCCGGGATACTCGGTGCTGTTGTCGCCGGGACCGCGCAGCGTTTCGGCAACGACAAATCGGGGCGGCATGTCCGTATCCGTGGTGATATCGTGGATCGGTGGGGTGTTCGCCCCCTGCAGGCCCAGGACGAGGACAAAGACCAGGGGCGGCAGGGACAGAAACACACTGCCCAGACAGTGCCGGACCCCAAGCCAACGGCCTGTGCGCAAGCCCCAGAACAGAACCAGCAGGGCAACAAAACCGGTCACAGCCAAAGCACAGACCGCTGCAGCGGTGAGAATTACCGCCGGACGCCAGGTGAGTAGTGATGCGCGGAAGGCGGCAATCGCACCCACCATCAGAACCAGCCAGAACAACTGCACTTTTATCAGCCAATGCGTCCAACTGTTCACCAGTCACATCCCTCCCGTGGAATCGGTTGCAAAAAGTCAGCACCGCAAGCCATCTGACATATTACTGCTGCTGACAAAGGAAAAAAAAGGATCCCGGCTTGAACACGGTCCCCCTTTTCCGTATACTTTGAGCAGACCATAACCTGTCCGTTCCAGATCAGTGATCCGTCGTGACTCATCGACGTGTCCAGCACGCATCGTCACGCTACAATATTCATGGATAATAGCAAAGGCTCCATCATCCTGAAAGCGATTTCCCCTACCGCGGATGAAGAACAGCTCACCGCGTATCTGGAAAAACGAGCAAAAGGCATTTCCCCGGAAAAAATTCCGGAGTTGCTGGCCAACCTGCCGGTGGTGCTCAGTCGCAATGTCACCGCCAGAACCGGCGCCCTGGTAACCGCCCGACTCGCCCATCTGGGCGCCGAAGCCCTGTTTGTCCCAGCGGCCGGAATTGCCGCTGCAACCACGGAACATCCGCCATCCACGGAATCAGAGGACAACTCGGCTCAACAGCACAATTCGTCGGACAGTCCCGCTGGCGTCCTTCCGTCCCGCATCAAGCTGTGGATGTGGCGACTGCGCCGCTCACTGCCGCGCATCAGTAAAGAAATATGGATCATTCTCTCCATGCTGGCCATAGCCTGGTTACTGAATTACACCATTGCTTCCCGGTATCTGCTCCTCGGCTTTTACACCCTGCCGGCGGTCATGTCCGCCTACCTGTTCGGTCGCCGCCAGGCTGTGCTCACCGCCTTTGCCAGCATTCTCCTCGTCAGCCTGGTCAGCCATATCAATCCGGAGCGGTTCGATCAGCTCAACCTGGCCGGGCTGGGCGGGGACAACCAATGGTACCATATCATTTCCTGGGGGTGCATCCTGCTCCTGACCGCGTACACCATGGGGACCTTGTATGAAAAAAACAAAAAAAGGATACAGGAACTCAGACAGACCTACTCCTGTCTTCTCCTGATCCTGCGCCGTTTCATCGCCGTGGATGAACTAACGGAAAAACATTGCCTGCGAGTGTCCATCTATGCAGCGAAAATCGCTTCGGCCATGGGGCTGGACCGAGACCTTATTGAAGATATCCGTTCAGCGGCTCTACTGCACGATCTGGGTAAACAGAAAATCAGCCGGGATATCCTTCACAAAGCGGCCAGCCTGAAAGGAATGCGGACCTTCTCGCCCTCCGGGCCGGCTAATGATACAGGTGACAATGGGCTGCCGACAGACCCCCTCCATGGACCTCTGGGACGTATACTTCCCATGCTGACCACGACTCCCGATCCAACCCGCAGCCCAACCGATCCCAATCACATCGGGGCCGGCATCCTGGCCGTAGCCGATGCCTATGACACCTTGACCAGTGGTGGGGCCGGCAGGGATCCGGTGGCTCCCTCCGAAGCAAAAGAGGTGATTATCAGCGGTACCGGCCGGGAATTTGATCCCGAGTCCGTCCATGCCTTTACCAGGGCTTTTGCCCGCAGTGACATGGAGTTGCCCGATATCCTGGGGTAAAATCGGTCCCCGGCCCGCTGCATCAGCACCACCGAGGGAACCGACCAGGGGTGGGTCACTCATCCCTGAATCCGTGACGGATGGACTCTGGTTTTGGGTATATCCTGCTGTAATCAATTTGTAATTACAGCAGAATCCTTGACAATAACTTTCACCAGCCGCCCTTCGGGGCATCCGTCCGCACGCCATCTTCATTGCCCGTAACCGTCCGATAAAGTGTACTTTAATCGAACGGTCACGAACAACGAAGCTGACGCACGGACGAACGCTCACGGATTCAGGTCATCCTCCCATTGAACCTGCCTGAACTTTTCCATTTGCTCAAGATAATACCCACGGTTTTCCGGATCAATCCGAATGGCCATCTCCTGGGTAGCCAGGGCTTCCGCCAGCAGACCGTTGGCCCAATACGCCGTGGCCAGGGTATCAAGCACATAACCATGCTCTTTGAGCAGAGATGCCGTCCTTGCCAAAGTCAGCGCCCGCTCTCGATCCCGGAGATTTCTGTCCTGGGCGGTGAGCAGCAGCCAGGCCAGATTGTTATTGAGATCGGCATTCATGGGTGTCAGCAGCAGCGCCTGTTCATAGGCCTCCATCGCCTTTTTTTCCATCTGACGACTCTGAAGAAGATCCCCAAGAACGATGAGCCAGAAGCTGTTCTCCGGTTCCTGCCGCACTTTACGCAGCAGGACCGCTTCCGCGTACCTGGTTTCATACCCATGGGAAATGCTCTCTGCATCCATCCGCTGGAGAGTGGTCACCAGGGTGATGATCACCAGCACATACACGGCCAGACTGAGCAGAAGCTTGCGATCATGTTTTTTGATCAGCGTCCGGTCCCGCTCACAGCGTTGCAGAAAATCGATTCGTTCCCCCAGGCCGAAATGATGCCAGTTCTTTTCTTCTCGCCGGGAACCACTCAGCCGGGCAATTTTCTCAAAGGACGCGATAAGAGGCCAGCTGGTTCCCTGCACCTTGAAGACATACAGGTCAGCCTGTCGCTCAAAATTACGAATGAAATACCCGAAAATGTACCGGAAATAGAGCACCATCAAGACAAGCAGCGGCACGGTGATCAAGATGCCCATCAGATTTTCCGGGGCAAAGGGGGAAATTGTCAGCAGACGATAGAAAAAATCGCTGGCAAGCAGCACGTGGGGCAGTGGTTCAGCCAAAGAGCCGGCCAGGAGACTGAAGCCGAGAAACATCAGGATATATAAGACAAGATGCAGCCGTTTGACATGCCCGATCTCATGGGCAAGGACGCTGTCGATCTCCTCATCGGACAAGGCCTCCAGCAGGGCCGGGGTGATCAGCAGATAGCGTAGCCTGGGGACAATCCCCATGATGCCGGCTGTCAGCACCTGACCTTCGAAAAGAGGCCAGATCAGAATCTCGGAGCGAAACCCCTGGGCGCGGCAAAAGCGAACGATGCGGTCCCGCTGAGGCCCCGGGGGCAGAGGCCTGCAGTCCCATAACCAGCGGACCAGGGGAGGAAAGGCCAGGACCAGAAAAACGAGAAACAAGACGAAGAAACCAAGCTCTCCCCAGGGTGAGTGGAGCAGTTCTTCCAGGACCGTGATCGGCAGCAGTATAAGCAGATCAAAAAGAAGAGAAAGGAACAGCCACGGCAGAACGATGGGTAGATTGGCCCGAATATTGGAACGGATAAAACTCCAGGAGGAGTGCAGGCGTCCAAACATGGCCTGATAACGCGGCCTCGCGTGCCGCCAGATCAAGGCCAGCAAACCAAAAAAACAGACGAGTCCGGCAACATTGGTCAGTATCGGCAGACGCCCCCCCAGATCGAGGGGAGCAAGGTAATACTTCAGGTCGAAAAGATGAACAAAAACGATGAAGATCAGGACGGCGAGAACGGACAGCTTCCTTTCAGCGCTGAAATAGGCGGCAGGGCCAGGACCGGCGGTGGCGAACACCCATCGGGCCAGGCGGTTGAAGGCCCATAGTGACCCGACAAGGCCGGGCAAGGCCAGATACGGGGCCAGCAAAGGTGTTTCCGGCGGCATGTTGACCGAAAAAAGAAAAATGACCACCAGAAAGTAAATCAGATTGTTATAGAGCATGGGATGTTCCGTAATCGATGGCGCACAGGACCACCGGATACATGTGCACGTCCTGCATCCCTGACGGCTGGATGGCTGTTTGGGTATGTTCTCGTGTAATCAGGGGTCTGAATCCGTGATGGTTGGACTCTTGTTTTGGATATATCTTGCTATAATAAGCTTATAATTGCAGCAGAATCCTTGGCAATACCTTTCACCAGCCGCCCTTCGGGGCGTCCGTACGCACGCCATCTTCATTGACCGTAACCGTCCAATAAAGTTTACTTTAATCGAACGCTCACGGATCCAGGAATGGGGCGAGCAGCAAGTGTACCATAAACACAGAATCCTTGACATGCCAGAAGCCAGCACCATTTTCCCTTTGCCGTGTTCTGACTTTTTTCTCAAAATGAACGAAAAGACTTGACCTATTCAGGGTAGTTGTTATTATTTTAAGTTGACCATAGCTTTCGGGCCTATAGCTCAGTTGGCTAGAGCCACCGGCTCATAACCGGTCGGTCCCTGGTTCGAGTCCAGGTGGGCCCACCATTTATCCGGAAGAGCCGCGACAGGGACAAAGTAAAAAACCGCAGCATTTTCCACCACCGCAATCAAGGAACATTGAAGACGTTGAGCCGTTACCAGCATCCATGGCTGAAACAACAACGAGGCCTGAAATTTGAAGCCTGAGAAGAGGTACATCCAGCAAAGATGTACCTCTTTTTCTTTATAGAGTACTATCGAGTGCCTACCGTTCAAGACTTTCTCGACATCCTGCAACAGACAACCCCCGAACAACTGGCTGAAGATTGGGACAACATCGGCCTCCTTGTTGGTGATCCCAACCAGAACATTGATCGCGTCCTGTTGGCGCTCGACCCCTGCCATTCCCTCCTGGATCGCGCCCGGGCCGGACGATACGACCTGATCCTTACCCACCATCCGCCCATCTTCCGAGCACTCAAAGCCGTACGCACCGACACCCCGGTGGGCGGATTCATTGCCGGCGCCATCCGGCAAGGCCTGTCCGTCATCGCCTGCCACACCAACCTCGATGCCATGGAAGAAGGGGTCAGTACGGTCCTTGCCACCGCTCTCGGTCTCACCCAGAGCAGCCCCCTGGTGGCAACCAGGACCGGTTGCGGCAACAACAGTGGCCTTGGCCGTATCGGTGCTTACCCGACCCCGCTCTCGGCACAGGATTTCCTCAACCGGGTACGGCGTGCCTGCGCCCCCCCCTGGATACTGGAGGCTGGACCTCGACCCTCTCAGGTGACCACCGTTGCTGTCTGCGGAGGATCATGCTCGGATTTCTCGGAAATTGCTCTGCACCGCAAGGCTGATGTGTTCGTCACCGCCGAGGTCAAACATTCTGTGGCCCGCTGGGCCGAGGATGCCGGATTATGGATACTGGATGCCGGTCATTTCGCCACCGAACAGCCGGTCCTGGCTTTTTTTCGCGACCTGCTCCAGCAGCAGTGCCTGCAGCGCGGCTGGAAGATTGCAATTGACACGGCGGACCAGCAATCGCCGTTGCGGCTTGTATGAATCAGACTACAGGGGCTTATACAGATCAGCCCCAGGTACTGTCCAATGACAGTCACCCCTTCACTTATTAACACCAGACAGACCGATAGAGGAGTGCATCATTGAAAGAAGAAATAACCAAACTCATCAATCTGCAGACAATTGACAGTGAAATTGCCGGATTCGACGACACCATCGCCAAACATCAGGCCACGGTTGCCGCCCGCGAACAGACCATAGCCGAAAAACAGGATACCCTGGCTCAGGTTCGCAACAAAATTGAACTGCTCAACCAGAAGCAGCTCGAGACCAAGGCTGAACATGACGATGCCGGCGCTCGGGTCAAGGATCGGCAGAACAAAATGATGCTGGTGCAGACCAGCCGAGAACATCAAGCCCTGCTCAAGGAAATCGAAGAGAACAAGAGATTGCTGAAGGAAACCGAAGACCGCATCCTCCAGTTTCTTGAACAGATTGAACAGCTTGAAAAAGAGATCGTCACCCTGGAGAATCTGTGCGCCGGCGAGCAGCAGCTCCTTGCGGAAGATACCAGTACGGTTGAAAAAGAAATCAAACGTATTGAAGTCTCCAAAAAATCGGTGGTCAGCCAGCGGGAAAAACAGGCCGCTGACCTGCAGGCCAACTATCTCAAGCGTTACAATATGCTGCTGGACAAGCGCGATGGCCTTGCCGTGGTACCGGTCAACGACGGGGTCTGCCAGGGCTGTTACATCGCCCTGCCACCTCAGCAGGTCAATGATGTTCGCAAAGGGGACAAAATCAACCTCTGTCCGACCTGTCAACGTATCCTCTATTACAAAGAACAGGAGGATGAAGCTGTTACCGAATAACCGGCTTTCCCGGGAACAGGTGCTGCAAATCCTGGCCGATCAGCTTGACGACCACCTGCTCAATCAGCTTTTCCCGACCCATAAAGCCTCCGATATTCGTCAACTTCTCGCCGCTTCGCCAGAACAGCCGGCAAGCGTGCCCCCATCCCATACCAGTCCTGCAGTTCCAATGGACACCAGCCGCGGCCGCCGCAAGCGCTGCCGATTGTTCACCGATGGAGCATCAAGAGGCAACCCGGGTCAGGCCGGGGCCGGAGCTGTCCTCCTGGATGAAAAAGGCGCGGAAACAGCGACCGTGTCGACCTACCTTGGCATCTGCACCAACAATGTCGCCGAATACCAGGCTCTGCTCCTCGGTTTAAAAAAAGCGCTGCAGCATGGCTGCACCGAACTGACCATCGCCCTTGATTCCGAATTGATAGTCCGTCAGCTCCAGGGCCGTTACCAGGTCAAAAACCAGACCCTGCGGGTTCTGTTTGCGGAAGTGCAACAACTGCTCGCCCGCTTTGACCGCTGGTCGGTATCCCATGTTCCCAGAGCCGAGAATGCACGAGCCGATCAATTGGCCAACAGAGGTATTGAACTCGAGGGCGATCAAGAGTATCTTTAAAAAAAGATGTAACGGCAACCACGATGGTAGAGGGGTGAATGCATGGTCGCTCCGGTCGCGGACCGGAGAGGAAAGTCCGAACACCACAGGGCGCGGTGGTTCGTAACGCGAACCTCGGGTAACCGAGGGAAAGTGCCACAGAAAATACACCGCCGATGGGGCGTGCAAACGTCCACAGGTAAGGTTGAAATGGTGAGGTAAGAGCTCACCGCCTTCATGGTGACATGAGGGGCAGGGTAAACCCCACCGGGTGCAAGACCAAATAGGGAGGCGTTTGAGGGCGGCCCGCTCGAGGCCTCCGGGTAGGTTGCAAGAGGTGCCGGGCGATCGGCATCCCAGTTAAATGATCATGGTCCGTCTCCGGGCGGAAACAGAATTCGGCTTATAATTCACCCCTTTTTTTCACTGCGTCTCGTGTCAGCCATCAACCATCATCCCGCACGTGTCGGAGTCGTTATCCCTGCCGGGGGGATTGGGACCCGCATCGGCTCCCACCAGCCAAAACAGTTCCTGCCCCTGGCCGGAATTCCCATCCTGGTCCGCAGCTGCCGGATTTTCCTGGCACGTGAAGACATCCATGTCGTAGTCGTGGCAGCGCCCGCCGAGTATTTTCAGCAATCCGTTGACCTGCTTCATACCCATCTCAACGAAAAAGAACAGACCAGGCTGCTGATCACGGTCGGCGGTGCCACCCGCCAGGATTCAGTTCGCGCCGGTCTTGAAACTTTGCCCGCCGACATCGATGTGGTGCTGGTGCATGATGCCGCCCGTCCCCTGGCAGACCAGGCAACCATCGACCGCTGCCTCCAGGGGGCCGTCAAATACGGAGCGGTCATCGCCGCGGTACCGGTGAAGGACACCTTGAAACTGGTGGGCGACCGGGCAACCATAGACCGCACCCTGGACCGCTCCGCCCTCTGGCAGGCCCAGACCCCGCAGGCCGTCCGACGGGACCTTCTCGCCCAGGCTTTTGCCGAGGCTGCTCGAAAAAAATTCATCGGCACCGACGAAGCCTCGCTGCTTGAAGCTGCCGGCATACCGGTCCGGGTAGTGGCCGGCAGCGAACAGAACCTGAAAATAACCCACCCCGAAGAACTGAAGATGGCGGCAGCCATACTGGCGGAGGACGCAAACGTGAAAATCGGTCATGGTTTTGACGCTCACCGCCTGGTTCCAGGCCGGCAACTGATCCTTGGTGGTGTGGCTATTGATTTCGAACTCGGACTGGACGGTCATTCCGATGCCGATGTGGTGGCCCATGCCCTCACCGATGCGCTGCTCGGCGCCTTGGGTGCCGGTGATATCGGCCGCCACTTTCCTGACTCGGATTCGAGCTACAAGGGAATCAACAGCCTGTTGCTGCTGGAACGGATATACCACTTGGTGGAGGAGCAGCATTACCGTCTGGCCAACGCCGACCTGACCATCGTGTGTCAGCGTCCCCGCCTGGCACCCTTTCTCGATATGATGCAAAGCAACCTTGCCCGTTGCTGCAAGGTTGATCCCCCGGCCATCAACATCAAGGCCACCACCACGGAAAAAATGGGCTACACAGGCCGGGGCGAAGGGATCGCCACCCACGCCGTTGTCCTTTTGAGGTCAGAACATGGACGTAGATAGCGAACGGCTGGCAGCTACCTTTACCGAACTCTGTGAAACCTCCAGCCCATCCCGGCAGGAGGGTCGCATTTCCAGGCTGGTACAACGAGTATTCAGCGAACTGGATCCACTCGAAATCATTGAGGACGATTCCAGCGGCCGGACCGGTTCCCAGTGTGGTAACCTGATTATCCGCTTTGCCGGTGCCCTTGACCTGGAGCCGATTTTTTTCAGCTGCCATATGGACACGGTGCAGCCCGGGGAAAATGTCCGGGTCCAGCGGGACGGTGATCTCTTCACCAGTGCCGGTGACACCATCCTGGGCAGTGACGATAAATCGGGAATTGCCGCCTGCATCGAAGCCATGCGACTATTGCGGGAAAGCAACCGCCCCCATCGCCCGGTGGAGTTCGTCATCACCACTTGCGAAGAGATCGGCCTCCTTGGCGCCAAGGCCCTGGACCCAGGCCTGATCCGGGCCCGGGAAGGTTATGCCCTCGACTCAACCGGTATGGCCCGCATCATAACTCATGCCCCGGCAGCCAATCGGCTGACCATCACGGTTGAAGGCGTTGCCGCCCACGCCGGTCTGCATCCGGAGTGGGGGGTGAACGCCCTCATTCTTGCCGCCCGAGCCCTGACGCTGGTCCCCGGCGGTCGTATCGACGAAGAAACCACCGCCAACTTCGGCACCATCAGTGGTGGCGCAGCCTCCAACATCGTTCCGGAACGAGTGGTGATCGAAGGGGAGGTCCGCAGTCATTCCATGGAAAAATTGACCCGGGTCACCGATGATATCCGCCGCATCTTCGTGGAAACAGTGGCTGCCTGGTCCGATCCCACCGGGGCGGCCCGGGGAAAACCCCGGGTCCAGGTTGACGTCCACGAGGATTTCCCGGTCATGGCGCTGGCGCCTGGCCACCGGGTGCTCAGACGGGTGAATGCCGCGGCCCAAAGCATTGGCATGCATTTGTTTTATGAAAAGGCAGGGGGCGGCAGCGATGCCAACATCTTCAACGGTCGGGGCCTGGCCACGGCCATTATCGCCACCGGCATGACCAATGTCCATTCCACCAGCGAACAGGTGACCCTGAAAGACATGGTGGACCTGACCCGATTGCTCATCGCCTTGCTGACCGAGACCTCATATTGAGGTCTTGACAACTACCCCCCCGACGGACCTCAGGCGATAAAAACCAGCCCGGGATCCGAGGCCCGAACGTCACCAATGATGCGGCACGTCGGTGCATAGCTCTGCTGTTGCAGGGTCGCCAGCAACCGCTCCGCGGTTTTCGTCTCCAGGGCCAACAACAACCCCCCCGAGGTTTGTGGATCGTAGCCGATCATCTCCACGGAGTCCATCTCCGGCAGGGAAGAACGAACCCATTGCTGATAATGGGTGCGGTTGCGATACGCCCCTTCGGGAATAATACCCATATCGGCAAAGTCACGTGCCCCATGCATAAGGGGCAGTTGTCTGTGATCGATATGCAGCGAGACTCCGGAGGCCTCGGCCATTTCGTGCAGGTGGCCGAAAAGGCCAAAGCCGGTGATATCGGTACATCCATGGACGCCGGCCCGCAATTCCGGTTCCCCGTTGAGAATATCCATGGGCACCCGGTTGAGGGTTGCCATGAGATCCACCAACCGCCCTTCCGCCTCCGCGCCGGCGAGCCCTCCCTTGAGCGCCGTGGTGAGAATACCCGTACCCAGGGGCTTGGTCAGCAACAAAACATTGCCCGCCTGTGCACCGCTGTTGAGCAGGACCCGATCCGGATGCACCAGACCGGTGACCGCCAGGCCGTATTTCAATTCCGAATCTTCAATGGAATGGCCGCCGACCAGAAGCGCCCCGGCCTCCCTGATCTTTGCCAGTCCGCCCTCCACCACCTGCCGAAACACCGAGGAATCCATGGTTTGCACCGGGCAGCCGAGGATATTCATACACAGCAGCGGTCGTCCACCCATGGCGTACACATCGGACAGGGCATTGGCCGCGGCGATCCGCCCGAAGGCATGGGGATCGTCAACGATAGGGGTAAAAAAATCAACGGTCTGGATCAGTGCCGTGTTGGCATCGAGCCGGTACACACCGGCATCGTCACAGGTCTCCGAGCCTACCAGCAGGTTGGGATCCCGGGGCAGGTTCAATCCACACAGTATCCGACCCAGGTCCCCCGGGCCCAATTTGGCGGCTCAGCCAGCCGCCTTGACAGTCTGGGTCAGTTGTATCTTTTTCTGCGTCATGTCGAGAGCGGGTGCGTGAGGAGATGGGGCAATTAATTCCGAGCAGGCCGATATTTTGTTGAAAAAAAATCTATAATCTGGTTCAGATTACTCTTTCGATATAATCGAATCAACGAAAATTAAGGCACAAGGAATTGTTCTTTGTGCCTTTCTATTTTTTTTCAGCTTGACCCGGACTCCAACCGCAAGGGAAACAGTCAGGGGAAGAGAGCCGTTTCAGGGTGGACACTCCCTGACTATAGCACTGGGCAGTAGCAATGAATACGCACGAACATATACAGCACCCGACAAGACCCCGCCACGAATGCGGTGTCTGCGGGGTTTTCGGCCACCAGGACGCAGCGAAACTCGTTTATTTCGGCCTGTACGCTTTGCAGCACCGGGGCCAGGAAAGTGCCGGCATTGTCGCCGGCGATGGCCGCAAGGTTTCCCTGCACAAGGACATGGGCCTGGTTCCAGAGGTTTTCAGCGAATCCGTACTGGAAAACCTTCCCGGTCATCTTGCCATCGGTCATGTCCGGTACTCCACCACCGGTGCATCCAATATCATCAATAGTCAGCCTTTTACAGCCACCCACAAGGGGCTCTCCCTGAGCGTCGCCCACAATGGCAATCTGGTCAACTCCATTGCCCTCCGGCATCACCTGGAAATGCAGGGATCCATCTTTCAGACCACCATGGACAGCGAAATCGTGATCCATCTGATGGCCAGGCACATTGACCGGGGGGTGCGGGAAGCAATCAAGGCCACCTTTTCCTGTATTCAGGGCGCGTATTCTCTGCTGCTCATGACCCCGGATACCATGATCGCCGTCCGTGATCCCAACGGGTTCCGTCCCCTCTGCCTTGGCGTGCTCGACAATGGCGCCCATGTGGTCGCCTCCGAAACCTGCGCCCTGGATCTGATTGAGGCCGAGTACCTGCGGGAAATCGAACCGGGCGAAGTGGTGATCATCGACGCCCAGGGACTCACCTCCCTGTTCCCCTGGGCTCCGGCAAAAAAGAGTTACTGCATCTTCGAACATATTTATTTTTCCCGACCAGACAGCGATGTCTTCGGCTTCAATGTCTATGCCGCCCGAAAACGAATGGGGGAAATACTTGCCCGGGAGGCGCGGATTGAGGCCGACTTTGTCATGCCCTTTCCCGACTCCGGCAACTATGCCGCCATCGGGTATGCCGCCGCCTCCGGCATCCCCCTGGAGATGGGGATGATCCGCAACCATTATGTCGGCCGCACCTTTATTCAGCCGACCCAGTCCATGCGTGATTTTTCCGTCCGGGTCAAACTCAATCCGGTCCGCTCCCTCCTCAAAGGCAAACGGGTGATCATCGTTGAAGATTCCATCATCCGGGGCACAACCGGCCGCAGCCGGGTTCAGTCACTGCGCCGGATAGGGGCCTCTGAAGTCCATATGGTGGTCAGCTGCCCGCCCACCCGGCACGCCTGTTACTATGGCATCGATTTTCCCTCCAGCTCGCAGCTCATAGCTGCCGGCAACACCGTGGACGGAATCCGTGACTATTTGAATCTCGATTCCCTCACCTACCTGAGCATCGACGGTCTTGTCGAGGCCACGGGGTTGAGCCGGGATCACTTCTGCCTGGCCTGCTTTACCGGAGACTATCCCATTGAGCCGGATAAAAGTTTTCAAAAAGAGGCCCTTGCCGGGTGTGATTGTTGATTTTTCATGACAATACGCCTTGCGTACCATGCTAGCGGGAAGGTATCGCCGGAATCCTCTGACAGGGATCTTCGCCAATGAGTGCCATCCTGATCGACAGCTACCGATGCAACGGTTGCGCTACCTGTATTGCCATGTGCCCCGATGTTTTTGCCCTCAACCCCATGACGGAAAAGGCTGAATTGATCAACTCCGATCAAGAGGTGACCAGCGCTGTTCGCGAGGCCGCCGCCTATTGTCCGGAAAAATGCATCCTCATCGTGGAAGATGGCTCTAACGACCCTTGAGAGACCGGATCGTAAACGCCACAGGCACCCAGGGTTGACCATAATGCAGCATCAGGGGAAAACACGTGCCGACAGGTTTTGACCTCCAATCTCCGCTGGCCATGCTGCAGCTGATTCTGCTGTGGCTGGCCTGGTGCGGATTGCACAGCCTGCTGATCACCAGCCCGGTCCGCCGCTGGTTCGAAAAAAAGAGCGGTCCCTGGCTTGGATGTTATCGGCTCGGGTACGTGCTCATTGCCTTGGCCACCCTCGCACCCCTGCTCTGGTATACCCGCGGTCTGCCGCAGCAGCCGCTGGGCACCCCTTCGTTCTGGTTGCTGTCAGGGCAGTGTGTTCTCTTTCTCTATGCAGCGATGATGTTCATCGGCGGACTTCGAGCCTACGATCTACGTTCGTTTCTCGGTATCCGCCAGTGGCGGGATTTCCGGGCTGGACGAGAAACATCACCGGCGTCGTTCCGGCGATCCGGAATTCTCCGTTTTATCCGCCACCCCTGGTACAGCGGCGGCATAGCGCTGCTCTGGTCCCTGCCCAATCTCACCGATGTCAGCCTGGTTGTCCGGACCATCCTCACCGGTTACCTCATCAGTGGCACCCTGCTGGAAGAAGGTAAACTCAAAGCAGACCTGGGGGAGGCATACCTGGCGTATATCCGGCAGGTGCCCATGCTGTTTCCTTGGAAATTAAGGCTCTGAACGAAAAGAATTTTTCCCGATGCCTGTGCAGTGCCTGAGGTAGCCGCCGATACCTGAACCTGGCTCTCAATACAAATCCAGCAGTTTATCGCGCTCCTCGGCTTTCATGGAAAAACTATGCGCCTCAGTGGGAAAGGTGCGGTTTTCCACCTCTTCTTTATACCTGGTCAGCGCCTCGACAACAGGTTCATTGATCCGGGCATACTGTTTGACGAACTTGGGCGTAAACCGGTCGTAGAGTCCTACCAGATCATGGATCACCAGAACCTGACCGTCACAGCCGGCCCCGGCTCCGATACCTATGGTGGGAATAGTGACCTGTCGGGTAATGTGCTCCGCCAAGGGGGCGGGAATAGCTTCCAGGACAATGGAAAAGCACCCTGCATCCTCCAGAGCCCGAGCGTCATCGATCAATTGCCTTGCTGCCTCGGCGTTCTTGCCCTGAACTTTGAATCCTCCCAGACTGGTGGCGGTCTGCGGAGTAAGCCCGATATGCCCCTGAACGGGAATACCGGCGCGAACAATGGCGGCCACGGTGGCGGCCATGGTCACACCGCCTTCGAGTTTCACCGCATCGGCATGGCCCTCCTTGAGCAGCCGGGTGGCATTGTCGATGGCGTCGGGAATGGACCTGTTGTAGGACCCGAACGGCATATCAGTGACCACCAGGGCCCGTTCGACCCCACGCACCACGGCTTTGCTGTGATGCAGCATCTCCTCCATGGTCACGCAAACCGTATCCGGATAGCCCAGGACCACCATCCCCAGACTGTCTCCCACCAGGATTATGTCGATCCCGGCGGCATCCACCATCCTGGCCCAGGGATAGTCATAAGCGGTCAATTCAACGATGGGGGTCTGATTCTTCCGATTTCTGATATCCGGGATAGTCAGTTTTTTCTGTTGCATGGATTCTCCTGAAAAAATGTTCGACCGCCAAAGTGGTTCCTTTGAACGGGGGCATGCACATGATTGCCGTCACCGTCACCTCGGATCCGTTGATCAACCGTGGCCTCGAGGGCCTTGATCAATTGGGTGATCAACAGATTCACCGGGGTCGCCACTCCAGCCTCCTCTCCCCTGGCAACAATGGCCCCATTAATGACATCGATCTCAGTGGCCTTTCCCTTGAGAATGTCCTGAAGCATGGAGGCCCGATTTTCAGCAGTCTGAACACAGACCTGTCTGACCCGGTCAACCTGCTCCTCATAGGGGAGGTCGATTCCCAGGGCCCGGGCGACAGCCACGGCCTCCTCCACGGCCTGGACCATGAGTTGTCCGCATTCCGGAACCCGGGCCAGGGTACCGTTGGGCACCCGCAACAGGGCCGCCAATCCATTGATACCAACGTTCACCATCAGCTTTGACCACAAGAGGCTGTCCACATCGTCACTCACTGTGGTTGCTATCCCGGCCCGGTTGAACAGGGCGGCCACGGCCTCCACCCGCTCGGATTGCCCCGGACCGGCGGCCAGCCGGGTCGGTCCGTCCCCGGCATGGCGGATATGCCCGGGAGCAACCAGAGTCGCGGCCTGGGAGGTTATGCCGGCGGTGGCCTTGGAGGTCCCGACCACGGAAGCGATACGTTCAAGATTGCCCAGGCCGTTCTGCAGGGTGAGTACCAGGCCATTGGTACGCAGCACGGACAATGCTGTCCTGGCCGCGGTTGCCGTGGCTCGGGCTTTGGTGCAGACCAGGACCAGATCCGCCGCGATGGCCTCAGGATCAGGATCCACAACAATCCTGACCCTCTGGCGGCAGATCGTTCCCTTCATGGAAGTGAGGGTCAACCCCTGACGGCTGATAATTGCCGCATGCTCGGTATTGGTAGTGCACAGGGTAACCCTGGCCCACGGTGCGAGCAGCGCCCCGAACAGGCCCCCCATGGCCCCAGCACCAATGATCACGATATCCATGGCCATGCTCCTGTGGTCCAGACAGACGCCCGAAGACTGGAACGGTCCGCGTCATTGTATCCCATTGCCTGCCCTATTCAGGTTTCATTGAACGGTGATCAATAACCCAACTGATGCGCGGACAAACGCTCACGAATTCAGGTTACAGTTATATCCCATCGCGGTAAAAGATCAATGGAGAAGGATTAATCCGGCAGGGAAAGCAAGGGTTTGCACCCGAAAAAAGAAACGGGTACAATCCCTCATACAACTGGCGTCACCACCACCTGAATCCGTGACGTCTGAACGCTTGTTTTGCATATATCTTGGTGTCATCAGATTCTAATTGCAGTAGTATCCTTGATAATAACTTTCACCAACCGCCCTTCGGGGCATCCGTCCACACGCCATCTTCATTGCCCGTAAATGTCCGATACAGTGTACTTTAATCGAACGGTCACCGGCAATACAGCTGACGCACGGACGAACGTTCACGGATCCAGGCACCACTTTCCTTTTCCGGAGGCAGCCAATGCAGATCTTCATCTGGCGTCACAGCAAACGGTTTTCCAGCTGGTCCATGCTCGACGAACCACACATCCATAAAGAGAATTATCTTGAAGCCCAGGTCACGGTCCTGGCAGGGTCGAAAGAAGAGGCTTTGCAACTGTTGGACCGGAATGGTACCTGGAATATCGAGGAACTGCAACGGTTCGAACCCGAGGTTATTCCCCTGGATAAAGCCCGTATTATCACCAGCCACCTGGTGTTTCAATAATCCGTGCTCCCGGTGTCTTCTCCAAGTACTGACCCGTCCGGCTGGAAGCGATCAAAGGAGCGTGATAAGGCAGACAGGTACAGACCCCTTGAACGATTACCTCCAGCTTGCGGGTGGACTGGATTTTTCTTTTACTGAATCCATGACGGCTGGACTCTTGTTTTGGAAATATTGTGTTGCAATCAGGGTATAATTGCAGCGGAATCCTGGATAATACCCTTCACCCGCCGCCCTTCCGGGCGTCTGAACTCCAAAACCCACAGGACACCTGGCCATGAACAATCATAAAAACAAGACGATCGCCAAGCGAGTCATATGGTGGCACACTATTGGTATCCTTTTTATGGCCACGGTCACCTGGGTCACGGAAATCTTGGATATTCCTTACGTGCTGCTTGGCGGTCCCTCGACACCGATCAATTGGCGAGAATCTATTTTTGAAAGCCTCGCCATTATCATAGTCGGCGCGCTCATTGTTCGCCATACCTATAAACTGCTTAATCGTTTGAACTATCTGGAAAATATGATGCCAGCCTGTGCCTCCTGTCAACAAGTCCGCATCGATCCAGAGTTCTGGCAGAGTGTTGAAAAATTCATCAAGGAACGGTCCAAAACCGAATTCACCCACGGCATCTGTCCCGACTGTATCGAAAAATACTACCCGGAGCTTGCCCACCCGGAAAAACCCAGCCCCGCCAAGAAACCCCTGAACGTCTTATAGCATGGCCGCAGCGCAACTCCTGATTCTTTTCACCCGCTACCCCAAACCGGGCAGCACGAAAACCCGCCTTATCCCGCTCCTGGGAGCTGATGGCGCCGCCAGGCTGCAGAAAAGCATGACCGAGACCATTGCGGCATCCGTTCGCCGCCTTGCTCTTGATGGAACAATCGAAACCGTGGTCTGCCACCATGGCGGCAGCACCGAGGAAATGCAGTCCTGGCTCGGCCATGATTTCATCTACCAGCAACAGGGACCGGGCGATATTGGTCAACGGATGCTCCATGCCCTGCGCAACGCTCTAGACGCCGGAGCCAAGCACGTTGTCCTGGTGGGCAGCGATATTCCCGGACTGTCGACAACGATTATGGCTGAAGCATTTGACCGCTTGCACCACAGCCCCGTGGTGCTGGGACCGGCTCTTGACGGCGGTTACTATCTCATCGGTGTACGTGACGATATCCCCTCAACTGAGCTTGTCTCCCTGTTCAGCGATATCCCCTGGTCCACGGCCGAGGTCTTTCTACGCACGGTCCATCGTCTGGAGGCAGCCGGGCTCACTTTTGCCCCCCTGCCGCTGCTGCGGGACGTTGACGAACCGACGGATCTAAGTGGCAGCGTCCTGCCCCGCATCGATACCCAGCACTTCTCCTGAATCTTTGACGGACGGACGCTCACGGATCCAGGCTTCTGAAACAGCACCTCAACTTTTCCGTATAAGAATCCCACTCCATCTCCTTTCTCTTTGCCCTCTGCGACCAGGAGGTTTATGCTGTGGAGCATTCGGGTGACTTGCTTCAGTCACCTCATCGTCATGACTTGTTCCAGAGGAGGCTTGTATGAAAATTCTGATCACTGGTGGCACCGGTTTTGTCGGCACAGCCCTGAGCAAACGACTACTTGAAGAAGGACATGAGGTAACGGTTACCGGCAGCAGTGGCCGGAGCCCCCTCAAGGGCCACCCTCAGTTGACCTGCCTCGCCGCTGATACGACCCGGCCCGGAGACTGGCAGAAACAAGTGGCGGAGCAGGAGGCCCTGATCAACCTGGCCGGTCGTTCGGTTTTTGGCCTCTGGACAGACAAATACAAACAGGCGATTTACGACAGCCGCATCCTCACCACCAGAAACCTGGTGGCTGCTTTACCGGAAAACACTCAGGCCGTGCTGCTCAGTGCTTCAGCCGCCGGCTACTACGGCAACAGCGGTGAGAGCGAAGTCACGGAACATAGTCCCGGCGGCGACGATTTCCTGGCCCATGTGTGTCGGGACTGGGAACAAGAGGCTACCAAAGCTGCTGAAAAAGGGGCCAGGGTGGCCCTGCTGCGTTTTGGAGTGGTCCTTGGCAAGGGAGGCGGTGCCCTTGCCACCATGAAAACGCCTTTCAAATTCGCCCTGGGCGGTCCCCTCGGCAGCGGCAAGCAATGGTTTCCATGGATTCATCTCGACGATTTGGTCAATGCCATCCACTTTCTCCTCAGCGCAGAGACCTGCAGCGGGCCCTTCAATTTCACCGCACCACAAACCGTCAGACAAAAAGAGTTTGCCCGCCAATTAGGCACAGCGCTGCATCGACCGGCGATCCTTCCAGCACCGGCCTTTGCTGTTCAATGGATCATGGGCGAATTCGGCCGCTCCCTGCTCCAGGGACAGAAAATTATCCCGCGAGCACTGACCGAAAGCGGTTTTCAGTTTACCTACCCGGAACTGCAACCAGCGTTGAAAGAGCTTGTCAGTACCTGAAAGCAACATCTTCTCCACAGCGTCCCTGTTTCCCTGCTCCGCCGCTGTACTTGACCAGGGGCACAGCCAGCCAGGGGCGCTGGAACAGCTCAATCCGCCCTGGGAGTGAACATGGAGCATAGACCAGGGTGAGTTGGGCCTTCAAAAGTATATTGCTGGTCATGATGACCTCGGCGCTCGCCTGCGGTTTTCTCCATCACGTCGTCCCGCCGGCGGTTCTCAATTTCGAACGGCTGCATATTTTTCTGTTCAACCTGTGCAGCGGCGGTACCCTGCTGCTCTATTTTACTGAAGGCAGGGCGGCCCTGTCGTGGCGTACGGCAATCTTTCTCATGCTCTCGCTGGCTTTTGCCCTCTGTGCTTTTTTCCATTGGTACCTACCGGCTCTGCTTCTGCCATTGATTCTGGGGGTGCTGGTTGAACAAGTTCGAATCGCTCATTTCGGCAGTCGTTTTCCCCGCGCCTTGTTCCTCCACCGTGAGCGGGTCTCCCGGAAATTTCATCAGGCAGCGCTGCTCTGCCTGTCCCTGGGACTGTTCCTTTCCAGCCCGGTGATCCTCAACAGCGAGTACCTCGGATGGATCATCATCGAAAAACTGACGCTCGACACCTTTTTCCTCGGCTTTTCCTTTCCCGTTTCGCTCATTTCCATGGCGGTCATCTTCACCCTGATGAAGGATGAGATCCTCCGGCTCACCACTGTGCTCAAAGAGGCTGCCTTCTGGATCATCAACCTCGGTGTCATCGTTTTTTTCATCTTTATTCTTGCCGACATGTTCACCTCCCAGGTTACCATCGCCACCCTGCTTTTTTTCGCGGTACTCCTGGTTCTCTACCTGTACTGGCATGAAGGCATCCCCTTGCAGCAGAAGGCCTTTCTCACCTCGGGCATCGCTTTTCTCCTCGTCACCTCAATCACCGGCATTGTCTATATATTTTTTTCCTTTTCCAGCGCAGACACCTCGGAACTCAGGTACCCCCTGCTGCGTATCCATGCCTTCACCGCCCTCTATGGGTGGAATATCAGCGGGCTGGTGGTGATCAGCCGCCACGGGGATTTCCCTCTCCAGCTTCATTCCCCAGCCGTTATTCTCCTCCACTGGTTGACCGTGCTCATCCTCTGCCCGCTGGGGTATTTCCTGCCCATGTTCGCCGTATTGGCCGTATTCGCCTACGGCTGGCTGCTGGCCCTCCTGTTCTTCAACCAAGGCAGGGTTGACGAACATTTGACTGCCATGCAGGATGAAAATCTTGCTGTCTCCCCCCTAGATAAACGAAGGGATTGATCAGCAAAGTCCTTGTGCCGCAAGGCCTTTGCACACCATTTCCGCTTGACAAACCTTCTGGTGATTCGCTAAAAAAATTCATTATCATATTTTCGTGACACGCCCGCATGCTCCAATCAGCGGATCTCATACCTCCCGGTCTCTCAACCAACTCGGAAGCCAGCCCATGAGCATCGCCCTGCGCCACTATACCGCCACCATCCTGCTCTGCCTGAGCCTGCTGATCACTGCCCACCCGATATCAGCCAAAGACGAGGTCATGTGGATGGAAGCGGCCATGCCCCCTTATTTCATCAAAAGCGGTCCCTTTCAGGGGCAGGGATACGGCGACGTCGTCGCCGAAATCATCCGGGAACACCTTACCGGCTACAACCATGAGACCATGACCACCAACATCACCCGGCACTTCTATGCCTTCAAGCAGGGGGAAAAAGTCTGCAGCATCGGTCTCTACCGGACACCGGAACGGGAGGAGTTCATGCATTTCTCCATCCCCAGCTTTCTCACCCTGCCGGCGGTGATCATCATCAAAGCCGATCAATACCAAACCTTTGGCGGCCGGCCAACGGTCCGCCTCTCCGATATCCTCGCCAATGAAGATCTGGTGATTGGGATATCCAAGGACCGTTCCTACGGCGTCGCCACCGACCAGGTCCTGCATCAGTACGCCGACCAGGCCAATGTAGTCGAGTTTACCGGTCAGGAATTGTCGCTCAACCTCTTTCGGATGCTGATGATGAATCGTCTCGACGGCCTCATCGGTCTGCCCGAAGAGGCTCTCTTCCAGGCGGAACAACTGTGGGTTCGGGATCAGCTCATGACCCTGACTATCGAGGAGAACAGTCAGGATTACGACAACTGGCTCAGTGCCGTCGGTTGCTCCAAAAACGAGTGGGGCGCCCGAATCATAGCCGAAATCAACAAAATCCTACTCAGCCAGCGTCCCAGTCAACTATACCGAGGTGCGTATGAGCGCTGGCTGGATTCACACAGCATTGCAACCTACCGCGAGGTCTACGACCGGGTCTTCCTTGAAAGCCTCGAATAACAATTGCGGCCGTCTGCGGCTGACCACGCCGTATGATGGGCGTACCCGTTGACCAGCACTCCATCCGTGGACGAATCCCATGTATATCACCATTTCTCAAAACGAAACAACCCACCTTGCCGAGGCCGCCACTGTCCTGCGGACAGCAACCAAGGTTGTGGCTCTCACCGGGGCAGGCATCTCGGTGGCCAGTGGTATCCCTGATTTTCGCAGCCCGGGAGGACTGTGGACCGTATTCTCTCCGGAAGAATATGCCACCCTCGAAGTCTTTCTCCACGACCCAGCCAAGGCTTGGCAACTCTATCGGGCCTTAGGGAAGGTCCTGCTCGGAAAAAAACCCAATCCCGCTCACCTGGCCCTGGCCGAACTCGAACAAGCAGGCCTGGTACACGGCATCATCACCCAGAACGTCGACAACCTCCATCAACAGGCGGGCAGCCGCCGGGTGTTCGAGATTCATGGCGACCATCAGCATCTGCAATGCCTGCAGTGCGATCTGCTGCAACCCGCTGTCTACGACCATTTCCACTCTTCCGAGACCCCGATTTGTCCGCAGTGCGGTTTTCCTTTGAAACCCAACGTGGTCCTTTTCGGGGAGGCAGTACGTGATCTGGAGGCTATCCACCACTTCATCGCCGACTGCGATCTGCTGCTGGCCATCGGCACCTCGGCTCAGGTCTATCCGGCTGCGGAGTTGCCGAGCCTGGTCCGCCGCAACGGCGGCTCCATTTTTGAATGCAACCGGGAGCAGGCCCTCACGGCCTGGGGATATGGCAGCAGCACCCGGGCAAAAAATTTCTTTTTCCAGGGCGATGCCGAGGTCACCCTGCCGTTGCTGGCCGCGGCCTGTCAACAGCACCTGAATCCGTGACGGCCGGGCTCTTGTTTTGGTTATAGCTAGCTGTAATCAGATTATAATTGCAGCTGAATCCTTGATAATAATTTTCACCAGCCGCCCTACGGGGCACCCCGCTCACGGATTCAGGCAGCAATAAATCCATCGATGGGTCTTCCTCAGACTGGATGACTTGTTTTTTTTATGCAAGCAAAGTATATTTATTTTTTAACCAGTATGGCTGGATCAGATTGGCCAGCCACAACGGACAATGAAAGGTCAGCACTCCGGAATGGTGCCGCCACCGGAACCAACACTTTCATATAAAAGTACAGCGTTTATTACCCCCACTCTCGTTTTGAACATTCCATAACGGTCGCCTGTGCCATCCCGGTCAGGCGTTTTTTGTTCCAGAAAACCATACACCGTTTTTCCTCGCCACGCGCAACAGCGGCGGGAAAACGGATACATGTGACAGTCAGGCTCTTGTTCCCAATGGGGGTCATCTGTCAACGGACAACAGGGGATTCGCCGCAAGGCCATGACCCGCCCCGGGAATTCAATCAAGACATTACCTCATGAGGAACAAGCAGATGACAGTCTCCACCTTTACCCAGTTCGACCTCCACCCCGCCCTGCTGCGGACCCTGGCCAAACTCGAATTCACAACCCCGACTCCTGTTCAACAGGCGGCCCTTCCACCGCTGCTCAGTGGCCGCGACCTCATTGGTCAGGCGCAGACCGGCACTGGAAAAACAGCGGCCTACAGTCTGCCACTGCTGCAGGGCATCAAACCTCGATCACAAGAAAAGGGTATCCAGGCGCTGGTTCTTGCCCCTACCCGGGAACTGGCCATCCAGGTTGCCGACGCCATTCAGAGCCTTGGACAAGAGTTGGGGATCACCGTGCTTGCCGTCTACGGCGGACAATCGTATCAGCTGCAGATCCGCAGCCTTCGCCAGGGGACGGAAATCATTGTCGGCACTCCTGGACGTCTGCTCGATCTCATCAATCAGAACATTCTCGACCTGAGCCATGTCCGTACCGTGGTCCTTGACGAGGCCGACGAAATGCTCAGCATGGGATTTGTCGAGGATATCGAGCTGATTCTTGATCGAATCCCCACCGAACGACAGACCATGCTTTTTTCCGCCACCATCTCCAAACGAGTTCTGGGCCTGTCCGCCCGCTACCTGCGCGATCCCCTCACCGTTTCCATCACCCCCAGGCAACTGACCGGTGCCACCATTGAACAGCGCTACTATCTGGTCAACCAGCAGGAAAAGGTGGCAGCCCTGGTCCGTTTATTTGAAATGGAGACTATAGACAGCGCCCTGATCTTTGTCCGCACCCGGATCGGCACCGGCGAGTTAGCCAGTCAGCTCACCGCCCGAGGCTTTGCCGCGGAACCACTCAACGGCGACCTCAGTCAGGAGGCGCGGATCCAGGTGCTCACCCGCTTTCGCAGTGGCCAGGTCAAGATCCTCGTGGCCACCGATGTCGCTGCCCGTGGTCTTGATATCGACGATATTTCCCATGTTTTCAATTTTGATCCTCCCGAGGACCCCGAGGTCTATGTCCACCGTGTTGGTCGTACCGGGCGGGCCGGCCGAGATGGTATCGCCATTTCCCTGCTGACCCCGAAGGAACGCTGGATGCTGCGCAGAATCGAGGACCTGACGCGATTCAAGCTGACCCGGGCGGAACTGCCCACCATCCAACAGATCGAAAATCATCGCCAGGCCCTGCTCATGGAACAGTTGGAAGTCTGGATCCGCCGCGGTCGCTGCCGCCGGGAACGGGAGGTGGTGGACATGCTCATGCAGACCGGGCATGACCCCGCGGATATCGCCGCCGCCGCCCTCAAGCTGGCAAGAAGCGATGAGAAAAAACGTCCCATTGACCCCATCACCCCCATCAAGGAAGAACAGTTCAACCCCAAAATCCGCAAAAATATGCGGGGGTCGCGCTCATTCTCCGGACACGCCGGCCCTGGCCGCCATGGCGGCGCCGGCCGCGACAAGGATATGGTATCCCTGAAGCTGGACATCGGCCGGGCCGACGGTATCGGCATCAATCATGTGGTGGCGGCTCTGTCCCATTATTCCGGCATTTCCGGCAGTCAACTGGGAAAAATCCGCTTAGAATCGCACCATACCCTGGTGGATGCTCCGGAAACGATTGTCGGCCGCCTGCTGGCAAAAAACGGCGCCTATCGCATTGGCCGGCGAAGCATCAACCTGGAACGGGCCTGAGAAAAGAAGACGATAAACCTGAATCCGTGACGGCTGGACTCTTGTTTTGGACATATCTTTCTGTAATCATTTTGTAATTGCTGCTGAATCCTTGGCAATAACTTTCACCCGCCGCCCTTCGGGGCATCCGTTCGCACGCCATCTTCATTGCCCGTAACCCTCCGATAAAGTTTACTTTAATCGAACGGTTACGAACAACGAAGCTGACGCACGGACGAACGCTCACGGATTCAGGGATAAAATCAGGTTATAATAAAGAGTTGTCTGGGCACAAAGGGAGGACGAAAAATGGATGGGCAGTATCGCTGCGACCATCCATGGAGGAAAAAATGGCTCACCAAGACTTACCCTTGACAGGAATCCGGGTGCTGGAACTCGGTCAGAATATCATGGGTCCGGCCTGCGGCCTGATTCTCGCTGACCTAGGGGCTGAAGTCTACAAAGTGGAACAGGCGGGCCTGGGCGATGAAACTCGCCGGCTGCAGGGGTTCGGGGCCGGTTTTTTCACCTGTTTCAACCGCAACAAAAAAAGTCTGGCCCTGAACCTGAAAACCGATCAGGGCCGGGAACTCTTTCTGACCCTGGTGCAGCACGTTGATGTGCTCATTGAAAATTTCGCTCCCGGCACCGTTGACCGCCTCGGCATCGGGTACCCGATCTGCCGTAAACAAAACCCGGGGTTGATTTTCTGTACCCTTAAAGGCTTCATGCCCGGCCCTTATGCCCACCGGCCGGCTCTGGACGAGGTGGTGCAGATGATGGGCGGGCTTGCGTATATGACCGGCCCCAGCGGCAAGCCGATGCGGGCCGGGGCCTCGGTCACCGATATCCTCAGCGGCGGCTTCGGCGTAATCGGTATTCTTGCGGCTCTGTATCAACGCCAACAAAGCGGACAGGGGCAATTGGTGGAAGCCTCACTGTTCGAATCCGTGGCCCTGCTTGTTGCCCAGCACATGGCCGGGGCCGCAGTCACCGGTCAGCCCCCGCCCCCCATGCCGGAACGAGGCCGGGCCTGGGCCGTATATGAACTGTTCACCACCAGCGACGATCAGCAAGTGTTTATCGGCATCACCTCGGACCGCCATTGGCAGCGGATGTGCGCCACCTTCGGTTTTACTGACTGGGCCGATGATCCCCTGCTGGCCACCAATCAGGGCCGTATCAATGAGCGAAAGCGATTTTTTCCGGAACTGGAACTACGGCTGCAACGGCTCAGCAGTGCCGAGTTGACCGCCTTGGCGGAACAGGCAGGTATACCCTTTGCTCCGGTCAACCGACCGGTGGATTTATGGAACGATCCCCACCTGAGGCAATCAGGTGGCCTTGCGGCAACCAGGACCCCCGCCGGCAGCGAAGTCGCCCTGCCCAAACTGCCGCTCCGCCTCGACGGACGCTCCTTTGCTCTGCGCCGGCAACCACCGCTTGTGGGTGAAGGCGGCAGCGATCTCATTCACCTGGCAGGGCTGACATCCGGGCAGATTCGCAGCCTGGTGGCAGCCGGTGTCCTGACCCTCGCCCCGGACCAGGGTTCCTGAAAAATCTCTGTCATGCTCTCTGTTCAGCGGAGCACCTTGTGCCCTGCGTATTCTTCAGTCCTTTTGTTGGGGCTTGTGCCTCACCCACAAGCTACCACCTGAATCCGTGAGCATCTGTTAGCACACCATATTCATTGCCCTTAACCGTCCGATAAAGTCTCCATTAATCGAACGGTCACAAACAACGAAGCTGACGCACGGAAAAACGGGCACGGATCCAGGACTCAAAAGTCATCGCAGAAAAGAGCTGATCGCCTCCTTGATCGCCTCGGTGGAATCAAGTTTGTCGACAATACCGACCGGTTGCACGCCATGGGCCCGCTGGTGGAGGGAAAAGTCCTGATACCCTGTAAAGAAGAGAATGGGAATATCCTCTCTGGCCTTGATAACCCGGGCGGTTTCGACACCGTCGAGAACACCGTTCAGACTGATATCCATGAGGATGCCATCCGGTTGGTCCCTCTGCACCGCTCGAATCGCTGCTTCACCGCTGGTCACTACCCCGGTTACCACGCATCCCAATTCCCGCACATTTTCAGCCAGCATCAGACCAATCAGCGGTTCGTCCTCGACAATCAATATTTTCTTGGTCATAGCAGGCCCCTGGAATCCATCAGGCAAAAACAGTACCCTGTTTTTTCACCCCAGTACGGCTACTTTTACAAAGAAAATACCCCTGGTCAAGGCCTTTTCCAGATACCCGCCTTTTCCTCCTGCCGAAATCAGACAAAAGTGTCTGACCCCTTCTTTTTTGTTGATCAAGCGACAAAATCAACCGCATCCCTCCGTTCTTCTTTTCAATACATTCAAGCAATAACCTACTATATTTAATATATTTTTTCTGCAAACCACCTTCCTGGCACACCCCTTGCGAAAGCAGTGGCAAACATGCGAATCGTTTACGGGGGATAGATCATGGAAGCAATTGCACTGCAGGAGAGGGAAAATCAGATCCACATCAAAGGTGAGGCCCCTTTTAA
This sequence comes from Desulfobulbus alkaliphilus, assembly GCF_016918545.1. Taxonomy (GTDB): domain Bacteria; phylum Desulfobacterota; class Desulfobulbia; order Desulfobulbales; family Desulfobulbaceae; genus Desulfobulbus; species Desulfobulbus alkaliphilus. The sequence continues at coordinate 7,340 of NZ_JAFFQC010000015.1, read as the reverse complement.
CCTGGTCTGCAACAAAGACAGCCTGGCCGGTGCCATCAGTCAACGGGCCTGCGTCTTCTGCGGTTCCAGAGTCGTTCTCTACCCCATAGCCGATGCCCTGCACCTGGTCCACGGTCCCATCGGTTGCGCCGTGTACACCTGGGATATCCGGGGGGCCCTGTCTTCCGGCCCCGAGCTGCATCGTCTTTCCTTTTCCACCGATCTTCAGGAAAAAGATGTCATTTTCGGGGGCGAAAAAAAATTGCTGGCCGCCCTGGGAGAATTGATCGAACGCCACAGCCCCAAGGCGGCCTTTGTCTACTCGACCTGCATTGTCGGCATCATCGGCGACGACCTGGATGCCGTCTGCCGCCAGGTCGAAGCGGCATACGGTATCCCGGTCATTCCGGTGAAATCGGAAGGATTCAAAGGCAACAAACGAGCCGGCTATCAGGCGGCCTGTGACGCCATGTTCCGCTTGATCGGCAAGGGAGACACCAGCTCCATCTCCAAACATTCCCTCAACATTCTTGGCGATTTCAACCTGGCCGGCGAGATCTGGATGATTCGCGAGTACTACGAGCGCATGGGCATCGAGGTGGTGGCCAACATCACCGGCGATGGCAGGGTGGCGGATATCGAACGGGCCCACGGAGCGGCCCTCAATGTTGTCCAGTGTTCCGGATCAACCATGCAGCTGGCCAATATGATGGAAGAAAAATTCGGGACTCCCTCGATCCGGGTCTCCTACTTCGGTATCGAGGATATGGCCGAGGCACTGTATGACATTGCCCGTTTCTTCAAGGATCCGGCCATGATGGAACGGACCAAAAAACTCGTCGAAGAAGAGGTGAAGAAACTGGCCACAGCTCTGGAACCGTATCGCAAGGCCCTGGGCGGTAAAAAAGCAGCCATCTATGTCGGCGGCTCTTTCAAGGCTTTTTCCCTGGTCAAAGCCTTCCGGCTCATTGATATGCAGGTGGTTATGGTCGGTTCCCAGACCGGCACCCGGGAAGACTACCTGGAACTGGAAGCCATCACTGACCCGGGAACAATCATTGTCGATGACTCCAACCCACTGGAACTGACCTCCTTTCTCAAGGAAAAAGAGGTGGACATTTTTGTCGGCGGGGTCAAGGAACGGCCCATTGCCTACAAGTTGGGCATCGGCTTCTGCGACCATAATCACGAGCGCAAGGAGGCCCTGGCCGGTTTCGAAGGCATGCTCAACTTTGCCCAGGAGGTCTACTCCTCGGTGATGAGCCCGGTCTGGCAGTTTGTACCCCGGAAAAAATCGGTTCCATCGAGCCGATAACCTCGATGGACCAGGAGAGCGTCATGAGCAAGAATCCACCAAGGGCGAAAAAGCCCAATTATATCTCAACCACCAATGCCTGCAAACTCTGTAAACCTCTAGGGGCCTGCCTGGCTTTCAAAGGCATCGAAGGTGCGGTGCCCTATCTGCACGGTTCCCAGGGATGCGCCACCTATATGCGACGCTATATCATCAGCCATTACAACGAACCCATCGATATTGCCTCATCTTCGCTGTCGGAAAAGCATGCGGTCTACGGCGGCGGCCCCAATCTCAAACTTGGGCTGACCAACGTGGCCGCCAAATACCGACCCGATATCATCGCTATTGCGACCACCTGTCTGACAGAGACCATCGGCGACGATGTGGGCATGTACCTGCGGGAATATCAGGAAGATACCAAAGGATCGGTGGGCCTGCCCAGTCTGGTCCATGTGTCCACCCCCAGTTACTCCGGCACCCATATGGAAGGGTTCCACGCCGCCCTTGGCGCGATGGTGGACCAGTTGAGTGCCGGTGGACCAGCAAACGAGACCGTCAACCTGCTGCCCGGCTTTGTCAGTTCCGCGGACTATCGCCTCCTCCATGAGATTATGGCCGCCTTTGACCTCAATTACACCCTGTTGCCGGATCTTTCTGAAACCATGGATGGCCCGGCGTTACTGGAATACGAAAAAATCCAGGCAGGAGGGACGCCGCAAAAAGCGATCAGGGCCATGGGCTGCTCCCGGGCCACCATCGAGTTCGGTCCGACCCTGGGCCCCTTGACCACGGGTGGTGATATCCTGGCGGCTAAATTCAACACCCCTCTGCACCGGATCGGCATGCCGGTGGGTATTCGAGAAACAGATCGTTTTTTCCGTCTCCTGGAAACACTGAGCGGCCGGCCGACCCCGGAAAAATATGCCAAGGAGCGCGGCCGACTGGTGGATGCCTATGTCGACGGCCATAAGTATGTTTTCGGCAAAAGGGCCATCATCTACGGCGAAGAAGATCTTGTGGTCGGCATGTGCTCATTGCTCACGGAAATCGGCATCCAGCCGGTGCTCTGTGCCTCGGGCGGCACCTCCGGCAGACTGGCACAGGCCATTGCCGAGGTCACCGGTGACACCCTGACAGAGCAGCCGCAGGTCTTTGAAGGCATGGATTTTTATGAAATCAGCGAGCTGGCTGAAGGGCTGTCTCCGGACCTGATTATCGGCCATTCCAAAGGGTACCCGCTCGCCAGAAAATGTGCCATCCCTCTCATTCGGGTCGGTTTTCCCATCCATGACCGGGTTGGCGGCCAGCGCATTCTCCATCTCGGCTATGCCGGAGCGCAACATCTGTTCGACACCATCACCAATGCCATGATCGCAAAAAAACAGGACGATTCTCCGGTCGGCTATCTCTATATGTAACCGCGTGAACTCTGCCGTCCCAACAACGATACAGGAGCCCATCATGCTCAGCGAACACGATTTCAACCGCCATCCCTGTTTCAATGTCAAGGCCAAGGGACAGTACGGCCGGGTCCATCTGCCGGTTGCCCCGAAGTGCAACATCCAATGCAACTACTGCAACCGCAAGTACGACTGCGTCAACGAATCGCGGCCCGGGGTCACCAGCACCCTGCTGACCCCGCAGCAGGCCCTGGTGTATATGGACAGAGTGCTGGAAAAAGAACCGCGCATCTCGGTGGCCGGTATCGCCGGCCCCGGGGATCCTTTTGCCAATGCCGATCTGACCCTGGAAACCATGCGCCTGATCCGCAAGCACCATCCGGACACCATCCTCTGTCTTTCCTCCAACGGCATGAATGTGGCCCCCCATGTCCCGGAGTTGGCGGAGATAGGCGTTTCCCACCTCACAATCACCATCAATGCCGTGGATCCCGAGATCTCCGCCCGGATTTATGCCTGGGTGCGGGACGGCAAGGTGCTCTACCGAGGTCGACAGGGAGCGGAACTGCTCCTTGCCCGCCAGCTGCAGGCCATTGATCTGCTCAAACTGCACGGCATCACCGTCAAGGTCAACACCATCGTCATCCCGGGCATCAATGACCACCATGTTCCTGAAGTAGCGGCGGCCATGCAGGCAAGGGGAGTGGATCTGCTCAACTGCATGGCCATGTTTCCCAATATTGATACCGCATTCGAACACCTTGGCGAACCGGACAAGGAGCAGATGGAGCGAATCCGCACCGAAGCCGAACAGTTCCTGCCCCAGATGCGGCACTGCACCCGCTGCCGGGCCGATGCCGTCGGCCTGCTTGACCAGGACCGCACCGAGGAGATGCGTGGCTGCCTCAGCGTCTGTGCTCAGATACCGGCCCCGCAAGGGGAAAAAGAACGCTCCTATGTCGCGGTGGCGACCCTGGAAGGGGTACTGGTTAACCAGCACCTGGGCGAGGCGACCCGCTTTCAGATCTGGGGCCAGGACGATGCAGGCGGGTACCGTTGCCTCGAAGAGCGCCCGGCCCCGCCTGCCGGTGGAGGAAGTCAGCGCTGGTTCAATATCAGCCGTATCCTCGCAGACTGTCGGGCTATCCTGGTCAACGATCTGGGCGAATCCCCCAGGGAAATACTGCAGAACAGGGGGATGCAGGTCGTGACCATGGCAGGATTCATCGAACGAGGACTGGAGGCGGTCTACACCGGACAGGGTTTTGCCGGTCTTCAGGGCAGGATGCGGAAATGCTCGTCCAAAGGCGCCTGTGCCAGCGGAGGAAACGGGTGCGGTTGATCCTCCTCGGTCGCCGCGCCCGGTTTTCAGGACCACGGCAGCAAACCGTGACTATTCCGTGCCCCGACGCAGGACGGCAAGGAAACGGGAACGTAGAGCATCGCTCAGCAGGGCCTGCTTGACCGGAGGCAACCGCAGAAAGCCGCCGACCAGGCCGCGCATGAACCCCTGCGTCCGACTGTTGGGATTGTCAAAGAGGAAAGACTGGAGGGTGCCCCGTTCCAGGGCTTGAAGAAGAACCCGTTCAAAGCTGTCCTCGGGATGGAGGACTTTCCGCGCCCGTGGTTGCAGGTGCAGAGCGCCGGTGGGGCATTGCAGAGCGCAAACCCCGCATCCCAGGCAGATGGAGCCGATCCGCGCTGTCTTGCCCCCTGGTTGGGTTTTGTCCGCAGTGGTTTCAGCCTCCATCCTGATGGCGGCCACCGGGCAGGCCTTGGCGCACAGGCCGCAACCAGTGCACAGGGCCTCGGATAACGTGGCCACAAAACCGGAGGTGACCAGAAGCCCCGGATACCCTGTTTCCCGCACCCCCCGCAACAGATTGCAGCAGCATCCGCAGCAATGGCAGATGAAACCCACGCCCTGGCGTACATTATCGGCAGACAGAGTCAGGCCCAGGTCCCTGGACCGAGCGAGGATATCGAGCATCTCCCTTTTTTCCATCGGCCGGGCAAACCCGTTTCTGATCAGAAACCGGGCCCCGGAGCCCATGGAGGTGCAGGTCGTCATGGGTGCGCGGCATGGTGCATGGCCCAAGTGATGTTTTTCGTGGCGACAGGAACAAAGCCCAAGGGAAAAATCGCTGTGCTCATCGACCAGGGCCACGGCTTGCTCATAGGCAAGGATTTCGACGTGCTCGCCCAGGGCCTCTTCATGGGGCAGCGCGCGCATGACCGATACCTGCTGTCCGTCTCCGAAATTGGCGGCGAGAAAGTCCTTTTCCCCGAACATATACCCTCGAAAGAGTTCAGCCCAGCGCGCCATGGGCAGATCCGGTCCGGTGCGCATCATGGTGAACTCAAAAAAACCAATGACTATCGGGCTGACCATATATTGATATTCCTGGCCATTCCAAATATCGACTACCAGACCCTTGGCGCAGAGTCCATCCATCATGGCGTGCAGCCTTGATTCGGTTTCACCGGTGAGGCGCGCAATACGGGCCAGGGTTGAAGGACGAAAGGGGAGACGGCAGACCAGCTCCGCCTCTGCCGGGGAATAGAGCGCCTCCAGCAGTTCGCGGAAAATCGGGGTCCAGGGTGTGCGCATCGGTGCCTGATCCAGGCGTTTGCCCAGCTTTTGATACAGGTCTTTACCTGTCATGTGTCCCATACCTGTTCTCCCTGCCCCCCTTACTTTCTCCTGAATGCGTGACGGCTGGTTAAGGGTATCATCAAAGGTTTCTCCTGCAAGTATTATCTGATTACAGCAAGATATATCCAAAAAAATCCAGTCGTCACGGATTCAGTTGACCGACAGCCGTTGATCCTGCAGGCAATGTCAGCGTTTGATTCCGGGTGAGACTATCCCGCGCCTGGTGAAAAGTGACAGAAAACGACGAAAAAGCTGACAAGAAATTCGTGCATCATAGGCAAATACGGTATATTGACCCCACAACAGTCCAATTGGTTGGTCCAACCGTTGCCTGGAGCGCAGCCAAAACAAGGCACCTCTTCCAGTCAGAGTCCAATCCTGTCCGCCGGACCCAATATTTTCCCATCCCCTTCATCAGGAGGCCGTATCATGACAACCCCGCAACGCCGCTTCGGCTTCAGCACCCGCCAACTCCATGCCGGCCAGAAACCTGATCCGACCACCGGAAGCAGGGCGCTCCCTTTGTACCAGACAACCTCATACACCTTTGAAAGTTCTCAGCATGCCGCCAATCTGTTTGCGCTCAAGGAATTTGGCAATATCTATACCCGCATCATGAATCCAACCAGCGAGGTACTCGAAACCCGGGTTGCTGACCTTGAAGGCGGCATCGCCGGTCTGGCGGCAAGTAGTGGCCACGGCGCCCAGACCCTGGCCTTTCTCACGCTCTGTGAATCAGGTGACCATATTGTCAGCAGCAGCAGTCTCTACGGTGGAACCTACAACCAGCTTCACTACACCCTGCCCCGGCTGGGTATTGAGGTCACCTTTGCCGATCCTGCCGAGCCGGATTCCTTCCTCCGCGCCATCCGGCCCAATACCAAATTGATATATGGCGAGACGCTGGGCAACCCCGGCCTGATTCTGTTTCCCTTCGAAGAGGTTGCCGCCATGGCCAAAGCTCACGACCTTCCCCTGGTCATCGACAACACCCTGGCCACTCCCTACCTCTGCCGTCCCATCGAGTGGGGAGCTGATATCGTCAGTCACAGTACCACCAAATTCCTCAACGGTCACGGCACCTGTATCGGTGGTCTACTGGTGGATGCGGGTAATTTTGACTGGAGCGGCAGCCGTTTTGCCAATTTCACCGAACCCGACCCGTCCTATCACGGTCTGGTGTACAGCACTCTTGGCCCGGCAGCCTTCCTCCTCAAAGCACGGGTGCAGACACTTCGGGACATGGGCATGTGCGCTTCGCCCTTTAACAGCTGGCTGACTGTACAGGGTGTTGAAACTCTCAGCCTGCGTATGCGCCGCCACACAGACAATGCCCGGCAGGTGGCTGCGTTTCTCCAAAGTCACGAACAGGTCAACCGGGTTTCCTACCCCGGCCTGGCCGATCATCCCAGTTTCCAGCAGGCACAACGCTACATGCCCGATGGCGCAGGAGCCATCATCGCCTTTGGCATCAAGGGCGGCCGGGCAAAAGGGCAGCAATTCATTGACAGGCTGCAGCTTTTCAGCCATGTCGCCAATGTCGGTGATGCCAAGAGCCTGGCGATTCACCCGGCCAGCACCACCCACAGCCAGCTCGATGACCAGGAAATGCTCCAGGCAGGGGTCGCACCGGATCTGGTTCGGCTGAGTGTAGGGCTTGAAGATATCGAAGATATCCTCTGGGATCTCGACCAGGCCTTATGGGCAACGGACCGGGACCGGGATAAGAGCTGAATCTGCCGGCAATCAATCACCTTGCACTGACCTGAATCCGTGAGTGTTTGTCCGTGCGTCAGCTGTATTGTCTATGACCCTTCGATGAAAGGACACTTTATCGGACGGGTACGGGCAATCAAGATGGCGTGCGGACGGATGCCCCGACTGTCAACTCCCCACAAATAGCCCTGGGGTCAATACACTATTCAACAGCTACTACGGAGGAGGGTGACTCTGTTTGAACAGCAACCATGCCACCAAGATCCAGTGCAGGGCGATAATGCCCCGGCAG
>NZ_JAFFQC010000159.1 GCF_016918545.1 Desulfobulbus alkaliphilus | reverse complement strand
GGGTTATGTTTCTGGTGGCAATTCCTATAGCTGCAGGCGAAGCTTTCACTTCACCCCCAAGGCCGGGCAAGATTACGAACTGATCCTGCTCGACGGTGGCCAGTGCTTGGTCGCGTTGCAGCGCTTAAACCCAGCTGGAAAACCTGAAAACGAGCCTGTTGAGAAGGCAGGGCTGTGTAGAGCATTGGATGCCTTTTAGCTTGGCGTATTCAGAATTCCAGCGATAGGTGGCTATCCGGACATTGCGGATAGTTCAAACCTAAACGTGAGCCGAATCAATGCGCATCGGGGGCGTGGCCTTTAGCCGACTTGACATACCAGGCGTATCCAAGAGGCACAGAAGTGAGCCAGCTTGCACTTGCGGAGGAGGCAAGCTGGGCGAAACCAGAACCGAGTTGGTTGTCCGCTTTTGAGGTAGACATCCAGACAAAGGCCAAGCGTTTTCTGGCGCTGTCACGAGATGGAGATAGATGGCATCAC
>NZ_JAFFQC010000158.1 GCF_016918545.1 Desulfobulbus alkaliphilus | reverse complement strand
CGCCATAGCCTGGCGTGCTGAATTTGGGCAGCTGAAATTCCCAGCGGCAATGTGAATACGGAACTGGCAAGCAGCCAGTTGAGCAGTTGACGTCTGTGCATGGCCTGTACCGCAGATAAGGGAGCATCCGTACTCAAGATTGCTGTGTGTATGCCCCAGCAAAAAAGCATCGTCGACTTTATAGTTATAATATAACATGTCAAAACACTCTGCGACGGATCTCACTTTATGAATGCGCTGACTTTGCCAGATGTCGCCGCGCAGTCATCCCAGCAAGCAATAGCGCTTGAATGGGTCGGTATGTGCGGCATTGCTTCCCCGGTATTAATCAACGGCCAACGCCTCAGCGCGAAAATAGATGCCGGCGTCAATCTCGTAGACGCCACTGCACGGGGCATTCACATGTCTCGCCTGTATCTGGCGTTGGATCAGCTGGAAACGGAAAACCTTACGCCTGCCCTGCTCAGGCAACTATTGCAG
>NZ_JAFFQC010000157.1 GCF_016918545.1 Desulfobulbus alkaliphilus | reverse complement strand
CATAGCGGTGCGTGGTCTTGCCGAAGAAGTAGTTGAAGACGACGAAGGGCTTGGCCGGCTGATGGTCATGCGCATGCGGCTTGAGCAGCAGGGAGCACAGGGCCGGGGTCAGCGTCAGGGCCACGATGCCCGAAAGCACCACGGACACCGAGATGGTGATGGCGAACTGCTTGTACATCTGGCCCGCCAGGCCGCCCATGAAGGACACGGGGATGAACACGGCGCAGAGCACCAGCACGATGGCGATAACGGGGGCCGTCACTTCGCTCATGGCTTTGGCCGTGGCTTCCTTGGGCGGCAGGTGCTCGGTGCTCATGATGCGTTCCACGTTCTCCAGCACCACGATGGCGTCGTCCACCACGATACCGATGGCCAGCACCATACCGAACAGGGTCAGGGTATTGATGGTGTAGCCCAGGGCGAACATGCCCGCGAAGGTACCGATGATGGACACGGGCACGGCGATGCAGGGGATAAGGG
>NZ_JAFFQC010000156.1 GCF_016918545.1 Desulfobulbus alkaliphilus | reverse complement strand
GGTATGCATCTCCAGCCCGCCGGCGAAGGGTTCTGCGATCGGATATTTGAGATGTGCGATAACGCCGATGCGCATCCAATACCGCCAAGATCGACAACCCGACCCCCCTCGGATCGGTCCATGGCGTAACGCCTGTAGATCAAAGCTACCCCGAGGCTATTCGTTCCTATGTGCGATAGCGGTCTCAAGCAGATGGGAGACGTTCGGGCTTTTGGAGCCAGCAGAACCAAGGGCATTTGTTCGGGATGATCCGATGCAATCGCGCGAGCGCTGCGGAGAGCGGTCAGCCTTGAAGCGATAAACTACGCAGCGCGTTCAGTGGACTAGCTAAAAGGACCCAACCATGACCAACCTTGTCGCCTCCACATTCGCAACACGTAGAGACGCCGAGCTTGTGGTTGAACGGCTCGTGCAAGCCCATGGCGTGGAACGAGAAGCCATTCAGGTCGCCGCGGAAGGCGAGGCGAACACGGTCGGAGGC
>NZ_JAFFQC010000155.1 GCF_016918545.1 Desulfobulbus alkaliphilus | reverse complement strand
ATCTTGCCGCGGCCGTCAGCTTCCAGCGCAGACAGCTCCAGCGCCAGGAAGCGGCCGGCACCGGCGTTAAACAGGCTCACGGCCACGCTGGCTGCGTTCACGCCGTTGATGCCATTGGCGGGGAAGCTGATCGCCGGGCTGTTGTCCCACGTGGCACCCTGCGTAATCGGCGACACCACGTTGGTGTAGGTATTGCCGTAACCAGCGCCATTCGTCTTCGACGCGAAGCCCAGCTTCGCACCCAAGTTGCGGCTGAACGTGTCGTCCGCCTCGACGATGCGCGCCTCGATCATCACCTGGCGAACCGGGATGTCGATCTTCAAGAGGAAGGCCTGCACCTCTTCAAGCTTGCTCGGGATGTCGGAGACGAACAGTTGATTCGTCCGCGTATCCGCGGTGAGCGAGCCGCGCTTGGACAGGATCCGGGAAGTCGCGACACCGCCAGCGACACCGCCTGCCCCACCCGCGGCGCCGGCACCCAGC
>NZ_JAFFQC010000154.1 GCF_016918545.1 Desulfobulbus alkaliphilus | reverse complement strand
ATCTGATCCGGCCGCTGGAGGAGGAAGGCATCCTGGTGCGCCGCTCCCGTGAGCAGCTGGAGATGGAGATAGACAAGTTCACCATCATCGAGCGCGACGGCCTCATCATCGGTTGCGCGGCGCTCTACTGTTTCATGGAGGAGGCGATGGCCGAGATGGCCTGCGTCGCCATCCATCCCGAGTACCGCAACTCCAACCGGGGGGATCAGCTGATCGCCAAGGTGGCCGAGCGGGCCAAGCGGCTCGGCATCCGCCGCCTGTTCGTGCTCACCACCCGTTCCATCCACTGGTTCCGGGAGCGGGGCTTCGATCCCCTGGAGGTGGAAGATCTCCCGGTGGCGCGCCAGCGGCTCTACAACTGGCAGCGTCGCTCCAAGGTTTTGTCCAAGACCATTTCGTAACTGATTGATCTTGTGCCTGGTTGTTGCCAATTGTGTACTTTTTTACGAACTCGATTGACAGTGCAATCCAGAGCAAGGTATTTC
>NZ_JAFFQC010000153.1 GCF_016918545.1 Desulfobulbus alkaliphilus | reverse complement strand
GCCCTGGCCTTCTATGAAGAGAGCCTGCGCCTGCTCAAGGAGAGCGGCATCCCCTTCCTGCTGTCGGGCACCTATGCGGTAACGGCCTACACCGGCATCCGGCGTCCGACCAAGGATCTGGATGTCTTCTGCAAGCCTGGCGACTACCCCCGCATCCTGGCCTTCTTCCAGAAGCACGGCTACCGAACCGACGTCGAGGACGAGCGCTGGATCGCCAAGGTCTGGAAGGATGAGAAACACTTCTTCGACGTTATCTTCGCCATGTCCAACGGCACCATCGCCGTGTCCGACAGCTGGTTCAGCGAGGACCGGATCACCGTCTATGGCCATCAGGTGCAGATCACCCCGCCCACGGCCCTGATCCTGTCCAAGGTCTTTATCCAGGATCGCTATCGCTATGACGGGGCCGACGTGAACCACGTCATCCTGAAACAGTCCGACGCCATCGACTGGAAGAGCCTGCTGGACCAGATGGACCTGTATTGGGA
>NZ_JAFFQC010000152.1 GCF_016918545.1 Desulfobulbus alkaliphilus | reverse complement strand
CCTTCAGCAGGGCCGCCACGTCCGGGTCGCGACCGCGGAAGGCGCGATAGGCTTCGGCGCGATCGGTGGTGTTGCCCGGCGCCAGCATGATCGACTTGAAGCGGCCGGCGATGTCCGGATTGAACACGTCGCCCGACTCTTCGAAATAGGCCCAGGTGTCGGCGTCCATCGTCTCGGACCACAGATAGCTGTAGTAGCCCGCCGAATAGGCGTCCGACGTGAACAGGTGATTGAACTGCGGCAGGCGGTGCCGCATCACGATCTCCTTGGGCATGCCGATCCGCGCCAGGCTGGCCTTTTCGAACGCGTCGATATCGGTCGGCGGTACGGCTTGGGTGTGCAGGTCCATGTCCACGATGGCCGAGGACAGATAGCTGACCGTCGCATAGCCCTGGTTGAAGGTGGCGGCGGCCTCGATCTTGTTGACCAGTTCGGCCGGCATGGCCGCGCCCGTTTGATAGTGCTTCAGATAGCCGTCCAGGATCGGGC
>NZ_JAFFQC010000151.1 GCF_016918545.1 Desulfobulbus alkaliphilus | reverse complement strand
CCATTGCCCCGTGACGGGCTCAAGTGTTTCTCAAGCCCGAGTTCGGTGAAATACCCTTCCATATCAAAAGCCTGGATCGCCGCAGACGGTTGGTGGTCGAGCGCCGCCAGCACGATGACGATGAGGCCGCGTACGATGCGGGCATCGGAGTCGCAGGCAAAGTGCCAGCAACCATCCTCGCTTTTCTCTCCCTTCAGCCAGGCCTGGCTCTCGCAGCCTTTCAAGCGGTGCTCTTCGGTCTGCCACTCGGGGGGCAGTACGGGTAGCTGTTTGCCGAGTTGGATGATGAGCCTGTACTGGTTCTCCCAGCCGTGGGCCGCAGCAAACTGCTGGCGGATGGTGTCGGCGTCGGGCTCAAGGCCTATCCGGGTATAGGTTGCGAGGTCACTCATTCGGTTGTCTGCCTTAGAAGAAGTCACTGAGTTTGTGCAGGGCTGCCAGCAGGGCTTCCACATCGTCCCGGTTGTTGTAACAGGCCAGGGAGACCCGC
>NZ_JAFFQC010000150.1 GCF_016918545.1 Desulfobulbus alkaliphilus | reverse complement strand
GGGCAGCACCGGCGACAGGATGGTCGCATAGGCCACCATGGTCGAACCGGCGACTGTCGCCAGGCCCACCACCATCATCAGGAAGATTTCGGACCGCGTCAGCTTGTCCAGATAGGCGCGGATCACGATCGGGCTTTCGATCATGCCCAGGAAGATGTTGGCCGCGACCGCCAGGGCCGACGCGCCGCCCAGCCCCATCGTCTTCTGAAACAGGAAGCCGAAGCCCAAGGTGATCCACTTCAGGATCTTCCAGTGCCACAGCAGGGCCGACAGGGCGGAAATCACCAGGATCAGCGGCAGAACCTGGAAGGCGAATGTGAAAAGCGCGCCTTGGTTGGACACTGCATAGGGTTGGTCCCCGCCGGCCAGATAGCCGAAGACGAACTTGGTCCCCTCGGTCGTCGCGACCGCCAGACCATCCACCGCGCCGGTCACCGCCGCCAGCACCGCCTGCGAGCCCGGAATGGCGAACAGGGCCAGCACCAGCCCGGCC